>CAMDDU010000028.1:0-50868 GCA_945892985.1 Bordetella parapertussis
TCGACGCGATCCGCGAAGCATTGTCGTGGCTTGGAAGATGTCAGCGAGAGCAGGCAGGTCACTCGATGCATCTGGTGTTCAAGTTCACACCCGAGGTCGATTCCCAGGCAACGCTCAAGCTCAAGGTCGAGATCAACACCCGGGAGCACGCGAACCTGCTCGGCATCAAGCGGTATCCCTTTGCATTCGAAAATGAATGGTACCGAGGAAAGACCGAGATCGCGTCTTTCGAGCCCGAGGAGCTGTTCGGTACGAAGCTGCGCGCGTTGCTGCAGCGACGCGCGAGCCGCGACCTGTTCGATTTGCATCAGGGACTGGAGCAACTTCCGCTGGCCCCGGAAAAGGTCATCGCATGCTTTGACCACTATCTGGCACTGGAAGGCAAGCCGATCACGCGCGCGATGGCCGAGCAGCGCATGCTTGAAAAACTTACCCGGAGCCTGACCGAGGACATCACGCCGCTGCTACCGGCGGGTATTCGCTTCGAAGAGGCGGATGCAATCCATGCGTTCGAGCGGGTTTGGACCGAGCTGATTGCGAAAATTGGCGGCGAGGGGTGGAAACTCTCGGAATCGGTGCTCGAAGAATTGCGCGTAAAGCGATTTCCGGGACTTCTGGCGTCACGGGATTAGTAGCGGTGCGCGTGATCATAGCCGCTACTGATTTCAGATACTAGTGCACAGGCGATAATGTATTTGGAGGATGGCTCACCTACGAACATTTGCGGTGGGAATGGAATCGCCACCGATAGATAGCAATAGATACTGAACGATCACAGGATGAGAAAAACGTTGCCAGCGATAGGTACCGATAGGTACCGATAGACCCCGACCGATCCGGAAGGGGTACATGCAACAGGCTGTCGATAGTCTGCGATAAGTGCCGATAGATGCTGAATGCTGATTTCGGGTATCAGATGCAAATGACGGTAGATCTGACGGTAGAAATGCTGCTCACTGAAAAAAGTGCTATACGTGACACCGGTTTGCAAGCGCCGTTGATGATCGAGTGGGAATAGGGTGAAAATATAGTAATAACAATGTATTACCGAATGTATTTTATGTAATTAATGAAGTCTGATGGGGCGGTTTTGAATCGATCGGACGCTAAGGTGTTGACAGCAGATGATACAAAACCTCGGACAAGGTTTCAGATTAGCCGAGGATTTGTGTCGCGTGGTTCGCGCGGCATCGTCAAGGTCATGCCAGGAAGTGACATAAGTAGGACGTGGTGCTACACTTCGGCATGCCGAAAAAACCTTTGACGCGAACTTTCAAGACGGCTTGGTTCAGCAAGGCGGCGAGGAAGGCGCGCATCGGCGATCTGGCATTGATTGCGTTGATTCACGAGGTCATGCAGGGGCAGGCTGACGATCTGGGCGGAGGCGTGTTCAAAAAACGGCTGAACAAGAACATGTACCGCTCGATCGTCTTGTCAAAGGGCGGGCGGCATTGGATCTTTGCGTATCTGTTCGCAAAGAAGGATCGGGCCAACATCGATGGCGATGAGCTTGCTGATTTCAAAAAGCTGGCGCAGGCGTTTGGCCGCATGACGGACTCCGAGTTGGTGTCCGCGCTGAGTCAGGGCGACTTACTGGAGCTATGCGATGAAGAGTAAAGCCAAGTTCAAGAGCGACGCCTTCGAGGCGATCCACAGCGCAGCCCGAGGGCTGCATCGTGCCGGGACCATCGACAAGGCGACCATGCGCGAATTTGACGAATCGTGCCTCACTGCGCCGTCGGCGATCCCTCCTAAAGAGATCAAGCGAATCCGCGAGGGGGCGCATGTCAGTCAACCTGTCTTCGCGCGCTATCTGAACACCAGCGAGTCCACGGTGCAGAAGTGGGAGGCCGGCACCAAGCGGCCCAGCGGCATGGCGCTCAAGCTGCTGGCGGTGGTCGAGAAGCACGGTCTCAAAGTGCTGGCTTGAGATCGATGCCATTTGCTATCAATAGGTAGCGATAGGTACTGAACGATCACAGGATGAGAAAAACGTTGCCAGCGATAGGTACCGATAGATCCCGACCGATCCTGAAGGGTTACATGCATCGGGCTGTCGATAGTCTGCGATACGTGCCGATAGATGCTGAATGCTAATTTTGGGTATCAGATGGCATTTGCGGCAAAAATAGAGATTTGCCCCGCAGACCTGGACTCGAACCAGAGACCTGATTAACAGTCCGGCTAGATTTGATGGCGATCATTGGCGAACTATCAGGTACGTCAAAACCCTAGTGTAGAATTCTTAGCATGAACACATGCAAAATAGACGGTAGAAATGGCGGTATCCGCCACTCCATTAGAACCCTAGATCAAGCATTGGCGCCATTCTATGGGCTGCTGTTGACAACCGAGTGGGAATAGGGCGCGTTACCGACCATGGTGAACTGCGATTGCAATAGTGCGATGATGCGCGAAGCCCTTGAGCTTGCCGCAAAGGCGGGTGCCGTTGGCGAGGTACCAGTAGGCGCCGTCGTGGTGAAAGACGGCGTCATCGTCGGACGCGGCTCGAACCAACCCATTGGGGGGCACGACCCTAGCGGCCACGCAGAAATACTGGCGCTGCGTGATGCGGCCCGTAAGCTTGGCAATTACCGGCTGCCCGGGTGCACGCTCTATGTGACGCTTGAGCCCTGTGTCATGTGCGCCGGGGCAATCATGCACGCACGCATTGCACGCGTGGTCTTCGGCGCAAGTGACCCCAAAACCGGCGCCTGCGGCAGCGTTGTCAATATATTTGCCGAGCCGCGCCTCAACCACCACTGCACCGTTACCGGCGGACTGATGGCCGAAGAATGCGGCGGCCTCTTATCGGAATTTTTTGTCGCAAGGCGCAGTCATGCCGCGAATTGAGATTTCCATTCCGGCGCAGACCTTGACGTTGCGCGAGGCCGATGGTGCATCGCCCAAGACCTACCGTATTTCCACCGCCAGCAAGGGCGCGGGCGAGGTGTACGGCAGCTTCTGCACGCCACGCGGGCAACACATCGTGCGCGCTAAAATCGGTGCGGGCCAGCCTGTCAATACGGTGTTTGTGCGACGCCGCCCGACCGGTGAAATATGGACGCCGGAGCTGGGAGCGCAGTTTCCGGGGCGCGACTGGATACTGACGCGCATCCTGTGGCTCTCAGGTTGCGAGGTCGGCTTTAACCGACTGGGCAAGGTGGACACCATGCGGCGCTACATCTACATCCACGGCAGTCCCGACACGGTGACCATGGGCACGCCGGGATCGATTGGCTGCGTACGCATGCGCAACCAGGACTTGCTCGAACTCTTTGACCGCGTTGCGCCGGGAACTCCGGTAGCGATCGCCGGCTAAGCCGGTTCCGTCACCTGACTGAGGCCCCGCTGGTCGGACAATGGCTGGAAACCCGCACGGGGCGGTCATTTCCAGCCTATGGCATCGCTGAAAACAGCGTGATTCAGTGCCCGATGATCTGCGCCACCCGCGCCGTATCCGGCGCGTTGATGATGCCGCGCTCGGTAATCAGTGCGGTAATCAGCTCGGCTGGGGTGACATCAAAGGCCGGATTGAACACTTCCACGCCGTGCGCGGCCCAGCGATTGCCACCGTGTCCGGTCACTTCATCGGCATGGCGCTCCTCAATCGGGATGTGGCTGCCGTCGGGAATTGCCAGGTCGAAGGTCGAAACCGGCGCTGCGATATAAAACGGAATGTTGTGGCGTGCCGCCAGCACCGCCAGCGTATAGGTGCCGATCTTGTTGGCGGCGTCGCCGTTAGCGGCTACCCGGTCAGCGCCGACGACAATCACGTCAATCTTGCCCTGCTGCATCAGATGGCCGGCCATGTTGTCGGTGACCAGGGTGACCGGGATTTTTTCCTGCACCATTTCCCAGGCGGTCAGGCGCGCGCCCTGCAGGTAGGGACGGGTTTCGTTGGCCACGACCGAAATGAGTTTGCCGGCGTCACGCGCCGAACGAATCACACCCAACGCCGTGCCATGCCCGGCGGTGGCCAGCGCCCCGGCGTTGCAATGGGTCATGATGCGCGCGCCGTCAGAGATCAATGCCGCGCCGAAACCGCCCATGGCGCGGTTGATGGCAATGTCTTCGTCGTAAATCGCCAGCGCCTCCTGCAGGGCAGGGCGACCGGCGTCCATGGCTTCGCGCATGCGTTGCAAGGCCCAGAACAGGTTGACCGCAGTAGGCCGGCTTGCGGCAAGCGCCGCATGCGCGGCGTCCAGGTTGCCGCCTGCGGCTGCTTCTAGCGCGATGCCAAAGGCGGCTGCGCAGCCTATCGCCGGTGCACCCCTTACCACCATGTCGCGTATCGCGGCGGCGGTCTCGGCAGCGTTGTGGCAGGAGACATAGACGATTTCATGCGGCAGACGCCGCTGGTCTATGAGTTCAAGACGGCCATCCACCCAGCGCAGGGTTTGTACTCCAGAAACTTCAGATGACACGTTCATTTCCCCCATCAACCGGGAGTTGCGCACCGGTGGTCTTGGCGAACAGCGGGCCGCACATTTCCGCCGCAAGCTCTGCGACGTCCCGGCTGGTCACTTCCGTTTTCAGCACGTTGTTGGTTTTGTAATCGTGCACGCTCATGCCGTAATAGCGGGCGCGCTGCTCTAGCACCGCGTCCGTCCACAATGCGGTGTCAAACACGGCGTTGGGATGCAGCGTATTGATGCGAATGCCATCGGCGCCCCACTCGAGTGCAGCTACACGCACCAATTGTGTCAAGGCAGCCTTGGATGCCGAATAGGCCGCGGCCCCCGGACCGGGGGCGGGAACGTTCTTGGAGCCGATCACCACAACGCGTCCGCCGCGCGGGGCGAGCTTGAGATACGGGTGACAGGCGCGCATCAGGAACAGGTTTCCGTCAAGATTGATGCTCATCACCCGGCGCCACTCGTCGCTTTGCAGTTCCTCTATCTTGCGGTTGGCTGAGAATATCCCCGCGTTGAGAACGAGCATGTCAACGCCACCAAAGGTCGCGATGGCACGATACAAGGCCGCGTGGATTTGCGCCTCATCGGTTACATCGCATACCAGGCCCAGATAATCGGTGCGCGCCCAGGCGGTGCGCACCTCGGGATTGATGTCGAGTGCAACGACCACAGCCCCGCGCTCGAGCAGCGAAGCAACGCACGCTTTGCCTATGCCCGAGGCCGTGCCGGTGACAACCGCGACTTCGCCTGAAAAAACCGGGGGCTTGCCCGACTTGCGTAACTTGGCCTGTTCAAGGTCCCAGTACTCAAGCTCGAAAATATCGCGTGCGGGAAGCGCGCGGTAGCCGCCCAGCGAATTGGCGCGCAGCATGACGTCGATGGTGTGCTCGTACAAATCCTCGACGATTGCGGCGTCCTTGGCACTGCGCCCGACCACGGCCATGCCGAAGGCTTGGTCTATCACCACGCGTGGTGCAGGATCCAGCATGGCCTTGCCTTCCTTGGCCTGCGGCTCGTGTAACGCAAAATAGGCCTTGTAGTCGCGCGCGTAGGCATCGACATCGGTACCCAGCATCGGCAGGCGCTTGGTGCGTATGACGTGATCCGGGGTGATCGGCCCCTGCGCGCACATCGCCGCCACCGCAGGGTGCCGGGCGAACGCGTGGGTTCTTGTATTGGAGCAAGTCTTCAGGATCATCGGGCCGCCTGCCGTCCGGGAAATAGCCTGGCGAAGTTCGGCCTGTGCCTTCGGGTCGAATCGCGGCGTGGTGCCGACCGGTGCCTGAGCCGCGTCCTGCGCGCGATGTTTTGCAAGATACGCCTCGGCACGTGCCACCAGCTCGATCATACGTTCATAGGATTCGCGCGCTGTTTCACCAAAAGAAAATATGCCGTGTTGCAAGAGCACCATGCCTATGGTTTGTGCGCCCGATTCGCGCGGAAAGGCCTTGGCGCAATATTGCGCCAGGTCAAAGCCGGGCATCAGGTAGGGAATCACGACGACGCTGTCACCGTAAATCTCCCGGATACGCGCTTCACCGTCCGCCGTATCGCTCACAGCAAGCACCGCGTCCGCATGCGTATGGTCTACGTATTTGAAGGGCAGGCAAGCGTGCAAAATCGTCTCAACCGAGGGCGCCGGCGCGGACGCCCGCAACAAATGGGTGGCCATTTCATTGACCATTTGCGGATCAGACAGCGCATCAAGCCCGGCGAGGCGCTGCAGATGCGCGAGGCGCGCCGGCGCAAAACCCGCCTCCTCAATGGTTTCCAGATCCCAACCGCTGCCCTTGATATGAAGAATCGCCTCATCTTCACCGAACAGATTCCGGTGAAGCATTTTTACGGAGGTATTCCCGCCGCCATGCATTACCAGCGACTTGTCGCGCCCGAGCAAGCGCGAGGTGTACACCCGAAGCCCCAGATCGCCGGAAAAGCCCGCCGCCTCGCTGTCACTCCATAAACTCTGCATCGCCGCAAACCCTTAAAATGATGCGGCATTATAACGTTCGACACCATGAATCCTTCCTCGCATCAATACACCGTCCACATTCTCGCCTGGGAGGAGGCCGCCGTGTTCGCTCGGCCCTTGCGAGAAACCGTGTTCGTTCACGAGCAGGGGGTGCGCATTGAAGAGGAATGGGACGAATGGGACGCTGTTTCCGATCACGCCATCGCCTTTGGCGCGTCGGGGCTGGCCGTCGGGACCGGCCGATTGCTGCCGCCGGAGGAACCGGCAAGGCCGGGCGAGGCAAGGATAAGCCGGATGGCGGTACTAAAAGAATCGCGGGGGAACGGTGCGGGCATGGCCTTGCTTGATGCCCTGGTCGCGTTGGCCGCAGCGCGCGGGCTTAAGACCCTGGTGCTGCACGCACAAACCCAGGCGCTGGGGTTTTACCAGCGCTGCAGCTTTGTCGCCGAGGGGCCGGAATTTATCGAGGCGAATATCCCGCACTTTACGATGCGACGGGTACTGGTGAGTCCCCGGGTTTGATTCGAAACGCGACTGTACCGGTGACACCGCCGTCCTCGCTGAAAGTGCGTTCGACAAATTCTGTCTCCCCGCTGCGGTGAACGAGGAGCACCGTAGAACAACGTGTGCCGTAACCCGGGCCAACGATGCGCGCAGCCGACAATGTCCGTTCCCGCTCCAGTCCCACACCCGTGTCCGGCAGGGCGTCATCCGGAGCAATCGCGGAATCGTCAAGGATCTGCAGCAAAGCCTCGGGTGTGATGTGTCCGCCTAGTGCGCGTTGCATTTTCGATTTTCCGGCAAGGACCTTGGGCCAGGCGGTATCGAGAAGGTGGTTGGACAATCCATGCACGCCAGCAGCTACCTTTTGCGGTGTACCGCCCCGATTGGAAAAATGCCACATGCCACGCTGGTCGGATGCCAGAAGATTGAAGCCGTTGTAGTGCTTGGCGCCCGGGGCGAGTGCCTCCAGATAGCCCTCGGGCGATTGTTTTCCCTGCAGGAATTCACTGACGAGAAAACCCCGCGAACGCGCATCCAAAACGCGATCGCCGGGCTTGCGAAAATTGGTCAGCGCCGCAAATCCTCCATCGATCCCGACGCCGAGCCATGTGCCATTTTGCTCAAGATCGCGCCCAGCGAGAATCTGCGGGCAGTCAGGCCAGATATTCGCCGGAGCGGCCGGTCGTTTAAAAAATTCGTCGCGATTCGCTGCAAGAACCAACGCGTACTCTGTATGCGCCTGCCAGGCAAAAAGAATCAGGCACATCGTATTGCTTGATGGAAAATCAATTACAAAGCCTTAAAGCGTTCGATGTGGCGGCCAGAATCGGCGGCAACAATTGAGGTAAAGCCGCAATCGGTGACAGCGGCTGCAAGCGCCGCTTCGAAGGCGGTGTCCGGGTCGATATTTTCGTAGATTTCCATCCAGGTGCTTGGATCTTCGGTGCGCACCAGCAGGCGGCCGCTTATACCGGTTGCATTTTTTACATGCGCCTGCAAGCGCTCAATAGTCGCTCGCGTTGCCGCTTGACTGGGTTGGGCGACGCGATAATAAACAAAGTAACTGATCTTCATTTTAGCGAGTAGGGTAGTGGCTGTGGTGACAGGGTCGGCCCCTGCGGTGTTCCCGTATGCACGATAGACAATGAGATGCTTTCTGAATTTGCAACTGCAAGCACATCAAAGCCCCCGGTAGGGGATGCTTGTGCACTCACTACCATCCCGCTTGCCTGATCGCCCAGATCTTCACTATAGAGCGCCGTTCCGGGCAGGGGGATGGCATCGGCAACGATATTGGCAAGGTACATGCGCCGTTTGAGTTTGCCCAGGTATTGGGTGCGCGCAACGATTTCCTGGCCGGGATAGCAGCCCTTTTGAAAGCTGACCCCGCCGATCAACTCAAGATTGATCATTTGAGGAACGAACTGGTCTTGAGTCGCCTGCGTTATCCAGGGGACACCGGCGCGAATTTCCAGCCACCCCCACGCTGCCGCACCGACCGGTGTGAACGCCCCCTGCAGCACGGACCAATTTTTCTGTGCGGTTTTCACCCCGGCCACAATTACCCATCGTCTCTGCGACAAGCGCAGCAGCAGTCCATTTTCGGAGACCGCTCCCTGATGGTCGTCAGCCGGAACAAGAGGGAAATGCTTGGCGATATGCTCCTCTCCGTTGGGGCTGCTAAGCCCTGCGAGGACGCAGCGATCCGACGCGTCTTCAAGCTTTACCTTGGATCGCATCACGAACATGCCCATCCGCTTCTGGATTGACGGAAGGATGTCCCGTGCCAGTGCCATGCTGTAACCCGGCTCGGTGCGCCAGAGCAAAAATGTCGCCAGAACCCGACCCTTGGCCGAACAATAACTGCCGTAAGCGCTGGCGTTCATGGACAGCGCCTTTACATCACAGGAAAGCTGCCCTTGTAGAAAGGCACCCGCGTCTTCGCCGCTGAACTCAATGATCCCAAGGTGTGAAAGGTCGGCAATGATGTTGACTCGCGCCGCGGCCGAAAGCTCCATCGACTTATCACCAAAATGACTGACGGCGCCATCGCTAATGACTGCCGCATTTTCTGTCAAAAATTTAGCCCACTCCACATTCATATGTTTGTTGAACTCTTCCGGTTTGGTATTGATGCAGCAGGAGGCATTCTTGCTGCTAGCGCCACGCGAGGGTGCAGCACATCACCGCATGGCATAATTGCCCCATTATAACTGCAGCGTCTCCGCATAATCGCAGGCAAGACACGCCAGTCACATGATAAAAAACCTGCTCGCCACTATTGCTCTCGCTGTCTTTGGCTGTCTCGTATGGGCGGCCTGGTTCGCATTCAGTCCCCTGCGCCTGCAAACCGCCGAACTCGATTTCTCGATTCAGCCGGGTAGCAGTTTGCGCAGCGCAGCGCGGCAAATTTCCGCAGCGGGGGTAACCATGGCGCCCTGGCAATTTGCCCTATTGGGGCGCGCCGCAGGCAAAGCGGGGGCCATAAAAGCGGGCAGTTATGAGATCGCGCAGGGGATCACCCCCTGGAATCTGCTCACGCAGATTACCCAGGGAGATTTTTCCCAATCGGAAATTATTTTTATCGAGGGCTGGACTTTCAAACAGATCCGCGCCGTGCTCGACGCAGAAACGGGTCTCAGGCACGATAGCGCGAAGCTGACTGACGAACAGATTATGGCGCGAATCGGCGCCCCAGCCCAAGCCCCGGAAGGATGGTTCTTTCCAGATACCTATCTGTTCGCCAAGGGATCAAGTGACCTAGCCATTTTGAAGCGCAGTTGGCGCCAGATGGAAAACCAACTGGGGGCGGCTTGGGCGCAACGTGCGCAGGAGTCGCCGCTGAAGACCCCCTATGAGGCGCTAATTCTTGCCTCTATTATCGAGAAAGAAACCGGTCGTCCGGACGACCGGCCCCGCATCGGCGCCGTGTTCAATAATCGTTTGCGCATCGGCATGTTGCTGCAGACCGATCCGACCGTTATTTACGGCCTTGGCGATGAGTTCAACGGTAATTTAAAAAAAGAACACTTGTTACGCGATGGGCCTTTCAACACTTATACCCGTGCAGGGCTGACGCCACATCCGATTTCAATGCCTGGGAGCGGGGCATTGCTGGCGGCAGTCAAGCCGGCAAAAGGCGACGAGTTATATTTTGTTGCACGCGGTGATGGCAGCAGCCAATTCTCGAAGACGCTGCTGGAGCACAACCGTGCCGTGCATAAATACCAATTATCATCAAAGCGATAAAGAGAGCGACACGTGAAGCATCTCATCTCATCGTCTCGGACACGCGCATGGTAAGCCGCGGAAAATTGATCACCCTCGAAGGGGTTGATGGTGCCGGGAAAAGCACGCATCTTGAATGGATTGCCGCGCGCCTTCGCGACGCGGGCAAAGACGTTGTGATGACTCGTGAGCCCGGTGGTACGCCTCTTGGAGAGGCCTTGCGTGAACTTGTATTGACCCAGTCAATGACATTGAACACCGAGGCGCTGCTTATTTTTGCCGCACGTAGCGAGCACATCGCCAAGGTCATACTTCCCGCATTGGAGGCCGGACGCTGGGTGCTGTCAGATCGCTTCACTGATGCCACTTTTGCTTATCAGGGCGGCGGAAGAGGGCTTGCAGAGGCGCGAATTTCCACCCTCGAGGACTGGGTCCAATGCGGATTGCAGCCGGACCTGACGCTGTTTTTTGATGTTCCGCTGGAAGTCGCCCGGCAACGCCTTCTCGCCCAAGGAACGGCGCTCGATCGATTTGAGCAGGAAAATCTTGAGTTTTTCATCCGCGTGCGTGCAGGCTATTGTGCCCGGGTGGTTGGGCAACCGGCGCGCTTTCGCCAAATAGATGGGACAAAGAGTCGCGACGAGATACGGAAATTACTTGAGGAAATAATTTCAACACTTTGTTTATGAGTACTTTTCCATGGCAAATGGCGATTTGGCTAAAACTCACCCAGCAGCGTGGGCGACTTGCGCACGCCCTGCTGATACACGGGCAGGAAGGCATCGGAAAATCAGCGCTTGCACGCGAATTCGCCTATTCACTGCTCTGCAAAACCCCGCAGTTCACGGGACATGCTTGTGGGGTTTGCAAGGCCTGCCATTGGCTCAGTCAGGGCGCCCATCCGGATTTTTTGCATATTCAGCCCGAGAGCATGAGCGAGGAGGAGGGCGAGGAAGCGGAAGAGGGCGAGGGCCGAAAATCCAAGAAAAAGCCTAGTAAAAATATAAAGATAGAGCAAATAAGAGCAATGCAGGAAACGCTGGCCACTGGCAGTCACCAGGCCGGTTTGCGGGTGATCATTCTGGAACCGGCGGAAGCGATGCAGGGTGTTACGGCTAACGCATTGCTAAAAAGTCTGGAAGAACCCCCGCCGGACACCTTGTTTTTGCTGGTATCCAATGAGGCGAGTCGGCTTCTCCCAACCATTCGTAGTCGCTGTCAGCTGATTCCAGTCCCTCTGCCTGACAAAGCCGCGGCGCTAGAGTGGCTGCGCAGCCAGAATATTAAGGATGCAGAAGCATTGCTCGCTTATGCGGGGGGGGCACCGATAAAGGCGCTCACCTTTGCAGAAGCGGGGGATTTGCGTCGCGAGTTTGCCCGAAGAATCGCCGAGCCACGTCCGAATGCGATTGTTTTAACTGATTTTTGCCAGACGATTGATCCGCTCGCCGTTGTGACCTGGATGCAGCAATGGGCTCATGACCTTGTCCTTGCCGCGAGCAAGGGGGAAGTTCGCTACCATTGCGCTCAGCGCGATCGGATTGTTGCCATCAGCCGGAAAATGGATTCACGGAAACTTTTCCGATTTGTGCGCGAATTGAATGAGGCCCGTGCTTTGGCACGCCACCCCCTCAACGCAAGACTGTTTTTTGAAGCGATCTTCCTTTCCTATCGCGATCTTGGGGCGAATGTGAATGACTGACGACGTTAAGCAAGGAGGCAGGCCAAGCGTTCTTTCGCTCAATATCAAGGAAAAATCCGCGCTTTATGCCGCGTATATGCCCCAGCTGAAGCGTGGCGGGATTTTTGTTCCTACATCCAAGAGTTATGAAATTGGCGATGAAGTATTCATGCTGTTAAGCCTGATGAGCGAACCGGGAAAGATTCCAGTTGCGGGTCAGGTCGTATGGATTACGCCGGCCAATGTTCAAAGCAACAAAACCCAAGGCGTGGGCGTCCAATTCAGCGATGATGAGAGCGGTCGCATTGCGCGCCGCCGTATCGAGACCATTTTAGGCCCGTTGCTGCAGTCGGCACGGGCGACCCACACTTACTGACCGATACAAAGCCCATACGGGCGCGATCGAATACGCCATGTTTGTTGACTCCCATTGCCACATCAATTTTGACGATTACGTCGGGAAATTACCCGATGTTTTTGCGCAAATGGAAGCCGATTTCGTCACGCACACGCTTTGTGTCAGCGTCAATTTAGACGATTTTCCAAGCGTGCTTGCAGTTGCCGAAAACCACAAGAACGCGTTCGCCACGGTTGGCGTACACCCAGACCACGAAAATCGTACGCCAGTGGACCCACTGCATCTCGTCAGATTGGCACAGCACCCCCGCGTTGTCGCTATAGGCGAAACGGGACTTGACTACTACCGTACCACCGGAGACACCGAGTGGCAGCGTGACCGTTTTCGCGCCCATATAAGAGCGGCGAGGCTTTGCCACAAGCCCCTTGTCATTCATACGCGCGCGGCGGCCTCAGATACGCTTCGTTTGATGGAGGAAGAAGGGGCGTCTGCGGTAGGCGGGGTGATGCATTGTTTTACGGAGTCCCTGGAAGTCGCTCAGGCTGCAATGGCATTGGGGTTTTATATCTCGTTTTCCGGTATTGTCACATTCAAAAATGCTATTTTAATCAAGGAGGTGGCGAAGGCGGTTCCGCTCAACCGCATGCTTATCGAAACGGATTCACCATACCTGGCGCCCGTGCCGCATCGGGGTAAAGTGAACCAGCCGGCATGGGTAGGTCACGTTGCCGCGGAAATTGCCCGACTGCAGGGGGTGTCCATTGAGATGGTTGCAGAGGCGACCAGCGCCAATTTCTTTCATTTGTTTGGAATTCAAAGGCAGGCGGCATGAATCGAGCACTACAACTGGTATTTTGGGCGCTCATTTGCGCGATGGCGAACGCTGCTCCGGCATTCGCCCAATCGCTTGACGAAATGCTTGCTTCCGTCAAAGCCAACGATACCGCCACGTTTGAGCGCCTGTTGCGCAAAGGGGTCGACGTAAATTCGTCCGATGCCCGGGGGGATAGCTTGCTTATGCACGCGGCGCGGGAGGGACATGAAAGGATTGTGGAGCGGCTAATTTCGGCCCGGGCGCGCATCAATACCCGTAACGGTTCGGGCGAGACGGCTTTGATGTTGGCATCCTTAAAAGGACATTTGGCGATCGTCAGCCGGCTGCAGGCAGCAGGTGCGGAAGTTTCCCATTCAGGCTGGAATGCTCTGCTTTATGCGGCCTTTGAAGGGCATACCGATGTATGTCGCTTTTTGCTTGCTAAGGGCGCAGAGATAGACGCTCAAGCGCCCAACGGCGCGACAGCCCTTATGATCGCTTCGCGACAGGGGCATCTTGAGACAGTGCGCTTATTGCTTTGGGAGGACTCTGACCCGCAGATTCGTACCGACAGTGGTGCGACTGCCTTGCAGTGGGCACTGAAAGCCGGGAACTCGGAGATTGCTAAGCTGCTCCAGCAGGCTGGGGCCAAGGAATAGAGTTTGAAAATAACCTGCACGATTAGAACGTATTATTTAACATAATACACATTCCAACTAATTTGATATCGAGGCTAGTTGCGCCGGACGCTAATGCCAGCCAGCCTTGGGTGGTATCGGTAAAGCAAAAATTGGAATTCCCTCAGCTTGGAGCGCCAGGGACTCCTCAGCACTAGCTTGACCGCGAATAGCCCGATCTGGAGCCTCGCCTGCATGCATACGGCGGGCCTCACTTGCAAATCCCGAACCCACGTCTTCCGTATTCAAGAGGATATGGTCAATTAACTCGGTCAAGCCGGGCTGTATCGGCTGCTTAGGCAGAATCTCGCGCCGAGTCCTGGGATCTTCCTCTGCTTGCGCGCGGCCGATTTTTGCCATCAGGAGCTTTTGGACTAAGGTAGAACCGCAAACAGGACATGCGAGCAAATGTCGATCCTGTTGGTTGCCAAAATCCTCAATCGAGGCAAACCAGCCCTCAAACCGATGACTCTCCGCGCAAATCAGTTCAAATACGATCACTGCGGCTCTTTCCAGATGCGGGGAAATATTTTATATTTATTTTCAATCGTCTATCAGTTTCTTTTAAGGTCATTTCTAATTGGTGCCCGGAGCCGGAATCGAACCGGCACGCCGCTTTGGCAGCGAGGGATTTTAAGTCCCTTGTGTCTACCAGTTTCACCATCCGGGCGGACAACAGCAAGTACAAAATAACTAAGAATTATCGGCCTAGATTGCCGCCAACGTGAACCTGCAGAGCCCTAATTGAGTAATCGGTGGAGGCTCCCATACAACTAGAACCATGTCCATGCCTGATTGTGAATTTGCTAACAGGGGCTGGTCCAATGCTCATTAAAAAGGTAAGCCAACATAATTCTCGGCCAAAGCCGTTGAAGCAGCCTCCGACCCGAGCAAATACTCCAACTCGGCGAGTTGCATGTTTTCGGTAAATGACCCCGCATCCGGGAATTTATGCATTAGGGAAGTCATCCACCACGAAAAGCGTTCCGCCATCCAGACGCGTCTAAGGCTTTTATTGGAATAGGTATCCAATGCCCCAGGCTTTCTGGATTCGTAGAACTCGATGAATGCGCTAGAGAGATAATGCACGTCGCTTGCAGCCAAATTAAGCCCCTTGGCCCCTGTGGGCGGCACAATATGTGCTGCATCACCGGCTAGAAACAGTGTGCCAAAGCGCATCGGTTCAGCAACGAAACTGCGCAGCGGAGCAATACTCTTTTCGATGGAGGGGCCGGTGACAAGCATATCCGCGGCCTTTTCATCGAGCCGACGCCGTAATTCATCCCAAAACGCCTGATCGGACCAAGTGTCGAGCTTTTCGTCCACGGCGCACTGAATATAGTAACGGCTACGCGAGCGAGAGCGCATGCTGCAAAGGGCAAATCCCCTCTCGTGTCGGGCATAAATCAATTCGTCCGATACCGGTGGGGTGTCGGAAAGGACGCCTAGCCAGCCAAACGGGTAGACGCGCTCGTGCGTGCTTATCGCGCTAGTAGGTACGCTCTGCCTGCACACGCCATGGAATCCGTCGCATCCCGCGATAAAGTCACAATGTATTTCATTCTGGACGCCATCCTTTACGTACCGCACCGAAGGCTTTGCCGTGTCAAAGCCGTGAACGCTAACCTGCTCGGCGCAAAAGACCAGTGTCGCCCCTGCCTCTTGCCTGGCGTTCATAAGGTCTCTGGTGACCTCAGTTTGTCCATAAACGGTAACGTTTTTACCGCCACTCAAACCATTCAGGTCGATACGATGACGCCCTCCCCCAAAGCACAGCTCTATCCCGTGATGCACGAGGCCTTCAGCGTGAACCCTCGCCCCGACTCCGGCGTGCTCCAAAAGCTCGACGGTACCCTGCTCCAGAACTCCGGCGCGAATACGCCCCAGAACATAATCCTGACTTTTATTTTCGATAACGATGGTTTCAATGCCCGCACGATTAAGCAACTGGCCAAGCAGTAGACCAGAGGGGCCCGCACCAATGATCGCAACTTGCACACGCATTCGATTCGCTCCTATTTACGCAAGCTGAAGCGTACCTCGTCCTGATGATTGATGCCGAGCAGCCAGATCACCGAAGCAAGGAACTATGGGTTGCAAGTTGCTAGCCCAATGGCTATGGAGGCGGGGGTCGGAATCGAACCGGCGTACACGGCTTTGCAGGCCGCTGCATGACCACTCTGCCACCCCGCCGGGGTAATCGAACGCAACAGACACAAAAAGAAAGGAAGCAAGGACCCACAGGTACTGCGCGACCCCATGTTTCTTGTCGCGCCGCGCTGGAAGTCCCTACTTCCTCGTGTTGTTCTGGAGCGGGAGAAGAGTCTCGAACTCTCGACCTCAACCTTGGCAAGGTTGCGCTCTACCAACTGAGCTACTCCCGCATTTCAGCCCAGAATTGTATCGGTTCCGAGCATCACGGTCAATCCTCTTTGCGCCGATCTTGAGCCAATGCTTGCGGCAACGCCAACTTGAGGTAATACGCCATTGAAACCAGGGTCAACGCCGCAGCCAACCAGATCAGCCAGTCGCCGAAGAGTTTGGTGTTAAAAGCGCCAAGGGCATCATGATAAAGCAGCATAGGAATGGCAATCATCTGTGAGGCTGTTTTTATTTTCCCCAAAAAATTAACAGCGACACTCTTTGAAGCCCCTATCTGGGCCATCCACTCCCGCAGGGCGGAGATAGTGATTTCGCGGCCAATAATAATCACCGCAACAATCGCACTGGCGCGATCAATCTCAACTAAAACGATAAGGGCTGCAGCCACCATCAATTTGTCCGCCACAGGATCGAGAAATGCACCAAATGCGGACAATTGATTCAGTCTTCGTGCTAGCCAGCCGTCAAGCCAGTCGGTTATCGCCGCGGCCGTAAAAAGAACCGTCGCCCAGAGATTTTTTTCGTGCAAGGTAAGCAAGTGATCGGGAAGATAGAAGATCCCGATAAACATCGGAATGGCCAAAATCCGTGTCCAGGTCAGAAGATTAGGCAGGGTAAGCATCAGTGCAATTCACCGTATATTTTTTCCGCAAGTTTTCTGCTGATACCCTCGACCTTCGCCAGATCGTCAATGCTGGCGTCGATTACGCCCTTGAGTCCTCCAAAGCTTGCGAGCAACTGTTGCCGCCGTTTAGCGCCAATACCGCCAATACTCTCAAGGCTTGAAGTTACGCGCGCTTTGCCCCGGCGAGCGCGGTGCCCGGAAATTGCAAAGCGATGGGCCTCGTCCCGAATCTGTTGAATCAGGTGCAAGCCCGGGTTGTCGGCGGACAAATGCACGATCTGTCCCGAATCGGCCAATATGAGCTCCTCCATTCCCGCTTTGCGCTCCGGCCCCTTGGCCACACCGACGAGCTGAATTTCTGACAGCCCCAACTCGGCCATAATCGCCATGCCGCTGCTTAATTGTCCTTTGCCACCGTCAAGAAGTATCAAATCCGGCATTACGCCCGCCTCTCTGGAGATTTTTTCATATCGGCGCATCAGAACAGACCGCATCGCAGCATAATCATCGCCGGGGGTGATTCCCTCAATGTTATACCTACGGTACTCATTACGCCTCAAATCCATCCGGTCATATACAACGCATGACGCGACGGTCGCCTCCCCCTGGGTGTGGCTGATGTCAAAACACTCGATACGCTTGACCGACTCCGGAAGAAACAGCGCATCACGCAAAGCCAACAAACGCTTTTCCTGATTGCTTTGTTCGCGCAGTTTGTGCACAAGAGCAAGTTCGGCGTTTTGCTGTGCCATCTCAGTCCATACCCGTCTTTCCCCCTGGGGCCTCAAAACAACCTGTACACGCCGCGCGGCATGCTCCGAGAGCATGGTGGCAATTTCACCCGCGTCCAGCCCCTCTTCGCCAATAATGACCAGCGCAGGAATCGGCTGCAGCAAATAGTGGTGGTTCAGAAAAGCCAGCACTACGTCGGCTGGGGTTTGATCCTGAGCGTTTTGCGGGAAAAAATTCTTGTCCCCGACCTGCCGCCCCCCCCTCAACATAACCAAATTGACGCAGGTGGCTCCGGGCTGAACTGCGCACGCAATGACGTCGGCATCGAGCGCCCGACCGCTATCAATGTACTGTCGCGCCTTCACGGTCGCAAGGGACTGTATTTGGTCACGAAACACAGCAGCTTTTTCGTAATGCAGACCTTCTGCCGCCTCCGTCATCCGTTCTGCAAGGTCTTTCATAACATCATCTGTGCGACCATCCATAAGCTTGGTTGCACGATCGGCATCTGCGGCATAGGCCTCTGCATCGATCAAAGCGACGCAAGGTGCCGAGCAGCGCCGAATTTGGTGAAGAAGGCAGGGGCGGGACCGATTGGAAAATACCGGGTCTTCGCAGGTGCGCAAACGGAAAATTTTCTGTAGCAACTGAATGCTGTCGCGCACGGCATTGCTGTCCGGGAATGGACCGAAATACCGGTTTGCCTTGTCCAGCGCCCCCCGATGAAAGCCCAGTCGCGGAAACTCGCCGCCTGAAATCATCAAATACGGATAGGACTTGTCATCACGAAACAAAATATTGTATCGGGGAGACAGCGACTTGATCAGGTTGTTTTCGAGAATCAGCGCCTCAGCCTCGGAGCGCGTCACGGTGGTTTCCATGGAAGCCACCTGCGAGAGCATTATTTGAATGCGGGGGCTGTGCGTTGTTTTCTGAAAATACGAGGAGACACGCTTTTTGAGGTCGCGCGCCTTCCCTACATAAAGCACGTCTCCACCAACCCCGAGCATACGGTAAACGCCGGGAAGATTCGGTAGTCCACCGATCAACGTTGCACTGTCGAACCCCGGCGCCGCCCTGCCCTTTGTGTCCTGATCACCCACTGCGATTTCCTCAACTTCGACCGAGATGTTTGGCTATATCCGAGAAAACCTGGTGAAACATCACCTCGGTCAGGCGTTTCGTATTTGTATTATATCGACTGCAATGGTAACTATCGTGCAGGATCACTCCCCTGAGAGCCTGTGACGCAGCTGAAAGCTTGTGCTGTGCACCATGACGGAACGAATAATCCTTTGCGCGCAAGCCTAGGGCCTCCAGTACGGCCTGATGGGCGATAGTTCCCAAGGCGAGAATTGATCGAGGCGGTTTGCTCGCCAATTCTGCTGCAAGAAAATGGTTGCACTGCCTGATTTCACTCAACTCAGGCTTGTTCTTCGGTGGAAGGCATTTAACCGCATTGGTTATGCGGCAACCAGTCAGCACCAGACCATCCCTGGGATCGGCAGATCCCGCGTGATTGGCGTAACCGAACTTGTGCAGTGTCTGGTAGAGCAGGATCCCGGCGTAGTCTCCAGTGAAGGGGCGGCCGGTACGGTTCGCGCCGTGCATCCCTGGAGCAAGACCGACAATCAGCAAACCCGCAACCGGATCTCCAAAAGAGGGCACCGGCAGGGCGTAATAGCCCGGTTCGCTGGTGCGAACATCATCTAGAAATGCCGCCAGCCTGGGACAGGCGCGACAGTGTAGGTCGAAGGATTGAGCCATGGCGAAACAGCGTCGATGCTAGCACGCTGCCGTGACTCGTGGCGCTACAATGACCCCCGGCCTTGCTGCTTCATTACTCCCATGCAAACACACGATTTGAGTCGTTGGCAACACAAACATGTTTTTGATCGTGGAAACACGGCCGCCATGCGCAACACATGGCGGGTGGCCATTTTAACGGCCGTGATGATGGTGGGCGAAATCATCGCCGGATTGCTGTTCAACTCAATGGCCTTGCTGGCTGATGGTTGGCACATGAGTACACATGCCTTGGCCATAGGGCTGACCGGGCTCGCTTACCTGCTATCGAGGCGGCTTGCCAACGACGAGCGCTTCAGCTTTGGAACCTGGAAAATTGAGATTTTAAGCAGTTTTACCAGCGCGCTTTTGCTTGGCGTTGTTGCCCTTGCCATGATCGTCGAGTCGGCTGCACGCTTGATGCATCCGGTCAACATCAGCTTCGATGAGGCTCTCTGGGTCGCCGTGGGGGGCTTGGTGGTTAATTTGATCTCCGCATGGCTTCTTGCCGGGCCATCGCATCATAGTCATGCCCATAATCACAACCACGGGCACGGCCATGCGCGGGCTCACGATGACCTAAATTTAAAATCGGCATATGTCCACGTCGTGGCAGATGCCTTTACTTCTGTGCTCGCCATTGTCGCGCTCATCGCCGGCAAGTTTGCGGGATGGTCATGGTTGGATCCATTTATGGGTGTGGTCGGAGCCGTAGTTATCCTAGTCTGGGCCTACCGCCTTATCGCCGAATCATCAGCAGTGCTGCTTGACCGGGAAATGGATCACCCGGTTGTCGCGGAAATCCGCCTGGCTATCGAAAGCGATGGTGACGCAAAACTCACTGATCTCCACGTCTGGAGGGTCGGACGCAATCACTATGCCTGCATCGTATGCTTGGTTGCCGATAGGCCGTTACTGCCGGATGAGTACCGCGCAAGATTACAAGAGCATGAAGAACTCGCGCATATTTCCGTCGAAGTTAATCCTTGCGCGGGGCGCTAGGCGACATGCTTTCTGGGAGCACCCTCTTCGTCGAAATAAAGCCCGTAATTTAAGATAGCCGTCTTGTAGAGGACGTTTTCAGCAAGGGCGATGCAAGGCCTGCCCCGCAGTTTCTCGGCCCTGTCCTGCTTCAAGCTTGCGTGGCCAAGCCCCATGAGCAACTCGTTGGCTGCGCCAGGATCGTTGCATACCAGAACCATATCGCATCCGGCGCCTAAGGCGGCCCTCGCCCTGTTCACAATCCCGCCTGCGACCTTAGCGCCTTCCATGGACAAGTCGTCGCTAAAAATAAAACCGTCAAAACCAAACTGACCGCGCAACACATCCTGCAACCATTTACGGGAAAAACCCGCCGGTTGGTCGTCAAAAGCCGGATAAATGACGTGCGCCGGCATTACCCCCTTGAGATTTTGCAAACGCCCATAGGGCACGAGGTCAATTGCTTCAATCTCTCTAAAGTCTCTTTCATCCACAGGCATGGCGACATGCGAGTCGGCCCGGACAAACCCGTGTCCGGGGAAATGCTTGCCGACGTTGCCCATTCCAGCCAAGGCAAGTCCGTTCATAAGCGCGTCGGCAATCGCAGTGATTGTCAGCGGATCTCGTGAGAAAGCCCGATCTCCGATTACACCGCTTTCGCCGAAGTCCACATCCAGAACCGGCGTGAAGCTGAGGTCGACACCGAGTACAAGTAGTTCAGCGGCCAAGATGATTCCGATGTCCTTCGCCAGGTCCAGCGCAAGATCCGGGTCTTTCTCCCAAATCTGACCGAGAGTCCGCATCGGCGGAAGACGGGTGAAACCTTTGCGAAAACGTTGAACCCTCCCCCCCTCATGGTCAACCGTAATAAGCAGGGATGGCTTACGAATTTCCCGTATCTCCGCGCACAGTTTTGCGATTTGGGCCGTTGATTCGAAGTTACGTGAGAAAAGGATGACTGCGCCAACAAGTGGATGCGCCAGGGTTATGCGCTCCGCCTCGCTAAGCCGGGGACCGGCAACATCGAGCATCACCGGTCCGAGCGGAAGATATTTCATCATGGAGTTCTTTGAAAAAATTTAAAACTGAAGGCGGCAGTTCCGGGTATTCCGGTGTGGTTGGCGAGACTCAAATCCGGCTCAATGTGCTGGAAACCCGCGCCAAATGGGCATTTCAAGGCAATGGGTATCATGTGCCGGAGTCCCCCTCAATAACAACAAAGGCAAACGCAAGGCTGATTTCATCTGTGAGACTGACATGAGCATGACGGATTCCACGCTGGGTCATCAGCGCGGCGAGCGGCTCTGAAAAACACAGCTGCGGCTTCCCCGAGGGAGCGTTCGCAACGCTGACGTTGTGCCAGTTCACGGGAAAGTGAATGCCGGTTCCCATTGCTTTCGAAAAGGCCTCTTTGGCGGCGAAGCGTTTGGCCAGCCAGGCGGCGGTTTTTTTTTGGCGGCGAAACTGTTCGAGCTCCTGCTCTACCAGGACGCGCTGGGCAAACCGCTCACCGTAGCGTGCAAGGGCTTTTTCAATTCGGTGTATTTCCACCAGATCCGTACCGACTCCGAGGATCACGCCCGGCCCTCGCGTATCGCCGCAAGATACATTCGGACGGTTTCCGTCATTCCAAATTCGAATGCATCCGCCACCAGTGCATGACCGATTGACACTTCGAGAACATTAGGAACTGCGCGCAGGAACGTTGGAAGGTTTGCGAGATTAAGGTCATGTCCGGCATTAATGCCAAGGCCTGCGCGGCTTGCTGCAATTCCGCTTTGCACGTACTGATCAAGGACGCTTCGCCCTTGCTTCGTTCCGAAACTGCTGGCGTAAGGCTCGGTATAGAGTTCCACGCGATCCGCGCCCAAAGCCTGCGCCATGGGCATGGCGAGGGGGTCAGGATTCATGAACAGGCTCACCCGAACATCAAGCGCGCGTAATTCAGCAATAATCGGACGCAAGCGCGCCCCGTCCTCGGACAGATTCCATCCGTGGTCAGAAGTCGCAGCCCCCGACTCATCGGGAACAAGCGTGCATTGCTGCGGACGGAATTTACGAACGAACTCCAGCAAACCGTGAAACGGATTGCCCTCAATATTGAAATCCGTATTGGGCCAATCAATCAGAGCATCAGCCAAATCAGACACATCGTGGGGACGAATGTGCCGTCCGTCTGGTCGTGGATGGATCGTAATGCCCTGCGCCCCGGCCGCAAGGGCGATCTGCGCGAACTTGACGACACTGGGGATTCCCAGCGTGCGCGTATTGCGGACAAGTGCGATCTTGTTGAGATTTACACTAAGCAATGTCATGGTCGTCAATATGTTTCGAGGTCAAAGATCCTGCAAATCGCGGAATATTTGACGGCTGTTGAGGGATTGCCTGCCAAGTCGATGATTGATCAGGATGCGCATCAGCGCCTTGCTATGCTGCTGCACGGAACCATCCCGGTAATCGTCACGCGCAATCGCCAGCAAGACGCCTCCTGGCAGGATCGGTCCGGAGGAAGTAGGTCCTTTTAGCTCAAGGACCCCACGATCAGGCTCATACGTGTACAAGCGATCCGGTTCGACATTGGCGCCGTTGGCGCTTTCACGTTCCAAGTCCAGGGCATAGCCGAGTTCCTTTAGCATCTGCTTTTCGAAGCCGCGTAAAACGGGGGCCGAGTCGGCCTCAGCCGCAAGACGTCTGAGCGCACCTTCGTAATTATCGAAAAGCTGCTCATGCGGATCTTCTCGTGGCAAAAGCTTGAGCAACAACTCATTGAGGTAAAAACCACAGAGCAACGCATCGCCCGATAGCATCGGCTGTCCTCCCTGCCATTCTGCGCTGTGTAAGCTTCGCACCTCCCCTTTTCCTGACCATGCCAGCAACAATGGCTGGAAAGCGAGCAGACTCCCACGCATCACCGACCTTGGGCGGCGTGCTCCACGCGCCACGACGACAAGCCTGCCATGCGCTCTGGTGAATACCTCAACCAAAAGGCTGGTCTCACGATATGGATAACTATGCAGCACAAAAGCCGATTGCTGGACTTGGCGCTGTTTGTGCAAAGCCATGCGGCGATCAGAGATCCCCGAAGCCCAGCGTGCGCAAGGAACGCTCGTCGTCGGTCCAGCCGCTTTTCACTTTTACCCAAACCTGCAGGAACACTTTGCCGCCAAAGAGCTTTTCCATGTCAATGCGGGCTGCCGTCGCAATCTCCTTGAGTTTCAAACCCTTTTGGCCGATTACCATGGCCTTGTGCGAATCTTTGTCGACGATGATCGCGGCATGGATACGCCTCATCTGCCCCTCTTCCTCAAACTTCTCAATCGTAACGCTGCTGCCATAGGGCAATTCATCGCCGGTAAGTCTGAATAGTTTTTCACGCAGAAGTTCGGCAGCCAAAAAGCGTTCATTGCGGTCGGTAAGATCATCGGCAGCGTAAATGGCGGACTGCTCGGGGAGGTGTGTACGAATAGTCTTCAGCAGTTCCGGGAGATTTTTGCCAAGCCGTGCGCTAACCGGGACAAGTTCGGCCCTCGGACATAAAGCCGCCACCATTTTCAGGAAGTCCAGTAATGGCCCGTTGCCTGCTAGTTTATCGATTTTGTTGATGGCGATCACCAGCGGAGTCTCTGCGGAAATGATTGCCAGAGCATCCCGGTCTTCTTTTTCGAGCTGACCGGCCTCCAGTACCAACAGCGCCAC
Source organism: Bordetella parapertussis (assembly GCA_945892985.1). Lineage (GTDB taxonomy): Bacteria > Pseudomonadota > Gammaproteobacteria > Burkholderiales > SG8-39 > CAITSH01. The sequence continues at coordinate 23,854 of CAMDDU010000028.1, forward strand.
ATCCAGATCCCGAAGAGAGTCAGTAACTGTCCGGTTCATCGCGCGGTTTAGCGCGCTTTTGTGCCGCATCTGGAACCCGGGCGTATCAACAAAAATATACTGCGTATCCAACTTAGTGAGTATGCCGTTCAGACGGTATCGCGTCGTTTGGGGCTTGCGTGACGTAATACTGAGCTTCTGCCCGACAAGCTTGTTCAGTAGCGTCGATTTGCCGACATTGGGACGCCCAACGATGGCCACGGTACCGCAACGAAATGCACTCATGGCTGAATTTTCTGCAAAGCGAGCGTCGCCGCCTCTTGCTCGGCCAAACGGCGGCTGGTACCGCTTCCGGTTGTTCTTATTTGTAAGGCGTCGATCGCACACTCCACCTCGAACAACTGGCTGTGTGCGGCGCCTTGTGTCGCAACCACAGAATAGCTTGGCAGGTTCATGTGCCTGCCTTGCAAGAGTTCCTGAAGTTGTGTCTTCGCATCCTTGCCATGCAACTTTGGGTCGAGTGTTTCAATCTGCGCCTTTAACAAATGACGGATGAGTTGCTGAGCGCCTTCGAAGCCGCCATCCAGAAATGCCGCTCCGACAAGCGCCTCAAAAGTGTCAGCAAGGATTGAGGGCCGGTTAAACCCGCCGCTCTTGATTTCACCTTCACCCAGTTGGAGAAAATCTCCCAGATGAAGATTCTGGGCAAGCAAATGAAGCGACTCCTGCCGCACAAGGTGGGCGCGGAGGCGGGAGAGATCCCCCTCTTTTAAACTGCTGAAATTGCGGTATAGCTCGTCTGCTATCACGCAGTTGAGCACGCCATCGCCCAAAAACTCCAACCGCTCGTTATGCGGGGCGCTGTGACTACGATGGGTCAGCGCCTGCTGCAGCAACTCTGGTCGCTGGAAGCGATAGCCGATGCCTAGTTCGAGCGCGGCGTTATCCATCCGTCCTTATTGGGCTCCGCCAGGGGCGCTGCTCGCGGCAAAATCAATGAGAATACTTACGTTGCGAAACAAGGGAATTTTTTTGGGGTATGCAAATGAAACCACAATGTCAGCCCCGTCCTTGCTTACGTCGAGGTCGGCCCCTTTGATCGCCTCGATATTGTCGACTTGGGCGCGTTTGTCAAAAGCCTTCCGGACGTCCGCAACCGTTCCCCCGCGCATCTCACTGCCAATTGCGATTACAGCCTTTTTCGCCGCCGAGTACTCCATAAAGGATGGCCAGAGCTTCATGCCCAGCACAGCGGCAAGCACGAGCACGACACAGATCATCATCAAGCCCATAAGGCTCACACCGCGTTGATTCTTGATCATAATTCCCTCGCTCATTGGAAGGTGCCGAAGCGCCTTAGCTCATTAAAATTAAACCAGATAAAAAATGCCTTGCCGACGATGTTTTCCTCGGGAACAAATCCCCATACGCGACTGTCACTTGAATTATCGCGGTTATCACCCATCATGAAATAGTGTCCGGGCGGGACCGTACAAGTGACCCCGGCACTATTGTAAATGCAATTATCGCGAAACCGGAACGCCGTGGCGAAGGGCACCCCAGGCGGAGATTCTGGATCCACGAGCAGTGCATGCTCGCGACCCTCAATCGATTCGGAAAATTGCTTGGAATAATAAATCCGCTCCTTATGCAGATAATCTTCCATCGCTTTTACGGGTATATCTTTGCCGTTCAAAGTGAGCCGCTTGTTCACATAGGAGATTTTGTCTCCGGGCAGCCCGATCACCCGTTTGATGTAATCAAGCGAGGTGTCGTCCGGAAAGCGAAAAACCATCACATCACCGCGCTTGGGCAGGTTGATATCGACTATTTTTTTATTAATGACCGGCAGACGGATGCCATAGGTAAATTTGTTTACCAGAATAAAATCCCCCACCAGTAAGGTCGGGATCATGGAGCCAGAGGGGATTTTAAATGGTTCAAACAGGAAAGACCGCAGCACAAAAACGATCAAAATCACTGGAAAAAAACTTTTCGGATATTCGATCCACCAGGGCTCCCCGGCCCCCTTCGGGCGACTCTTTGAAAATATGAACCTATCAGCAAGCGTGACGAGCCCGGTGATCACAAGGAGGGAAAAAAGAATCAGGGCAAAATTCATTTGCTATCGACCTGCAGTATTGCCAAGAAAGCTTCTTGCGGAATTTCTACAGAACCGACCTGCTTCATGCGTTTTTTCCCCGCTTTTTGCTTTTCCAACAATTTCCTCTTACGCGAAATATCACCGCCATAGCATTTGGCCAGCACGTTTTTTCGCAGCGCTTTCACCGTTTCCCGCGAAATGATATGTGCGCCGATGGCCGCCTGCACCGCAACGTCAAACATCTGCCGCGGGATCAGTTCACGCATTTTAGACACCAGTTCGCGCCCCCGATATTGCGAGTTGCCGCGATGCACCATCAGCGAAAGCGCATCCACGCGCTCTGAGTTGATCAGAATGTCCAGCTTGACCATATCCGCAGCGCGGTATTCCTTGAACTCATAATCGAGTGAGGCGTAGCCGCGGGTCGCGGATTTCAACTTATCAAAAAAATCCATCACGACTTCATTCAAGGGCATTTCGTAGGTCAGCATCACCTGACGACCAACATATTGAAGATTTTTCTGAACGCCGCGCTTTCCAATGCAAAGCGTGATGACCGACCCCAGATAATCCTGCGGAACAAAAATCGTTGCAGTAATGATGGGCTCGCGAATTTCCTGGATCCTGGAAGGCTCGGGCATTTTGGCGGGATTTTCGACCCGCATCTCGGTGCCATCCTGCAACAACACCTCGTACACCACGGTAGGCGCGGTGGTGATGAGGTCCATGTCGTATTCGCGCTCCAGGCGTTCCTGCACGATGTCCATGTGCAACAAGCCAAGAAATCCGCAGCGAAACCCGAAGCCGAGCGCTTGCGACACCTCCGGTTCATAGTGCAACGAGGCGTCATTTAGCTTGAGCTTTTCGAGTGCGTCTCTGAGGCCCTCGTACTGGTTGGATTCGACCGGATACAGTCCGGCAAAAACTTGTGGTTTGATTTCCTTGAATCCAGGCAATGCCGCGGTCGCAGGCCGGTCGGCCAGCGTCACGGTGTCACCCACCCGCGCCACTTGCAGCTCTTTGATGCCTGAGATGATGAATCCAACCTCGCCTGCAGACAGGTGTTTGCGGGCCTGAGACTTGGGTGTGAATACACCAACCTGTTCGCAAAGAAAATTGCTATGGCTCGACATTAACAAAATGCGGTCTTTGGGCTTGAGCACGCCGTCTACCACACGTACCAGCATCACGACGCCCACGTAATTATCGAACCAGGAGTCGATGATCAGTGCTTTGAGGGGAGCATTGGGATCCCCCTTCGGCGGCGGAATGCGGGTGATGACCGACTCCAAAATATCCTGAATGCCAACGCCCGTCTTCGCACTACAGCGAATGGCGTCTTTGGCTTCGATCCCAATCACATCCTCGATTTCACGAATCGCTTGTTCCGGGTCCGCGTTGGGCAAATCAATTTTGTTCAGAACAGGAACGACATCGACACCCTGCTCAATAGCCGTGTAGCAGTTGGCGACGGTTTGTGCCTCCACGCCCTGGCTGGCATCGACCACCAGCAAAGCGCCCTCGCACGCCGCGAGCGAGCGGCTGACTTCATAGGAGAAGTCGACGTGCCCAGGCGTGTCAATGAGATTCAGATTATAGATCTCGCCGCTGAGCGATTTGTATTGCAACGCAGCGGTCTGCGCCTTAATGGTGATTCCGCGTTCTCGCTCAAGATCCATGGAGTCCAGCACTTGAGCCTCCATTTCGCGGTCAGAAAGTCCGCCGCAAAATTGTATGAAGCGATCCGCGAGAGTCGACTTGCCGTGATCGATGTGGGCAATTATTGAAAAGTTGCGGATGTGCTGCATTGCGGGGGATTTTGTAAAAAAGGGTGCTTTGAGCACCCTTTTATGCGCATGGAACAGCCTGAATTTTAGCGGATTCTGGTCAAATAAGCACGTAATGCTTCGTGATCAAGCCTGTACCTGGCCAGCTCCAGAGATCCGTGCGAGAGAACAGGAACAAGTTCGTTGTAGCGCGCTTCAAGTTCCGGGTCCGTATCGACATCCAACACCTCAAGTTCAAACCTGAACTCGGCTGCAAGAACATCAAGCTGCGCGCGCATCTCGTGACATAGATGGCAGTACTGCCGGCTAAATAGAGTCAGCCTGGTCACTTTCCCTCGCCATTCGCCTTTATCGTAACGAAGAGATTATTTTCCCCACGACGGACCTGCAGGGTAAGAGTCGTATTCTTGTCGAGCTTCACCAAGGCCTGATTAAATTGCTCGACAGTCTTCGCTTCAGTCGTCGCCCCCTTTGAGGTCAGCGACAAGATCACGTCACCCGGACGGATGTCTGGAGTTACACTTCCCTTGACGTCCTCCACCAACAGACCGGCGCTTATCTTCAGATCGCGCCTCTGTTCCGGAGTTGGATCCGACAAAACGATACCAAGCCGGTTGGCGACAAGCTCAACGGGTTTGCTTCCGCGACGAGGCTCACGACTGACAAGTTTATCCTCCGGAATCTCACCGACGCTGACTACGATGTCCTTGTTCGCACCTTTGCGCCACACTTGGACAGGTGCTTTTGATCCAGGACGTGTGGAGCCGACGATCCGGGGTAAATCGCTTGATACACTGATGGGCTTGCCATCGAATTTCAAGATGATGTCCCCGGCCTCGATCCCCGCCTTGTCCGCCGGTCCGCCCTTCTCAACAGCATTCACCAATGCGCCAGAAGCTGACTTCAGGCCAAACGACTCTGCCAGCTCTTTTGATACCTCTTGAATGACCACGCCGATCCGGCCGCGGCTGATTTTGCCGATTGTGCGCAACTGGTTCTGAATATCCATCGCCACATCAATCGGAATGGCAAACGACAGCCCCATAAATCCCCCGGTACGGCTGTATATCTGCGAATTGATCCCGACCACTTCACCACGCATATTGAAGAGAGGCCCGCCGGAATTTCCCGGGTTAATTGCCACATCAGTCTGGAGAAATGGAACAAAATTCTCCGAAGGCAGGGTGCGTCCTTTCGCACTTACAATACCTGCAGTAACCGAACTTTCGAAACCAAATGGCGAACCGATCGCCAGAACCCACTCCCCGACTTTCAATTTCGCAGGATCGCCAAGGCGAACTGCCGGTAAGCCTGTCGCCTCAATTTTGATAAGGGCGATATCAGTCCGTTTATCCGAACCGATGACCTTCGCCTTAAATTCGCGCTTGTCTGTCAGTTTTACCGTAATTTCGTCGGCGGCTTCCACAACATGCGCATTGGTCAGCAGGTATCCGTCGGCGCTGATGATGAAGCCCGAACCAAGTGACCGACTTTCAAACTGACGGGGGGCCGGCTGTCCGGGTTGCCCGGGCTGTCCCGGTTGTCCGCGCGGAATGAATCGGCGGAAAAACTCGTAAAACGGGTCATCCTCATCAAGTTGCGGAACCTGAGGGGCGCCTCTTCTCTGGGCGACCTGGGTGGTCGTGCTTATATTGACAACCGCGGCCCCATGCTTTTCGACCAATTCAGTGAAGTCAGGTAGGCCTTGTGCGCTGGCGCCAAGTGAAAACAAGAAAAGTGCGACTACCAATATGCGGGACATGGCTACTCGATAATAGAACGACAAATGGAATGATAAGTGAGTCGCGAGGAATTTCAAGTTGCCAAAAGCAGCTTTTCAATTCGGTTTTCTGAATTCGACGGCGTTGGCGATCGCTTTAACACTCTCGGCGGGCGCCTCCCCGATCACGGTTACGAGGTGATCGCCCATTTGCCGGACATAAACGTTCGTCGCACCTTGTCGTGACAAACCGGCTTGCACGTTGCCGGACTTCATGGGGTGCGGAGCGATAAACACAGACACCGCGGCGAGCCCGTCCGACAAAACCATGTGTCCAACCCCGGCGGTGCCCCCGAGAGAGCGTTTCATTTCGGTGATTTTGCGAAATCCGGCAGGCTGGTTTTTCAGATTCCAGCCCAGTTGTGAAAGGTCCGCTTCAGACGCCCCCGAATCCTCCACCCGCCAGTCGCGCCCTTTGCCCGAAAAGCGCGACTTCAACATATCGCGATCGACATTACCTATTTTCAACTGCAGAAAAGTGAACTGCTCAACCAACTCGCGTGCCTCGTTAAACGTTTTTACCTTAAGTAACATGCCGCTGCTTCGGTCTGCGCAAAGCTCGTAGCCGTAGCGCATCTTGTCCTTCGGCTCCAGCGTGATACTTTGGCAATCATACCCTGCGATGCGGCTTGATTTGCCCATCTTCGGCGTGTAATGCTCAGTCAATTCCTTGAGTTGCTCCGGCAAAATATCCCGAAAGGAAACTTTCTGCCCGGATTGACGGTCGATCTTTACCGTCATGCTGCCGGGAAGGTAGCAGGTGACTTGGTCGTTATTCCTAATGATCTCGGTCGGAGTGCCATCCTGTGTTTCCAAGCGCTCATGCGTGCCAGTGGAGTCAACCAGGCGCGCGATGCGCGATGTTTCCGATTGCAAGGCTTGCTGATAAACAAAGGTACCGCTGTAACTCATCTTTTTTGTAGCGGCGTAGATTTTTTGCAACCACATCAGCGCCTCCGGGCTTGCGGCTTGGGCTGAGACCAATGACGTCTGCATTACCAACAGCGCAAATACGACGAATCTCATTGGCCTACCTTGCGCTCGGCCGATACGGTGCGAACATAGGGCGCTACACCCTGCATGTGACTGGCCGGGGAGAATCGCTGATGGGCGAGCAAATAATCCTCAACACCAACGGCGACCGGCACCTTTTCACCTTCGACTGTTTTTATTGCGGCATAACCGTTTGCGGCAGGGCTTGCGACACCCGCAGAGGTCGAACCGTCCCCGCCCGAAAGAGGTAAGCTAACCCACGCCGCCACCGCCACCGCCGCTATGCCGGCTGCGGCAGACAGCGCCGCAGTCAGCTGCGAGACCCTGGCCGCGACAATTGTCCGGGGCGCCAATATTGTAGCCTCCTCCGCCAGACGCCGGGAAAAACCGGCGTCAATCGAAGTGCGGACCTCACCACGCAACGCAGCACCGATCAGGTGGTATTCACGCCAGCTTTGAACAAGATCATCATCTTGCTTCAGCCGCTGCAAACAGCGACCAACCGCTTCGGGCTCAAGCTCGCCGTCCACCAGGGCAGAAATCTCACTTTTCATATTGCATCCTTTTGAACTACCAGCGTTTGTCCTTGGTCGTATCAAGCAGTGGGCGGAGCTTTTCAGAAATTGCTTCCCTCGCCCTGAATATTCTCGATCTGACCGTGCCGATCGGACAGTTCATGATGACGGCAATATCCTCGTAGCTCATACCCTCAATTTCCCGCAGGGTAATGGCGGTGCGCAGGTCTTCCGGCAACTGCGCCATGCTCTCGTTCACTGTGTCGCCTATCTGCCGTGTCATCATCAGACTTTCCGGCGTATTAATATCGCGCAACTGATCGGCGTCCTCGAAGTTTTCCGCCTCCTCAGTATCAAACTCCGTGCTGGTTGGCGCGCGTCGCCCCATAGCCACCAGATAATTTTTTGCCGTGTTGATGCCAATTCGGTACAGCCAGGTATAAAAAGCGCTATCTCCGCGAAAAGAAGGCAGTGCTCGATACGCCTTTATAAAAGCCTCCTGACATACATCCTCAACTTCGGCCGGATCACGGATAAACCGCGTCAGCAATCGGCCTAACTTTCTCTGGTACTTTGACACCAGCAACTCGAAAGCATGCTTGTCGCCTCGCTGTGCACGCTCGACAAGCTGCTGATCTAGCTCCCGGTCACTCATCTGGCCTTCCCTGAAATGCAGCTATTTTCTCTTTTTTCAGAGATTTACCGCAATTCGGCGCCAGTATAGCCCTGCCTATCGGGGCTGCCGTCTTCAACCCCATTCTAAAGACCAGTTCCGTGTTGAATAGTTCACTCGCCAGCATGGGTATGGTTCACCTAGCCCGCAACTCGTGCGGAACGCTCCCTCGCTGTCCCCAGCGCATCCAACTACGAAGTCGGCGCAGATCCTCTTTGCCGGCAGAATCGCCAAACAAAATCACTCGGCGGCGTGAGCCGCTCTCATTGCGCAGCGAAAGGATCATCAATAGCGGAGTCGCATATCCCTGCCCGACCGGCTTTGACACATGCCAGGTGCCAGATACATCGCGGTATTCCACGTTTTTTTCGGAGGTAATGCGCAGTGCCAGCACCGCTCCAGGCGTCTTCAAACGTATGATTTGCAGTTGCCCCCAAAGGGAGACGGCGAGCGCGCCCGTTATTACTGCAGCGGCAGCCAGCTCCAACCCGGTTAATGCGGCAAAGCAGGCAACCACATGGCCGAAAACCAAGAAAAAAATCAAGCTGCGGGACGGCCGCAGCTCAATGATCAAAGTTGGGTTCAGATCTTGGTGAATACCAAGGTGCCGTTAGTGCCGCCAAACCCGAAGGAATTGGAGAGGGCGACGTCGATTTTCATGGGCCTGGCGACATTAGGCACATAATCGAGATCGCAGCCTTCGCTGGGTTCGCTTAGATTTATCGTAGGAGGGGAAACCTGATCGTGCATAGCCATTACCGAGAAAACCGCCTCAATCCCGCCTGCAGCCCCCAGAAGATGTCCGGTCATTGATTTGGTCGAGTTTACTGCCAGACGTTTGGCGTGTTCACCAAAGCAACGCTTTACGGCCGTTGTTTCTGCAAGATCACCAAGTGGTGTGGACGTACCGTGCGCGTTGAGGTATTGGACGCGATCGAGGTTGGTTTTCGCGTTGCGCAGGGCATTCGTCATGCAACGTGCCGCACCCTCGCCGTCTTCACAGGGAGCGGTGATATGGTTTGCATCCGCGCTCATGCCATATCCGGCCAACTCACAGTAGATCTTTGCGCCACGCCTTTTTGCATGCTCGTATTCTTCAAGCACAAGTACGCCGGCCCCCTCCCCCAAAACAAAGCCATCGCGTCCCTTGTCCCAGGGACGGCTGGCGCCGGCTGGATCATCATTGCGCGTTGACAAGGCACGGGCTGCGCAAAAGCCGCCAATGCCCAATGGGGATAATGCAGACTCTGCGCCCCCCGCGATCATCACATCGGCGTCACCGTACTCGATGAGGCGTCCCGCCTCGCCAATGCTGTGATTTGCCGTTGTGCAGGCGGTGACCACGGCGAGATTCGGCCCCTTGAGACCGTACATGATCGATAATTGTCCGGAGATCATGTTAATGATGCTGCCGGGGACGAAAAATGGAGAAATTTTCCGTGCGCCACCTGTCCGATAGCTCTCGTGTGTTTCCTCAATCAAAGGCAGACCGCCGATCCCCGAGCCGACGCATACGCCGACTTGAGTTAGGTCCACAGTTGCCAGATCAAGTCCCGAATCTTTCAGCGCGTCGACCGATGCTGCCAAGCCAAAGTGAATAAATGTGTCGAAGCGGCGCACTTCCTTTGTCGAGATGTAATTCGCCGGATCGAAGTCTTTGACCTCCCCGGCAATTTGCGATGGAAACTGCGACGCGTCGAAACGGGTAATTCGGGTTATTCCCGACCTCCCGGCGAGGACATTCGCCCACGCCTCTTTCACAGTGTTTCCCACCGGGCTGATGATCCCCAGACCAGTTACAACAACTCTGCGGTGGGTCAAATTGACTCCCGGATAGTTTTGTTGAAGCTCTCGGCCCGATTACAGGCCGACAAGGTGTTCAACCTTTCCAACGCCAAAGTAGGCTCCGACAGCTCAAGCCTTCTTGTCGTTGGCATTGACGTAGTCGATAGCCTGCTGGACGGTGGTGATTTTTTCCGCATCTTCGTCGGGAATTTCGGTCTCGAATTCCTCTTCCAAGGCCATTACCAACTCGACTGTATCAAGGGAATCTGCGCCCAAGTCGTCAACGAATGAAGACTCGTTTTTGATTTCGGCCTCGTTCACACCGAGTTGCTCAGCAACAATTTTTTTAACGCGCTGTTCGATATTGTCCATATTTCTTATTCCTTCCCTGTTTCCGGTTCAGTTCGAACCTAAGTTTGTAATTTTATCAGATTCAACAGCCCATTTCGAAAGGGGCATTAACCCATGTACATGCCGCCATTTACATGCAGAGTGGTTCCGGTAACGTATGCGGCGCCAGGCGAAGCGAGAAATACCACAGCTGCGGCGATATCTTCCGGGGCCCCCAAACGCCCCAGCGGAATTTGTCCGAGTATGGCCTCCCGCTGCCGCTCGTCCAGCGAGCGCGTCATGTCGGTATCTATAAAACCCGGCGCGATGCAATTAACGGTGATATTCCGACTGCCAATTTCCCGCGCGAGGGAACGGGTCATTCCGCCAATGCCGGCTTTCGCCGCGGCGTAATTGATCTGACCGGCATTGCCGCTGGAGCCGACCACCGACGTTATATTTATGATACGGCCGGCGCGGGACTTCATCATGCCCCGTAGCACGGCCTTGGAAAGCGTAAAAACCGATTTCAGGTCTGTATCGATCACTGCGTCCCACTCGGCCTCTTTCATGCGCATCGCAAGATTGTCCTGCGTGATGCCCGCATTGTTGACGAGAATTGAAACCGCACCGTGCCCTTTCTCGATGTCCTGCACAAGGGCTTCGACCTGAGCTACGTTAGTGACATCGAGTACGAAGCCCTGGCCCGATGCCCCGCTAGCAGCAAGATAAGCGCTTATCGCGTCGGCACCGGTTTCAGTGGTCGCCGTTCCAAATACTGTCGCTCCCTCCGCAGCCAGCGCGGCGGCAATCGCCTTGCCAATGCCGCGCGAGGCGCCAGTGACCAGCGCAATTTTCTTCACCGTCATCCCCCCTTTATCCATTTATAGCCGAGAGGGCGGCGTCAATCCCCGCACGGTCGGATAAGGCCATTCCTGTGAGCCCGGGATCGATTCTCTTGTTCAGACCCGCAAGCACTTTGCCAGGACCACATTCCAACACATGGGTAACACCGAGCGCGGCCATTGCACGGATAATCTCGACCCAGCGTACCGCGTGATCGGCCTGTCCCACCAGCGCCTGTCGAATCCCCGCCGCATCGCCATGCATTTTTACATCGACGTTGTGCAAGACCCGGATACGCGGGCTGTCAATCTTCACCGTTTCAAGGTACTTGCATAATTTCGCGGCTGCCGGGGCCATTAAAGCCGAATGAAACGGCGCGCTTACCGGTAGCGGTATCGCGCGCTTCGCCCCACGTGCCTTGGCCGCCTCAATGGCGCGCTGCACTGCACTGGCGTGGCCGGCGATTACCGTTTGACCCGGGGCATTGAAATTCACGGCATCAACAATCTCACCTTGGGCCGCTTCGACACAGGCGGCCTTGAGGGCATCATCTTCCAGGCCAAGTATCGCTGCCATCCCACCCACGCCTGCCGGAACCGCCTCTTGCATCGCCTCTGCCCGGAAACGAACCAGTGGAAGACAATCAGCAAAGCTGATGGCCTCCGCGACAACCAATGCGGTGTACTCACCCAAACTGTGTCCCGCCACCACATCCGGCTCCGGGCCGCCCAGTTCCCGCCATGCCCGATATACGGCATATCCAGCCGTCACCATTACCGGCTGGGTATTTACCGTACTGTTAAGTGTCTCGGCCGGTCCTTCAGCGATCATTTTTGCCATGTCGATTCCCAGCACCTGGGACGCCTGAAAGATAACGGCGCCCGTTGCCGGCAAATCACCATAAGCTTGCATCATTCCAACAGACTGCGACCCTTGGCCGGGAAAAACCATTCCTAATTTCATGCTCTATTCCAGATCGAATTGAGAAATGCCATTACATCTCTACCAATACCGCGCCCCAGGTAAATCCTCCACCAACACCCTGAAGCATCACTTTGTCTCCTCGTTTGACCCGGCCATCGCGAACCGCGACATCCAGTGCAAGAGGTACCGACGCGGCTGACGTATTACCGTGGATGTCTACGGTAACCACAACTTTTTCCGGATTTATCCCAAGTCGCTTCGCCGTCGCCTCAAGAATACGAACGTTGGCCTGATGCGGAATCAGCCAATTGAGCTCGGACACCCGCACGTTACACATCGCCAGAACTTCCCGCGCTACTTCATCGAGCACACGGACGGCAAACTTGAAAACCGCTGGCCCGTCCATCTTCAAGAAGGGATGACCGGTCACATTCCCACCGCAAACTTGGCCAGGGACTGACAGTATGCCGGCATGCGAGCCATCGGCATGCAGGACTGTTCCCATAATTCCGGGCTTGGAATCGGCTCGCAAAATCACCGCCCCCGCACCGTCACCAAAAAGCACGCAGGTCCCGCGATCGTTCCAGTCGAGAATACGCGAAAAAACTTCTGCGCCAACAACCAAGGCGCAGCGATGCTGGCCTGACCGGATGAATTTATCAGCAGTTGCCAGCGCATAAACAAATCCGCTGCAAACGGCCTGAACATCAAAAGCCGGGCAGCCCTTTACTCCCAGCTTGGCTTGGAGGAGGCAAGCGGTGCTTGGAAAAACAAAATCCGGTGTCGAAGTTGCAACGATAATGAGATCAATGTCGCCGGCGTCTATGCCGGCGGCGGCAATCGCCTGCCGTGAAGCCTCCAGCGCGAGATCGCTCGCGGTTTGTCCCGGCGCGGCAAGATGACGCTGACGGATCCCGGTACGGGTGCGAATCCACTCATCCGAGGTATCGACCCGCTTGGCTAGCTCGTCGTTGGTAACTGGGGCGGATGGAAGAAAGCTGCCCGTTCCGGCTATACGAGAGTAAATCATTTGCCTGCTCCGCTTTCTATACGCTGGCTAATGCCTTGCAGCACGCCGTTCCTGACCTCCTCAACCGCGCGCTCAATGGCGCAACCGAAGGAATAAATATCGGCCGAGCCGTGACTCTTTACAACAATTCCGCGCAGCCCGAGAAGGCTCGCGCCATTGAAACGTCGATGGTCGACGCGCCGCTTGAACGCGTTGAGTACCGGCATCGCAAAAATAGCCGCCGCCCGGGTAAGCGCATTGCGTTTGAATTCCTCGCGCAAAAACACGCTAAGCATTTGTGCCAAGCCTTCCGATGTTTTGAGCGCGACATTGCCGACAAAGCCGTCACACACAACGACATCTGTCTTGCCCTTGAATATGTCATCGCCTTCGACGTTACCGGCGAAATTAATAGCGCTCGCCCGCAGCATATCTGCAGCCTGCTTGACGACTTCGTTGCCCTTGATTGCCTCTTCACCAATGTTGAGCAAGCCCACGCTCGGATGCGCCTTGTGCTCGACGGCAGCGACAAGCGCGCTTCCCATGATTGCGAATTGCACGAGATGCTCGGGCGCGCAATCGACGTTTGCCCCCAGATCAAGAACATAGGTCCTGCCGCGCATCGTTGGGAGCACGCCCGCAATGGCGGGGCGATCGATGCCGGGCAACATTTTGAGCACAAAGCGGGAAGTGGCCATCAGCGCGCCGGTATTTCCGGCGCTAACACAGGCATTAGCTTCGCCGGTTTTCACCAGATCGACGGCAACCCGCATGGACGAGTCTTTTTTATTGCGAAGCGCGAGCGCGGGAGGCTCGCCCATCGTCACCACCTCGCTGGCGTGACGTATGCGTAATCGTGGTCCGATTTCAGCCTTGTGGGCTTTCAGTTCGATCCGTATTGCATCCTCCAACCCGACGAGGACTATGTTCACCTCGGGCTGGGCGCGCAGGAACGTGAGCGCAGCCGGCACGGTGACGTGCGGGCCATGGTCCCCTCCCATGCAATCGATTGCGACCGTGATATCCATTTATTGTGGCGCCTTCACGTGCGCGCTATTCAAGCCGGCGCAGTGCGTGCAACACCGCGAGCGGCCGTTGGGGATACCCGCTCAGGGGCGATCAGTCGCCCTTGGTCTTGATAACTTTTTTGCCGCGATAGTAGCCGCTGGGGCTAATGTGATGGCGCATGTGCACCTCACCGGTGGTTGGTTCCACGGCGAGGGGCGCAGCGGTCAAAAAGTCGTGTGCGCGATGCATGCCGCGCTTTGAGGGTGATTTCTTATTCTGCTGTACAGCCATGGTACTGCTCCTTCATCGTCGCGCCGGACTGGCGCTGTAAAACGGTTTGGTACTAACAGGCTGTTGCACCGCTTTAGTCAGGTATCACTGACCCAAAACAAAGCTTTAACAACAGCACCTAATATTTTTCAATCTTTTTCAATCCGAATGGGGCAAAGCCCCATTTTTAAAATCCGTTTAATTCAGTTTGCCTTGGTGGCCATCCTTGAGAACTGCCAGTAAGTCAAACGGCGATGGACGCGCCGCAGTTACATTAATCTTTGCTTCCCCACAATGATCATGGCGCGGCACCATCGGCAGCGCCAGGATCACCTCATCCTCAACCAGGGCGGCAATATCCATTTCCGGCTCCGCCAGCACCCGCTCCACATCATCCTCGGGGTTTACTACTTCATTCCAATCCTTGGTCAACTCAACCCGACTCTCTATATTCAATGGATACAGAACGTTACCAAGGCAGCGCTGGCATACAAGCGCTATCTCACCGGTCACCTTGACCGCCAGAAATGGCTTGCGATCCTCGCCCAGTCCACCGCTCAAACTATAATCAAGCCCTTCGGTCTGACAGCCTTGCTGAACGAGCCGACCCAAGCTCTCCAGGCCCAACCTGCCGCGCACCAAGGCTCCTTCGCGGGCAAATTTTAGACCATCGATAAAGGCGGGTTGCAGCATAGGGGCATCATGATATTATTTTTCGCTTTTCCTGTCAAAAATGCCTTTCTAAGCCTTTTTTGAACTACGTAGCCCAACACACTCTTTTTTCGGTCTTTTTCCTGTCATGCAACGCCTTATACTCGCCTCCACCTCGCAATATCGAAAGACGCTTTTACAGCGACTAGGCCTGAGCTTTGAAACGGCCAGCCCCGATGTGGATGAAACCGAGATCCTGGGAGAGTCGCCTGCCGCAACAGCACGACGACTAGCAGAAGCAAAGGCGCGGGTCATCGCTGTACGCTACCCGGAGGCCCTCATAATCGGCTCCGATCAGGTTGCGGCGCTCGGTGAGCTGAGACTTAACAAGCCGATCACCCACGAGGTCGCGGTACGTCAGTTGCAGGCCGCACGTGGCAAATCCGTCCAGTTTCATACTGCGCTATGCGTTCTCGACGCTACAAACGGCCGAGCTGAAAGCCGCGTTGTTTGCAGCACCGTGCATTTTCGAAACTATAGCGATGCGCAAATTGAGAACTACCTGCGGTTAGAAAAGCCCTATGACTGCGCCGGGAGCGCAAAATCAGAAGGACTGGGCATCGCGCTTATTGCCAGACTCGAAAGCGATGACCCCAGCGCGCTTATTGGCCTGCCACTGATTGCCCTGACAGAAATGCTTTTCGTACATGGCGTTTCTGCCATCTGATCGCCACCATGCCCAGCGGAATCCTTTACCTCGTACCCACGCTGCTCGGCGAGACACCGAGCGAACAAGTCATTCCTGCAGGGGTAGCGAGCAGGATTCGAAAACTCGACTACTTTATTGCTGAAAACCCAAAATCTGCACGCGCGTTCCTTAAATTAATGGCAACAAGCCATGCGATGCAAGACATTGATATCCGTGAACTTAACGTCAACACGCCGGAGTCGGCTCTGCACGGATTACTGGCACCGATTTTGGCGGGACGCGATGGCGGGCTGCTCTCTGAGGCTGGAGTACCGGCAGTGGCAGACCCCGGCGCAATTCTTGTCGCCCTTGCCCACAAAAAAGACGTGAAGGTCCTGCCCTTGGTTGGCCCCTCGGCGATTTTGCTGGCACTCATGGCATCTGGACTGGACGGACAGCGCTTCGCGTTTCACGGATATCTGCCAAAAGACGAGTCAGAGCTTGCAGCCAAACTAAAAGATCTCGAGAGCCGCTCAAGGACAGAACGTCAAACACAGATCTTTATCGAAACCCCCTACCGCAACGACCGACTGCTGGGCGCCCTGCTGGCGCGATGCGCCGCGTCAACCCGCATATGTGTCGCCAGCGATATCACCACGATCGGCGAGAGCATACTCACACGAACTGTCGCTGATTGGAAAAAGCGCACCCCCACGATCGGTCGCAAGCCCAGCGTCTTCCTGCTGCTAGCCGACTGAAAATTTCAGTCAGCGAAAGCTGATGCGTTCACTCATGGAAAATCCGGCGAAGCCCTGCGCCACTCCGGCGCCAAAGCGCTTTGCGAAACGCTCCGCAATATTGGCCTTTTGCGTGTAATCGATGACATCCTTCGCCTTGATCACATCCCGCGCCACCGACTCGACCGTGCCGAAATCGTCGGCAAGCCCCATCTCTATGCTGCGTTGCCCGGTCCAGATCAGGCCGCTAAAGGTTTCCGGAGTCTCCTTAAGGCGCTTGCCCCGTCCCTTTTTGACGACTTCAATAAACTGTTGGTGAATGTCATTGATCATGACTTGTGCAAATTCTTTTTGTTTTGCCTCCACAGGGGAAAATGGATCAAGGAAGCCCTTGTTTTCGCCGGCGGTAATCAAGCGCCTTTCAACGCCAAGCTTGTCCATGACGCCGGTGAAGCCAAAGCCGTTCATGAGCACGCCGATTGACCCCACCAGACTGGCCTTGTTGACATAAATCTTGTCGGCGGCGGCGGCTACGTAATAGCCACCAGATGCGCAAATATCCTCGACCACGACATAAAAGGGAATATTCGGGAATAAGGTGCGCAGTCGGCGGATTTCATCATTGATAATGCCCGATTGCACAGGGCTTCCACCTGGGGAATTAATGCGCATGATGACGCCCTGCGTATTTTTATCCTCAAAGGCGCTCTGCAGCGCACCGGTAATACGATCGGCACTGGCATCTCCCTTGGACTCGATCACCCCTTCCAGGGTGACCAGCGCAGTGTGCTTGCCGCCGGTGATGCCATCCTCGCCGCGCCAGTCAAACGCCATCACCATAATAAAGGTCACATAAGCCAGCGTCATCAGCTTGAAAAAAATCCCCCAGTAGCGCGCCCGTCTTTGTTCCTTCAGAGCCGCGAAAGCGAGTTTTTCTATTGTTGCGCGCTCCCAACCTTGATCTTTTTCAGTCATGAATTTTCCGCACTACCTTTCCGTTGATTTCCTCGACTGATACCGCTATCAGCCGGTCGCCCTTGCATGGACCTTGGACACACACACCCGTGCCCGGGTCATAGACCGCCCCGTGAGTTGAGCATATCAAATGCTCACCTTCGACATCGAAAAACTTGCCAAGTTGCCAGTCGAGCTCGACAGCGACGTGGGCGCACCGGTTAAGGTATGCATGCACCTTTCCACCGTGCCGAATAACGAAAGCGCTTTCAGCCCGCTCCCCACGGACAATCTCAAATCGCACACCCTCGCCGGCGTCGACCAAGGCGACGCTATCGCAAATTATGCGTTCTGTTGCAGCCATCGGTCCAGTTCGGCAGTGCTGTCAACGCAGGCAAGCGGTGATAAGGCACGCAACTCCTCGGCGGGATGGGCGCCGTGGGTGATGCCCACGGCCGCCACACCCGCATGCCGCGCCATGAGCAGATCATGCGACGTGTCACCGATCATCAGCGTGGCATCCGCGGAAAATTCAAGCTCTGCCATTAATTCATGCAGCATGTCCGGAGCCGGTTTGGACGCCGTCTTGTCGGCGCAACGATAGGCTTCAAAGTAGCTGGCCAACCCCGTCACCTCCAGCACACGCTCTAATCCGGCAGTGCTCTTTCCAGTGGCCACTGCAAGCGTGTGCCCGGCATCCTTTAGTCGGGTCAGCATCGCCTCCGTGCCCGAATACAAAGGTATGCCGGTGTCCTGCTTCAAGTAATGATAGCGATAACGCTCGACCATCTTGCCGTAAACGCTCACCGGCAACCCCGGAACGGCGTACTGCAAGGCATCGTGCAATCCCAACCCGATCACATGGCTGGCTCTCGCATCATCGGGCACTTGCAGCCCCAAATCGCGACAGGCGTTCTGGATGCTGAGCACAATCGATCTGGGCGAATCCATCAGCGTGCCATCCCAGTCGAACACAACGAGCGGAAAGCGTTTAGCCACCACGAGCGTCATCGCTTTACCTCCGCCAGGCCATCCACGAACGCCTGCAACTCAGGCGGCAAGGGGGCGGCAAGTCGCAAGCGCTCACCGCTAAGCGGATGATCAAATGCCAGCGATGCCGCGTGCAGGAACATGCGCTTGAGCCCTTCTTTGGCCAACAATTTGTTCAACTCGAAATCTCCGTATTTGTCATCACCGGCAATCGGCAAGCCCAAATGGGCAAGGTGAACCCTGATTTGATGGGTTCGCCCGGTCTTGAGTTCAGCCGAAAGCAGGCTGTAGGCGCCCAACGCGCGTTCGAGCCGGAATATCGTTCGCGCTTCCTGCCCGTCGGACTCGACGCTAACCCGGCGCTCACCCTCCTTGGTCAAATACTTTCTCAGCGGCAAAGAAACATCACGCTTGCCCTGCGAATGGGTCCATACCCCCTTGGAGAGCGCGAGATAACGCTTTTGTACCGCACCTTCTCGCATGGCCGTGTGCAGAGCGGTCAAGGCCGAACGCTTTTTGGCCAGAATCAGCAATCCGGAGGTTTCGCGGTCGATACGGTGAACGAGCTCGAGAAAACGCGCATCAGGCCTTGACGCCCGCAGACCTTCAATAACACCAAAACTGACCCCGCTACCGCCATGCACCGCGACGCCAGAAGGCTTGTCCACGACCAGCAGGGCATCATCTTCAAGAACGATGCGCAGCTCTCGGGGCGGGGCTGGTCGCTTGCCCTCCTGCTTTGCCGCAATCCGGATGGGAGGGATGCGAACCTTGTCGCCCGATTTCAGTCGGTATGTGGCGTCGATCCGCCCACTGTTGACCCGCACCTCGCCGCTGCGCAGGATGCGGTAAATATGGCTGCGCGGGACGCCTTTGCAGTGACGGATCAGGAAATTGTCAATGCGCTGGCCGGCAGCTTCCTCCCCCACTTCGGTGACGACTGCAGATACTTTACTTAACTCCTTCATTTTGCTTATAATGTCCTCGCAGTTTCGGATAGCGAGACAGCGGCCGCTAAACGGATCATCCGCAAGGACCGCCAACACGTCTCCGTCGGGTGCTTTACGAAAGCACCCCGCCGATTCAGCAAGTGGTTAATTTCGCTCACCAAAAGTAGTGATACTACAACAGCGCGCAAGCGACACTGGCAGAATTTCCAGCCCCGAGCATCAAAAGTTCGGGGCCCGATCTGACAAACCAATAATTCTTCATGCGTCCTAAACAAACAACGATGACGATGACAAGCTGAAAATTACATTTCGGCCTTGGTTTGTGCTGCCCGCCGCGCGCGGGAGAACAAAACAATGAAGCGCATGTTATTTAACGCGACACAAGCCGAGGAACTCCGTGTCGCAATTGTCGATGGCCAGAAACTGGTTGATCTCGACATTGAATCGGCAGGTAAAGAGCAAAGAAAAAGCAATATTTACAAAGGGGTTATCACCCGCATCGAGCCCAGCCTTGAAGCGGCTTTTGTAGACTACGGTACCGATCGTCACGGCTTCCTGCCATTCAAGGAAGTTGCCCGTGCCTACTTCAGATCCGATGTGGATGTCGGCCGCGCCACCATCAAGGAGGCGCTGCGCGAAGGCCAGGAGCTGATTGTCCAGGTCGAGAAGGACGAACGCGGCAATAAGGGCGCCGCCCTCACCACCTTCATCAGTCTGGCTGGGCGCCATCTTGTCCTGATGCCAAACAACCCGCGTGGCGGCGGTGTTTCGCGCCGCATCGAGGGTGAGGATCGTAACGAACTGCGTGAAATCATGGACTCGTTGCCCGTGCCCCAGGGCATGAGCATCATCGGTCGCACGGCGGGTATCGGGCGGACAAAGGAGGAACTGGAGTGGGATCTCAACTACCTGCTGCAACTTTGGCATGCCATTGAAGACGCGACGACGTCACAAAAAGGCGCTTTCCTGATTTACCAGGAGGGCAGCCTGGTGATTCGGGCAATCCGCGATTATTTCCATTCTGAAATCGGCGAAATCCTGATCGATACCGATTCGATCTTCGAACAGGCGCAGCAATTTATGGCGCATGTGATGCCGGACAACGTCAATCGCGTGAAACGCTACAGCGATGACGTGCCGCTCTTCTCGCGCTTCCAGATCGAACACCAGATCGAAAGCGCCTACTCCCGCCAGGTATCCCTGCCCTCCGGCGGCGCCATCGTAATCGATCATACCGAGGCCCTCGTTTCGGTTGACGTCAACTCGGCGCGCGCGACCAAGGGTCATGACATCGAGGAAACGGCTTTCCGCACCAACCTCGAGGCGGCCGATGAAACGGCCCGCCAGTTGCGACTGCGCGACCTTGGTGGCCTGATCGTCATCGACTTCATCGACATGGAAAACCAGCGCAATCAGCGCGAGGTGGAAACCCGCCTTCGCGACGCGCTGCATCACGATCGCGCCCGCGTCCAGATGGGCAAGATCTCGCGTTTCGGCCTGATGGAGTTGTCACGGCAGCGCCTGCGTCCGGCGCTCGGCGAAGGCAGTACCATCACCTGCCCGCGTTGTACCGGCACCGGCCAGATCCGCGGCACAGAATCCACCGCTTTGCACATCCTGCGCATCATTCAGGAAGAGGCGATGAAGGAAAACAGCGGCGCCGTGCATGCCCAGGTTCCGGTCGACGTCGCAACCTACCTGCTGAACGAGAAACGCGCAGACATCCACAGCATCGAGGCCCGCCTCAAGGTCAACATTGTGCTGATCCCCAATGTGCATTTGTCGACCCCGCACTACACCATCGAGCGCCTGCGTCACGACGACCTCAACCACGCCGACGTTCCGCCCCCCAGCTACGATCTGGTAAAAATGCCGGAGGAAAAAAAGGACGACGCGGCACAACAGGAAATCAAACCGGCGCGTGCCCAGGCCGCGGTGCAAGGCATCACGCCATCGCAGCCCGCTCCCGGTGCAGCGCCAGTAGCAGCGCCGGCCCCATTGGCAGCGGCCGCATCCGGGCCCGGCATCATCAGCAGGATCCTTGGCTGGTTCAGTCGCAGCAATACGCCCACCGCAGCCAAAGCGGAAACATCGCAACGTCCGCCCCGCCGTGAAGGCCGCTCTGATCGCTCAGAACGTGGCGGCAGGGGTGACAGCGGTCGCGGGCGTGGCGGCGAGCGTGGTGAACGCACAAACGGGCGCGGTTCGCGCCCCGAAGGTGAGCGCGGCGAACGTGGTGAGCGTGATTCACGCCGCCCGGGCCAACGTGGCGAACGTCCAGAACGCGGTTCGCGTCCAGAGCGTCCAGCTCAAGAAGGTGCCGAGCGCCAGGATCGCGGGCCGCGACAAGACCGTGGTCCGCGCCCGGAACGTGGCGAGCGCACAGAGTCGCGAGAACCGCGCGAGGCACGTGAATCACGCGAGCCGCGTGAGCCGCGTGAGCCCCGCCAACCGCGTGAAGATCGCGGTGAGCGCCCGGAGCAGCAACAACGCCCGCAAGGCGATGCCAATATCGAGCAAAATGTTCCGGATAGTGGAATCGGCGCAAGTGGTGAAGGTGAACGACGCCGTCGCCGCGGGGGCCGCAACCGGGGTGAACGCGGAGAGCGTGTTGAGCGCAGCAATGAGGGCCAGTCGCAGCAAGACACACAGTTTGACGTTGCCGCGCAAGCCGATACCGGCGAACGCACACCTGTAGCGGCAAGCACTCAGGTCTACGAAACGACTACCCACGCTGCACCGGCCTCTCCCGCATCGGTATCAGTGGCGACTCCGGTCTATACCGCCGCAGCCGTTGAGATGGCTGCCGCGACTGCGCCGGTAATCGCACCGTCAGCGCCTGCGTTGGAAGCCAGACCGGTTGAAGCAACGGTAGCCGTACCGGTTTATGTTGCTCCAACACCGGTTCAGGTCCAGGTCCAGGCCCCGGCTCCAGCTCCAGTTCCGGTGCCTCAGCCTGCGGCAGCACCCGTCGACCTCGAGCGCGTGTTGCAGGACAGCGGGTTGGTGTTGATCCAGACCGACCATGCCCGCGTGGCCCCCGTGGCGGCCGAAGCAGAAGCTGCGTCGGCACCCCGCCCTAAACGCGAACGCCGTGCGCCTCCAGCGGCCGAGCCGCTAATGCAGGTAGAGACCGGTCCAAAGCCTTAAGCTCAACCGGATGAGGCCCTAAGCAGGCCATACCATAGGCTGGAAAGCCACGCCTGGCGCGGCTTTCCAGCTTTTTTACTTTCGGGGCAACGGAAGAGATGTTCAAGCCCCCTGCCCCATTGGCAAGATCAGGCGATAGTCGGCTTTACTTCAATTTCGACGACATCCGCCACATCCGCCCCGAATACGCCGCGTCTCAACGCCGATAGCTGGTCGCGCGTCTGGGCGGCCTTTTCGAAGTCAAGATTCTTGGCGAAGTCGAACATGAGCTTTTCCAGCCGCTTGATCTCGCGGGAAATCTGTTTCTCACTCATCGTCTCGTAACGCGCCTGGTCCTGCGCTGCCTTCAATTCCATTCGTGCCTGATCCGGATCATAAGCACCCTCAAGAATGTCCTTGATCACCTTGGTCACGCCTACCGGCGTGATCCCGTGCTCCGCATTCCATGCCAGTTGCTTGGTGCGGCGGCGCTCGGTTTCGCCTATCGCCCGTTCCATGGAATTGGTTATGCGATCAGCGTAAAGAATGGCGCGACCGTTAAGGTGCCGCGCGGCACGCCCTATTGTCTGGATAAGCGAGCGTTCCGATCGCAGGAATCCTTCCTTGTCCGCATCCAGAATAGCCACCAGTGATACCTCCGGAAGGTCTATCCCCTCGCGCAAGAGATTAATACCGATCAGAACATCAAATATTCCGATCCGCAGGTCACGCAAGATTTCCACCCGCTCTACGGTCTCGATCTCCGAGTGCAGATACCGCACCTTGATGCCATGTTCAGCGAAGTACTCTGTCAGGTCTTCAGCCATTTTCTTGGTCAGCGTTGTGACCAGAACCCGCTCCTTCTTCAACACGCGAATGCGGATCTCCGACATCAAATCATCAACCTGTGTTCTCGCCGGACGCACCTCCAACTGCGGGTCAACCAATCCGGTTGGCCGCACCACCTGCTCGACGATCGCGTCTCCGGAGTGCTTGCGCTCATAATCCGACGGCGTCGCCGAGACAAACACCGTCTGGCGCATGATCCCTTCAAACTCATCAAAGCGCAGTGGCCTGTTGTCGAGCGCCGAGGGCAAGCGAAACCCGTAGCCCACAAGATTTTCCTTGCGCGAACGGTCCCCCTTGTACATCGCACCAAGCTGCCCGATGGTGACATGCGATTCATCAATGAACATCAGTGCGCCCGGAGGCAGATAATCAATCAGGGTCGGTGGCGGCGCCCCGGCTGGGCGACCGGACAAATGACGTGAGTAATTCTCAATGCCTTTGCAAAAACCCATCTCGTTGAGCATTTCAAGGTCAAAGCGCGTGCGCTGTTCGATACGCTGTGCCTCAACCAGCTTGGCGCCACTCTGGAAATAGTTGATACGTTCCGCCAGCTCAAGTTTGATGCCCTCGATGGCTCGCAGGGTGGTTGCGCGCGGCGTGACGTAATGGCTGGACGGATAGACGGTAAAACGGGGCACACCCTGATGCACGCGACCGGTCAGCGGATCAAAGAGTTGCAGCATTTCTATCTCGTCATCGAATAAGGTGATGCGCAGCGCCGTCTCGGAATTTTCCGCCGGGAACACATCGATCACATCACCACGCACGCGAAACACACCGCGTTTGAACTCTATGTCATTGCGGTCGTATTGCATCCCGATCAGGCGGCCGATGACATCGCGTTGCGAATATTTCTCGTGTTGCCGCAGATGCAGGATCATGCCGTGGTAATCGACCGGGTCACCAAGACCGTAAATACATGACACCGTCGCGACGATGATGCTGTCTTCACGTTCGAGCAGGGACTTCGTCGCCGAAAGGCGCATCTGCTCAATGTGATCGTTGATGGACGAATCCTTTTCGATGAACAGATCGCGCGACGGCACGTAGGCCTCGGGCTGGTAGTAATCGTAATAGGACACAAAATACTCGACCGAATTTTCAGGGAAAAACTCGCGAAATTCGGAGTACAACTGGGCCGCCAGCGTCTTGTTGGGCGCCAACACCAAAGCGGGCCTGCCGATCCGGGCAATGACGTTCGCCACCGTGTAGGTTTTACCTGACCCTGTTACCCCCAGCAGCGTCTGCCAGGCCAGTCCGTCCTGTATGCCTTCGGTCAGTTTGCGGATCGCCTCGGGCTGATCACCCGCCGGCTGAAATGGCTGGTGGAGCTTGAACGGACTATTTGGGAAAGTGACTGGCACGGGGTAAAATACCTGCTGAGCAAACCTTCGATCCTACACGATGAACGCACCGCACTCACCCTCTCCGCTCGCCCGCGTCGAAATGGCGCCGCGCGACCCCATCCTTGGCCTGACCGAGGTGTATAACGCCGACAAAACAGCCGACAAGGTCAATTTAGGCGTCGGCGTCTACTACGACGACAACGGCAAGGTACCGCTGCTCGAATGCGTGCGCCGCGCGGAAAAGGACCTGGCCGAACGCGCCACCCCGCGCGCTTACCTGCCTATAGACGGCATTGCAGCCTATGACAAGGCCGTGCAGGCCCTCGTTTTCGGCGCAGAGAGTGCGGCCGTCAAAGAAGGACGTATCGTCACAGTTCAAGCCCTTGGCGGCACCGGCGGGCTGAAGGTTGGCGCGGACTTTTTGCGCCGCATCTCCCCCGACGCACAAGTCTGGATCAGCGACCCGAGCTGGGAAAACCACCGCGCCTTATTTGAGGCTGCCGGCTTCAAAGTCAACGCCTACCCCTATTACGATGCGGCAACCCGTGGTGTGAACATTGCCGGCATGCTCGCATCACTCCAGTCAATGCCAGAGGGCTCGATTGTCGTGCTGCACGCCTGCTGCCACAACCCCACCGGCGTGGACCTCAGCATCGAACAATGGACCGCCGTGCTGGACATCGTGGTTGCCCGCGGACTTATCCCCTTTCTTGACATCGCCTATCAGGGGTTCGGGGATGGCATCGAAGCCGATGCCGCTGTCGTGCGTAAATTTAGCGCGGTCACCAGCCCTATTTTCGTCTCCAATTCATTTTCGAAATCATTCTCCCTCTACGGCGAGCGCATCGGCGCCCTCTCGGTGGTTACGGCCTCCGCGGATGAGTCTGCCCGCGTGCTGTCACAACTCAAGCGCACGGTGCGATCCAACTACTCCAATCCACCCACCCACGGTGGCCAGATCGTCGCAGCGGTGCTCACCACACCAGAGCTGCGCGCCCTATGGGAGCAGGAACTCGCCGGCATGCGCGACCGTATCCGCGCAATGCGACAGGCTCTGGTAGAAAAACTTCGCGAAAAAGCACCGCAGGCCGACTTCAGCTTTGTCGTGCGCCAGCGCGGTATGTTCTCCTATTCCGGACTCACCAAAGAACAAGTCTTGCGCATGCGCGAAGAATTTGCCGTCTATGCCATCGACACCGGGCGTATTTGCGTTGCAGCACTGAACACACACAACATCGACAAAGCCGCCGCCGCGATAGCTTGCGTCCTCGCCAAGCCCTAAATTTAGCTTTAGCGCTTTAATTGACCTTGTTAAGCGCAGCAATTAAACTAGCAGGCTTTTCCGGTTGCGGTAAAATACGCGCCGTAGCACGGCAATTCCCTGATAGCTCAGTTGGTAGAGCGACGGACTGTTAATCCGCAGGTCCCTGGTTCGAGTCCAGGTCGGGGAGCCATAAGTCATTAGAAATCAATGACTTAGAGATAAAATAAAAAAACTACTAAGTCAAAAGTATCTAAGTCAGAAGTTAGATACTTTTAAGACGAAAAAACACAAAAACCATCGACAAAAACTCGATGGTTTTTTATTGCCTTTTTTATGCGTTGGACGCTTGCTGTCCCCTTGGACCTGCGTACCTTCCACCTTACCGAACCAAGTTTCTGAAGGTGGCAAAAAAAAATGAAGAAAATAGCAATCTACGCACGTGTCTCAACCGACAAACAGTCGGTTGAAAACCAACTCATTGAACTTCGTGCAGTCGCAGAACGCAGCGGTTACGAAATCGTCTCTGAGTATCTTGACGAAGGCATCTCGGGTGCGAAATCTCGTCAGGATCGTCCCGCCCTCAACGCAATGCTGAAGGCAGCAACACAACGGAAATTCGATTTGGTCATGTGTTGGTCAATAGACAGACTCGGTCGTTCTCTGCAAAACCTTGTTGAAATTCTGAACGAACTGCAATCACTCAAAGTTGATTTGATGTTTCTTCAACAAGGTCTTGATACATCATCTGCATCGGGAAGAATGATGTTCTCTGTATTCGGTGCGTTGGCAGAGTTTGAAAGAAATCTGATTCGTGAACGCGTATGTTCGGGTATCGCGAGAGCGAAGCGTAATGGTGTAAAACTTGGACGTCCTACGGTAATCAACGACTCAATGGTCTCGGCAGTGCGTTTATTGAAGGAACGCGGCATGTCGGTGCGGAATATTGCTTCGGAACTGAAGTGCGGCGTGGGAACTTGCTACAAGATACTTAGTACCGAGAACTCACAAGAACTGAGGGCATCATAACTCTGCACTCCGGTTGTAGATATTGGAGTAGTGTAGAGAAATGAAAAAACTAATGATGACCATGCTGCTGCTGCTGACGGCAACATAGAGAGCGCAGCAATGCAAGCACTACGCACACATTACCCAAGTAGGGATGACTTCGTTATATTAGAAATTAATTAGCAAACATATGGTTGGGGGCGGTGGGTATTAGTTTCAGCGGCAATAATGCGTTGGATGACTGGAAATTTTCTCCATACAAATATTGCTACGTAACCGTCAATTTTATAAGTCAGGATCGCTGGGGCAGGCTGAAGCCCTGCGAGACGGACTGAGCCTGCGTCAGGTCAGTGAACGGCTCCATATAGCCCAGAGTACGGCTTTTCGCTGGCGCCATCGTTTCCTGGCGCTGCCCCAGACCGTGCAGGCCCAGGCGCTGATCGGCATCG
>CAMDDU010000029.1:0-49915 GCA_945892985.1 Bordetella parapertussis
AGGGTGTTGCCACGAAATACCTCACCAACTACCTCGGATGGTTTAGAGTTCTCGACCGGTCGCCCCGCTTCAGCCCCGATCCCGCACGGTTGCTCACTCTCGCGGTCAGAGCATGAGTTCAACAACATCATTCGCTAAATGAGCCTTAATATTTGTTAAATGCAGGGGACGAGCAGGAAGCGACACCATGATGCCGACTCACCTAATAAGATCACAACAAGGGAGACGAATCATGAAAAGAACAACTTTACGATTAGTGTGTATGGGGTATGCGGCGCTAGTGTTAGCGTCACCCCCCCTTGCGGCACAGGAGATATCGATTCCGTATTGGAACGACGGCAAAATAAACTGTAAACCGTCCGAGGGTTGTAGGACGGAGCAATGTAAGGTAACGGCCGCCAATGTACAAATGCCTTCCAAGGAATTGCGCGGAACGCTCGCGTGTATAAGCCCGGCGGGAATTACGACCACCTACGTCACGCGACAGGGGTTACTAAAGGGGGTGGTGATATTATCGGCGAATGATAAACAAGGTAACGCCAAAATGATACCCAGAGACGCCACGGCTATCCGAACGGGGATGAACTGTACTATTAAAGCTAGTAATGTGCCGTACACAAATTACATATACGAGTTCTTTTGCAGGTATAACTAGTTAGTATAGATGTTGCGTATTCAACCCCGCTGCGCTGTCGCTACTGCTGTCAATCAGATAGATTTAGATTTACGTAATTCCATATCTGGTTGAACCGGTTCTCAGTCACCGCGCCCCGAAGACCA
The DNA here is from genome assembly GCA_945892985.1 of Bordetella parapertussis. Taxonomy (GTDB): domain Bacteria; phylum Pseudomonadota; class Gammaproteobacteria; order Burkholderiales; family SG8-39; genus CAITSH01. The sequence continues at coordinate 781 of CAMDDU010000029.1, forward strand.
CCGTGTAGCCACGACACCCAGCGTTGAACGTACTGCCGGAGCCGATGCGAGTCGGCTCCTTTCTCATGAAGACGGCGAGCGCGTTCAAGTAGTCGGGTGCGGCTTTGCACAGCGGGTTCCAGTAGCTTCTGCGGTCTGAACCGATAGCCCAGAAAGTCGAATCCTTTCTCGGTCTTGCCGATGTAGCGTTTGTCCGGATGGACAGTGAGTTGCAGGGTGTCGAGTACGGCATACATGCGCTTGATCGCCGTCTTGAGTTTGTTGCGGGTCTTGGCAAAGATCACATAGTCGTCCATGAACCGCTGGTAGCGAATCCAGTTCTTCTGGCACAGCCCCTCCATTGCCCGATCCAGCGGCGTCAGATACAAGCCGCCCAGCAAGGGTGAGATCGCACCGCCTGCCACCATGCCTTTACCCGTTCCGAGCCGGTCAGGTACGCACAGATAGTCCTGCACCACGTCAAACACATCGGGACTGACGTGGCCTAATTGAGCAAGCATCACGCGGTGGTCGATGAGTCTTCAGCGGAGATGGAATTTCTTAAGGCGGTCATGTTCAGCGCCTCTTCGCCAGACAGCCTGTTGCCGCTTGAGACGGAGTTGATGGAGCGTCTGGTGGCCCATTACGCGCCAGGTTTTGTGCTGTTGGAGAAAACCGAGGGCTGCGCCTATTGGGTCGATCTGGCCGGCAGCGTTGCGCCGCTGCGCCTGATCAAGCCGCCGCAGCCGCTGCCGATGTTGCGCTATTTTTCCGCCGGTAGCGGCCTGGCTGATATCGAAAAAGTCCAGCAGATCATCAAATCGACCGGTGCCGTGCCCTCTGCTGTCAATCTCGGCGGCGCCTACGAGCCATCGACCGTACTCGATGTGCTCGAGCATATCGCGATCTACTGGTCGAGCTCGCCGCCCGAGCGTAAGGCGCCGCGCCATCAGGTCAAATCGCGGCTTGTCGTCACCCATGGGTTTGACGGCTTGATGGGGGCGCTGGAGCCTGCAGGCACGCTTGATTTCGACGAGGCTGCGGAGGAGAGCTGGATTGTGCAAAACGTCAGCGCCGGCGGGTTTGGCGCGATGATTCCGCAGATCAAGGGCGATTGGCTGAAAATCGGTTGCCTGCTTGGCTTGCAGCCCGAAGGCGGCAAAAATTGGGTGGTTGGCGTGCTGCGCCGTTTGAGCCGCGATAAGCCGCAGCAGGCTTCGGTGGGCATACAGACCATCGCCAAATCGGCCTCGATTGTCCTCCTGCGCATGCCAAGCGGCCAGCCGGGTGGCAACGAAGCCAGCGAATTGGGTATCCTGCTTGACCCCTTGTCGCATGCCTCCAGCGGCGAGGCGATGGTGCTGTTGCGCTCTGGCGCCTGGGTGCCGGGGCAGAACCTCGAAATCGACACGGATGGTGTCAGCCTGCTGCTGATGCCCATAGGTGTTGTCGAGAGAGGCGAAGACTACGAGTTGGTGCGTTTCCGCCAGATGATCCGCGATACGGAGTAGGGCGGGTGAAGGCGTGAAGGCGTGAATGAGTGAATGAGTGAATGAGTGAACGGGCGGTGACTCAGGGTTTTGTCACTCCTTCACTCCTTCACTTTTCACTGCTTTCAGGCCAAGACCTTCCTCAGCCAGGCCTGGATGTCCCCCAGTTCCGCGGGGCAAACTGAATGCGGCATGCGGTATTGGTGCCACTCGAGCGCATAGCCCTGTTGTTCCAGTAATTCACGCGATTGCGCGGCGCGGGTGATAGGGATCACGGTGTCATCACTGCCGTGCGCCATGAACACCGGCAGGTCGCGGTTTATGGGCTGTGCTTCGGCGGCGAGTTTGTCGGCCAGCGGCACGTAGGTCGACAGTGCCATGATGCCGGCGATGCGTTCGGCGTGGCGCAAGCCGGTAAAGAGGGCGATTGCCCCGCCCTGGGAAAAACCCGCCAGAACAATGCGCCTCGCCGCGATGCCGCGGGTCTTTTCCCGGCTCATCAAGGTTTCAATGGCCGCTTGCGATGCGCGCACCCCCGCTTCGTCTTCGCGCCGGATTGCCGCGTCGGCGATGTCGTACCAGGCGCGCATCACATAGCCGTTGTTGACGGTCACCGGCATGGTCGGGGCATTCGGGAACACGTAGCGCACGGCGATGCCCCCCAGATCGATCTCGGGCACGATAGGGGCGAAGTCATTGCCGTCGGCACCAAGGCCGTGCAGCCAGATGATGCTCGCGCTGGGCGAGGGCGCGGTTTCAATTTCGATGGTTTCGAGGCGGGAGGTGCTCATGCCGTGTGGCTCCGTTTGGTTCGTGCTGATTTCATCGACGCGATGTGGTTTGCGCCGAAATGTAGCAGGGTGCCGAGTGCAAGTTGCAAGCCGATCGCCAGCGCAAAGGCCGTCGCGATGGTCTGCGGCTGTGGCGGCTCCAGGGTCAGGGCGAGAACGTAGCAAAAAATACAAAAGCCGTACATCGTGCCGTTCAGCGCGCGGATGAAGGCAAGGGCGCCGACCCTGCCCTGCTGCGCCAGCGTGAATGAGGCGATGACCGAGGTGGCGACCGGGAAGGGCGTCAGCAGGCCCGACAGTTGCGGCCCGAGCCACTGTGCGAGGCCGGTCAGTACGAGGGTGATGCATACCGCAGCGAGCATGCGCAGCGGCAGGTCAAGACGCGAAACGCCCGCCGCGATGGCGACCGTGCCCTGACTGCGCGGGAGCAGCCGTTGCACCAGGGCGAAACTCGCCAGAGCAAGCAGCAAGGCCACTTCGGCACCAAGGGGCACGGCGAGCAACAAAGCGGTGCAGGCGGCGTAGCTTAGCGTGCCCAGCAGCAACGACACCATCCAGCCATAGCGCATGGCGGCCCAGGCGTAGACGAGAAAATAGGCCGCCGTGGCCACCAGACCGGCCAGTGCCCCGACCGCGGCGTGCGCGGCAAAGCCGCTACCCTGTTCAAACGCAAAAAACAACAAGACCGGCCCGGCCGATACCGGCAGGCTTACCAGCATGCCGCTGATATGCGTCCCCCAGCGGCGGCCGGCGAGCGTCACCATCGCCACCAACGAGGGCGACAGTATCAGTTTGAGCAATAACAGCATCGGCGCTAGCGGGCCGGAGGTTTTGCGGCGGCCGTGGTGGCCACTGTGGCGGCCACCGTGGCGGCCCCCGTAGTGGACCCGGTTGCCGACCGCAGGGCCGACTTTGGCCGGAAAGCCTTGATCACCTGTTCGTTGGTTTCGATGTAGGGGCCGCCGATGAGGTCGATGCAATAGGGCACCGCGGCGAAAATGCCCGGCAGCAGAGAATTTCCATCGGCGTCTTTGAGGCCTTCCAGCGTCTCGCGTATCGATTTTGGCTGGCCCGGCAGGTTGATGATGAGCGAGCGTTTGCGCACTACCGCCACCTGGCGCGACAAGATCGCGGTGGGCACAAATTTCAGGCTGATCTGGCGCATCTGTTCGCCAAAACCGGGCATCAGGCGGTCGGCCACGGCAAGTGTCGCTTCGGGCGTGACATCGCGTAGCGCCGGCCCGGTGCCACCTGTGGTCAGGACGAGATGGCAGCCGAGCTCGTCAACGAGTTCGGCCAGCGTTGATTCGATCAGCGGCTGCTCATCTGGAATGAGCCGTTTTTCGGTGCGCCAGGGCGAGGCGAGTGCCCGGCCGAACCATTCTTCCAGCGCCGGAATGCCCTCGTCCTTGTAGACCCCGCCCGAGGCGCGGTCGCTTATCGAGACCAGGCCCACCACCAGTTCATCGTTCATCGCGCTCATCGTCTTGCCCGGTTGCAGTTGGTGTTTCGGGGTCGCTGTCGTTTTGCAGGCCGTCGGCGGCGAGTTTTGCGTCGCGCAGCATGCGAAACAGATCGCGGTAGGACTTGGGCGGTTTGCCGCGTGCCTGTTCCTCGCGCGTGTTGCGAATCAGCGCGCGCAGCCGCTGCGTGTCGGTGCCCGGGTGTTGGGCAACATATTCGGCCAGCGCGCCCTCTTCGGCGATCAGGCGCGCACGCCAGTTCTCGAGTTGGTGCAATTCAACCGCCTGCTCGCGCGAATGGCGCTTCCAAAGGGCGAGTGCATCGCGTATCGGCTCGGGGTCGACTTCGCGCATCAGGCGGCCGATGTATTGCAGCTGGCGCTTGCGGCCGCCGTGGGCGCGGATGCTGCGCGCATCGGTGGTGGCGATGAGCAGTTTTTCTGGCAGGATTGGCGCGATGCTGGCGAACTTGGCATCGGTCAATTCGACGATTTCGGTGCCAAGCGCCTGCAGGGCCAGCATGTCGCGCTTGACCTGGCTTTTGCTCGGACCGTCGTAATCCTCGTCTTCGCTTTCATCCACCGCCTTGCCGGGTCTGGCTGAGTTCGCTTTGTTCATGCTGTTATGATAACGGCTTTTCGCCGTTTCTTACTCTGGAATCTCCCTCCGTATCGCCATGGCAAACACCCGTTTCAGCTACAGCAGTGACAATTTTCGCGAGATCGCGCGCAATGGGCTCGCACTGGCGCGCGCGCAGGGTGCGAGCGATTGCGAAGTCGAGATATCCGAGGGCTACGGCCAGACCGTCACCGTGCGCAAGGGGGAGGTCGAGAACATCGAATACAACCGTGACAAGGGGTTTGGCGTGACGGTTTATTCGGGGCAAAAAAAGGGCTACGCCTCGAGCTCGGACCTGTCGGCACAGGCGGTGCGCGATGCGGTTGAAAAAGCGCTGACCATCGCGCGCTTCACCGCCAGCGACGAGGCCGCCGGTCTTGCCGACGCCAGCCTGATCGTGCGTGAAAAGGCGATACGCGACCTCGATCTTTATCATCCCTGGGATCTGTCGGTGGAGGAGGCCATAGCGCTGGCGCAGCAATGCGAGGCGGCGGCTTTTCGCCTGGACAGGCGCATCAGCAATTCCGAGGGGGCCAGCGTGTCTTGCCAGGCCGGGCAGTTTGTTTCGGCCAATAGTGCCGGCTTCATGGGCGGATTTTCCAGTACGCGCCAGTCGATGTACTGCGCCCTGATCGCCGAGCAAGCGGGCAAGATGCAGCGCGATGACTGGTATGTGCAGGCGCGCGCCGCACGCGACCTGCCCCAACCGGCCGCGGTCGGCGAGTATGCCGGCCGGCGCGCGTTGTCCCGCCTTAAGTCGAGAAAGATCGGTACGCGCCAGGCACCGGTGCTGTTTGAGGCCCCGGTCGCCAGCGGGCTGATCGGCCATTTTGTGTCGGCGGTGAGCGGCGGCAGTCTTTATCGCAAGGCTTCGTTTCTTCCCGACAGCCTGGGTAAGCAGGTGTTTTCCCCGCGCGTCAACCTGCGCGAGGATCCCCACGTCAATAAGGGCTTGTCGAGTTCGTATTTCGACGATGACGGCGTGGCGACCAAGGCGCGCGATGTGGTTCGCAAGGGTTTTGTCGAGGGCTATTTCCTGTCGACCTACTCGGCAAAAAAGCTCGGCATGCAGACCACCGGCAATGCCGGCGGTAACCACAACCTCATCCTTGAGCCGGGCGAACTGGATTTGGACGGGATGCTGCGCGAAATGGGCAGCGGCCTTTTGGTCACCGAAGTAATGGGGCAGGGCGTCAACATGGTGACGGGCGATTATTCGCGTGGCGCCGCCGGCTACTGGGTCGAGGGCGGCAAGATTGCCTATCCGGTCGAGGAGATCACCATCGCCGGTAATCTGCGCGACATCTTTCTGGACATCGCCGCGATCGGCAGCGACGTGCTGGTGCGCGGCTCGCGTTCCTGCGGGTCCATCCTCGTGGGCAACATGACCATAGCCGGCAACTGAGCCACGTTGTTTTTTGCATCGATAGCTGGAAATGCCCGCCTGGCGGGCGTTTCCAGTGATTAAGCTGGTTTATGCCGGCTTTTAAGCGCCGCTCACAGCAGTGTTGCGGCGCGCCGCAACAGCACTTCCCAGTCGTCGTCGGCGTTCTTGCGCAACAGTCGCAGCGAGCCGTACCACGGGCTGTCCTCGACATCCGGCATCCAGCGTACCGCCGCCGGTTCATTGAGCAGCAGCAGCGTCGGGCGGGCGAGCGCACCGGCAAGGTGTGCCACCGCGGTGTCGACGCTGACCACGCTATCGACCGCGGCGAGCGAGGCTGCGGTGTCATCGAAACTGTCGAAGTTTGCGCCCGCGTCGATGCCCTCATGCAGCGTCAAAAGCGCGCGTTCTTCAGCGCTGATGTCCTTTTGCAGGCTGACGAGTCGTAGTTCGGTGGCGCGAGGCGCAAAGGCGGCAAGCAGCGCCGCCAGCGTCAGGCTGCGCTGCGGATCGAAGCTGCTGGCGCGCCAGGCGATCCCAACGAGGCGGCGTGTATCGCGCTGCCGCCAGGCTTGCCCCAGGACGTCGGCCGCAGGCTGGTCGGCGCGCAAATAAGGTGTCGATGGCAGCGCGTCGGCGCGGCACCCCAGCAGCAAGGGCAGGCTGAGCAGCGGCGCCTGGCAGTCGAAGGAAGACAGCTCCGGCGCCATCTCGCCCGCGGCGATGATCGTCGGCGCGCCTGGCATGCGCTGCAGCAAGGTGAGTAGCGGCGGGGGGCATTCGAAGTTGCAACTGCCCCCGCCCACCTGTGCGATGCGTTGCACCGCCAGGGGCAGGAAGCGCAGGTGCTGAATGATGTCGCCAAAGCCCTGTTCCCAGTGCACCAGCAGGCGTCGTCCGGCGCCGCCGTCCCAGCGCGGTAGTGCGAGACGATGCGGATAGAGTGCCGTCGCGCCCGGCGTGCTGAAGCGCGCTTCATTTTCGCGCCAGGCTTCTTCAAGGCGCCCAAGCGCAAGCAGCGATTGGGCGCGGTTGTTGCGGGCGATGCCCTGCGAGTCCTCTAGTGCGATGGCCTTGTCGTAGGCGCGCAGAGCCTCTTCATGCCGGTTGTGCCGCGCGGCAATGTCGCCGAGTCCGACCCAGGCCTGCGCCAGATGCGGCGCCAGCGCAAGCGCGGCCTCAAAGCTTTTGCGCGCCTTGTCCGGCTCGCCCAGCATTAATTCGCAATAGCCGCAATTGACCATCAATCCGGGCGCGGCCTGCGTTTGTGCGAGGTGCTCGTAGGCGTCTCGCGCTGCGCTGTAATCGCCGGCATCGAACAGTGCATGGGCACGCTGCGCTTCGGGGCGGGCGGCGTGCGCGTTTTCTTGCCCTTGACCCTGCGGTGCTTGCGTCGGGGGCGCCGGGTTTGCCTGGGGTTCCTCGATTGCCCGATATGTCTTTCGCGTGATTGCAGCGAGCAGGCGCGAGAACATCAACGGCCCCGAGGGTCTTAGCGGAACGTCGGCCCGCAGGCCCAGGCTACCAGCGAGCGGCGCACACCCGAGGTGACGGGCGTGACGCGGTGCGCGAGGTAGGAGGGGAAAAATGTCGCCGCGCCCATGGCGCGCGCTTCTTGCATGGCCGGGGCGTTGATGAATTCGAGTTGGCCGCCGCTGTAATCCTCGTTGGCCGAAAGCTGTATTGTCATCGACAGTTTGCGGGCGCTGGTGGCGCCCGGTCCAAGGTCCATGTGCCAGTCAAAGTGCTGTTCCGCGCCATAAACGGTGTACTGCAATGCGTCGACAAAGCCGGTGAGTTCAAAGCCGTAGTGCTGCGATGCCTGGGCAAACAGCGCCCCGAGCTTGTGGAACAGCCAGTGCGTCTGCGGCAGGGGCTCAAGCCAGGCGATGTGGCTGACACGGTAGGCCGCGTCGCCCAGCTCGACGCGGCCGTCAGTGCGTGGCGTGGCCTCCCCGAGGGCGATGATGGTGCGGCACTCCTCTGGCGACAGCGCAGCTTGATACAGCTGAATGGTCTGCAGCGCGTCGTTGGACCCGGTGATATGGCGGGTCTTGAACGGGTCGATACCCGGTTCCCAGCCAAGTGATAAGGCACCTCCGGCGGCCGCGTCGACGCGGGTCGGGAAGGTGTAAGTGAAGTTGTGGGCAGTGCTTGTGGGCATGGTGGCCGCGCCTTTGGACGCCCTCAGTGTAGCAAAGGTGGATCCGCGCATGCGGGCTGTAATGTTTCAATGTGAGGCGGGTAGGGCATAGGCGCATTAAGCGGGTGCGCCTGAACTTATCTATAATCGCTGTGCTAGGGTAATAATGCGCCTGCGCTATAGTGCGAGCCAATATCAATGTCGAACCATTCTGAGGAGGATATTTTGGATAGACGTTCTTTTGTAACCAAAGCGGGTCTGGGGGCCGTTGCAGCCGCTGCAGCCACTACGTCCACACAGGCCGTTGCGCAAGCGCCGGCCGCTGGTGCGCCGACTGTTTCGTGGCGGATGACCTCGAGCTTTCCCAAGAGCCTGGATACCATTTTCGGCGCTGCGGAGGTCATCGCCAAGCGTGTCGCCGCGGCAACCGGTGGCAAGTTCCAGATCAAGGTGTTCGCAGCCGGTGAAATTGTTCCCGGCCTGCAGGCGCTGGATGCGGTGCAAAACGGTACGGTCGAATGCTGCCATACCGCGCCATATTATTACTTTGGCAAGGATCCGACGTTTGCGTTCTCGACAGCCATTCCTTTTGGCCTGAATGCGCGCCAGCAAAACGCCTGGATGTACCACGGCGGCGGATTGCAACTGATGCGCGAGCATTTCAAGGAATACAACTGCGTCAACTTCCCCGCCGGTAATACGGGTACGCAAATGGGCGGTTGGTATCGCAAGGAGATCAAGACTGTCGCCGACCTCAAGGGCTTGAAGTTCCGCATCGCCGGTCTGGCCGGGCAGGTGCTGTCCAAGCTTGGCGTGGTGCCGCAACAGATCGCCGGCGGCGATATTTATCCCTCGCTGGAGAAGGGTACGCTGGATGCGGCGGAGTGGGTCGGTCCCTACGACGACGAGAAGCTCGGCTTCTACAAAGTGGCCAAGTACTACTACTACCCGGGCTGGTGGGAGGGCGGTCCGGAGCTCGATCTGCTGGTCAACATCAAGGCGCTCGAGGCTTTGCCGCCTGAGTATCGGGCCATTCTCGAGGCTGCGTGCTATGAGGCCAACGCCGACATGCTGGCGAAATATGACGCCGCCAACCCGGCCGCGTTGAAGCGCCTTATCGGCAACGGCGTCAAGTTGCTGCCCTTCTCCAACGAAGTAATGGCCGCATGTTACAAGGCTTCAGAAGAGGTCTATGCGGATATCGCCTCCAAGAACGCCAAGTTCAAGAAGGTGTTCGATTCCTGGAAAGCCTTCCGCGACGAGCAGGTGCAGTGGTTCTCGATCGCGGAAAACCGCTTCGACAACTTCATGGTCGCGGCGCAGCGTATTTCGCAGCGGGCGCCGAAAAAGAAGGCTTGAGCCGCCACACCGGTTCTTCGGTACCAAAACAAAACCCCGCGCGAGCGGGGTTTTGTTTTTGGTGCCGACCGAAGGCTTCAGCTTCGCCAGCGGTGGAGCTATTTTTTCGCTTCGCCCTTCATCGCACGTTCGATGGCTTTGGCCGGGTCATCCTCGTCCGCCGCCTTGCCCAGGGCGCGTTCAAGCGCCTTGGCCGGATCCTCGTCCTCGGGCCTGGCGCCGTCCTTGCCCGGTTCTCCGCTTGCCGCGCCGGGGTCACCGTCCATGGTCGGCGCCTCCATCGGCACCTCGATCTGCACCTTGTTGGTGTCGATGACGATTTTTTTGTCCAGACCGCTTGTCACCAAGCCGGGGAAGATGATGATCAGCGCAACCATGATGATCTGGATCAATACGAAGGGCACCGCGCCCCAGTAAATCTGGCCGGTGGTGACTTTGGCGGTGATCTTGCCGGTGACCTTGTCGAGGTAGTCCTTGGCCGGCGCGACGCTACGCAGGTAAAACAGGGCGAAGCCGAAAGGCGGGTGCATGAACGAGGTTTGCATGTTCACGCCCAGCAGTACCCCGAACCAGATGAGGTCTATGCCCAGTTTTTCTGCGATAGGGCCCAGCAGGGGGACGACGATGAAGGACAACTCGAAAAAATCGAGGAAGAAGGCCAGCAGGAACACCAGGATGTTGACGACGATGAGGAAGCCCAACTGGCCGCCGGGCAGGCCGGTCAGCAGGTGTTCGACCCAGATGTGGCCGTCGACGCCGTAGAAGGTCAGGCTGAACACACGCGCACCAACGAGGATGAACACCACAAAGGCGGTGAGCTTGGCAGTCGAGTCCATGGCCTGCTTGAGCAGGCTCATCGACAGGCGCCGGCGCGCCAGGGCCATGAACAGCGCCCCGGTGGCGCCCATCGCGCCGCCCTCGGTGGGCGTCGCCACGCCGAGAAAAATCGTGCCGAGCACCAGAAAGATCAGCGCCAGCGGCGGGATGAGCACGAAGGTCACGCGCATGGCGATGCGTGACAGCAGGCCTAGTTTGAACACATGGTTCAGCACCGCGGCGGCGAATGCGAGTCCGGTGCCCACCGAGGTTGAAACCACCAGCAGTTCGTCAAGCGGTGCATCCGGCGGGTAGTGGTATTTGGCGAAGGCCACCGATGCGGCGGTGGCAACGATGATCAGCGCGATCAGCGACGGTGTTCCACCGCTGCCATCGGGCTCACGCAGCGTGCGTGCCTCCGGTGGCAGCGCGGGCGCCCAGCCGGGTTTGAAAAAAGCGATGCCGATGGCGTAGAGCGCGTACATGCCGGCGAGGATGAGGCCGGGCACGAATGCGCCGGCGTACATGTCGCCGACCGAGCGGCCGAGCTGGTCGGCCATGATGATCAGCACCAGCGAGGGCGGGATAATCTGCGCCAGCGTGCCTGATGCGGCGATCACGCCGGAAGCGAAACGCCGGTCATAGCCGTAGCGCAGCATGATGGGCAGTGAAATGAGGCCCATCGAAATCACCGAGGCGGCGACCACACCGGTCGTTGCGGCAAGCAGCGCGCCGACGAAAATAACCGCCAGCGCAAGACCGCCGCGCAGCGGGCCGAACAACTGGCCGATAGTGTCGAGCAGATCCTCGGCCATGCCGCTTCGTTCCAGGATCAGCCCCATGAAGGTGAAAAAGGGGACGGCCAGCAGCGTGTCATTGGACATCACGCCCCAGATGCGCTGTGGCAGCGCCTGGAACAGCGAGGGCTGCAGCATCCCCAGCTCGATACCGATGATGCCGAAGAAAATGCCGTTGGCGGCAAGCGCAAAGGCGACCGGGTAGCCGAGCAGTAAAAAGACGACCAAAGCGCCGAACATCAGCGGCGCCATATTTGCGGTGAGAAATTCAATCATGTCGGCATCCCCGCGGCTTCACGCTGTTTGCGGATTTCCTCGGCCAGCTGTTCCTCGGCGCTGGGGCCGCTGTCTTTTTCGCTCGGGTCGGGAATGAGCCCTTGCAAGAAAGCAATGCGCTTGATGAGTTCCGACAGGCCTTGCAGTATCAGCAGGAAAAAACCGACCGGCACCATGAGGCGCGCGGGCCAGATGGTCAGTCCGCCGGCATTGGTGGAAACTTCGTTGCGCGTATAGGCGTCGACAAAGACCGGCCAGGACAGCCACATGATGGCAATGGCCATGGGCATCAGGAAAAAGATCGTGCCGAGTATGTCTATCCAGGTCTGGGCTTTTTTTGACAGCAGTCCGGAGACGACGTCGATGCGCACGTGCTGGTTATGCAGCAGGGCATAGCCCGCGCCAAAGAGGAATACCGCTGAAAACAGATACCACTGCACTTCCAGCCACGCGTTGGAACTGAGGTTGAAGGCGTAGCGCACGATGGCGTTGCCGGCGCTGACCAGTACGGCAATAAGAATAAGCCAATAGATCAGGCGCCCGACACGGTTGCTTAGCGCATCAACAAGCCGTGAAAACGACAATAAAGCATTCAAAGTGCACTCCTCCTGTTGCCTTGAATCCGGTATCCGGTATCCGGTTAGCTCGTGAAGCCGGACCTTCCCTGTCAATGCGTGTGCGGTGGCTTGTGGCCATGCGGCGCAGGGCGGGTGTTGCCGCTGGGGCGGGATGATTTATCCGTGGCCTTATCCGTAACCATCGGTGCTTTTGAATTTTCGCCGATCGGGCCGCTTTTGCATAGAAAATTCGCCTTCGCCGTCTGCTGCTTTATCCGGGAAATATACTGTCATTGCAAGCTGTTAGCTTGCAATGACGCGCCATCCGAGGTGGTACAGGTGTGCCTCTTTGTGGCCGCGGTGGGCGATGCTGCGCGGTATAATCAGTGCGCTGCAGCAATTGCGGCGTTTTTGTCGGATCGGGGATGCTGCCGACCCCGCAACGGCAAGCTTGTTTTGCATTGGATTGACCGTCCCAGCCCCATGACGAACCTCGATAAACTCAAAATCAACCGCACCACCGCCAAGTCCACTCACGGCCCGGTCCGCGGCCACCGGCGATGGCCTTATGTGCTGCTGGCCCTGATAGGCGTCGCGGGCGCGGCGGCGTATTTTTCCGGCCGGCTGGGCGGCGCGGTCAGCATAGAAACGGCGGCCGTCGTCACGGCCTATCCGTCCCAGGCGCTGGCCCAACTCAATGCCACCGGTTATGTGGTGGCGCAGCGCAAGGCCTCGCTTTCTTCCAAGGCCACCGGGCGCCTGGAGTGGCTGGGCGTGCTCGAGGGCAGCCGCGTCAGGCAGGGCGAGGTGATCGCGCGCCTGGAAAACAGGGACGTCAGCGCCAGCCGTGAGCAGACCCTGGCCAGCCTCAAGGTGGCGCAGGCCAACGTCGAGCAGGGGCGTACCGAGTTGGTGGACGCGGAGGCCAACTTCAAGCGTTCGCTCGACCTCGTGGGCAAGAAATACATCAGCGATAGTTCCCACGACGCCGCGGTGGCACGTTTCAACAAGGCCAAGGCCGCGATGGTCAGCCTCGATGCCTTGGTGGCGGTGGCGCGCGCCAATCTCAAATCGGCTGATGTGGCGCTGGATCAGACGGTTATCCGTGCACCTTTCGACGGTGTGGTGCTGACCAAAAATGCCAATGTCGGTGACAACATCACACCGTTCTCCAGCGCCGCCGATTCCAAGGGGGCGGTGGTGACCATCGCCGACATGCAGACGCTGGAGGTGGAGGCTGACGTGTCGGAGTCGGCCATAGGCCGTATTCGCATCGGCCAGCCCTGCGAGATCCAGCTTGACGCGATTCCCGGCGAGCGTTTTGCCGGCATGGTCAGCCGCACCGTGCCCACCGTCGATCGCGCCAAAGCCACGGTGTTGGTGAAGGTGCGTTTTGCCGCGCGCGATGCGCGCGTGCTGCCGGACATGAGCGCCAAAGTCGCCTTTCTGCAGCGTGAAACGACGGCCGAGGAAAAAAAGCCGGTGACCGCGGTGCTGCCCGCTGCGGTCTTTACACGTGACGGCGGCTCATATCTCTACGCCGTGCGCGATGAGCGCGTGGCGCTGGTGCGTGTCGAGACCGGCGCAAAACTTGGCGACCTCCTTGAGGTGCGCGGCCTGAAGGCAGGCGAGCGCGTTGCGCTCAAGCCGCTGGACAAACTCTCCGACGGCGCGCGCATCAAGACCGCGCAGAAATAAGCGCCATGGGTGAACCTGTCGTTGGCGATACCCTGATCAGCCTGCGCGGCATTTCCAAGTCGTACCGCCGCGGCGGCCAGGTGTTGCCGGTGCTGACGGGCATCAGTTTTGACATCGCGCGCGGCGAGTTCCTTTCGCTGATGGGGCCCTCGGGCTCGGGCAAGAGCACGCTGCTCAATCTTATCGCCGGGATCGACAAGCCCGACGCGGGCGAATTGCTGGTCGATGGCGCGGACATCGTTGTACTCGGCGAGTCGGAACTGGCCGACTGGCGCGCCAGCCATGTCGGTTTCATTTTCCAGTTCTACAACCTGATGCCGGTGCTGACGGCCCTTGAGAACGTCGAGTTGCCGCTGACACTGACCCATCTCACGCGGCGCGAGCGGCGCGAGCATGCCCAGACTGCGCTCGATCTGGTGGGCCTATCCGACCGCATGTCGCATTACCCCTCCGAGCTCTCCGGCGGGCAGCAGCAGCGCGTGGCGGTGGCACGGGCCTTCATCACCGATCCGGCGCTGATCGTCGCCGACGAACCCACCGGCGATCTTGACCGCCATTCGGCCGAGGACATTCTGGAACTGATGCGCCGTCTTGCCGGCGATATGGGCAAGACCATCATCATGGTCACCCATGACCGCAAGGCGGCCGAAAGCGCCGATGCCATCATGCATCTTGAAAAAGGCGAACTGTCGGACAAAGAGGTATTGCGCTGACTGCGTTGTTATGGACTCGCCCGCATGAACGCCCCCCAATGAACGCGCCGCAATGAACGCAATAAAACTGATTATGCGCAACGCGCTGCGCCATCGCCTGCGCAGCGGCCTGACGGTGACAGGCCTGCTGGTGGCGGTGCTCGCCTACGGCCTGCTGCAGACGGTGGTGGACGCCTGGTATGCCGGCGCGGCCGCCTCATCCAATGCGCGCCTGGTGACGCGCAACGCCATCTCGCTGGTGTTCGCACTGCCGCTCAGTTACGAGAACCGCATCCGCGGTGTCGAGGGCGTGAAGACGGTGGCGCGCTCGAGTTGGTTCGGTGGCATCTATCAGGAGCCGAAGAATTTCTTTCCGCAGTTTGCCGTGTCTGATGCCTACTTCAGCCTCTATCCAGAGTTCATCATCCCCGAGTCCGAGCGCATCGCCTATGGGCGCGACCGCAAGGGGGCGCTGGTGGGGCGGCAACTGGCGGAGCGCTACGGTTTCAAGGTCGGTGACGTGCTGCCCTTGCGCGGGACCATCTATCCGGGCACCTGGGAGTTTGTCATTCGCGGTATTTTCGACGGCGCCGACGGGAGCAAGGTCACCAACCTGATGTATTTCCACTGGGAGTATCTCAACGAGTCGGTTCGTAAAATATCACCCGCGCGCGCCGACCAGGTCGGGGTCTACGTCATAGGCATAGATAATCCTGACAATGCTGCCACCGTGTCGCTCGCCGTTGACGGGGTGTTCCAGAACTCGCTGGCCGAAACGCTGACCGAGACCGAGCAGGCCTTTCAGCTTGGCTTTGTCGCCATGTCCAACCAGATCATCACGGCCATCCGCATGGTGTCTTACGTGGTCATCCTGATCATCATGGCGGTGATGGCCAACACCATGGCGATGAGCGCGCGCGAGCGCACCGCCGAATACGCGACGCTCAAGGCGCTCGGGTTCGGGCCGGGGTTCGTCGCAAGCCTGATTTTCGGTGAGTCACTGGCCATCTGTGTGCTGGGAGGCGGTCTGGGCATCGCACTCACGCCGGCGCTGGCGGCGGGTTTCAAGTCTTTGGCCGGCGGCATTTTCCCGATCTTTGCGGTTTCGGGCGACACGGCGTTGTTGCAGGCAGGCTGCGCGCTCGCCGTGGGTGTGCTGGCGGCCATTGTGCCGGCGGTGCGCGCATCGCGCGTGCGCGTGGTTGACGGCTTGCGGGCCATCGCGTGAGTGCATGCGTGTCCTGCACCGGCACGAAGGGGCGGGCATGGTTCCGCTGAATTACATCGCCCGCAACCTGTGGACGCGCCGGCTGACGACGGTGCTTACCGCCGGCGGGCTTGCTCTGGTGGTGTTCGTGTTCGCCGCCGTGCTGATGCTGGACGCCGGGCTCAAGCGCACGCTGGTGACCACCGGCGAGTTCGACAACCTGGTGGTGATACGCAAGGGCTCTGAAACCGAAATCCAGAGCGGCATTTCGCGCGAGCAGGCGAATGTCATCGAGATGAACGCTGCGGTCGTGCTCGGCGCCGAGGGCCTGCCCCTCGCCGCCAAGGAAACCGTGGTGCTGATATCGCTCAAGCGCAAGGGCTCGGACAAGGCCTCGAATGTGGTGATACGCGGTACCTCGCCGTCGGGGCTGCGCCTGCGGCCGCAGGTGAAAATAGCGCAGGGTCGGATGTTCCGGCCCGGGTCTTCGGAAATCATCGTCGGCAGCAGTGTGCTGACCGGGTACGCCGGCACCCAGATCGGTGAGCGCCTGCGCTTTGCGCAGCGCGAATGGACCATCGTGGGCAGTTTTGACGCCGGCGCCAGCGGCTTTGACTCCGAGGTATGGGGGGACGCCGACCAGTTGATGCAGGCGTTTCGCCGTACCAGCTATTCGTCCATGGTGGTGCGACTGGCCGACAGCGCGTTGTTCGAGTCTTATCGCAGCGAAATCGGCGCCGATCCGCGCCTTACCAACGAGGTCAAGCGCGAGCAGGTTTTTTACAGTGACCAGTCGCGTGCATTGTCCAGCTTCATCAGCATCCTGGGCCTTACGCTGACGGTTATTTTTTCCATTGGGGCGATGATAGGCGCGATGATCACCATGTATGCCTCGGTGTCCAATCGCGTCGCCGAGATCGGCACGCTACGCGCGCTCGGATTCAGGCGCAGCAGCGTGCTGGCGGCGTTCCTGCTTGAGTCCTTGCTGCTGGGCCTGGTCGGGGGTGTGGCGGGCCTCGCCTGCGCATCGGTGATGCAGGTGGTGTCGTTTTCGACCACCAATTTCCAGACCTTTGCCGATCTGTCCTTCAAATTCCTTCTGACCCCCGAGATCGGGGTAAAGACCTTGTTGTTCTCGGTTGCGATGGGCCTTGCCGGCGGTTTTTTGCCGGCGCTGCGCGCCGCAAAACTCAATATCGTCGACGCGCTGCGCGCCGCCTGATATTCGCACCATCACAGGATTCCGGTTACCCTTCCGCCATGACAGATACCCCAGACAATTGGTCCGCAGCATCGCCCGCCGGATTTCCACCCACGCGCGAGGCGGCCGCCGCCCGCCTTGCCGCGGTCAACGTCGCCGACTATGCGCGCCGGCGCAATTACCTCGATGGCCCGGTGACGCGTCTGTCGCCTTATTTCAGCCACGGCCTGATTGAGTTGCCCGAGGCCTTGTTGCGACTGCGCACACGCGGCCCGCTGCCGTTGCAGCACAAGCTGGTTTTTGAATTCGGCTGGCGTGAATATTTCCAGCACGTCTGGCGCCACCTTGGCGACGGCATTCTCGAGGACGTGCGGGCACCGCTGCCCGGCGTGGTCTATGCAGGGGCGCTGCCGGCTGACATCGTCGCGGCGCGCACCGGCGTGCCGGTCATTGATGCGAGCGTGCGCGAAATGTACGAAACCGGTTACGTGCACAACCATGCGCGCATGTGGCTGGCTTCGTACATCGTGCATGTGCGCAAGATCCACTGGCGAACGGGCGCCGACTGGATGTACGGCCACCTGCTTGACGGCGATCTGGCCAGCAACCACCTGTCGTGGCAGTGGGTGGCCGGGACCTTCAGCGCCAAGCCCTATCTGTTTAACGCCGCCAATGTGGCCGAATACGCGCCCGCCCTGGCCAGCCCGGGTACGGCCGTAGATTGCAGCTACGAACAACTGGAGGCCCTGGCACGCGGCACGGGCAGCGCCGGCGCAGAGCCCGCCGCGCCGAAAAAAGGCGTGACCATGCCCAAGCTGTTTGCGTCGCCACCGGCCAAACTCAAGGTCAAGCTTCTCGACAGCCTGCAATCGCTGGGAGATATCCGCGCCCAGCGCGCCACGCTGGTCCATCCCTGGTGGCTGCAGGCGCGGCCCGACAGCAGCCTGGTGATCGGCGTGTTGCACGCGCCGTTTCACACGCGCTTCCCCTGGTCGGCGGCGCGTTGGGCCTTTGTCATGGCGCGCATGCGCGCGGTGACCGACGTCATCTGGTATGGCGATCTGACGCAGCTGCCCGATACCTTGCTCGACGCTGGTGCCGTTTCGGTGGCGTCGCGACGGACCTACAATCCCGGTTATGCAGACGCGCTGGATAATGCGGATGTGACGCTCGCCGAGGTGCCGCGTTTTCTCGATGATCCGGATGTGCTGTGCGGTTCTTTCACGCGGTTTTGGAATCAGGTGCTGCCGCCCCCGGTCGAGTCGCCCCGGGACAAGGAGCGCGTGCTCGCGAGGAAACTCAGGACGTGATGGTGCCGCGACAAGGGCTGCTGCGCCTTGTTGCGGGGGGGCTTTTGCTTGCGCTGCTGGGCGGTTGCGCCTATCTGGACGTCAGGCAGCGCGAGCTTATCTTTCGTCCCAGCAAGGACTACTCCAGTACACCAGCGGATTACGGTCTTGCCTACGAGGATGTCTGGTTGCCGGTGGCGGGCGCGACCGGGCGCGTGCACGGCTGGTGGATGCCCGCCGCCCAGGGCAACGCCCCCGCGCTTCTCTACCTGCATGGCGCGCGCTGGTCCATAGGCAACAACCTGTTTCGCATCGCGCGGTTGCGCGAGGCCGGGTTTTCGGTGCTGGCCATCGATTACCGCGGTTTTGGCCAAAGCGATGGCGATCTGCCATCGGAGGCGCAAACCTACGAGGACGCGCGCGCCGCCTGGAACTGGCTCAGCGCCAAAGAACCGGACGCAAGGCGGCGCTTTATTTTTGGCCACTCTCTGGGCGCTGCGGTGGCCATAGATCTTGCCTCCCGGCAGGTGGCCGCGGCCGGCCTCATTGTCGAGGCGAGCTTCACCTCCATCCCCGATATGGCGAGCCGCAGTTACTGGTACGTGCCGGCGGCGGTGCTGACGCAGCGCTATGCCTCCATCGACAAGATAGCCGCGGTGAAACTGCCCTTGCTGTTCATGCACGGCAAGGCCGACGGAGTGGTGCCCTACCAGATGAGCGAGCGCTTGCATGCCGCCGCGACTTCAGCCAAGCGGCTCGTACTCATGGAGGACGCAGGGCACAGCAACATGTCCTGGAAATTTTCAGCCGAGTATCTGCGCGCGGTGCGCGGATTTTTTGCCGAGCTGGGCCCGGGCGGACCCGCCGGTAATTAGCGCTTCGGCACGGCGGAGGCGCCGGCTGGCGTGCTATTCTGCGCGCCCTTTAATTTTTTCGGGCAGGCATGAATATCACCATCCTTGATGACTATCAGGACGCCGTGCGCGGCCTGTCGTGTTTCGCAAAACTCGCCGGGCACAGCGTGACGGTGCATCGGGACAGCGTCAGTGATGCCGATGCGCTGGTGGCGCGCCTGGCCGAGGCCGACGCCGTGGTGCTGATTCGTGAACGCACGCGTATTCCCGCGGCGGTCATCGCGCGTCTGCCCAAACTTAAAATTCTCAGCCAGACCGGCGGCGCTGGAAAACACATTGATATTGAGGCCTGTACCCGCGCCGGCATTGTCGTGTGTGCGGGCACCGGGGCGCCGGACGCGCCGGCCGAGCTGACCTGGGGGCTGATCCTCGCCTCGGTACGATCCATCGCGCTTGAGGACCGGCGGCTGCGCGAGGGCCGCTGGCAGACCACGCTGGGCCGTACGCTCAAGGGCATGACCCTGGGGATCTACGGCTACGGCAAGATCGGTTCGCTGGTTGCCGGTTACGGCAAAGCGTTCGGCATGAAGGTCATCGGTTACGGGCGCGAGGCTTCTGCGAAGCGCGCACACGCCGAGGGCGTGAAAATGGCGGCATCGCGCGCGCAACTGTTTTCCGGCGCCGATGTGCTGAGCGTGCACCTTCGCCTGGCGCCGGAAACGCGGGGCATTGTCACGCGCGAGGATCTTGCCCTGATGAAATCCGATGCGGTTTTCGTCAACACCAGTCGCGCCGAACTGGTTGCGCCGGGGGCACTGGAAGCGGCGCTCAAGGCAGGGGCGCCGGGCTTTGCCGCCCTCGATGTGTTTGAAGGCGAGCCCGTCCTGGGTGCCAGGCACCCTTTGTTGAAAATGGACAACGTCGTTGCGACGCCGCACCTTGGTTATGTCACCGAGGACAACTACGAGCTTTATTTTGGCACGGCATTTGACAACATCCTTGCGGTCAGCGCCGGCAAGCCGGCCACGACCGTCGTCAATCCGGAGGCACTCGGTAAGCGCTGAAACCGGGGCCTGGAAATGGAAAAGGCTGGAAAGCCGCGCCAGGCGCGGGTTTCCAGCCTTTTTATCTGACTGATCCGTGTTTCTGGGGATTCAGTTCAGAGGCAGTAGGTCATGGCAAACATGCCGGCCACGACAATGAGCACAAACCACAGCGGGTTGAACGGTTCGGACGAGCCGGCTTTACCGTCGGCCGGGCTTGCCGTTGCAGCGGCGGCAGGGCCCGCAACCTTGGCGTTAAAGGCCTTGAAGAAATCCTCGGCGAGTTTTTTCGCCACCCCGTCGATCAGGCGCGATCCGACCTGCGCCAGTTTGCCGCCGACCTGTGCCTTGGCGACATAAACAAGCTTGGTGCCGGCGCCTTCGGTTGAAAGCGTTACCTGCGCGCCGCCCTTGCCAAAGCCGGCTGCGCCGCCGTTGCCGCTGAACGCGAGTGAGTAGGATGTCGGTGGGTTGATATCCGAGAGCAGCAGGTTGCCCTTGAAGCGCGCCTTGACCGGGCCGACTGCGGCGAGGATGGTCACGTTGAATTCGGTGTCCGAAATTTTTTCGATGGTTTCGCAGCCGGTGATGCAGGCTTTGAGCACTTCGGGGTCGTTGAGGCCGTCCCAAACAATGGCCTGGGTTTGCGGGATGATTTGTTCGCCGGTGAGTTCCATTTTTCTTCCAGAGGTGTTGTTGCTCCCGCATTGCATTGCGGGGCGGGTTTGCGGTTTATAACAGTGCCCATAATGCTGTGTACGTGTTCCTGTGCGTCGGTGTTCCTGTATTCCTGTATTCCTGTGTTTTTGTGCTGCCGGGTGCTTGCGCGCCGGCGTGACTATGCGGTCAGTGGCACGCCGGTACGCTTGATCTTTGCCAGTATACGTCCCAAGTCGACCAAACTGGCGATATTGTGCACCGGCAGGAATGCGTCAACGTGGGGAAGCATGGCCTTGACCCCGGCCGGTTTGGCCTCGAAGGAACTGTAGCGCAACAAGGGGTTGAGCCAGATCAGTTGACTGGTGGATCGATGCAGGCGCGCCATTTCCTGTGACAACCCGGTGCCCGCCTCGCGGTCTAGGCCGTCGGAGATCAGCAGCAGCACGGCGTTTTGTCCCAGCACGCGCCGCCCCCATTGCAGGTTGAACTCATGCATGGATGCGCCAATGCGCGTGCCGCCCGACCAGTCGGCCACCAGTTCAGCCACGCGGTCCATGGCAAGGTCGACGTCGCGATGGCGCAGCGCGCGCGTCACGTTGGTGAGGCGCGTGCCGAACACAAAGCAGTGCACACGGTCGCGGTCGTTGGTGAGGGCGTGCAGGAAGTGCAGGAACATGCGCGAATAACGGCTCATGCTGCCCGAAATATCACACAGCACCACCAGTGGCGGGTGGCGCTTTTGCTGTGAGCGGTGGCGCAACGGAATGAGGTCGCCGCCCGAGCGCAGGCTGGCGCGCAGCGTGGCGCGTGCATCGAGCAGACGGCCGCGCGTGTCCGGCGCGAGGCGGCGGGTGCGTACCTCCGGGATGGGCAGGCGCAGCGCGGCGATCATTTTCTTTGCCTGCGCCAGTTCGTCGTTGGTCATGGTCTCGAAGTCGGCGTGTTGCAGCAGCTCGCGGTCCGAAACGGTGAAGCTCGAGTCGATCTCGACCTCCTGGTCCTGCTCCGGCTGCTGGCGCTCGTCCTGTTCGTTACCGGCATGGAGGGCCTCGGCGAGCCGGTTGCTTGCCTGTTCTGCGTCGCGGTCGGCGCGGCCGTAGGCCTGGGGCATCATCAAGGCCATGGCACGTTCGAGCATTTTCGGGTCGCGCCAGAAAATGTGGAAGGCCTGGTCGAAAATTTCGAACTGCTCGCGTTTTCCGAGGAACAGGCTGGCGAGTGTCCAGTAGAAATCGTCGCGTCTGGCGATGCCCGTGGCTTCGAGGGCGCGCAAGGCGTCGATCACGCGGTCCGGCCCGACCGGGATGCCCGCCGCGCGCAGCACGCGCGCGAAGTGCATGACGTTGTCGCCGAGGTGTCCCGCGCTCACTGGAAATATTTTCCTTCTGGTTTGTTCACGCCCTCGGGTTTGATGGCATCAAAGCGCGTGAGCACGCCGCTGCTGCTGCGGTGCAATTCAAACAGCACGGCACCCGCTTCATATTCGCGTACGCCGGACGCATTCTCGATCCGGCCGTCGGCAAAACGATCGAAATGCACTTTCATCACTTTGCCCTGTCGTGTGGTGGTGCAGTTTATTTTTTGGTCGGACTGGAAACCGTGGATGAAAAGCCGGCAGACGCCGCCTTCCATGCGCAAATCGTATTG
Source organism: Bordetella parapertussis (assembly GCA_945892985.1). Lineage (GTDB taxonomy): Bacteria > Pseudomonadota > Gammaproteobacteria > Burkholderiales > SG8-39 > CAITSH01. The sequence goes on from CAMDDU010000029.1 coordinate 22,745, forward strand.
GACCAGAATGACGCTGCCGCCGGCGGTGCGTCCGGCGGAACTCGCGTAGTGGTAATGCGTGCGCCAGGGATCGGCGGCCTGGCCGGGTAGGGTGGTTGCGATTAGCAGCAGCGCGAGGGCGATTTTCACTTTGCTTTTGTTCCTTTGGATGAAAGTGTGGCGTCCCTTGCCAGTTTTTCCAAGCGCGATGAGGCGATGACCCTGCGTTCCTTGACGTAGGCCTCGTGGTTGGCCTCGACATCGGCGAGCTTGTAAACGTAGTTCACCATCAGTCCGGCCGAGCGCACCATGCCCGCTTCGGAGGTGTCACCCAGCCAGTTGATGCGATCGAGGCGGGCGCCGTTGGACAGGTGAAAGCGCGCCACCGGGTCCAGGGGTTCCTCGCCGTGCTTGGCGTGCAGCAGGTAATGCGCGCACAACTGCGTCAGCGGTTGTTGCAGCACGGCAGCGATGCCCTTGTCCTGAAACCAGCCGGTGTCATCGAGATGGGCGAGCAACAGTGCAATCTCGCGCCCCTGGCCTTCGTTGGCGGATTTGGCGGCGTCGCCGGCCAGCCATTTACGAAATCCCGGGATGGGCGAGAGCGTGGCAAAGGTTTTCAGGCGCGGGAATTCGCGGCCAAGGTCGTCGGCAACCTGCTTGATAAGGAAATTGCCGAAGGAAATCCCGCGCAGGCCTTCCTGGCAGTTGGTGATGGAATAGAAAATCGCGCAATCGGCGCGGGCGGTGTCCGATATGGGCGACGCCGGGTCGAGCAGGGGCTGCACCTTGGCGCTCATGCCGTGGGTCAGGGCGACCTCGATGAAAATAACAGGCTCGTCGGGCAGGGCCGGATGAAAGAAGGCGTAGCAGCGCCGGTCCGCTTGGAGGCGCCGGCGCAGGTCGTCCCAGCCCTGGATCTGGTGCACGGCTTCGTACTGGATGAGCTTTTCCAGGATGATGGCCGAGGTGCGCCAGTCGATGCGCTGCAGCGTGAGGAAGCCGCGGTTGAACCATGACGACAACAAGTGGCCCAGGTCGGCATTACTGCCGGCCCACTGCGGGTGTTTTTTCAGGCCGAGTAGCAGGCGGCGGCGCATGTCCACCAGCATGGCGGTGCCACCAGGGGCCATATTGAGGCGGCGAAACAGTTCCTGGCGCGGCGCTTCGACCGCCTGCTGCAGGCGGATCAGGTTGTGCTCTGACGGATCGTCGCGGTAGGCTTCCGCCGCGCGGCCTATCACCTTGGGGTCGGGCGCAAACTCCTTGCGCAGCAGGTCGAAAAACGCTTCGAGGCTGGCGCCTTCAAGGACCTGGTAGTCGGCCAGCGTTTCGCGTGCGAGCGAGGCGCCGGATGCCTCGCCGCGCTCGGAGAGCAGCGCGTGGCAGCGCGCGATGACTTGCCTGGCCTTGCGCGCGTCCGCGGCGCTGAGCGCGGTGTTGGCCTGCGTGACCGAGCCAAGCAGGCGTTTGAGAAAATTGGGCTTATTCATGTGCGGGGCTCAGGTGATCTCAGGACCAGGAGGGGACCCAGGACCCGGGGCTAAGGGATAAAGGCTCAGCACCAGTGCCCGAAGCCCAAGCCGACGCCGGTGAGGGCGCGCGAGCGGTACGCGGGGACGTAGGTCAGCCAGTCGAGTGTCAGCCCGTCGATGGCCCCCATCATGCAAATCCAGTTGCGTATTTCAGACGATCCCGACTGCAGGATGTTTGGAGACAGGCCTGACAGCGTGGCTGTATCGTTGCGACGAATCGCTTCGACCACCGTGTTGTCCAGCGATTCGTTGACAAGGAAATGGCTGAGGCCGCCAGAGGCCATGATGCCGACACGGATGTCCTGCGGAAAGGCCTCGACCAGTGCGCGAATGGCGCGGCCCAGCGCAAGGCAGCGCGTCGGCGTCGGCACGTTGGGCGGATAGTAGGTGTTGAGAAATACCGGCACGATGGCGACCGGATGTTCGCGCATGTACTGGCGATGAACGAAGGAGTAGGCATGGCCCTCGAACTGCTCGCCGACCAGGGCCTTGAGCGCGGTGATGTCAAAGCCGCACTCGGTCAGGCCGGTGCACAGGTGTGCTGCGAGTGCGGGGTGGCAGGGGTAGTGCCGGTCCGCGCCGTCCTCGAGGCGACCAGCCTGGTCGCGGTAATACCAGTTCTCAGGCAGGGGGGAAGGCGCCGGCGCATTGCGTATGGTCTCACCGGTATAAAGCGCGATGGCCGGACGGCAGTTGTCCTTGAATATTTCGCGCTGGTCGTCACCGATAATGACCAGCACGTCCAGCTTCGCAGCGGCAATGTCGGCCTTGATGCGCGCCATGGCCTGGGCTGTCGCCTCGAAGTGGCGTGTGACGGTCTCGGGTGAGATGCGCGCGGCGGCATCGGCCGGCAGGTGCTCGAGTAGGTATTGGAAAGAGCGTTCTTCGCCGGAAAAATCATGGATCGGCGCCTTGACGTCGATGTGATCGAACAGCTTGAGCCAGTTTTCCAGCGGCGACAGCAACATGGTGCTGTGCGAGCTTCCAAATGCGGCTACCAGTCTTGCCATTCTGCTTGTTCTCTCAACATTCGTATGACAAGGTTTGCGCCTTGCCACAGGGCATCGATTTCAAGCGGCCCGAAAAGGCCGCCGGCTGATGATCTTTTTTCGGCTCAGTTCGCCGCGAGTTCGGCCTTGACCTCGGCCAGCAGGCGCTCCGCTTCGCTGCCCTGGATGCGACCGATGTCGTCCTGGTACTTGAGCAGCGCACCCAGTGTGTCGTTGACGGTGGCCGGGTCGAGAGTCATGCGGTCCAGTGCCACCAGCGCCTTGGACCAGTCTATGGTTTCGGCCACACCGGGCAGTTTGAACAAGTCCATTTTGCGCAGCCGCTGCACGAACTCCACCACCTCGCGTGACAGGCGCTCGGAGCAACCCGGTGCCTTGCGCCGCAGGATCTCCAGTTCGCGCGCCGCATCCGGATAGTCAACCCAGTGATAGAGGCAGCGGCGTTTGACCGCGTCGTGGATTTCACGCGTGCGGTTGGAGGTGAGAATGACGATGGGTGGTTTTTTCGCGGCGATGGTGCCGATTTCCGGCACGGTCACCTGGAAATCCGAAAGTATTTCCAGCAGGTAGGCTTCGAAGGGTTCGTCGGTGCGGTCTAGTTCGTCGATGAGCAGCACCGGTGGCGGCCCCTTGGCTTCAAGTGCGCGCAGCAGCGGACGGCGGATGAGAAATTTTTCCGAGAACACATCGGCGCCGATCTTATCCTTGGATTTTTCACCGGAAGCTTCGGCGAGTCGGATTTCAATCATCTGGCGCGAGTAGTTCCATTCGTACACCGCGCTGGCCACGTCGAGGCCCTCGTAGCATTGCAGGCGTATCAATTCGCGGCCGAGCGCTTTGGCGAGCACCTTGGCGATTTCGGTCTTGCCGACGCCGGCTTCGCCCTCAAGCATCAGCGGTCGCTCCATCTTGAGCGCCAGGAACACCGAGGTCGCAAGACTGCGCTCGGCAACGTAGTCGGCGCCAGCCAGCAGGGCAAGGGTGTCGTCGACGGATTTGGGAAGTGTGATGTTGGCCATAGGTGGAATTATGCCAGCAAGCGCCTCCGGCCAAAAGCGCTCAGACGCGGGAGGACGGCTGTTTATGACCGGTTGATTGCATGATCAACCGCCGGCCGCCAGATTCAGTGTCATGCGCGCTGGAATGTTTTTCTGTTGCCTAGACACGCCGCCGCCCGTGTGCCGGTGTGCCCGTGTTTATAGGCCTGGTGAAGGCCAGGAGCGGGATTCTATTTCGACGGCAGTTGCACCACGCGGTCGGCGTCAAGGCGGAAGGCCATCAGGTCCTCGCCGACCAGCAGCGGACCGGCGTAGGTTTTGCGCGTCATGGCCACAACTTCGTCCTCGGTCACCGCCGGTACCTTCGGGGTGCCGAGCAGCACGAAGTGGTAGTACACCGCCAGCTTCGGCTTGACGCGCGAGAAGACCGTCCCGGCTTCTTCGGGTTTGGTGTGGTGATCGAGGATGAGCTTGAACACCGGGGACTCCAGCAATTCGGCACGCACTGCCGCGACCTGATGTATCAGCAAGTCGGTGCCTGTGGCGTGGCGGATCAGGTTTTCACTGAAGCGCGTATCGCCGGACACGGTCACCGAGCGTCCGGCATAGTCGATGCGGTAGCCGAAGGCCGGGTGCAGCAACTCGCCGTGATCGACTTCAAAGGCCGTGACCCTTACGCCCCCCTTGTCGAATACGACCCCCTGCTTCACTTCGGTAACCTCGGGTTTGATGTTCGCGGGGTCGAGTTTCTGGTCGGCAATGCGTGCCTTGATGTCCCAGTCGAAGGCTTTGACCAGGCCATCCATGAGGTTCTGCGAACCGGCCGGACCGTAGACACGGAACGGTCCCTTGCGCTGCGCCCACGGCGGCTCCAGCCAGCCCGAAAGCCACAGGTCGGGAATGCCGACGACATGGTCGGAGTGCAGGTGGGTGAGGAACAGGGCGTCGACCGCGCCCAGTTTGAGGCCGACTTGCAGCAGTCGTTGCGTGCCGCCGCGGCCGGCGTCGATAAGCAGGTTTTGGCCGCCCGCCTGCACCAGCACACCGGGCCCGAAGCGGCGCATCACCGGCATCGGACTCCCGGTACCGAGCAGCGTCACGCGAAATTCATTAACTGCAACGGGGGCGGCCTGCTGGCTTGCCGCGCCGGCGCAAAACAATGAGCCGGCGAGGGCAAGCAGTGCCGCCAGTACGCGAATGATGCTCATGTGAAAGGCTCCCTGGTGAGGTCAGCGACCGGACCGCAGTCGCTTGATAAGTCTGTGTTTTGTCGGCGATGGTGCTGGCCAGCACAGCCACGCCCTCGATCTTTGTTTCACGGATGCTGCCCGGGCCATCCAGACCGGCGGCGTGCGCGCCTAAGCGACGCCGGCCGGCGTGGAATTATTCGACCTTGGCGCCCGAACTCTTGACTACGCCCGCCCACTTTTGGACTTCCTCTTTCAGGAAGGCACCGAATTCAGCGGAGGTGTAATGCACGATCTCCAGCCCGTTTTGGGCGAAGCGCTCCTTTACGTCGGGGGCGTCCATGGCCTTGTTGATGTCGGCGTTGAAGCGATCGACGATGGCAGCCGGCGTGCCCACGGGCAGGAAAAAACCTATCCAGGTGTAGTCGTCGAAATCCTTGTAGCCGAACTCGCCCACGGTGGGCACATCAGGCAGCAGCGCCGAGCGTTTGGCGCTGGTCACTGCGATGGCGCGCAGCTTGCCCGATTTTATTTGCGGCACTGCCGGTGGCATCGAGGTCGAGGCCATCGGCGCCTGATTGCCCACCACGGCGGTGATGGCCGCGGCCGGCTGGTAGGGCACATGCGTGATGTCGATCTTGGCCGCGGTCTTCAGGCGCTCGATCGAAAGATGCGTGGTGGTGCCTATGCCGGACGAGGCGTAAGCGAGTGGTTGCTTGCGCGCGAGTTCGACCAGTTCCTTCAGATCCTTGGCCGGTGTCGCGGGATTGACGGTGATGATGTTGGGTGTGCGACCGCCAAGCGACAGGGGAATGAAATCCTTGAGCGCATCGTAGCCGGCGTTCGGGTAGAGCGAAGGATTGACGGCGTAGGCGACGCTGTGCGCGAGCACCGTGTAGCCATCGGGCGTGGCGCGTTTGACCTGCCCCGTGGCGATGTTGCCGCCGGCGCCGGGTTTGTTCTCGACGACAAAGTTGGCGCCGCTGGTCTCGATCAGCTTTTGCGCAATGATGCGTGACACGATGTCGGTGGTGCTGCCCGGGCCGAAACCGACGATGATGCTGACCGGTTTGGCTTTCGGCCATTCGGCTTGCGCCTGTGCGGTGCCGGCGGTGAAAAGCCCGAGGCCGGTAATCAGTGTTGCGAGCGCGAGTTTGGAAAAAACGCTTGTCATGTTGCTTCTCCCTTTGGTGAATGCAGTTGAAAACCTCTGTTTTTCTAAGCTGCCGCGTCACGCCTATGCGCTGGTAAATACGCCGGTGAATGCACCGGCCTGAAAATAAAGACCCCGCTTCCGGGAACCGGAAGCGGGGCGGCGGGGCGAAGCGAGTGTCCTGCTCCGACCCCTATCCCCTCCCGTGAGGAGGGGAAAACGGTTTATTTTAACGCCGCTTCTACCCCGCGTTTGGCCATCACCGTGATCAGGTGCGAACGGTAGTCGGCTTTGGCATGCATGTCCGAGTTCAGATTGTCCTCGGCGACCTTGATGCCGGCCACCGATTCGGGGGCGAATTTCGCGGCGAGGGCTTTTTCCATTTCAGGCACGCGGAACACCCCGGCCGCGGCGCCGGTCACGGCGACGCGCACGCTCGAACCGAAGTCGGCGATGAACACACCGACGATGGCGTAACGCGATGCCGGGTTCTTGAACTTCATGTAGGACGCGCGCTTGGGCACCGGAAATGCCACAGCGGTGATGATCTCGCCCGGTTGCAGCGCCGTTTCGTACATGCCTTTGAAGAATTCGTCGGCGGAGATTTTGCGCTTGTCGGTGATGACCGTGGCGCTCAGGGCGACGAGGCCGGCCGGATAATCGGCCGCGGGGTCGTTGTTGGCAACCGAGCCGCCTATGGTGCCCATGTTGCGCACCATGCGGTCGCCGATGCCGCCGGCGAGCGATGCCAGCGCCGGAATGGCTTTTTTCACCTCGGCCGAGGCGGCCACCTGGGCGTGACGCGTCATCGCGCCGATGGTGACAATGTTGCCCTCGACCTTGATGCCGGCGAGGTCGGGGAGCAGACCGATGTCGACGATGTCCGAGGGGTTGGCGAGGCGCAGTTTCATCGCCGCGATCAGGCTCTGTCCGCCGGCGAGGATTTTTGCGTCTGGCTTGGCGCCGAGAACCCCGGAGGCTTCGGCGACGGATTTGGCTTTCTGGTAATTGAACGAGTACATGGTTTCTCCTAAGCCTAAGCGGCTGTGTCTTGAATGATGCGCCAGATGCGTTGCGGTGTTGCGGGCATGGCAATGTCTTTGACGCCGAGGGCATCGGTGATGGCATTCATCACCGCGGGGGGGGCACCGATCGCGCCGGCTTCACCGCAACCCTTCACGCCCAGCGGGTTGTGGGTGCAGGCGGTTTCCTTGGTACCGACCTTGAACGTCGGCACGTCGTCGGCTCGCGGCATGCAGTAGTCCATGTAGGTGCCGGTCACCAGTTGCCCGCTCACCGGGTCGTAGTAGCAGCCCTCGGTCAGTGCCTGGCCAATGCCCTGGGTGAGGCCGCCGTGTACCTGGCCCTCGACGATCATCGGGTTGACGATCTTGCCGAAGTCATCTACTGCGGTGAAGTTGACGATGCGCGTGACGCCGGTGTCCTTGTCGATCTCGACCTCGCAAATATGCGTGCCGGCCGGGAAGGTGAAATTGGCCGGATCGTAAAAGGCGTTTTCGTTCAGGCCCGGTTCGAGTTTGTCGAGCGGGTAGTTGTGCGGCACATAGGCGGTGAGCGCGACGCTGGCAAAAGGCACCTGTTTGTCGGTGCCGGCAACGCGAAACACGCCGTCGCGAAATTCGATGTCGGTATCGGATGCCTCCATCAGGTGGGCGGCGATTTTTTTGCCCTTGGCGATGACCTTGTCCACCGCCTTGACGATGGCGGTGCCGCCCACCGACAGCGAGCGCGAACCGTAGGTGCCCATGCCGAACAAGACCTTGGAGGTGTCGCCGTGGACGATGTCGACGTCTTCCATCGGGATGCCCAGGCGCTCGGCCACCACTTGCGCGAAAGTCGTTTCATGGCCCTGGCCGTGGCTGTGGCTGCCGGTGAAAACTGTGACCTTGCCGGTCGGGTGCACGCGCACCTCGCCGGCTTCGAACAGCCCGGCGCGCGCACCGAGGGCGCCGGCGACGTTTGACGGTGCGATGCCGCAAGCTTCGATGTAGCAGGCATAACCCAGGCCGCGCAGCTTGCCTTGCTTGGCCGCCGCGGCCTTGCGCGCGGCAAAGCCTGCCACGTCGGCCATTTTCAGGCCCTCGGCGAGGGTCGCCTCGTAATTGCCGATGTCGTAGAGCAGGGCAACCGGGGTCTGGTAGGGAAAGCTGGTGATGAAATTCTTGCGACGCAGCGCCGAAGGATCGACTTTGAGTTCGCGCGCCGCCTGCTCGACAATGCGCTCGACCAGGTAGGTCGCCTCGGGGCGCCCGGCGCCGCGATAGGCGTCCACCGGCGCGGTGTTGGTGAACACCGCCGTCACCTCGGCGTAAATCGCCGGTGTTTTGTATTGGCCGGCGAGCAGCGTGGCGTAAAGAATGGTCGGGATGCACGAGGCGAAGGTCGACAGGTAGGCGCCCATGTTGGCGGTGGTGGCCACGCGCAGCGCAAGGAAGTTACCGTCCTTGTCGAGGGCGAGCTCGGCCTTGCTGACATGGTCGCGGCCGTGGGCGTCGCTGACAAAGGATTCGGAGCGATCGGCCGTCCACTTGATGGCGCGGTTGACCTGCTTTGACGCCCAGGTGAGGGCCACGTCCTCGGCATAGAGATAAATCTTCGAGCCAAAGCCGCCGCCGACATCGGGGGCGACCACACGGACCTTGTGCTCCGGCAGGCCCAGTACAAAGGCGGTCATCAGCAGGCGCTCGACATGCGGGTTCTGGCTGGAAACGTACAGGGTGTAGCTCTCGTCGGCGCGCGAGTACACGGCGTTGGCGGCGCGCGGTTCGATGGCGTTGGGAATCAGGCGGTTGTTGACAAATTCCAGTGTGGTGACATGCGCGGCGGTGGCAAAAGCCTTGTCCACCGCTGCCTTGTCGCCGAGGCCCCAGACATAGCAGGTGTTGTCGGGCGCGAGTTCGTCGTGCACCTGCGGCGCGCCTTTTTTGCGCGCATCCTCAGCGCGCACCACGGCCGGCAGCACCTCGTAATCGACTTCGACGAGTTCGGCCGCATCGCGCGCCTGGTGCTGAGTTTCGGCGATGACCATGGCGACATGGTCGCCGACATAGCGCGCCTTGCCTTGCGCCAGCACCGGGTGCGGCGGCTCCTTCATCGGCTGGCCGTCAGAGCCTGTGATCAGCCAGCCGCAGGGCAGGCCGTTGATCTTGGCGGCGGCAATGTCCTCGCCGGTGTATATGGCGATGACACCCGGCGCCTTGAGCGCGCGGTTCTTGTTAATGCCCTTGATTTTGGCGTGCGCGTGCGGCGAGCGCACGAATGTGGCGTAACTCTGGTGCGGCAGGTCGACGTCGTCGGTGTAATTGCCCGAGCCGGTGAGAAAGCGATAGTCCTCGCGGCGCTTGACGCCCTGGCCGATGAATTTCATGTCACCCATGATCAGTCTCCTTTGGTCGCGCCATCACCCCTTGCGGCGGCGGTGGTCGGCGCGGGATGCGTGCCCCGCGCTTCCATTTACTGGTGAACGGGAATTAGGGGTTCAGTGCTTCGGATGCGGCTTTGATTGATTTGACGATGTTGTGGTAGCCGGTGCAGCGGCACAGGTTGCCGTCCAGTTGCTCGCGGATTTGCTCTTCGGTCGGGCGCGGCGTGTTCTTTACCAGGTCGAGCGCGCTCATGACCATGCCCGGCGTGCAAAAACCGCACTGCAGGCCGTGGTTCTGGCGGAAGGCTTCCTGCATCGGGTGCAGCGTGCCGTCGGCGGCTGCAATGCCTTCGATGGTGGTGATGGTCGCCCCCTCGGCCTGCATGGCGAGGATGTTGCAGCTTTTGATCGCGCGGCCGTCGAGGTGGATGGTGCACGCGCCGCACTGGGCGGTGTCGCAGCCGACGTGGGTGCCGGTGAGGCGCAGCGTGTCACGAATGAAGTTGACGAGCAGCGTACGCTCTTCGACTTCGTGGCTGACGGCCTTGCCGTTGATGGTGAACGAGACCTTGATGGTCATGGGGTGATCCTCCTTTGGTGCCTTGAGATGGTCTGCAATTCTGGATTTCCTGCCCCGGCTGGCAGCGCGAGGCGCCGGTTCGGAAAGGCGGAGATTTCGCGCCTTGGCGAATCGTAGCCCACGCCCGCGCCATAAGCAAATGCTGCAGCGTTGGATGAGCCCCGGGCGCTGCTGTTGTGCCCTTGTCGGCGGGCAATTGACATCGTTTTGCCATCTGCGGGCGTCGCCGCAACGCTTGACCGGTGCGGCACCCGCGGCTAGGCTAAAATGAGCTTATTACGCTTCTTGCGAGGACTATTGTGGACAGTGTTGATCTGGAAGTGATACGCAGTGCCATCGCCTGGACCGAGGCGGGGCACCGCGCGACCATCGGTACCGTCACCCACACCTGGGGTTCGGCGCCGCGGCCGGTGGGCGCCATGCTGGCGATACGCGATGACGGGCATGTCAAAGGTTCGGTTTCTGGCGGTTGCGTTGAGGACGACCTCATCGACAAGGTCAAGGCCAACGCCCTTGCCGCCGAACGCCCCGGTGTGGTCACCTATGGCGTGACGCAGGAGCAGGCCAATCGTTTCGGCCTGCCTTGCGGTGGCACGCTGCAACTGGTGCTCGAACCGGTGGGGCCGCAATCGCGCTTGCAGGAATTGCTGGCCATCATCGAGCGGCACGAACTCGTCGCCCGTCATCTTGATATGGACAGCGGCGCAGTGCGGCTGGAGCCGGGCAAGTGGTCGGACTACCTCGAATTCGACGGCAAGATTCTCAAGTCGGTACACGGCCCCAGCTGGCGTCTGCTCATTATCGGCGCCGGGCAGTTGTCCGGTTTTCTGGCGCAAATGGCGCAGGCGCTCGATTATCACGTCGTTGTATGTGATCCGCGCGAGGAGTATGCCGATGAGTGGAATGTCGCCGGCGTGCCCCTTAACCGCGGCTATCCGGACGATGTGGTGCTGGCGCTCAACCTTGATGCGCACAGCGCCGTGGTGGCGGTGACGCACGACCCCAAACTCGATGACATCGCGCTGATCGAGGCGCTGAAATCCCCGGCGTTTTACGTTGGTGCACTGGGTTCGAAAAAGAACAACGACGCGCGGCGCAGTCGTCTCACCGAGTTCGATTTGTCGGCAGGCGAGATTGCGCGCCTGCATGGTCCCGTCGGCCTCAAGATAGGCAGCAAGACGCCGCCGGAAATTGCCGTCGCCATCCTCGCTGAAATGACGGCGGTGCGCCACGGTGTGAAACTTCCCGTAACCATCGAGCCGGAAAAACACAACGTCAGCGCCGGTTGCGCGCTGCCGGCGGCGCCGCGCTGACGCAGGGGGCGTTGGCTGGAAACGCCCGGTTGGCGCGGGTTTCCAGTACGTGTTCGGGCGGAAGCTTCGGTCGATAGAAGGAAGCGGGCGCAGACCCGGATCCCGGACGAACAAACTCACGGACGAACAAAGTCACGGACGAAAAAGACAGGAGGCGTTGCTGATGTTCCCTAAGGATTACTGGTATGTGTTGTGCGAGTCGACCGAACTCAGCGGTTCGTTGTTCGCGCGCACCATTCTGAATATGCCCCTGGTGGCCTATCGCACGCCTTCTGGCGAGGCGGTGGTGCTGGAGGATTTTTGCCCGCATCGCGGCCTGCCGCTGTCCCTGGGCAAGATCGAGAGCGAGGGGGTGCGTTGCGGTTACCACGGCATGCTGGTCGGCCGCGATGGCCGCTGCCAATCCATGCCGGGCCAGCCGCACATCAACCGCCTGCGCGGCGTGAAGGGTTTTGCGGTGGTCGAGAAATTCGGCTTTGTCTGGGTCTGGTACGGCGAAGCGGAGCGCGCCGATGCGACTAAACTGCCGCCGCTGCCCTGGGGTGAGGGCACCGGCTGGACGCACGGCGGCGGTGTTTTTCAGGTCGGTTGCAACTACCAGTTCCTCATTGATAACCTGATGGACCTGACGCACGAAACCTATGTTCATCCGACCAGCCTTGGCCAGAAGGAAATCGATCACGCCAAACCCGAGTTAGCGCTCGATGGCGACCAGGTGTTTCTGACGCGCTGGATGACCGACGTCAAGCCGGCGCCGTTCTGGGCTGTGATGATCAACACCGAGAAGAACTGCGATCGCTGGCAGATCTGCCATTTTGCACCGCCGTCCAACGTGTTCATCGACGTCGGTGTGGCTCTTACCGGCACGGGTGCGCCGCAAGGCGACCGCTCCCAGGGCATTACCGGCCTGGTCATCAACCTGATGACCCCGGAGACGGAAACCACTTCCTGGCATTTCTGGGGCATGGCGCGCAACTTCAAGGTTGACGACACCTCGGTGACCGAACTCATCCGCAAGAACCAGGGTTCGGTCGTACTCGAGGACAATGTCGTGCTCGCAGCGCAGCAGCAAAACGTACTGCGCAACCCCGAGCGGCGCTTGGTGAACCTCGATATTGATCGTGGCGGCTCGAACGCACGCAAGATCATCGAGCGCATTTGCAGCCAGCAGCTTGCGGCGGAGCGGCTCGGGACGGGTGCGGCCGAGGCGGCGCACGGCGATTAGTTTTTTCACCTTTTGCCTTTCACCCTTCAGCTTACTTGCCCGCGCGAAATGACAAAATGATTGTTGCCAGATGATCACCGGGATACTGCTCGCCGCGGGCTTCGGCTCGCGCTTTGGTTCCAACAAGCTGCTGCATCTGTTGCCCGATGGCGCGCCCATCGCGCTCGCGGCTGCGCGCAACCTGATCGCCGCGATCCCCGATTGCGTCGCAGTGGTGCGCCCGGGGGCCCGCGAACTCACCCGGGTGCTGGCGGCGGAGGGCTTCAAGGTGGTGGCCAGCACCCATGCCGGCAAGGGCATGGGCCACACGCTTGCGAGCGGTGTGCGCGCCGCGCGCGAGGCCAGCGGATGGGTGGTGGCGCTTGCCGACATGCCTTACATCAAACCCGAAACCATCCGCCGGGTCGCCGACGAATTGTGCGAGGGCGGGGTCATTGTTGCGCCCGGCTTTGCAGGCGAACGCGGCCATCCGGTCGGCTTTGCGCGTCGCTTTCATCAGGAGCTTCTGGCCCTGACGGGCGACGAGGGCGCGCGCAAACTCATAGGCGAGCACAAAAATTCAGTGACGGTGCTTGCGTTGAATGATCCGGGCGTGCTGCGTGACATCGACACCCGCGCGGATTTGGAGCAGGGTGCCTAGATTTGGCTGCGGGCGGCTCTGGTAGCATTGCGGCGCGGTTCCTTTCCTTATCCTGACTAGTTAAAACCCATGAAGCCTGCCGCGCCAAGCCTGCCCGTTAATTACGATGATATCGCCGCTGCCGCGAAACGGCTGGAGGGCAAGGCGCACCGCACGCCGGCGCTGAGCTCGCGCACGGTTGACGCGCGCACCGGTGCGACGGTTTTTTTCAAGTGCGAGAACCTGCAGCGCATGGGCGCGTTCAAGTTTCGCGGTGCGTTCAACGCGCTGTCACAGTTGTCGGCGGAACAAAAAAAGCGCGGCGTGCTGGCCTACTCGTCGGGCAACCATGCCCAGGCCATCGCGCTGTCGGGCAGCATGCTGGGCATCAACACCGTCATTGTCATGCCCGATGACGCGCCGCAGGTCAAGCTCGAGGCCACGCGCGGCTATGGCGCCGAGGTCATCGTTTACGACAAGCAAAAGACCTCGCGCGAGGCGCTTTCCGCCAAGTTGGCGGGCGAGCGCGGACTGGCGCTGATTCCACCCTTCAACCATGCGCACGTGGTGGCCGGGCAGGGCACGGCGGCAAAGGAGCTGATCGAGGATGTCGGCCCGCTTGACTACCTGCTGGTGTGTTGTGGCGGCGGTGGGCTGCTTTCGGGCTGTGCCATCGCGGCGAACCGGCTGTCGCCCGACTGCCGCGTGATCGGCGTCGAGCCCGAGGCGGGAGACGACGTGACGCGGTCCTTCCGGACTAAAACGCTGCAGTCCTGCCATAACCCGGACACCATCGCCGACGGTGCGCGAACGCATAGCGCCGGCGACATCACCTTCCCCTTGATCCTGCATTACGTGCACGACATGCTGACAGTGAACGACACCGAATTGGCGCGAACCATGTTCTGGATCTGGGAGCGCATGAAAATCGTCGTTGAGCCCACCGGCGCACTCGCTGCCGCGGCGCTGCTCGAAGGCAAGCTTGGCGCCGCCGTCAGGGGCAAGCGCGTCGGCATCCTTATTTCCGGCGGCAACGTCGATCTCAGGGATGCGGCGCGCCTGCTGCTCAAGAGCGTGTGAGCAGGCTTGTCGGACGATTTGGCCCAAGTGCGGGCGCAGCACCAAGGCAGCGGCAGCGTTTGCGCTAGTCCTGGTGTTCTGTTGTCCTGCTGTCCTGCTGTACTGGTGACAATGCCAGGGTCAGACCACGACTTCCTCCAGTTTGCTTGGGGTGCGGGGCCCCGGAAGAAGTGATCTGACCGTGACGCTGTCGCCGCGCGCCTAGGTGAAGTCCAGGCGCGTCTCGATGGTGATGCCGAACAGCTCTATGGGCGCGAGCCCGCCCCTGGCCATTTCGGGCAGGGCCTCGGTGTTGGTCACGCTGTTGGTCACACCGTTGGTCGGGGCGCAGCTGTCCTGCAGCGCCTTGTTGACGTCCGCGCTGAACACAATCTCCCCGGCCCGGGCGCGGTGCATGAAACGCAGCGCCAATTCGACGCAGTCACCAAACACGGTATAGCGCTGCAGGTCGGCCGTGTCGGACAGGCCGACCACCGCCTCGCCGCTGTTGAGCCCGATGCCAAGTGCGGTGCGCAAACCGAATTCCTCTGCCCATTCGTCGGCCATCGCCTGGGCGCCGGCCTGCATCTGGTGTGCGCAGGTGATGGCCTGACGCAGCGCTTCGTGTCGCGCGCCTTCAATGCCGCCGCGGATGCCGAATGCGGCCAGGAGCGTGTCACCCTGTATGTTGACTATGACGCCGCCATTGCATTCGATTATTTCATTCATTCTGGAGCAGAAGGTGTCGAGCATGGCCAGCACGGTGTGGGCCGACAGCATTTGCGAGTTCTGCTTGAAGCCGCGTAGGTCGGCGCACAAAACCACGACATCGCGGCGATCGCTTTGCTTGAGTGAACGCAGGCTGATTCGCGCAAGGGCGGGGCGGCCTGCGACCGGTGGGAGCTGGCTTGCCATGGTGAATTGGGAAACGTGCAGGTCTGTCATGGCTGCAGAATAAGTGCGGCCGAAGCATCCGTCTGTGCTAAAGGTCACACTTCGTCACACTTGCCGGCATGTTCCTGTGGCTTTTGGGACGAACGGTGCGAAATTGCACATTAACGGCGCGTCCACACCTGCCAGCGTTCCCTGCCGGCGAACACCGGCAGGGAATCTGCGACTGGTTCATCGGCATTGCAGGCGAAGGACGGGGCTATCAAGGCGGCGAGTTGCCCGGCGGCAAGGCCGAAGGGCGGACCGCGCAGTTCGTCGCTGAAGAAATAAAACCCGGCGACGCGTCCGCCTGGCCGCAATAGTTCGCCAATGCGCGCGGCATAGCCGGGCCACAGGTGGCGGGGCAGGGCGCAAAGAAACGCGCGCTCGTAAATGAGGTCCACCTCGGGCGCGTCAAAGTCAAAGAAGTCGGCCAGGTGCACGCGGTCGGCGAGTTCGCCCAACGCAACGCGTGCCCGCGCTATCGCCGCGGGTGTGTAGTCTATGGCATGCACCGTCCAGCCCGCCGCAGCAAAGGCGCGCACCTCGTAGGCGGAGCCGCAACCGGGGATTAGCACCCGCGCCGGTGCGGTGACGGCGAGAAATCGCGTCAGGCGTGCTGGTGTCTGGCCGGCGTCCCAGGGGATGATGCCCTCGATAAAGCGCTTTTCCCAGAACTCGGGCAGGGAGGGATCTTGCTTGCTCACGATTATTCCTCGGTGGTCGTTGTGCCAAGGCGCCGGTTTGCTGCTAGCGCCGCGGGCATGGTGATGCGTTGGGCAGGGTCTTATTCTAGCCGCGATGGGCTGGATTTTTGGCCTGTCCGGAGGGTGGGGAAGAAGTGGTAAAATACTGATTATTCGACGTTTGACCGTCTTTTTCTTTTAAATGCGGGTCAGGGTGGTTTTGTGCCCGGACCTGCGCACCCACCCTGCCGCAAGGACTGTCGTCACATGTTTGATCACAAGCAGACTCTCGCCCAAGCTGATCCGGAAATCTGGGCCGCCGTGCGCGCTGAAAACCAGCGCCAGGAAGATCACATCGAGTTGATCGCTTCGGAGAACTATGTCAGCGCCGCGGTGTTGCAGGCGCAGGGTTCGCAGTTGACCAACAAATACGCCGAAGGCTACCCGGGCAAACGCTATTACGGCGGCTGCGAATTTGTCGATGTGGCCGAGCAACTGGCCATAGCCCGGGTGAAAAAGCTGTTTGGCGCCGAAGCCGCCAACGTACAGCCCAACTCCGGTTCGCAGGCCAACCAGGCGGTGTTCTTTGCCATGCTCAAGCCCGGGGACACCTTTCTTGGCATGTCCCTCGCCATGGGCGGCCACCTGACCCACGGTTCGGCCGTCAACATGAGCGGCAAGTGGTTCAATGTGCTCAGCTACGGTCTCAATGCCAAAGAGGAAATCGATTACGACGCAATGGAAACCCTGGCGCGTGAGAAAAAGCCCAAGCTGATCCTCGCCGGGGCCTCGGCCTACTCGCTGCGCATTGATTTCGAGCGCTTCGCGCGCATCGCCAAGGAAGTGGGTGCGTATTTCATGGTCGATATGGCCCACTATGCCGGTCTGGTGGCCGCGGGCGAGTACCCGAACCCGGTGGGTGTCGCCGATTTTGTCACCAGCACCACGCACAAGACGCTGCGCGGTCCGCGCGGCGGCATCATCCTGATGAAGGCCGAACACGAAAAAGCCATCAACTCGGCCATTTTCCCCGGCATCCAGGGCGGTCCGCTGATGCACGTCATTGCCGCCAAGGCGGTGGCCTTCGGTGAGGCACTGCGCCCCGACTTCAAGGCTTACCAGAAACAGGTGATCATCAACGCACGCGTCATGGCCGAGACCCTGGCCAAGCGCGGACTGCGCATTGTTTCCGGGCGCACCGAAAGCCATGTGTTCCTGCTCGACCTGCAGGCCAAGCACATTACCGGCAAGGACGCCGAGGTGGCGCTCGGGCTGGCACACATCACCGTCAACAAGAATGCCATTCCCAACGACCCGCAAAAGCCTTTCGTCACCAGCGGCATTCGCATCGGCTCACCGGCCATGACCACGCGCGGCTTTGGCGACAAGGAGGCGGTCAAGGTGGCAAACCTGATCGCCGACGTGCTGGACGCGCCGGCTGACGAGGCCAAGCTGGCGCGCGTGCGCACCGGCGTCGCCGAGCTTTGCGACGCTTTTCCCGTCTATGGCGCATAAGGCAAACCGATGAAATGTCCTTATTGCAAGGCCGACGACACCTCGGTCATTGATTCGCGCCTGTCCGAGGATGGCGACAGCGTGCGCCGCCGCCGCGAATGCGGCGACTGCAGCAAGCGTTTCACCACCTACGAGCGGGTGGAGTTGTCCATGCCGATGGTGGTCAAGTCCAACGGCAACCGCATCGCCTACGACCGCGAGCGCATGCGCATCGGCTTCATGCGCGCGCTGCACAAGCGTCCGGTGCCCACGCCGAACGTCGATGACGCGATTGCCCGGGTTGAGCAGCGCATCCTCGCCCTTGGCGAGCGCGAGGTCAAAAGCCGTGTCATCGGTGAAATGGTCATGCGTGAACTGAAAAAAATGGACGATGTCGCCTACATCCGTTTCGCCTCGGTGTACGAAGACTTCCAGCGTGTAGATGATTTTCGCGACGCCATTGCACAGGTGCGCAAGCCCGGCGCCAAGCGCGCCCGCTGACTGCACCCCTTTAACCCTTGCCCCGTTTGCGGGGAGAGGAGCGGGTGAGGGGGCAGGCGCCTGTGACCATCATCCAAAACATGTATTGCCTGATACCGACTCATGACTTCCTTCTCCCCCGCTGACAACCTGCACATGGGCGAGGCCCTGGGCCTGGCCGAAAAAGGCCTGTGGACCACCAGCCCCAACCCGCGCGTGGGCTGTGTCATCGTCAAGAATGGAGAGGTTATCGGGCGCGGCTGGCACGAAAAGGCCGGCGAGGCGCATGCCGAGCTTAATGCGCTGCGCGAAGCGGGCGCGCGTGCGGCCGGCGCCACCGTCTACGTCACGCTAGAGCCCTGCGACCATCACGGCCGCACCCCGCCGTGTACCGATGTGTTGATCGCCGCCAAGCCGGCGCGCGTGGTCGCGGCGATGCAGGATCCCAATCCGCAGGTCGCCGGCGCCGGGTTCGCGAAACTGCGCGCCGCCGGTATCCTCGTCGAGAGCGGGTTGATGAAGGAGGAGGCGAGCGAGCTCAATATGGGCTTTGTCGCGCGCATGACGCGCGGGCGGCCCTGGGTGCGCATGAAAATTGCCGCCACGCTGGACGGCCGTACCGCACTTGCCAACGGGCAGAGCCAGTGGATCACCGGACCCGACGCGCGACGCGACGGCCACGGCTGGCGTGCCCGCGCCTGCGCGCTGCTTACCGGGATAGGCACGGTGCGCGATGACGACCCGCAACTGACGGTGCGCGATGTGGCGAGCCCGCGCCAGCCGCTGCGCGTGGTGGTTGATTCAAAACTGCAAATCGCGCCCACCGCACGCATTCTTGAGGGCGGCGGCCTGCTGGTGTTCAGCGCCGTCGAGGATGGCGAGAAAATCAAGGCGCTCGCGGATCGCGGTGCCGAAGTGGTGGTGCTCGCCAACCCGCAGGGCAAGACCGATCTGACGGCCATCATGCGCGAACTTGCGCGCCGCGGCATGAATGAAGTGCATGTCGAATCGGGCAGCAAGCTCAACGGATCGCTGCTTGCGGCCGGCGTGGTCGACGAACTGCTGCTCTATTACGCGCCGAGCCTGCTGGGTGATGCAGCACGCGGCATGTTCAATTTGCCGGAGTTTGTTGCGCTTGAGCAAAAAATCTCCTTGCGGTTTCACGACGTGCGGCGGATTGGTGATGATTTGCGGATTCTGGCGAGACTGTAGATCTGCCATAGGCGTGATGACAGGTGAGTGGGGCTTGTTGCGGGGCAGGCTGGGGCGAGCGGGGCGAACGCCAGGCGGGCAGCACGGCCGCGCCAAAACGCGCATCAATAGCGGGTCTCCAGCCATTCCCCCCTGACTGTTGTCCTTGTATCTGCTTGTGTCAGCGAAAGCGTGAATCCATGTTGGTGTGGCGTCGCTGCGTCAGCCGTTTCTTCTTCTTTGGATGATCGCGTGGGCGTTGTTTTACGTCTTACGTCAAGCCCTCTCCGGTAGAATTCTCCCCATGCGAAGCAAACTATTTGTTCCCGGTTCCCGTCCCGAACTTTTCGCCAAGGCGCTGGCCAGCGCCGCTGATGCGATTTCCTTTGACCTCGAAGATGCTGTCGATCCGTCGCGCAAGACTGCAGCGCGTGAAGCGGTGCGCGTGTTTCTCGCATCGCCGGAGGCGGCGGTGTCGAAAAAACTGCTGATCGTGCGCGTCAATGCACTCGGCACGCCTTATTTCGAAGAGGACGTGCGCGCCGTAGTGTCCCCGCGCCTCAACCTGCTTAATCTGCCCAAACCGGAATCGGCTGACGATGTGCGCGCCGCGGTCGCGGCCCTGTCTCGTGCCGAAGCGGAAAAGGGCCTCGAGGCCACGATCGGCATTCTGGCCAATATTGAATCGCCGCGCGGCTTGCGCAGCGCGGCGGCGATCGCGACTGCTGATGCGCGTGTGTTGGGCCTGCAACTGGGCTTTGGCGACCTGCTCGAACCGCTCTCCATCGACCGTTACAGCGCTGCCGCAATCCAGCAGGTACAGCTTGATGTGCGCCTTGCCGCAGGCGAGGCGGGTATCTGGGCTTATGACGCCGCTTGGGCGGCGGTGAAGGACCCGGACGGCTACCGGCGCGAAGCCGAGGCGGCGCGACGCCTCGGTTACATCGGCAAGAGTTGCATCCACCCGAGCCAGATCGCCCTGGCCAACGACGTGTTCCGTCCCAGCGATGAGGACATCGCGCAGGCGGTGCGCGTGCTCGACGCCTGGCACAAGGCGGAAAAAGACGGTGTCGGCGCGATCATGGTCGACGGGCGAATGATAGACGCGCCTTTCGCCCAACGCGCCGCGGCGATTGTTGCCGTGGCGCGGCAATTCGGCCTGCTGCCATCGCAATGAGTTCGATGTGAGTCCCGTCAGTCACGTTATTACGGGGGTGCCCGGCTACAGCTTTGAATTATGGTGGGGGATACGCGCACCGGCCGGGGTGCCGCGCGAGACTGTGAACGTACTCAACACAGAAATAAACCGCATCCTCGCAACGGCTAAGATGAAAGCGTTTCTGGCCAACGAGGGCGCCGAGCCGGCGCGACTGACGCCCGAGGCGTTTGCCGGCCGCCTGCGCGGGGAAATTCTTCAATGGAAGCGTATCGCCCGCGAGGCGGGCATACAGGCGGAGTGATGCGATGAGCGTGAGGGCGAAAGCAGGTGATGGCAACAGTCCGGTGAAGCGCGACTACACGCCGGGAGCGCCGGGCGCCCTTGACGGGGTGCGTGTGCTCGATTTGTCGCGGCTGGTTGCCGGTAACACGCTCACCCAGGTGCTGGCCGATTTTGGCGCCGAAGTGATCAAGGTCGAGCCCCCTGCGGGCGATACGCTGCGTGCCTGGAAGGTGATGGACGTCGAGACCAACTGGAAGCTTTACGCGCGTAACAAAAAAAGTCTGGGTCTCGATTTGCACCAGCCCGAGGCGCGCCGTCTCTTGCTTGATCTGGTGCCTTCGGCGGCGATGCTGGTGGAGAGCTACCGTCCGGGCGTGCTCGAGGAAATGGGCTTGTCGGCGCAAGTGCTGCACGCAAGCAATCCCGGTCTGGTCATCGTGCGCATTTCCGGCTGGGGCCAGCAGGGGCCCTATAAGCGGCGCCCGGGCTTCGGCACGCTGGTCGAGGGCATGTCTGGCTTTGCTTCGATGAACGGATTTGCCGATCGCGAGCCGGTGCTGCCGCCGATGTATCTTGCCGACACCATCGCCGGCCTGTATGGCGCCACCGGCGCGATGATCGCGCTGCGTGAAGTTGAGCACAACGGCGGGCGCGGCCAGGTCATAGATCTGCCGCTGCTCGATCCAATGTTCGCAGTGCTGGGGCCGCAGGCGGCCAACCACCGGCTAAGCGGTGAGGTGAAAAAGCGCGTTGGCAGCGGCTCGACCAACTCGGGGCCGCGCAACGCTTACCGCTGCAGCGACGGCAAATATGTCGGTCTGTCGGCCTCTACGCAAAAAATGGCCGGGCGCCTGTTCCGTTCCATAGGCCGGGCCGATTTGTTCGTAGACCCGCGCTATTGCACTAATGCGGGCCGCGTGCGTAATGCCAGCGAACTTGACGCTATCATTGGCGCGTTTATCGCGACACGCTCGCAGGCTGACAACGTGGCCTTTTTTGAAAAAGCCGAGGTCACCATAGGGCCGATTTATGACATCACGCAAATTCTCCAAGATCCGCACGTGATCGCGCGTGAACTTGTCGCTGATTATCCGGATGCCGACATGGGCGCCTTCCCGATGCACCATGTGGTGCCGCGCCTCGAAGGCACGCCGGGCGCTATCCGCTCCCCCGCGCCGTCCATCGGCCAGCACAACCGCGCGCTGCTGGCGGAATTGGGCTTGGATGAGGCGGCATACGTAAAACTGCTCGCCGCCGGCGTGGCCTGCGAAGACAAGCGTTGACCGTCGTCCGACAGTTGCGGCTGCGCCTGCACGGTGGCCGACCCGTGCGCGCCATGCGGCTTGTCTCTTATGTCGGGGCCGGTATCAACGACATGCGAATATCCGACACCGGCTGGAAATGCCCGTCTGGAGCGGGTTTCCGGGCTGTGCAGGGTTTCGGTCGGTGCGGTTTGAAGCGTAAAGTTATAAAAATTGGACCGTATCCTTTTCCGGATGCGGTCTTTACCAATGCGGCGTCGCCCGCCCAGGGTTCGCGTTGCGTATTGCCGTTCTGGCCGGTTTTTCCCGTATCGTCCGCCGTAAGTTCATGCCTGCTTGCGCCCAGCCATGGTCTTCTACTTTTTGCGACCGGACTTTAGCGCAGCATGGAGAAAAGTCGCGCTTTTACTGCAGGCCACTCGTTGTCGAGCATGGAAAAATACACCGTGTCGCGCACGCGGCCGGATGCGCAAATCACATGCCGGCGGAAAATGCCCTCCTCGATGCCGCCGATACGCGCGATGGCGGCCCGCGATCTGCTGTTGAGTGCGTCGGTTTTTAGTTCGACGCGGATGGCCTTGAGCGCCTCAAAGGCGTGGGTGAGCAGCAGCAGCTTGGCTTCGGTGTTGGCGCCGCTGCGCTGCGCGGCGGTGCTAAGCCAGGTGGAGCCGATTTCCAGGCGCCGGTGTGCCGGCACGATGTTCATGTAACGTGTCGATCCGATTGCCTCGCCGCTTGCCTGCGAGATGATGGCAAACGGCAGCGAGGTGCCGGCTGTCTGCTCATCAAGGGCGGTTTGCACCCAGGCTTGCATTTGCGCGGCATCGGCTACCTGCGTCGGGATCCAGCGCCACAGCTCCGGGTCGAGGCCGACGCGAGCCAGTCCGGGAACATGCGCCAAGGCAAGCGGTTCGAGCCGCACAACGCGGCCTTGAAGCGTCACGGGTTCTATTTTCATGAGTTCGGTTCTGGCACCTTGAACAGGGTGTGAATACGGCCGGTCTGCCGATCGCTTAATAAGCGTATCAATTTAGCAGACGGCGGCAAGCCCTACTATATAAGCGCAAGCGGATCGCGGCTGCGGGGGCTTGTTATACTGCCGCCAGACTGGTTTTATGTTCGTACAATCTATTTTTCCGCCACGCAGCCGTATGGCTGCTTTTTGGAGATGCGCCATGTCCGTCCATCCGATTTCCTCCACGCGCGCCCTTGATCCGCTCACCCAGGCCAGGGTGCAGCTTGCCGCCGCCCACCGCCTTGCCGTCCTCGATGAGCTCGACGAAGGCATAGACAACCACTTCACCGTGACGGTTCCGGGCCGCAGTGGTCAGTACCTGATCCTGCCCTTTGGCTTGCATTGGTCGGAGGCGCGCGCCAGCGATATGATCGTGTTCGACGAGACCGGCAAGACGCTCGAGGGTGAGGGTGTGGTGGAGCTCTCAGCGCAGTGCATACACGCCCCCATCCACCGCATCACCGGGGCCAAGGTGGTATTGCACACCCACCAGACTTGGGCGCTCGCGCTCAACATGCTCAAAGACAACCGTCTGCTGCCGGCCAACCAGACTGCGGCGTTTTTCCACGGCCATATCGCCTATGACGACCATTATTGTGGCACCGCAGATTTTCTGTCCGAGGGCGAGCGCCTCGCCGCAGTGATGGGCGAAAAATACATCGTGTTCATGAAAAATCACGGCGTACTGGTTACCGGGGACACCATCGCCCAGGCCTACCGGCGCCTGTACAAATTGGAGCGCGTATGTCGCACCCAGGTTCTGGCCATGGGCGCCGGCCGGCCGCTTGAGGTGCTGAGCGACGAGATCGTTGCCAATGTCCAGTCGCCGCCTGTCAACGACCGCCACTCCCGCGCCGAGCGCGAGCGCCTCTACTTCGAGGCGATGATGCGTGTGCTCGACCGCGATCTCCCCGGTTACGCCAATTGAACAGACGCGGGGGGCGAACGTGTTGAGCAACCCCAGTATTACCGCGGACGCGCGCGTGGTCATTGAAGCCTTGCAGCGTTTTGTCGGGCAGCCGGGGGTGATGGCTGGGCTGCGCCGCGCGCAGTCGGATGCCGCCGCGCAGCTTGGGCGCGAGCCGGCCTTGCGTTCGACCTTTGTTTCGCTTGATCCGGCAAGCCTGGGGGCGATGGCGCCCGCGGCCGCGACAAGCATTCGCGTTGCGGTCAGCCGTGCGGGCGTGGACACCGCGGTGGAGCGCCATCCCAACAGCACGCAGGTGTTGCTGGTGCTCAAGGGCCCGGTGGAAACCCATGTCGAGACCGATGGAAAATGGCGTATTGACCGCTACGGCGAAGGGGATGCGCAAACGCTGGAAAACCTCTGGCACCTTGTGCCACCGGGCGTGTGGCACAAGTCTAATGCGCCCGGCCCGGGCGATTGCACTGTGGTGGCATTTCATTCTGCCGCCAAGGTGCATGACGATTACCGTTAGGACTACATGGACATGACTTATCGCAAGCCCCGCGTCGCGCCCTCGCGGCTGCTGGCCACAATGCTGGTTTGTTGTTCCCTTGCTTTGTCGCCTGGTTTTTCATCCGAAGCGGCGGCGCAGAACGCATCGGTGCAGGCGGGCGGTGCCACCGACGCCAAAGACAACATCGCCGGTCCATACGTCCCGACGCCCTGGCCCATTGTCGAGGAGTTGCTCAAGATGGCCGACATTGGCAAGGACGACCTTGTCTACGATCTGGGCTCGGGCGACGGGCGCCTGGTCATCACGGCGGCCAGGCGCTTCGGCGCGCGTGGTGTCGGTATAGAAATCCAGCCCAAGCTGATCGAACTGGCGAATGCACAGGCGAAGGAGGCGGGCGTGTCCGGACGCGTGTCCTTTCGCGCGGCCGACCTGTTTGAATCGGATTATCGCGATGCGAGTGTCATCACCTTGTACTTGCTGCCGCGCTTTGTGCCGCGCTTGGTACCCAAGTTTCGCGCCGAACTCAAGCCGGGGACGCGCATCGTTTCACATGACTATCCCCTGTTGCCGTGGCTGGCGGACAAGGTGTTGAGCTTCGATGTGGCGGAGAAGGAACAAATCAGCGGCGTCACCCGCACCGTTCTCTATTTTTACCTGGTGCCTGCGCGTCTGGGCGGAGGCTGGCAGCTCAGCCTGCCCAAGTCGCTGGTCGCCGAGCCGGTCACGATCAGCGTGATGCAGGATCCCGAGGTGCTGACCGGCTTTGCACGCATCGGCACAGACATGCTTCCCTTGCGCGATTTTGTCGTCAAAGGGGAGTCGGTGCGTTTTAGCGTGTTCGTCCGCGGCAAAATGATGAACTTCAGCGGCAACGCCACTGAGCATGAAATGTCCGGTGTGCTGGAGGTTCATGGCGGTGCACGGGAAGTCTGGTCGGCGCGCCGGGCAGCACCGTAAGCGTCGGAACGCTGCGCATCAAAAATGAGCCGCTGCAAGGTGGTCATTGCGTTCAGAGGCAGGCTGGAAACGCCCTGTGGGCGGGCCTTTCCGGGCGAGTTTGAGGCGGCTGGCATGGTGCCGCACAATGTCTTGCCGTCCCTCAGGCGGCGGTGTCCGGTTCTGGCATGCGTCCGTTGAGCAGGTAGTCCATCAACTCGCGCACCGGCCGGATTGCGTTACCAAAGGGCAGGGAAGCGGCGCCGCGAAAAAACAGCCCGCGTTCGACATCGCCCGCCACCGCGGCGGCCAGATGCAGGTCGATGCAGAACTGCCCGATCTTCGGGATGCCATCGCGCAGCCCGCAGGTGGCGAGGCAATCGAAGGCGAGGGTGCACTGCGCGCGCGGCTTGGCGCGACGAACCAGCACCGGCAATTTTTGCAGGTAGTGTTCCAGCCAGGGCGTACGCACGGCGCGTGCCGGCAGTCCGGCCACGCTCATGAATTCCACAATGTCCTCCGGCTTGGCGTCAGCGAGCACATGTTTGAAGTTGGGGTGGGCATCGCCTTCTTCGGTGACTGCAAAAGGCGTTCCCAGTTGCACCGCCGCGGCACCCAGTGCCAGCAGTTCGCGCAGTTGTTGTGTTGTCGTGATGCCGCCCGCGGGAATTAGCGGCATGCGCTCGCGCTCTATGCCCAGTTCGTGCATCAGCGCCAAGCTGTCCTCAAGCACGCGCGCAAACTCGAAGCGCGGGTCATTGAGGTCTTCAATGCGCGCCGCGCCCAGATGGCCGCCGGCGTAGCGCGGATGCTCGATCACAATGGCATCGGGAAGGCGGCCTTTTTTAAGCCATTTTTTCAGCACGATGGCAATGCCGCGCGCGTCCGACAGTATGGGTATGAGCGCGACCTCGGGCCACGCGGCGGTGAGTTCGGGCAAATCCAGGGGCAGCCCGGCACCAACCACGATAGCCTGGGCGCCCGATTCGCAGCTCTGGCGCACCAGCGGCGCGTATTCGGATACGGCGCGCATGATATTGACTGCGACCATGCCCTGACCTTCGGCCATGGCGAGTGCCGCGCGCACTTCGCGGTCCAGTGCGGTGAGATTGGCGGCGTTGATGAGCGCCTTGTCGCGGCTCCTGCCGGTGGCTTGCATCAGGTCCGGGTGGTGGCGGCGCAAATCGACGCTGGAGATGGTTCCAACCGCGCCGAGGCGCGCCACGCTGCCGGCCAGTTTGTGCGCAGAAATGCCCACGCCCATGCCGCCTTGCACCAGTGGCAGGACAGCGCGACCGCGAATGACCAGCGGCGGCAGGTCGGTGGAGAGGGGGAGGACCATGAGATTGCACGCAGTGTGCGCGCCGTGCATGCGGCCGATTTGATGTGGATCAATCAGCACGCAGTTTGCATGCAAACGGGGCAAGTTGGCTTTGGCGCCCGATCAGTGGCGGTTTGTCCCGATCTACCGTTCGCGCATACCCATTCGATGTAGTCGATGGAGTCGATGTAATTGGCGCAACTGCCAACCTAGGCCGCTTGCATAAGCCAGCAGTAGCGCAAGCCGTAGCGGGATCAACTCTGGCGCCGCCGGCCCCGGCGCATAAGGCTGTGCCGGCGGCAGTCGTGTCAGCGCTTCGGTTGTGGCGAAGACCATGAGTAAAAAATAGCTGGTCGAAAAGCAAGTGGTCTGCACATAGGGCGCGGCGCGGCCCAGTCGGTGCAGGCGCGGCGCAAACGCGCCCGTCAGCAGCAGGGCCAGCATCACCAGGGTGAGCGCATGACCGGCGCTGAAGCCGCCGTGGGCGAAAATGAAAAAGCCGGTGGCGCAGCCAAGCAGCATGGTGTAAAGATACGCGCCACCGGCGCGGCGCGCCGGATCGATGTGGCCGTCCTGCGCCAGCGCATAGGCGCCGAAGCCCAGCGGCAGTACGCTCACTGCGGTGTGCAGGTAGCCAAAGCTGGATATTTCAGTGGGCATGATGTCTCCGTTGAACGCGCAGCCTGCGCTGCAGGGCGATCTTACCGTCTGGGGTGCGCCAATGTGCAGGTGCAGCCAAGTCCCCTGCCATGCCGCGCAAAGCCGGGGACATGGCCGGGCAAATCAAGGCGTGACAGTATTAAAAGGCTCATATAGCGAATAATGTTGGTGGCTCATCTGGTGAGCCTGTGGGGGCGGAAACTGGCAGTGTGGCGCAAAGGCGCTGGACCAGGAGACGCGAAATGAGGACTAGGGAATTGGCAAGGTTGATAAGCACTCTGGGCAAGTTGC
>CAMDDU010000030.1:0-49340 GCA_945892985.1 Bordetella parapertussis
GCTCGGATGAACCCCGATTTGACGCGCAATGACCTCGCTAGTCAGAGGCCTGCGTTTGCCCAGCTCGATGTGATAGCGTTGCTCAAAGGTGAGATGCTTGTAGCGCAT
Organism: Bordetella parapertussis; assembly: GCA_945892985.1. Classification (GTDB taxonomy): domain Bacteria; phylum Pseudomonadota; class Gammaproteobacteria; order Burkholderiales; family SG8-39; genus CAITSH01. The sequence goes on from CAMDDU010000030.1 coordinate 109, forward strand.
GGGATGCTCCTATCCGTCTTCGCAAACAGAAAGGTACACCCAGTAACGCCGGGATGGAGGCAACCAGCATTTCGACTTGGTTTTTACGTCCGTCTGGCATTGTGCCGGCGATCATCATCTTGAGATTGTTGTGCAATGCAATTGCACCGCCGTCAATTTCCTGCACACGCAGGCCCTCAACCAGTTGGGGGTTATTTTTGACCGTTTTTGCCCCCTTGGGCATAAGTAAGTCTACGACCACGGCGATAGGCGCAGCACCGTCTTTAAGATCGACCGTCCGCCTTAGTTGAAATGGCTTAAGTCCCTCGACATTTCGCTCAAAACCAGCAGCGTCCAGTTTTTCGATGAGTTCGGCATACCCATGCGCCGCGAGCTTTTCCGTATCCAGATCAAGATCAATGTCCAGCGACCCGATGTGCCCGGGATTCGCCCCCGGCAACAACAAAGCAGGTACGGAACCACCAATCACGACGATGGCATCTCGATGTGCGCCAAGAACCTGTCCAATCTCCAAAAGCACAGCATGCGCGGCACTCGCACCGCGGTCATCGTAATCAGTGGCTACCGATGGCTCACTCATTTCAAGCCTCTGAAAATCGGATCGATTTTCTGCTCACGCAAAAAATCCGCCGCCTCGCTGCCACGCTCGCCAGATGCAGCAAGGTCGAGGTAGGTTTGCACCAAACCGGTACAGCGCAGCCCCTCCTTGGGCTCAAGCGCCTCAAGAAATACGCCTTCGTCCTTTACCAGGTCGATCGTAACGTTCTCGCCTTTGCTAGCGGGCTCGAGTATGAGATGCTTTTTAAGAAGTTCTTCACCAAACGCATTCGCGTAAAAATACTCGCCCGAAATCCTGGCAAAGGGCGCGATCCACCTCGCTGCAGAATACGAACTCAATAACGCGTGTGCTCCGCTTGCGGCCAGGGTGTTTGCCAGATTCATACTTGCCTGCACTTTACGTATGGCGTTTTGCAATTGGTCACCATGCAAAATGGTGTAGTAGCGATTGCGTGCGCTACGCTGCGGTTTGTACGCATGCTTCCATGCATCCAGTAGTGCAATCGGCATCGCAAGCCGTACACCACCCCAGTTGCCCGCCCCCCACTCACGGTCCAGCAGGCCTTTACGCACATTGCTCACCAGACCATAGCTGACTCCCGCGCGCTCGGCCAGTTCCGCGACCTTCCACTCACGCAAAGGATCGGCAAACATCACACGCAGCACTCGTGCCGATTTAGGGGCGAAGAGCGAGCGCTGTTCCCGCTTTACCCGAAACGGGTTTTTCGCGACGCTCTTTTCGATATACACGTTGCCGAACGCCAAACGGCAATTCCCGGCGAGGTCAGCGTAGCCGACCCCCAACTCCTTGCAAATTTCGCCCGAATCAGCCGAAATGAACGGTGCAATCACCACCGCATAGTTACGCCCGGCGGAGTTCAAGTGCTGTACGTACTCCTTGGCCTGCAAAGCCGCCATACGGATATTCCGCGGTTGACCGTTGGACTTGACCTCGCAGACAAGCACCCAACTCTGATCTCCAACCCCAAGTTGGATTACAAAATCGGCACGTCGATCCACTGCGCTCTTTTCAAACGCTTGATTCTCGATTGGTAATTGCAGTTGCGACAGCAAATCGCGCATTTGCTGTTCAGCACGCGTTTCCAGATCGACCTCTGAAACTCCCATTGGATTATCTATTTTCAGCATTTGCTGAAAATAGCATTTATATTACTAATTAGCAATAATTAGCACTAGAAACACATGTTTCAGCAACTGCTGAAAATTGTTTAACTGGTGTTAAATAAGCTCGCCAATTCATGGATTAGAAATTTTTAATGTAAATACATTAACTTACGTAACACCCTGCTTTTTCAGAGCTTCTAGGCAGCGCTACAATCAAAGCAAGAAGCGACAGCTAGTAACTATCAATAGCGGCGGCCTGCTAATTAGCAAGCTGTAACCTGGCAGCGAAACTATTGAGATTGAAGAAAGATCCCCGCTTGGCTCAAACAGGCTGGGATTGGCACCTAAACGCGCCAAACGAACGGTTAAAACGGAATAGATATAGAGGCCGTCAATTGTCTGAAAATGCCCGCCAGGCGGTCGTTTCCAGCCGATTTAACACTTACATTCGGGCACCGTAGACGCTACCGCCGTCGCCGAAGTAGCTCTCGTAGACGTGCTCAAACAACACGTTGCACTTGGCGCTGTAGAGCTCTGTGGGCCGTCATTGCGAGCGCAGCGAAGCAATCTCGTATCAGGCAGTTTGCGCATGCAGCTTCACCCCTAGCGCGTGAATCACTTTCAAGATCGTCGCAAAGCTCGGATTACCCTCGCCGGACAAGGCCTTGTACAGGCTTTCGCGTCCGAGCCCGGTATCGCGGGCAAGCTGGCTCATGCCTCGGGCGCGGGCGACATTACCCAGTGCTTTGGTAATGAAAGCCGAATCATCTCCGGCTTCTTCAAGACAGGCGTCCAGATACAGCGCGATGTCCTCGTCGGTTTTAAGGTGCTCTGCGCTATCCCATTTGCGCAGTTTGATTTTTGCCATGGTTCAACCCTCCAATTCACGCGCCAGCTTCAGCGCGGTTTTAATGTCAGCCTGCTGGGTCGATTTGTCGCCTCCGGCCAGAACAATCACCCATTCCCGCCCGAATCGCTTGAAATACACCCGATAGCCCGCCCCGTAGTGGATGCGCATTTCGGATACGCCTTTGCCCACCGGCTGGCAGTCACCAAAATTTCCCTCCTCAGCGCGGTCAATCCGCACCTGAATGCGTGCCTTGGCTTTGCGGTCGGGCAAGCCGTCGAACCAAGCGTCAAAACCCGCAGTGGTTTGAATCGTGTTAATGATTACAATTGTATCTTTTGGGATACGCCATGTAAAGCAGCAGGTCTGGCAGCGATTCGTTTTGACGGCCGCAGAGGCCATCACCAAGGCGGCACTGACCGAGTAAAAGACACGTCAATATGCTGAAAAGCTGCTCCAGTTGCGGTTTTCCAACCTATGTGCCGTCATTGCGAGCGCAGCGAAGCAATCTTGTCGTTCTCGCGACGTACCCGGCAAGGCCACGAGATTGCTTCGCTGCGCTCGCAATGACAGGCTGCGGTGTGATGACAGGCTACGGTGCAATGACGAGCTGCGGTGCAATGCCGGTTGCAGATAGAATCGGGCGCATGATGCTAAGCCCCACGGCACGCTCTCTCACACTGCTTATAGCCGCCTCAGCCGCGCTCGCCTGCGCGCTGTGTCCTTCTGCACAGGCGCAGTCCGACCCCCTTGCAGCGGAGATCGCCACCGGCTTTGCCGACAGGCCGCTGGTGCGCGCCCAACGCTTCATGATCGTCAGCGCCAACGCGCACGCCACGCGCGCCGGCTACGCGGTGTTGCGCGCCGGCGGCAGCGCCGTTGATGCGGCCATTGCGGCGCAACTGGTGCTCAACCTGGTGGAGCCGCAATCCTCGGGCATAGGCGGCGGGGCTTTTCTCGTTCACTTCAATGCCACCGACAAGGCTCTCGCCGCTTACGACGGCCGCGAGACGGCGCCGGCGGCGGCGCGCCCCGATCGCTTTCTGGGGGCCGGCGGCAGGCCCATCGGTTTTGGCGAGGCCATCAACAACGGCAAGTCGGTCGGCGTGCCCGGGCTGCTGCGCGTGCTCGAACTGGCCCACGCGCAACACGGCCGCCTGCCCTGGGCGCGGCTGCTCGAGCCGGCCATCGCGCTCGCCGAGCGCGGCTTCGCGATTTCGCCGCGGCTCGCGCTGCAAATCGCCGGCGACCCTTTCCTGAAGTCCAATGCCGCGTCACGTGCCTATTTTTATGATGTCGCAGGCCAACCCCTGGCCGCAGGCACGCTGCTGCGCAATCCCGCGCTGGCGCAGGTGTTGCGCGCGGTCGCGACGCACGGCGCCGACGCTTTTTACCAGGGCGCCGTCGCACACGATCTTGTCAGCGCGGTGCGCACCCATCCGCGCCCCGGCGACATCACCGAGGCCGACCTGGCGGGCTACCGGGCCAAGACACGGCCGGCACTGTGCGGGCGCTATCGCGAACACACGCTGTGCGGCATGCCGCCGCCCTCCTCGGGCGCCATTGCGGTGCTGGCGCTGCTGGGCATGCTCGAGCGCTTTGACCTGGCCGCGCTCAGGCCCGATTCGCTTGCCGCCGTGCATTTGTTCGCCGAAGCGGGCCGCCTCGCCTACGCCGATCGCGACGCCTATGTCGCCGATCCGGATTTTGTAAGCGTGCCGGTGGCCGGCATGCTCGATCGCGCCTACCTCGCGCGGCGCAGCGCGCTGATCCGGCCCGATGCCAGCATGGGGCGCGCGCTGCCCGGGCAGCCTGCGGGCGCAACGGCACTGGCACCGGATGAAAACTCCGAGCTTGCCGCCACCAGCCATTTGTCGGTGGTGGACGCCGAGGGCAACGCGGTAGCCATGACCAGCACCATTGAATCGCAGTTCGGCAGCCGCATCATGGTGCGCGGCTTTTTGCTCAACAACCAGATGACCGATTTTTCGTTTTCCCCGGCGGAGAACGGCCACGCGGTGGCCAATCGCGTCGAAGGCGGCAAGCGGCCGCGCAGCTCCATGGCGCCGACGCTGGTGTTTGGCGCCGACGGCAAGTTGTCGCTGGTGGCCGGCTCGCCCGGCGGCAATGCCATCATCAACTACGTCGCCAAGACCCTGGTCGGCGTGCTCGACTGGAAGCGCGACATCCAGCAGGCGGCGGCGCTGCCCAACATGGGCAGCCGCAACCGCACCACCGAGCTTGAGCGCGGCAGCGCCATCGCGCGCCTTGCCGCGCCCTTGCGCGCAATGGGACACGAGGTTTCGGTGGGTGACTCGACCAGCGGCGTGCACGGCATCGCGATCTCGCCCGAGGGGCTTTCGGGCGGCGCCGATCCGCGGCGCGAGGGTCTGGCGATGGGCGACTGAATGGCCCGGGACTTGCGCCTAACGGTCGGGTTGTCACCCGGCTGTGCGGCATCGGCATGGCGGCCTTGCATCCAGGTCATACCCGACCGGGCGCGCTCGGCTATAGTGAAGCCTCTTTATGATGGTGCTCCGCTAGCAATGCCATCCTGTTTTGCCAACCTCAGCCGTGAACCCCGGCACGTCGACAGCTTTTTTGGAACAGAGGAACTGCCATGAACTTCCAGGACATTGCCACCCGTTTTGAACACGCAGAATCGGGGACCGACTCGGCCAAGGTCTTATTCAAGGACGCCTTTGACATGATGAAGAGCGACCCTGAAAACGCCGGCTTGTACTTCGTCATAGGCAGCGCCGCGCGTGCCTATGTGCGTGCCTATGAGGATCAGGGCATTTCACCCGAATTCGCCGATCGCGCCAAAATCACCATGGTGGGATTCAATGCCAAGATCAACCAGGCCCTCAATGCCGACGCCGCCACCAGGCTGCGCCTGCTCGGCGAGGTCGCCATAGACTACGAATGGAATGTGCGCGACTTTTGAGTTAGGGCGCCGCATGCCTCCCGGCGGGGTACAGGCTTGAAAACGTAAATGACAACGCCAAAGACAAGGCAATCAGGCGCAATCTGTGGCTGATCTGAGCTCCGGCTGGATCTGAGCTCCCAACCGGAGACGTCCATGCCCAAACCCTCCACCCGGACCGAGCATGACCTGCTGGGCGAGAGAAAAATCCCCGCCACCGCGTACTGGGGTATAGGGGTGTGCACATCTTGCGCGCGGAAAATCTCACCCGCCCCGGAATCCTCGCCAAGCGCACCCACGCCAGGAAAAAAACACCCTGATCGCCTACTCATGGTTCAGGATAGGGTGATCACGCCTTTGTGACGGTTTTTGCGCCCCAATGGGTCAAAAGAGACAAAAGGGGCAAAAGAAGCAAAAGGGTCAAAACCCCATTTTGGACAAAGACTGATTAGCTAAGTAGAATCAATATGACTCAAGACCCAGACCCGCCACGTACGGGGCGGTTCGCCCAAGCGAGCACTGATACGCAATCAACCCGAGGAGTGATTACATGAAACGTACTTCCATTTTATTCGCCGGCCTGATGGTCAGCGTCGGCCTGACCGTCGGCAGCAGCGCCAGCGCCCAGGAACTCACCGGTACGCTCAAAAAAATCAAGGAAACCGGCTCGATCACGGTGGGCCATCGCGAGTCCTCGATCCCGTTCTCCTATCTTGATGACAAACAGCAACCCATAGGCTACTCCATGGAGTTGTGCATGAAGGTGGTTGACGCGGTCAAGGCCGACCTGAAAATGCCCAACCTGAAGATCAACCTGCAGGCGGTCACTTCGAGCAACCGTATTCCGCTGCTGCAAAACGGCACCATAGACATGGAGTGCGGATCGACCACCAATTCGGTGGTGCGACAACAGCAAGTGGCGTTCGGCCCGACGTATTTCGTCATCAATGTCACGGCCGCGGTGAAAAAGAATTCACCCGTCAACTCGTTGATCGATCTTGCCAACAAGCCGATTTCCACGACCTCGGGGACCACGGCTGTGCCACTGCTCAAGGCCTACGAGAAAACCAAGAGCATCGATGTCAAGGAAATCTACGGCAAGGATCACGCCGAATCGTTTCTGCTGCTCGCCGATGACCGGGTCGCCGCATTCGTGATGGATGACATCCTGCTGGCGGGCCAGATCGCCAGCGCCAAAAATCCGGCCGATTACCGGATCATTCCCGAGTCGCTGCGCCAGGAGCCCTACAGCATGATGCTGCGCAAGGACGACGCGCAGTTCAAGGCCCTGGTCGACAAGACCATCGGCGCGGTGATGAAATCCGGTGAGATAAACAAGATCTACGCAAAATGGTTTGTCAGCCCGATCCCGCCGAAAAATGCGAACTTGAACTTCCCGATGACGCAGCCGATCAAGGATGCGTTCAGCAACCCGAATGACAAGGGCGTCTGAGCGCTGCTGCCTGAAACACCGGGGCTAACGCCAATACCAGGCAAGCCGGAGGCGCACACGCCCTCCGGCTTTTTTTTGCCACAATCTGGTACGGCCAACCAGCTCGAGGGACCGACACGTGAACATGGGAATTTTGCTGGAACAGGTGCCAGATGGCGACGGGGCATGGTGGGAAATGCTCGCCAGTGGCCTGGGTTGGACACTGGCGACGGCGTTTTTTGCCTGGATCATGGCCTTTACCCTGGGATCGGTGGTCGGCGTGGCACGCACCACCGACAAGCGCTGGCTGAGCCGGCTGGGCAACGCCTACGTCGAACTGTTTCGCAATATTCCCCTGCTGGTGCAGTTTTTCATCTGGTATTTCGTCATTCCCGGCTTGGTCCCGTCAGTCAAGCACTGGGTCGTGACGCTCGACCCGACCCAGCACCAGTTCGTCACCGCCATCGTCTGCCTGGGCTTTTTCACCTCGGCGCGCATTGCCGAGCAGGTGCGCTCGGGCATCCAGTCGCTGTCGCGCGGCCAGAGCGACGCCGGCTATGCACTCGGACTGACCGGGCCGCAAACCTACCGCTATGTGCTGCTGCCTATGGCCTATCGCATCATCATCCCGCCGCTGACCTCGGAGTTGATGAACCTGATCAAGAACACCGCGGTCGCCTACTCGATAGGCCTGGTGGAGTTGTTCTTCCGCACGCGGGAAATGGGTGAAATGACGTTCCGCTACTTTGAAGCGTTTGGCGCGGCGACACTGGTCTACATCATCATCGCCATGACTGCGAACCGGGTGATGGCGCTGATCGAGCGCCGCGTGGCGGTGCCCGGTTACATCACGGGAGCGAAGTGATGGGAGATCTGGATTTCGAAGTCATCGGCCGTGCCCTGCCCTACCTGCTCACCGGCCTACAGTACACTTTCCAGCTCACGCTGATCGCCGCCATCGGCGGCATTTTCTTCGGCACACTGCTGGCGATGGCCCGCCTGTCCTCGTTCAAACCACTGGCCATGGCAGCCGCCGGCTATGTCAACCTGATGCGCTCCATCCCGCTGCTGCTGGTGATCTTCTGGTTCTATTTCCTCGTCCCGGTACTGATCCAGACAATCACCGGATCGGAGCGGCCGCCACAGATCGGTGCCGAACGCTCTGCCTACATCACCTTCATCATGTTCGAGGCGGCGTATTTTTGCGAAATAATGCGCGCCGGCATCCAGAGCATTTCGAAGGGGCAGGTCGGCGCCGCCTTCGCCCTCGGACTCAACTATTGGCAGGCGATGCGGCTTGTCATCCTGCCGCAGGCCTTTCGCAACATGCTGCCGGTGCTGCTGACGCAGACCATCATCCTGTTCCAGGATGTCTCGCTCGTTTCGCTGCTCAACGTCACCGATTTCGTCGGCGCATCGGTCAAGATCGCACAACGGGACAGCCGGGTCGTCGAGTTGTACGCCTTCGTCGCCCTCGTCTACTTCATCCTATGCTTCACGCTTTCTAGCCTGACCAAGAAGCTGCAAGCGAAAATAGCCATCATTCACTGATCCGAACCAGGTAAAACCTCATGATCCAGATCAAAAATATAAGCAAATGGTACGGCAGCTTCCAGGTGCTCAAGGACTGCAGCACCAGCGTCGCCAAAGGCGAGGTTGTGGTGGTGTGCGGCCCCTCCGGTTCGGGCAAGTCGACGCTGATCAAATGCGTCAACGCACTTGAGCCCTTTCAGCAGGGGGAGATCAGCGTCGATGGCGTCTCGGTCGGCGATCCCAAGACCGACCTGCCCAAACTGCGCGCGCGCATCGGCATGGTGTTCCAGAACTTCGAATTATTTCCGCACATGTCGGTGCGGGAAAACCTCAGCCTGGCACAGGTCAAGGTGCTGGGCCGCTCGCAAGACGAGGCCAACGAGCGCGGACTGAAATACCTCGACCGTGTCGGATTGATCGAGCAGAAAGACAAATTTCCCGGCCAGCTCTCAGGTGGCCAGCAGCAGCGCGTCGCCATCGCCCGCGCGCTGTCGATGGACCCGATCGCCATGCTGTTTGACGAGCCGACCTCGGCGCTTGACCCGGAAATGATCAATGAGGTGCTCGATGTGATGGTCGGCCTCGCCAAGGACGGCATGACCATGATGTGCGTGACCCACGAAATGGGCTTTGCGCGCACCGTTGCCAACCGCGTGATTTTCATGGACCGCGGCGAGATCGTCGAAGATGCGCCAAAGGACGACTTTTTCGGCAAGCCGCGCTCAGAGCGCGCAGTGCAGTTCTTGTCCAAGATCCTGCATCACTAAAACCGAAGCCAATACGCGCCGTCATTGCGAGGAGGCGAAGCCGACGCGGCAATCTTGTGGTGTTGCGACTGCAGTCACAAGAGCGCTGAGATTGCTTCGCTGCGCTCGCAATGACATGGTGACCTTCAGCGTGCCTGCTTGGCCTTTGCTGTGATGGCATCGAGGGTGGTGCTGGTGGTGATCGCCTGCGGATCGATTCGCACCTCGATCAGCGCCGGCTTGCCCGCCGCCAGCGCGCGCTCAAAGGCCGGGGCGAACTGCGCCGTTTCTTCCACCGTCTCGCCATGCAGGCCGAACGAGCGCGCGAACGCGGCGAAGTCCGGGTTGACCAGCGCCGTGCCATGCACGCGCTCCGGGTACTCACGCTCCTGATGCATGCGAATGGTGCCGTACATGCTGTTGTTGATGACGACGAATATCACGTTCGCGCCAAATTGCGCGGCAGTGGCGATTTCCTGACCGTTCATCAAAAAATCGCCATCACCGTTAAAGGACACAACAATGCGCCCGGGATGGGCAATTTTCGCCGCCACCCCGGCCGGCACGCCGTAACCCATTGAGCCGTTGGTCGGCGCCACCTGCGTGCGCAAGCCGGTAAAACGGTAATAGCGCTGCACGAAGCCGCTGAAGTTGCCGGCACCGGTGGTCAGAATGCTGTCGGCGGGCAGGCGCTCGCGCAGCCAGGCGATGAGCTCACCCATCTGCACCTTGCCGGGTATGGCGGCCGGCTTGTCGTTCCAACCGATGTAGTCGGCGCGCGCGGCGGTGAGCCAGTCGCGCCAGGCGCCGCCGTCTATTTTCAGCTGCGCCGCAGCGGCGGCGAAATTCGCCATACCTGAATTGATCAGCAACTCACCCTGATAGACTCGCCCCAACTCCTCGGCGCCCGCATGCACATGGATCAGCCGCTGTTTCGGGCGGGGCGACTGGAGCAGCGTGTAACCGCTGGTGGTCATCTCGCCCAGGCGCGCACCGACGACCAGCAGCAGGTCGGCGTCGCGCACGCGTTGCGCCAGTTTCGGATTGAGGCCGATGCCAACATCGCCGATGTAATGCTCGCGACGGTTGTCATACAAATCCTGAAAGCGAAAAGCGCAGCTCACCGGCAGGCCCGCAGCCTCGGCAAAGCGGGCAATGTTGGCGCAGGCCTCCGGCGTCCACACCGTGCCACCCAGCATCAGCAACGGCCGCTTGGCGCCCTGCAGCGCGACACGCAAGCGGTCCATGTCGGCCGGCGCCGGCGCCGCCTGCACCGCCTGGTAGGGCGCGGTGTCGGCCACCGTCGCGAGCTGGATCAGCATGTCTTCGGGCAGCGCCAGCACCACCGGGCCGGGCCGACCCGAGGTTGCGACCTGGAAGGCGTGGTTGACGTATTCGGGGATGCGGTCGGCGCGATCGATCTGCGCCACCCACTTGGCCATCTCACCGAACATGCGCCGATAGTCCATTTCCTGAAAGGCTTCGCGCTCGACAAAATCGCCGCCAACCTGGCCGATGAACAGGATCATCGGCGTGGAGTCCTGGTAGGCGGTGTGCACGCCGATCGACGCATTGGTCGCTCCGGGGCCGCGCGTGACAAAGCAAATGCCGGGTCGGCCGGTGGTCTTGGCCCAGGCCTCGGCCATGTAGGAAGCGCCGCCATCCTGGCGCGCCACCACGAGCTTGATGTCCTCGCGCGCATCGTAGAGCGCGTCGAGCACGGCCAGATAGCTCTCGCCCGGGACGCAGAACGCGGTGTCCACGCCGTGCACGCGCAGCGCATCGACTATGAGTTGCCCGCCGGTGCGGGGCTTAAGGTCTAGGTCTATTTTCATGATCAATCTGCCAAGAAAGGCTTGAAACAGGAGTGTGTTGCGAAATCACGTCAGCAAGTTCCCTCCGCCGTCAAGGGGGAGGGGGTTCCGTGCCCTGGCGCGGGTATTTCACAGCGCCCTTCCTGCAAAAAAACCGCCACTCTTTTACAAGTGGCGATGCGTTATTATTGGGCCGCTGCAAACCCAAACAACGCCTCGCTGCGGCCACCAGATAATTATGTCAGACATCCCCACCCTTCGCCGCATCCTTGCGCAAAGCCGCACCATTGCCGTCGTGGGACTTTCCGCCGACTGGTTCCGGCCAAGCTATTTCGCCGCCAAATACATGATCACCCACGGCTACACGGTTATCCCGGTGAATCCGCGCTACGCGGAAATTCTTGGCCAAAAATCGTACAAATCACTGCGCGACATCCCGGCCGAAATCGCCGGCACGATCGACATCGTCGACTGCTTCAGGAAGACCGCGGACATCATGCCCATTGCAGAGGACGCCATCGCCATAGGCGCCAAGGTGCTGTGGCAGCAAATAGGCGTACTCAATCACGAGGCCGGGGAAAAAGCCAGGGCGGCGGGCCTGGATACCATCATGAACCGCTGCGTCAAGATCGAGCACGGACGGCTGTTCGGGGGACTGAACTGGTGCGGCGTTAATACCGGCGTCATCTCGGCAAAACGGCCTCATTGATTCTCCCTCACTCATTCACCACGCCATGAACGATACCGTCAACCTTGACGCCTACTCGCCGCGCGAAATCGCCGAACGCATCGAAAACGTCGGCGTCGCCAAGGCGCGCCTGCCGCTGCTCTCGATCGTGATGCTGGGCATGCTCGCCGGCGCCTTTGTCGGCCTGGGGGCCTTGTATTTCACGCTGGTAAGCAGCGACGCATCGCTCGGTTTTGCCGCCACTCGCGTCCTTGGCGGCGTGTGCTTTTCTCTCGGACTTCTGCTGGTGATGGTGGCCGGTGCGGAACTGTTCACCGGCAACAACCTGCTGGTCATGGCCTGGGCCGAGAACAAGCTGACCACCGGCGAGGTGTTGAAAAACTGGGTGATTGTCTGTCTTGCCAATTGCGCCGGTGCGGCCGGGCTCGCGCTGCTGGTGTACTTGTCCGGACACCTGGGCATGAACGGCGGTGGCGTGGCGCAGCAGGCGGTAAAAATCGCCGCAATCAAGGCCGGCCTGCCGACCTTGCAGGCGTTTTTCAGCGGCATGCTGTGCAACATCCTGGTGTGCATGGCGGTGTGGATGTCCTTCGCCTGCCGCAGCGTGGTGGATAAAATGGTCGCGGTGATATTTCCGATTTCCGCCTTTGTCGCGGCGGGCTTTGAACACAGCATCGCCAACATGTATTTTTTCCCGCTTGCCATGCTGCAGCAGGCACACGCGCCGCTGGCCCTGCCCGGTGCCGCGTTGATAGACCTGCCGCACGTGCTCGCCAACCTCGGCGCGGTCATCGCCGGCAATATTGTCGGCGGCAGCGTGGTGGTGGCGCTGGTCTATCACGTCATCTACCGCCGCGGCGCAAAAACCTGATTGGCAAAACCTGACTGGAACCGCAGCATGGCTGACCGAAAATTTGGCATAGAGACCCTCACCCTGCACGCCGGGCAGGTGCCCGACCCGGCCACCGGCGCACGCGCCGTGCCGCTGTACCAGACCACGTCTTTTGTCTTTGACTCGGCCGATCATGCGGCGAGCCTGTTCAACCTGCAGACCTTCGGCAATGTCTATACCCGCCTGTCCAACCCGACAACCGCGGTGTTCGAGGAGCGCATGGCGGCGCTCGAGGGCGGACGCGCCGCATTGGCCGCCGCAACAGGCCAGGCTGCGGAGATGACCGCACTGCTGGCGCTTTGCCAGCAGGGTGACGAGATCGTTTCCGCCTCGACGCTCTACGGCGGCACCTATTCGCTGTTCGATGTGAATTTCCGCAAGCTCGGCATCAACACCACCTTCGTGCATCCCGACGATCCGGAAAATTTTCGCCGCGCCATCAGCAAAAAAACAAAAGTTCTTTATGCCGAGACCATAGGCAACCCGCTGATGAACGTGGCCGACATCGAGGCCATCGCCGCCATCGCCCACGAAGCGGGCGTGCCGCTGATCATCGACAATACCGTCGCCTCGCCCTACCTTTGCCGCCCGATTGAATTCGGCGCCGACATTGTCGTGCACTCGGCCACCAAGTACATTGGCGGCCACGGCACCAGCATGGGCGGGGTCATTGTCGAATCGGGGAAATTTCCCTGGGACAATGGTAATTTTCCGGATATGACCGAGCCCTCGCGCGGCTATCACGGCGTGCGCTTTTACGAGACCTTCGGCGACTTTGGCTACACCATGAAGGCGCGCATGGAAACCATGCGCACCTTTGGCGCGACGCTGTCGCCCTTTAACGCCTGGATGATGTTGCAGGGCCTGGAAACGCTGCACGTGCGCATGGACAGGCATTGCAGCAATGCGCTGGCGGTGGCGCAATTTCTCGAGGTGCATCCGCTGGTCAGTTGGGTCAATTACCCGGGTCTTCCCGGCAACAAATATCATGCGCTCGCCAAAAAATACCTGTCCAAGGGCGCCAGCGGGCTGATGACCTTTGGGATAAAAGCGGGCGTAAAAGGCGGCGCTGATGGTGCCCGCAGAGCCGGCGAAAAATTCATCGAAGCGGCGACCTTCATGAGCCACCTCGCCAATATCGGCGACGCACGCACCCTCATCATCCATCCGGCGTCCACCACGCACCGCCAGTTGAGCGACGACGAGCAGGCCAAGGCGGGCGTCACGCCCGACATGATCCGCATCTCCGTCGGACTTGAAACGCTGGACGACGTACTCTGGGACATCGACCAGGCCTTGCAGCAATCACAAAAATGACAGGAACAGCATGAGCATCCCCTCTTTCGACAATCCCTACCTCACCCTGCGCCGTCCAACGATGGCAAAGAACGTCGTCTCGACTTCGCAGCCACTGGCTTCAATTGCCGGCCTCTCGGCGCTGGCCGCCGGCGGCAACGCTGTGGACGCGGCGCTCACCACCGCCATCACACTGACGGTGGTCGAACCGATTTCCAACGGCGCCGGTAGCGATGCCTTCGCGCTCATCTGGGACGGCAAAAAACTGCACGGCCTCAACGCCTCGGGCCGCTCGCCGGCGGCCTGGACGCCCGACTACTTCAAGGGCCAGAAAGCCATTCCGGCGCGCGGCTGGAATTCGGTCAGCGTTCCGGGGGCGGTGTCGGCGTGGGTCGAAATGTCCAGCCGCTTCGGCAAACTGCCGTTCGAAAAACTGTTCGAGCCGGCCATCCGCTACGCCAACGAGGGCTACCTCGTGTCACCTTTTGTGGCGACACGCTGGGCCTTCCAGGTGCCCGAACTCAAGGTCCAGCCCGGATTTGCCCAGGCCTTCATGCCCAATGGCCGCGCGCCGATGGCCGGTGAAAAATTTGTCTTTCCCGAACTGGGTAAGACACTGGAGAAAATCGCCGCGACAAAAGGCAAGGCCTTTTACGAGGGTGAGCTCGCCGAGATGATCGCGGCGCATTCGGCCGCCTGCGGCGGCGCGATGACCAAGGCGGATCTCGCCGCCCACACCCTCGACTGGGTCGAACCCATCAGCCAGAACTATCGCGACCTCACCGTGCACGAAATCCCGCCCAACGGGCAGGGCATCGTCTGCCTGATCGCCCTGGGAATACTGCAGCACTTCGATGTGGCCTCGTATCCGGTCGATTCAGCCCACAGCGTGCACCTGCAGATCGAGGCGGTGAAACTCGCCTTCGCTGATGCGCTGCGCTTTGTCGCCGATCCGAAGTTCATGCATACCACGCCGGCGGCACTGCTCGACCCGGACTACCTCAAGGCCCGCGCCAAACTGATAGACATGAAGCGCGCACAGGATTTCGGCCACGGCAAGCCACCGGGCGGGGGCACCATCTACCTCACCGCCGCCGATGCGGACGGCATGATGGTGTCGATGATCCAGTCCAATTTTTCCGGCTTCGGTTCCGGGGTGGTCGTGCCTGGCACCGGCATCAGCCTGCAGAACCGCGGCTCGGGCCTGGTGCTCACGCCCGGCCATCCGAACGAAGTCGCTCCGAGCAAGAGGCCTTATCACACCATCATCCCGGGCTTTGTCACCAGGGCCGGCAAGGCCTTGATGAGCTTCGGCCTGATGGGCGGCACCATGCAACCGCAAGGCCATGCACAGCTGATGGTGCGCATGGCCGACTACGGCCAGGGCCCGCAGGCCGCCATAGACGGCCCGCGTTTTCGCATCGTGCAGGGTATGGAAGTCAATTTCGAGGACTTCCCCAAGGCCGTGCTGCAAGACCTGGCGCAACGCGGGCACAAGGTGGTCGAACTCGAGCCCGGCTACATGGACTTCGGCTGCTCGCAAATAGCCTACAAGATCGATGACGGGTATATCGCGGCGAGTGACTCGCGACGCGACAGCCTGCCGGTGGGGTACTAAACCGCTAGACGCGCAGCACTCAAGCGAGGTTCTTTTTAAAAAACGCGACGGTCCGCTCCCACGACAGCTTGGCCGCCGTCTCGCTGTAACGCGGCGTCGAATTATTGTGGAAGCCGTGCTGGGTGCCCGGATAAATGTAGGCCTGGTGCGACACGCCGGCCGCTTTCAGCGCAGCCTCATAGGCCGGCCACATGCCGTTGATGCCCGCGTCGTTCTCGGCATACTGGATTAGCAGCGACGCCTTGATTTTCGGCACGCTGGCGGTCGCCGCTGCAGCACCGTAGTAAGGCACGCCCGCCTGCAGGTCGGCGCCCAGCTCGGCGGCAAGGTAATTGGTGGTGCCACCACCCCAGCAAAATCCGGTCGCGCCCAGTTTGCCGGTAGAAAGCTTGTGCGCCTTCAGATAGCGCGCGCTGTTGAGCATGTCGATGCGCAGCCTCGCCTGATCGAGGCCCGCCTGCAGTGCGCGTCCATCATCGTCGTTGCCCGGATAGCCGCCAGCCGGGAACAGGCCGTCGGGGGCAAGCGCGACAAAGCCTTCCACTGCAGCGCGCCGCGCGACGTCTTCGACATAGGGATTCAAACCGCGATTTTCATGTATTACCAGCACCGCCGGGAACGGCCCCGAACCGGCCGGCTGCACCAGATAACCGCGCATCTGCCCGGAATTGCCGCCGGCCGAAGGATAGGTCACGTACTGTGCCTTGATGCGCGCGTCGGTGAACGAGATGGTCTGCGCCTGCGCATAGCGCGGCAGCAGCGCCTGCGCCATGATCAAGCCGCCGGCGACCAGCGCGCCGGAGCGGGCGAGAAACTCGCGCCGGTCGATGCGGCCGTGGCAGTACTCGTCATACAGGTCGAACACACGCTGGTCGATTTGCAGCTGGGTGACGGGTTCAGTCATGTTCACTTCAGTCATGTTCACGATAGTCGCTCCCTTTGGCAGCCAGCCTGGCAAACATACCACTCTGAAAATCCATTAGGCCTGACGGTCGTTTCAAAATATATGCTTGGAATCGACCAGGCCGGCTCACCCGCCGGCAACCATGCGTAATCCCGGCATACATGATGCCGACAGACCCTCGCGCATGCGCTCGATAAGTACCCGTTTATTCTCGCGGCTACGGTAGGCGTGCTCCCGCAACAGCCCCTCCGCGCGCTCGCCTTCACTGCGCTCGAGCGCCTGCAGCAGGCTGCGATGGTCCTCATGGGCGCGCCGCATCAATTCGATGTCGTAGACGGTGGCGCTAAACGTCAGCGCCGCGGCCGCCGCCATAGGGATGCGTTCGTTCTGACGCAACGCGGCCTCAATAGCCGAATTGCCCGAGGCGATAACGATCGCCCAGTGGAACCGCATATTCATGGCGGCCCAGCGCTCGGTGACCGAGCCTCCTTCCAGCGAATGTCCGAACATCGCATCGCCCTCCTCGATGCATCCCTGAAGCGTGGCTCGCACATCGCCTGACAAGCCGCGCTGCGCGACAATCCGCGCAGCCATGCCCTCGAGCACGCCGCGAACGTCGATTGCATTGGAGATCTCCTCCATCGTGAATTCGCGCACCCGGTAGCCACGGGTCAGGCGCTCAAGCAGGCCCTCCTTTTCCAGTTCAGCCAGCGCTAGGCGCAACGGTGTGCGCGAAACGCCCAGACGTGCGGCGAACGGAATTTCGACAATACGCTCGTTGGGCTCGAGTTCACCGGACAGGATCATTTCCCTGAGTCTGATCGAAACTGTCTCGATGCGCGAGGCCATGCTTTTTACTCGGCCTTGATCTTTGCCGCATTGATCAGTTCGGTCAGCTTGATAATTTCGCTCGCCATGAAGGGCTTGAATTCCACTGGGCCCATGGGCGCAACCACAACGCCCGATGCCGTCACCTTCGCCTTGACCTCCGGATTCGCAAGTATGGACAGCACAGCTTCTGCAATAATGTTGACGATGGCCGTGGGGGTGTTCGCCGGCGCCAGCAGCGAGAACCAGCCGGCGAGTTCGAATCCGGGCAGACCCGACTCCGCCATGGTCGGGACCTCGGGCAGCACCTCAACCCGGGTCGATGTCGTTACGGCGATCGCCTTAAGCTTGCCGCTGCGGACCTGGGGCATCGCAGCCGTGAGTCCGGTGAACGCAAGCGCCGTGCTACCGTTCAGCACACCGATAATCGCAGGCGCATCGCCTTTATAGGGAATGTGAGTCAAACCCGCCTTCGAGCGAAGGTTGAAGTATTCGCCCGAAAGGTGGGGGGTTCCCGCTGTGCCCGATGTGCCGAAGTGGACCTTCCCCGGATTGCGTTTAGCGTAGTCGATCAACTCTATGACATTCGAAGCCGGGAACGCTGGATTCGCGACAAGAATGATAGGCCCGTCGCCGATCTTGACCACGGGCACGAAATCCTTTTGTAGGTCGTAAGGCAGGTTCGGAAACAGCCCTGGGTGGGCGGCGAACGTCGACGAAGCAAGCAGAAGCGTGTAACCGTCTGCCGGCGCCTTGGCCACCGCAAGACCACCTATGGTGGCCCCCCCGCCAGGCCGGTTCTCAACCACCACCTGCTGGTTCCAGCGCGCGCCAAGTTCCTGCGCGAGCACCCGAGCCACAATGTCATTCGGACCTCCGGGGGCGTACGGCACGACGATGCGTATGAGTTTTTCCGGGTAGGCGGCGCCCGCCGGCGACAGGCCCCCCAGGGCAAGCATACCGGCACCCAGCAGCAGCAAAGCGCGCAGCATTGAAGCAATCGATCCGTTCATGTTTTCTCCTCTTTTGGTTGTTGCAGATTCCGGCAGTTGGGGCAATTCACCGATTATAGGGAGGCAGGCCGAGCAGTTTCATCTTTTCGATGTAATCACCCACCGCCGAATCAAGGTTGAAACGCGGCACAAAACCCAGGTCTTCCTTCGCACGGCTGTTGTCCAGAACGCCGGCGTAGTTGACGCCCGAATCGATGTAATCGAGGCCGGGTGCGATCTCAATGTCCGCTCCCGGCACGTGCTTGCGCACCGCTGCGGCAAGGTCGTGCAATGTAGTACCGCAAGAATGGGATATGTTGTATTCGGTGTAGCGCGGCTTAGAATGCAGCGCCGCCGTAACCACCGCCTCGGCAACGTCGTCGGCATAAATAACATCATCGCGCTGATCGCCGCCGCGCGCGATGCGGACCGGTTCGCCGTGTAGCGGCGCCTCGATGATGCGGCTCAGAATGGCGAATTTCTTGTGTCGCACAGTCTTGCCAGGTCCGAAAATGGTGGCAAAGCGCAGCGCCACGAACTCCATACCGAACTGGTCGGCATAACATCTGCCCATGCCCTCGCTGGAAACCTTACACACATCGTAAACATGCACAGGCCGCAGCGGATGGTCCTCTTTCACAGGCTTGTACACCGGATGTGCCGCGTCACCCTCGAGCGCGCCGTAAACGGCGCGCGAACTGGTGAAAACAAAACGGCGTATCCCCCCCTTGCGCGCCGCCTCGAGCAGTTGCACTGTGGCGTAGGCATTGACGCGGAACACGCCGACCGGGTCGTCCGGATGCCCCACCATAGCCGCAAGGTGGACGATGCAACTGACACCATGCTGCTTGATCGTTCGCGCCACAAGATCCTCGTCGGACACGCTGCCCTGGACGAACACGATGCGCTTTTCATAGTCGGGGCCAATCAATGAAAAATCGGCGCGCGCATCAAGTACGACCGGCGTGAACCCGCGGTCAGCCAGTTTCTTGGTTACCCAGGAACCATTGACCCCCAGACCGCCGGTGACGAGTATGTTCATTGACTGCTTCCCATAAAGAAGGCTTTTGAAAGACAAAAGCGACATTGACGGTGATTTTTATTGCATGCAATACTAGGTTTAAATGATAATGATAGTCAATAAACGATAGAAATTATTAAAAATTGCATGCAATAACATCACTGCCAGCATCACTTGCGACCACGCTGCATTTACGATTGGAGACAATATGGACATGAACCCCCAAGGCAACGACCCGATCAAGTATGTCGGCATGCCTCCCGCACTGAACCCCTCGATCACCGACACCAAGCACTGGTTTCAGGCGCTGGACAACTTCTGCCGCTTCATGGCGATCCGCCAAGGCGACCGCGTACTGATGCTGACAGACCCGCTACTCGATCCGCGCGTCATCGATGCCTTTACCGGCCTCGCCGCGTCGCGCGGCGCAACGCTGAGCGTCTACATGGCGCCGAACACGCAACTCCCAGGCATCCCGGAGGAACTCAAGCCGCTGATCCAACAGGCAAGCTTTATCGTTTCAACCTGGTTCTGCTCTATCGAGGACCCGTTCAACGTAGCCATGCGCAAGGCCGGCCAGCGCTGGGTAAAAATCACCTATTTTCGCGACCTCGACCTACTCAAAACACCGCAGGCGCGCTTTCCGGTCGAACTCGTCAGCGAGATCATCCGCGCAACGGAGCGCCGCATCCCCAAGGACTGCGACTTTGAATTGAAATTTTCGGATGAGCGCGGCAGCGACCTGCGCATTCCCTACACCAAAGTCATGCGCGACACCATGTACGCGGGACTGCGCTGGCAGGGCAAAATTTCCGCGGCGGAGCCAGGCTGCTATGCGCACTACCTGCCCACGCACGGCCCGAATTTCTGGGACAGTACAGCCATGAAGGACAGCCCCGATACCCCGCTAAAGATCGATGGCATCCTCTACCCGCAATGGGCGATCGGATTCCCCCATCCGTTCATCGAAAAGATCTCCGTCGTATTCAAGGACAAGTTCGTGACCGAGGTTCGCGGCGAGTCACAGGACGCGAAGATCCTGCGTGAGATGCTGAAGGGCGGCCGCCTGATCGAAGGGGGCGGATGCGGCTTCAATCCTAAGGCGCCTCGCCATACGGTTTACCCGGCAGGATCCAACTCGCCAGGTGCGTTGCACTTTGGCATCGACCTTGCTAAACCGAGCGACTACATCCGCCGCGTCATGCCCAACTGGGAAGAGCCCCCGATCCACCAAGATCTTATCGTCCTGGACGGGACGGTGACCGCAGGCAACACCACGGTCATCGACAAGGGGTTCCTGATGGCGCTGCGCGATCCTGCCGTGGTGGAGATGGCACGCCAGTTCGGCGACCCGCTCGAACTGCTCGAAGGCCAAGTCTAGGCATGACCCGTACCTCGGTCGATGATGAAGGCTTCACCGGCAAGACTGCCATCATCACCGGCGGCGGCGCCGCGGGCGACGGCGTAGGCAACGGCCGCGCGGCCTGTATCCTGCTCGCACGCCGCGGCGTACGCGTGCTGGTGGTGGACCGCCAATTCGCACTCGCCGAAACAACCGTGAAGATGATCGTCGGTGAAGGCGGCGAGGCGGTGGCCCTCGAAACGGACGTCACCGATGAAGCAGGCTGCAAAACCATGGTCGATGAGGCGCTACGCCACTTCGGTCGGCTCGATTTCCTGGTCAACAACGTCGGCATCGGCAGCAAGGGGGCGGTGACCGAGGAGTCAACGGCCGACTGGCAGCGCGTGCTGCGCGTCAACCTCGATTCGATGTTCCTGTCCTCGAAGTACGCCATCCCCGCCATCATCAAGACCGCCGGTGGTGGCGCCATAGTAAACATCTCATCGATTTCCGCGCTTCGCCCTCGCGGCATGACCTCCTACGCCACAACCAAGGGCGCGGTGATCTCGCTGACGCGCGCTATGGCGGTGGATCACGGCCGCGACCATATCAGGGTCAACTGCGTTCTGCCGGGCGCCGTCTACACGCCGCTGTCCTACGGCTCAGGCATGAGCGCCGCGGCACGCGAGCAACGGCGCAAGGCGTCGGTCCTGGGAATAGAGGGCACCGGGTGGGATGTCGGACAGGCCGTACGTTTCATGCTCTCGGAACAAGCCTGTTTCATCACCGGACAGGTACTGGTCGTCGACGGCGGCATGACGCTGGTCGGCCCGTCACGGGACCACAACTCATGAGCGCTCTGCCCCGGAGCATCCGGGCCGTGGCACCCACCGGGCCTGGCGGCCCCGAAGTCTTGCAGTTGCAAGAGCGCCCGTTACCCCCCCTCGCATCTGGACAGGTGCTGATAAAGGTGGGCTATGCGGGCGTCAACCGCCATGACTGCACACAACGCAAGCGCGGCACCCCGCCGCCAGGCGCCACCGACGTGTTCGGCCTTGAGGTATCGGGCACCATCGTTGCAGCAAGCGCGGATGTTCCAGGCACCCGCATAGGTCAGCGCGTCTGCGCGCTGATCAACGGCGGCGGCTATGCCGATTACTGCGTCGCCGAAGCAGCGCTCGCCCTCGAGTATCCGGCCAGTCTATCGGAAGCCGAAGCAGCGGCTCTGCCCGAGGCACTGTTCACGTTCTGGTTCAACGTCTTCGAACTGGGCGGCCTCAAGGCCGACCAGTGGCTGCTGGTTCACGGTGGCACCAGCGGCGTCGCCAGCCTAGGCATTCAAGTAGCGAAAACTCTGGGTGCGCGTGTCGCGGTCACAGGAGGCACGGAAGCCAAATGCACGGCTTGCCGCAAATTGGGGGCCGATCTCGTGATCAATTACCGTGAATCCGATTTTGTCGAAGCCATGAAGCAGGTGGGCGGCGCCAACGTAATCCTCGACCAAGTGGGCGGCCTCTACGCGCAACGGAATATCGACGCGCTAGCCATGGACGGCAAGCTCGTGCACCTGACCAGCGCACAAACGCCGACCTTCTCGGCAACACTCGAATCGATTTCGCGCAAGCGCGCGGTGGTGACCAGTTCGATGATGCGTCCGCTGGAATTACCGCGCAAGATAGCCGTCGCTCGGCAATTGCTGGACCAGGTCTGGCCGCTGCTGGGCAAGGGCATCCGGCCTCTTATCGATTCGATACATACCCTGGAAGAGGCGGCCCTGGCGCATGCACGCATGGATTCGGGCGTCCATGCCGGGAAAATACTGCTCAGGCCGTAACCGGCCTGAAAGCTGTTGCAGCTACCCGCCGCTGAATTTTGGCGGCCGCTTTTCGACAAAGTGTCGGACGCCCTCGCGGAAGTCATCGCTATCGAGGCTGAGGCGCTGCTCCTCTCCGGCTGATGCCAGCGCGACGCTAAACGACTGCACCATCGCGCCCCAAACCTGCCGCTTGATTACCCGCAGCGACCGGGGTGATACCGAATCTGCAAGTTCGCGCGCATAGTCACGAACCGTTGTGGCGAGCACGCTCGAGTCCACGGCGCGGCTAACGAGGCCCATGCCCGCCGCCTCATCAGCACCGATCCGGCGCGACGACATCAGCAGCTCCATGGCGCGGCCGGTACCAACCATCCGCGGTAACAGCCACGCAATGCCGTGCTCCGCAACCAAGCCACGCTTCGAGAACGAAGGCGTAAAGAAAGCCGCCGACCCTGCAATCCGCACGTCGGCATAAAGCGCTATGACCATTCCCAGGCCCGCGGCAGCGCCATTCACCGATGCAATTACCGGCTTGGGCACATCACGAAGGTAGGTAAATCTCCCATCCTGCTCGGCCGCCGGCGCTGCGCCCATATCCGCAATGTCCTTTCCAGCGCAAAACGCCTTGCCCGCCCCGGTCAGGATGATCACCCGAACGCCGGAATCCTCGCTGGCGCGCCCCATCGCATCCCGGAGCTCCGACTCCATCGCTCCGTTCACCGCGTTCATACGCTCCGGCCGGTTCAGCGTAATGGTGGCGATGCAATCCTCGATCTGATATGTGACTGCGACTTCCATCAGATTTCCTCCCCTGTGATGAACATCGGACCACCCCGGTATGTCGGAAAACCTATCGTGCGAATCGCCGTGACATCAATTTCTGCTGGACCAATTCCGGCCGCCTCATCGAAGCATGCTTCGCCCGCCCTATGCAGTGCATGGAGCACGCGTTGCAGCATGACCTGGTCGTCGGGCAGCACGTGGGCACCACTGCGACCGTCCGCCGAACCGGGAAAGTGTGCGCCAACGCGTTCGAACCCAAACCGCCGCAACACCGCCTTGAGTCGCGATGCTGTCGCCCCCTCCCGCAGCAACGCCGCAATAGTCTCAACGTAGGCAGCACGCAGTTCGGCGCCCGCGCGCAAGAGGTTCTTTCCGGCTGCCTTGCGCTCGCTAAAAAATACATGCCGTAGTGCCCTCGCCTGCGACGTACCCACCAGCCCTTCGGCCAGAATGGCCTCCGCCCTTACGCCTTCGGACAGAGGCAGTTCACACGCAGCCCTCACCGCCTTCGCACAATGAAGCGGTGCAAGCAGGCCGCGGGCACGCCTCGCCACGCGCTTTTCCGCCGCATCAAGCCATTCTGGCGTAACCCCCGAAATGTTCCGCAGGCCGATTCGGCGCGATGCCATCACGCGCGCTGGGAGCCGCTCGGAAAAAGCCAGAGCTTCATCCCGCAGCGAACCACTCACGATCGCATCGACAATCCCAAGGCTGAGCGCCTTGCGCGCGTCAATGATCTCGCCGGCAACGATCAGGTCCAAAGCGCGCTCGACGCCGATCAGCCGCGGCAGGCGTTGCGTCCCACCACCACCCGGGACCAGCCCGAGCTTCACTTCGGGCAGCCCGAAGCGTGCACCCGCGGCGGCGATACGGTAATGGCAGCCCAGCGCCAGTTCAAGGCCGCCTCCCAGCGCAGTTCCATGGATGGCGGCCACCACCGGCTTGGCCCCATCCTCGATCTGCTGAGCGAGGCCGCGAATCCGCGGTTCGCGCGGCTTCTGGCCGAACTCGCGAATATCGGCACCGGCAAAAAAAGTCTTGCCCTCGCAGATGATCAGGATGCTCTTTAGCTTCGGGTCGTCGGCGGCCGCCGCCAGCACGGCCGCAAGTGCCTCGCGCACCACATGCGACAAAGCGTTCACCGGTGGATAGTCCACGGAGATGACACCGACGGTGCCGGACCGGGTCAGCAGTACCGGGGGCACCGGGTTCCCGTCAATCGAGGACCATCAGCCAGTCGACCGCCACGACCCCACAGGGCGTAGCCATAACCGGGTTGAGGTCAAGTTCGCGCAGCCTCGCGCCGTTAGCCACGCCAAATCGCGACACACCCGCAATCAGCGCTGCAACCGCTTTGCGATCAACCGCAGGCTTGCCGCGAACGCCGTCAAGCAGCGCACGGGTGCGCAGTTCATCCAACATACGCCCCGCCTCGGCCTCCGACACCGGCGCCTTCCTGAACACCGTGTCGCGCAGGACTTCGACCAGGATGCCACCAGCCCCCACCATCACCACAGGGCCAAAGGTCGGGTCATTCTGTATGCCGACGACCAGTTCAACGCCGGGCGCGGCCATCTCCTGCACGACGACACCCGACAACTTGGCATGCGGGGCGCGTCGCGATACTTCGGCAAGCATGTCGGCGTGCGCAGCGCGCAGCCCCGCCTCATCGACGACACCCAAGCGGATGCCGCCTGCCTCCGTCTTGTGCAGTATGTCGGGCGATTCGATCTTGAGCGCCACCGGAAAACCGATCTGCCGCGCCGCTTCCACCGCTTCATCAGCCGTCGTGCAAAACAGCGCCTTGGCGACGGAGATACCCGCCTCCGTTAGCAGTTTGGCAGCCTGCACCGTGCCAAGTACGCCCGAACGAGAGGGCAGTTCCGATGCAACCAGCAGCGGCATAGCGCCCCGCTCGCGCCGGCGCCGGGCCTCGACATAAAAAACAACGGCTGCGATGGCATCGACCGCAGGTTCACCACCGCGAAATGCCGCAATGCCGTGGCTGTGCAGCGCGGTAATCGCGCGATCAGGCGCAGCCACCCAGCAAACGACAAACGGCTTGGATGCGCGCTCTTTTACCTGGCGGAAAGCCTCGACCATCATGTCTGATTGGCGCTCGGATAACTGGGTCCAGACCATGCCAACATCCACCGACGGATCATCAAGCACGGCGAGCATCACCTCGCGCAACGAGTCCTGGTCGCGGAATATCTGCGCGGAAACGTCGACCGGATTGGCTACCGACGCGAATCCAGGGACGAGCGCTTTCAGTCGATCACGGGTTGCATCGGAGAGTGCCGGCAGGCCAAGGCCGAGGTCGGCGGCTCGGTCGGCAATCAGCACACCCGCACCGCCGGAGCCGGTGACGACCCCGATCCGCGACCCTTTTAAATTTGAACAGAACAACAAGGCCTGCAGCACGTCAAGCAGATGCTCCTCGTTGCGCGCGCGAACCAGTCCGTACTGCCTAGCGATGCCGTCAAACACAACATCCTGGACGGCCAGCGCACCGGTGTGGGATGCAGCAGCAGTGGCGCCGGCCTGACTTCGGCCCACCTTGGTCAACACCACGGGTTTGCCAAGATCCAAGGCCTTGACCGCGATGTCAAGCAAAGACTGTCCCTCGCGCAAGCCCTCGACGTAACCGGCGACAATCGCGATCCGCTTGTCATCAAGTACGGTGCCAAGCACATCTGCAAAATTCAGATCGGCTTCATTACCCGTGGCAACAAAATAACCCATGCCCAGGCCCCGTTGGCGCGCCATGGCTGCCATGCCACTGCCGAACGCGCCCGATTGCGACACGATAGCTATCGGACCGGACGGGATATCATCGTCGGCATAGGTTGTGAATGTCACCGCAATGCGGTCAAAACCGTTGACAAACCCGATAGTATTGGGACCAAGCAGGCGTATGCCGTACTCACGTGCAAGCGCGACGAGCTGACGCTCGAGCTCCTTACCCTCCTCCCCCGATTCGGCAAAGCCGGCGCTGACGATCACCGCGATGCCGACACCTTTTTGTCCGGCCTGCTTCAGCGCCTCTGGCGCCGCCACGGCCGGCGTAACCAACACCACCATGTCAACGGGGCCTTCAACCGATTGCAAGTCGGGATAGCAGCGGAGGCCGCCGATTTCGCCGTACTTCGGGTTTATAGGATAGATCACGCCGCCAAAACCGCGCTCGATTAGCAGCTTCATGAGACGGCCGCTGATCTTGCCCTGGTCGGGCGATGCCCCGATGATTGCTATTGATCTGGGTGAAAAGCTTTCGCTGCGCAAACTATCCTCCGCTCAGGCTTCTATGTGGGCTCTGCCGTTGTTGAGCACGACAACACCGCGCTCTGCGGAGCGGGCGCGAATCGACACCTCGTTGCCGTGCCTCCAAAAATCAACCAGCAGCGTCTCGCCGGGAAACAGCGGCGCCGAAAAACGCGCTTCCAGCAACTTGAGCCTGGCCGGATCGCCATCACACAACGCCGTCAGCGCGACGTAGCCAACCACGCCGAAGGTACACAAGCCATGAAGAATCGGTCGCGGGAAACCCGCGGCCACGGCGACCGCAGGGTCGGCATGCAGTGGATTGCGATCGCCGCTGAGGCGGTAAATCAGCGCCAGTTGCGCGAGCGTACGGAATTCCACTGTAAGCTCGGGCTCCGTTCCCGGCAGTTGGTGCGGTGCGGGCGCATCGACATGGGGCCCGCCGAACCCGCCGTCGCCGCGGCACAGGTAAGTCGTATCGATGTCGCAAAGGTGCAGGCCGGACTGGCGCTCATGCAATTGCCTGCGGAATATCAGCAGCGCGCCGCTCGCCACACCCTTGTCGGCCAGCGTGATCACCCTTGAGCGGCCAACCACCTCGCCGCTGGCCGGCATGGGCGCGTGAAATGCCGCGCTGACTCCAGCGTTCACAAGTTTTGTGTAATTGATGCCGATACGCGGGTCTGTGAACCATGCGCCTGGCGATCCAATGACCATGGCCAGGGTGGGCAGCGCCTTGAGGCCTTTTTCATAGACAAAAGCGAGCTGCTTCGCATCGGTTGGATCGGCACCAACACCGAGGCCCAGCGCATACAGCATGGTGTCGCGTTCAGAATAGGCCTGCGCTGCGTCCGGGATAGACCAGTTTTTCAGCGTTTCGTAGTCAATTGCCATGCCCGCTCCGCGCCCTCATGCCTTGCCAGTGCCGAAGACCTTGCCGGCGACAAGCGCGTCAATGCGTGCCCGACTGAATCCGCGTTCGAGCAGGATCTCAACAGTGTGCTGTCCGACATGCGGGCTCTGATCGAGAAAGCCGCGGCCACCTATCGGCGGAGTGCCCGGCACGTTGGCGAGTGGCAGCCTGCCCACACCATCCTGCTCCACCCAGGCGAGGCAATTGACAGCTTTGACCTGCTCGTTGTCGATAAAATCGGCGTGAGTCATCACGGGCGCGTTGTGCGCGCCTATCGCGGTCAGGAGCTTCGCCCAATCGGCAGAGGTACGCTTTCTGAATTCCTCGCGAATCAAGCACATCAAAATTTTCTCATTTTCATTGCGCTTGGCCATGGTGACAAAACGCGGATCTGTCGCGAGATCTTCGCGTCCGGTATTGCGACAAAACAACACGTACTGCTCATCAGAGCGCACCGACACACTGATGTAGCCGTCACTGCTTTCCATCACACCGACCGGCGTGAACGGGTGGGGAGGCGGCCCGCCCTCCAAGTGCTGTTCGATCAGTTTCGCCGACTGGAAGGCTGCGGCGCATTGCATCAGACTGCAATCGATGTAGACGCCCTGGCCAAAGCGCATGCTGCGCATCAACGCAGACAGTATCGCCTGGCAGGCGTACACGCCGCTCACCACATCGACGATGATCACGCCCAGTCGCTGCGGTTTGCCCTGGCTGTCGCGGTTAACCGACATCAGACCGGAAAAAGACTGAATCACCAGATCAGTGGCGGGCAGGCCGTTGTAGGGACCCTCCTGACCGAAGCCGGTGATCGACAAATAGACCGCCTTGGGATTGACCTCCTTGACACGCGCATAATCGAGACCGAATTTTTTCATAACACCGGGACGAAATGACTCGATCACGACATCCGCTTCAGCGGCGATGGCAAATGCCACTTGCTGCGCCTCGCTTTCCTTCATGTTAAGCGCAAGGGAACGCTTTCCGCGATTGAAAGCAAGCGCATCGGCGCAAAAATCGGCGTGGCGGCGGCCTATGATGCGGCCCCACTCCCCCTCCAGCGGTTCAATCTTGGTGACCTCGGCGCCGTGCTGACCGAGCAGCATGGTGCAATGCGGACCGGCGACGCCCTGTGAAAAATCGGCGACCTTGATTCCCTTCAATGGCGCTTCGAGCTGCATGGTCCCTCCCCGGGTCAGGGTTTTTCATTGCTGAAAATGATGGTGCCGCTCGCCGCGAACATGCCGCCAACGCCGTGCGCCACGGATATTTTCGCGCCCGGCACCTGCGCCGGCGCGATGCCGCGCATCTGCCGCACGCTTTCCTGCAGGGCGTACATGCCGTACATGCCCGAGTGCATGTAGCTCAGGCCGCCACCGTTGGTGTTCACCGGCAGCTTGCCACCCGGCGCAGTGTTTCGCTCGCCGATGAAGCCCGCGGCTTCGCCCGGTTTGCAAAAACCGAGGTCTTCGAGGCCGTAGATCGGTAAATGTGCGAAGGCATCGTAAATCATCAAGTGGTCAACGTCGCTATGCGAGATTCCAGCCTCTTCGAAAGCCTTTTTCCCCGATACACGGAAGGCGCGCGAGCTGGTGAAGTCCGCCATCTGACTGACCATGGGCGTCTCGACACCGGTTCCGGTGCCCAGGATATAGACCGGTTTTTGCGGAAAATCCTTCGCGCGCTCGGCACTGGTCAGGATCAGCGCGCCACCGCCATCGCTTACGAGGCAGCACATCAGCAGACGGAAGGGATAGGCGACCATGCGCGAGTTGAGCACGTCATCGACGCTGATCGGATCCCTGAACGTGGCGCGAGGGTTTTTCGCCGCCCACTCGCGCTGCACCACCGCGACCATCGCCAGCTGCTCCTGCGTGATACCGTAAGTCTTCAAGTAACGCAGCACCGGTATCGGGAACATTGTGGGCGGGCCCACAACGCCGTAAGGCACCTCGAACTGCTGTCCCAGCGTGCCGGGTGCGGGGTTGGGCCGCAGGCTCGCTGCGATGCGCGATTTCCCGCTCTCACCATGCGTGATCAGCACCGTCTTGCACAGACCCTCGTTGATCGCCGCGGCGGCATTGCGCACATGGATCATGAACGAGCAGCCGCCCACGGCGGTGCCGTCGATCCAGGTCGGCGTGATGCCAAGGTAATGCGCCAGCGTCACCGGCGTCTCGCCGGCCGTGGCGATGCCGTCGATGTCCGACGGCTTCAGGCCGGCATCGGCCATGGCATTGAGCGCCGCATCGGCATGCAGGCCAATTTGCGACATATCCGGGATCGTACCCATCTGTGTGGTCTCAGCGGCACCAACTACTGCTACAGATTTTTGTTTCATCTCAGGCTCCAGCCGGCTTGAACACCGGCAGCGTTATGTCCTCGGTCTGCTTCTCGAAAACCACGGTCAGCGCCATGTCCAGCTGCAGCGCCTCGGGCGTCTGCGGGCAATCGACGATATTGCTCATCAGGCGTGGCCCCTCGACGAGCTCGACCACGGCGATGGCGTAAGGCGGGGTGAACCCGGGCGCCGCGCGGTGGTGGATGACATAGCTATACAGCTTCGCCCTGCCACTAGCCTTGAACACCGACACCTTGCGTGAAGCGCACTTGGGGCAAAAAGGTCGTGGTGGGAAATAAGCGTGACTGCAGGCGTCGCAGCGCTGCAGCAGTAACTCACCCCCTTTGGCGCCCTCCCAGTAATGCCTGGTCTCTGGAGTAGGAACAGGAAGCGGTCTTTGTCCGGTTGGCTGGTTCATTGCGTAGTCTCCATATCAGTGTTCTCAGCGTTTTCCGGCCGGCAGTTGGTTGTAGGGCAGGTCCTTGTCGACACGCACGTCGGGCGGCAGTCCAAGCGCACGCTCGGCAATGACGTTGCGCACAATCTCGTCGCTGCCTCCGGCAAGCCTGCTGCCCGGTGAGGCCAGGTATTCTTCGCCAAACCAGCCTTCACTCACCGCCAGATCTTCATCCATCAAACTACCCGCCATGCCCATCATGTCCAGCGCAAACGCCGCCATCTCCTGTGCCTGCGCGGGGCTCACCGCCTTGGCAATGATCGCCTCAGGGCCGGGTGCCGCGCCGCGCGACAGCGCGGTCAGGCTGCGAAAAATGGTGTTCTTGAGTCCGCGCTCCCTGACGTACCAGTCGGCGAGCTTTTCGCGCACGGTTGAATTTTCGATGGCCGGCCTGCCGTCCAGGTCGAGCGAGCGCGCCAGCTTGTAGATGTCGGAAAAATCCGGCCCGGTGAATATACCGGTGCCGACGCCGAAACGCTCATGGCTCAGGGTCGCGAGCGCAACCTTCCAGCCTTCACCCACCGCGCCAAGGCGCTGCGTGTCCGGAATGCGCACGTCCTTGAGGAACACCTCGTTGAAGCGCGAGGCGCCCCACATTTGCTTGATCGGCTGCGCTTCGATGCCCTTGGACTTCATATCCAGGAAAAAGAAACTCAGCCCTTTGTGCTTGGGCACGGTCGGGTCGGAGCGCACCACCAGGATGGCAAAATCCGAGTAGTGGGCGCCCGAAGTCCATATTTTGTGCCCGTTGATAACCCATTCGTCGCCCTCGCGCACCGCGCGCGTGCGTATGCCGGCGAGGTCGGACCCGGCGACCGGTTCGGAAAATAGCTGGCACCAGATTTCGTCGCCGCGCAGCGCCGGCTTGATGTAGCGCTCGTTCTGCTCGGGCGTCGCGTACATCATCATGGTCGGTAGCGCTATGCTCAGGCCCAGGTGGAACACGCCGTGCGGCACGACATAGTTCTGCTCCTCCTGCCCGTAAATAACCTGCTGTATGGGTGTGCCGTCGCGGCCGCCGTAGCGCGCCGGCCAGGTAATCGCAGCGTAGCCGGCCTCCGCCTTTTTCGCCTGCCAGGCTTTTGCTGTTTTCAGGAAGTCGGCGTCCACATGCCCGGTACGATAGGCCGTGCTGGTGGCGCTCTTGCGCACGGCATTCTTGTCGAGGAAAGCGCGCACCTCGGTGCGGAAAGTGGCCTCTTCAGGCGTATCGTTGAAGTCCATGCGTTCCTCGCGGGTCAGGCTGCGTGCTGCATGTCGAGCTCGGCAAGCAACTGCCCGCGCCAGTAAGGCGCACTGCCCAGCGTGAGCGCGAGCAGCTTGGCACGCCGGTAATAAAGGTGGCAGTCGAACTCCCAGGTACAGCCCATGCCGCCGTGCGTCTGGATGTTTTCCTTGGATGCCAAGTGGTAGGCGTCTGTCGCCGAAATGCGCGCAGTCGCCGCCGCCAGCGGCAGCTCCGCGGCGTCAGTGGAAATGGCCCAGGCGCCGTAGTAGGCATTCGAGCGTGCCAATTCTATGGCGACGAAGATGCCGGCCAACTTGTGCTTGATCGCCTGGAAGGAGCCTATGGGCCGGCCGAAGGCATAGCGTTCCATCGCGTAATTCTTCGCCATGTCAAGGCAGGCCTGAGCGCCGCCCAGTTGCTCGAAGGCGACCAGCACGGCGGCCCGATCGAGTAGGCGCTTGATGCCCGCCCAGCCGCAGGCGGATGCGCCGAGCAGCACCGCGGGTGCGTTGTTGAACACCAACTTCGCATGGTCGCAGCTCGGGTCGATGGTCCGCAGCGACCTGCGCTCGACGCCGGGCCCCTTCAGTTCAACGTGGTAAAGCCCTGGCGTGCCCGCAACATCGCGCGCTGCAACCACGGCAAAATCGGCAATGTTGCCATTAGGGACCGGCAGCTTGGCGCCGGTTATCCGGCCTCTGCTCACCTCGGCCCTGACCTGTCCGGCTGAGGGATTGCCGGCATCTTCCGCAAGTGCGAAAGTACCTATCAGTTTTCCCCCGGCAAGCAGCGGCAACCAGGCCTGCTTTTGCGTGTCGTTACCCAACTCCATGATCGCTTCAGTCGCCAGGTACACCGACGATGAAAACGGCACGGGCGCGAGGGCGCGGCCGACTTCCTCGGCTAGTACGCACAGTCCCTCGCGGCCGAGTCCGGAGCCACCGTATTCCTCCGATATCCCCGCGCCCAGCCAGCCGAGCTCGCCGATCTGTCGCCACAGCGGTGCGTCGTAGCGCGCGGCGCCATCGAGCACGCGGCGCACCGCCTTGGGCGGGCACTGCTCGCGCAGCATCCGGTTGGCCTCGTCGCGTAACTGCTTCAGCTCGTCGGAAAAATCGAAATTCATGCGCGGCTCATTCGGCCGAAATCTTCGCGTCATTCACCACCGCGGTCAGCTTGGTGATCTCGCTCGCCATGTAAGCTTTGAATTCCTCAGGCCCCATGAAAGCCACCGCCACACCCAGACTGTTCATCCTCTTTTTTCCCTCAGAATCGGTGACGATGGCGCGCACCGCATCGGCGATGAAGTTAACGATCGCGGGGGGCGTGCCGGCCGGCGCAAGTAGCGAGTACCAGCCAGCCAACTCGTAACCGGGCAGGCCGCTTTCCGCTATGGTCGGCGTTTCAGGCATTTGCTCCACCCGGATCAAGGTGGAAATGCCAATGGCCTTGAGCTTGCCTGCGCGCACCTGGGGCAGCGCGGCGAGTACGCTGGTGAAGGCGACCGGCACCGAACCGTTCATGACTCCCAAGATAGCCTGGTTGTCGCCCTTGTAGGGCACGTGTGTCATCTTGATGCCAGCCTTGGCGTTGAACAACTCGGCAGTCAGGTGCGGCGTGCTGGCATTGCCCGCCGTTCCGTAATTGATCGTCACGGGACTGCGCTTGACATAAGCCACAAGATCCCCGGCTGTCGTGATGGGTACATCCGGATGGGCTATCAGCAACACCGGAGCATCGACCACCTTGGCCACGGTCACGAAATCTTTTTTCATGTCGTAGGGCAGTTTGGGGAACAGCGCCGGATGCGCAGCGAAGGTTGATGAAGCGACGAGTAGCGTGTAGCCGTCGGCCGGAGAGGTAGCGACTGCCTGTCCTCCTATTGTCGCGCTGCCGCCAGGGCGGTTCTCGATGATGACCTGCTGTTTCCAGCGCACGCTCAGCTCCTGCGCGATGAAACGGGCGAATATGTCGTTCGCGCCGCCAGCCGCGTAGGGCACCACCAGCTTGACAACTTTTTCCGGGTAGGCCGAATGGGCCGGCGCCAGACCCGCAAGCGCGCCGAGCACGCCCGCAAACAGTACCGCCAAAAATTTATGCATTGCCGTCTCCTTTGCTTGGTGTCGCATCACGATCTTTTTCGTCGCATGGCGGCCTTGCCGCCGCTTTGATCAGGTGAACATTGTCAAACGGGATCCCAGGAAAACACGTCGCCTATGGTATCGAGCGGCGTGAACGAGGGTGTGAAGGCCGGCAGCATGTGCTCCGCCAGCGATGCCGCAGTCCAACCCTCCCCGCGGTGTATCGAGCGCATAGGACGCGTGTGGCTGTACAAAAAAATCTCGTTGCCGCGCACAGACAGTATCTGCCCGGTCACCTTTTGCGCCGCATCGCTCGCCAGAAAAGCCACCAGCGGCGCGACCTTTTCCGGCGGCATGCCGTTTTTCACCTTGTCGGCGAAAGCCTTTTGCTCCGGCGTGTCCATGGGTACGCCGCTGGTCATGCGCGTCCAACCCGAAGGCGACACCGCGTTGGAGCGCACGTTGGCGCGCGCCATGTCGAGAGCGATGCTTTTTGACAACGCGACAATACCCAGCTTGGCCGCGGCATAATTGGCCTGCCCGAGGTTGCCAATGAGGCCGGTCGAAGAAGTCATGTGAATCATCGATCCGGATTTTTGTTCCCGCATGTATGGTGCCGCAGCCCGGCTGATGTAGAAGGCGCCGTAGAGGTGCACTTTCATGACCGCATCAAAATCCTCCGGCGTCA
Source organism: Bordetella parapertussis (assembly GCA_945892985.1). Lineage (GTDB taxonomy): Bacteria > Pseudomonadota > Gammaproteobacteria > Burkholderiales > SG8-39 > CAITSH01. The sequence goes on from CAMDDU010000030.1 coordinate 34,242, forward strand.
TGTTATGGAAAATCTTGTCGCGCAGGATTCCCGCGTTATTGACCACGCAATCGATGCGGCCGAAGCTGGAGACGGCCTTGGCGACAATGGCCTGCGCGCTGTCCCACTCTGTCACGCTATCGGTGCTGACCACCGCCTGGCCACCAGCCGCCTTGATCAGCGCCACCACCTCTTCCGCCGGCGAGCTGTCTGCACCCTCGCCCGTCCTCGAGCCGCCAAGGTCGTTAACGACCACGCTGGCGCCTTCCGCGGCCATCAGCAAAGCGATGCCGCGCCCGATGCCGCGCCCCGCGCCGGTGACGACAACAACCTTGTCCTTCAACAGTTGAGTTTCGCCCACATTCCGCTCCTTCATCTTGGCATGCCTGCGCCGCAATCCGGAAAACCGGTTTGCGGCGAAACCTCAGAGGGAGTGAAACAACGGCCGGCGCAAGATTGCAAGAACCATGCGGACCCAATAGCTGCCCTCCTCCTTTGTTGCCCGTGTGCGCATGGCACCGTCTACTGCATTTTTTGACGCTTCGCTCTATGTGGCGAATGCCGCGCCCGGTTAGATCTGATTGACCGAGCATACGGACAAATACATGGTAGATGATTGTCAGATTGACAACCAGATACCAAAATGACAACTTATCGTTCCATTTATGGAACGATAAACACCAAAAAGGAATCCTCGGTTATGTATGACCCGCGCGACATGCTGTTGTTTGCCAAGGTAGCCGAGCTGGGCAGCATGAGCGCGGCCGCACGCGCGCTGTTCAAGCCCAAGGCCTCGGTTAGTCGCGCCATCGCGCGGCTTGAATCAAAGCTGGACACACCCTTACTCGAACGCTCTTCGCGACGCATCGTGCTGACCCAAGTCGGACGCTTATTCCTCGCACACTGCCAGCGCATCGCCGACGAAATCGGTGAAGCGGAAGCGGCCGTTGGCGAATTGCAGGGCGCGGTGCGCGGATTGTTGCGCGTCGCCTCGCCTGTGGTGTTCGGCCGCTCGATGCTGGGCCCCATCCTGCCGGCCTTCCTCGACTCCCATCCAGAACTCAGAATGGAACTGGAGTTGACCAACCGCATGATCGACCCGCTGGAAGAGGGCTTCGACCTGATCATCCGCACCAACTCGCTTACTGACAATTCACTGGTGGTGCGTGAACTTGGCGTGTCCCCCTACGCCACCTACGCCAGCCCCGACTACCTCAAACGGCGCGGCCCGGTTCTCGTTCCCTCTGACCTAAAACGCCATTTGGTCATAGATGCATTCAACGGCGCGGAACACCACGCATGGAAATTCGAGCGCGCTGGCGAAACGGTGAGCATAGACGTCAGGCCCAGGTTGGACATTAACGATGCGATGATGCGCCGGGACACAGCCGTCGCCGGCATGGGCATCACGCTGATGCCCAACTGGATCGGCAACAGCGAACTGGGCGCCGGACGACTACTGCGGGTGTTGCCCGACTGGACACCCACGCGCGTGGCACAACTCACAGCCTTGTGGCCGGCCAGGCGCAAGCCTTCGCCACGCTTGCGCGCCTTTCTCGCCTTCCTGTCCGAAACGGTGCCAAAATCGCTCGCCGGCGATACGGGCAGCGCCCAAAAGAAACGCCGGCCAGCATCCAGACCGTAGAATGTAGCTCGACCGGTCAAGACTGCATTGCCCGCGCATCACCCGATAAAGGAGAAGACATGAGTAGCACAAACGCAACGGCGGCCACGCCGCGCTGTTCTATGCCTAGAGGTCAATGGCTAGACGTCGAAGGCATCCGCACCCGCTATTTCGAGGCCGGCCAAGGTGAGCCTATCGTATTCATATACGGCGGCAACTTTGGCACCAGCGAGTCCGCATCCAGCGCCCATACCTGGATATTGAACCTAGAAGGGCTGGCAAAACATCATCACGTCATTGCCTTCGACAAGCTCGGCCAAGGGTTCACAGACAATCCGAAGAATGACGACTACACCATGAACGCGGTGGTTCGTCACGCCGCAGCCTTCATCCGAACCATGGGACTGCCGCCGGTGCACCTGGTCGGCCATTCACGCGGCGGCTATGCGGCGACACGGCTCGCCTTGGAAAACCACGACTTGGTGCGGTCACTCACCATTATCAACAGCGGCACCCTCAGCCCCGGCATCGGCACCAACGAGGTGGCGTTGTCGGCGCCTCCGCACCCACGCGGCACGCGTGAGTGCGTTCGCTGGGTCTACGAAAACTACAGTTTTTCCCCAACGGTCGTAACCGAGGACTGGGTAGACGCGGTCATGGAGGTGCTGGCGCTACCGAAGTACCGTGAGAGCGTGCGCAAGGTGGAAACCGAAAGACTGGGCGCCAGACTTTTCCTGCCCGACCTGGCGCGGGAAAAGCGCGAGACCTTCCAGTGGATCAACGATGGCCGGCTACAGCGCCCGGTTCAGGTCATCTGGGGGTTCAACGACCCGACCGCCGTGATTGACCGCGGCGTCGAGTTGTTTCAGATGTTCGCGCGCCACAGCCGGCACACGCAATTCCACATCATCAACAACGCAGGGCACTTTCCCTTCAAAGAGCATCCGGAAAGATTCAACGCGCTACTCAATCGTTTTGTCAACGCCAACTCCGGCACCGGCGTCACGCACGCAACGGCATCCGTCTGATGAGTACCCTAATACAGGAAACGATCCCGGTTAGCGGCGTCACCACACGAGTGCTAAGGGGAGGCGGTAGCGACGCAGCAACACTGGTTTTCATCCACGGCGGCGTGCCCGGCGTGACGCCATATGCACACGGTACGCACATCTGGGGCGACTGCCTGACGCGCTTTGCCGGAGAGGGTCCGGTTATCGCACTGGACTTGCCTGGGAGCGGCGGCACGATGTTGCCGCCTGGCGCCGACCTCAGCATCGGCATGCTGGCAAAGCATGTTCGTGACACACTCAACACGCTTGGCATCAGCCGGGCTCACCTGGTGGGACATGACATCGGCGGCGTGGTGGCCTTAGACCTCGCTTGCGATGCTTCGACAGACAGCGCGGATGCGCAAGGCAAACCCAACGCAAAAAATACCTTGGTCGCGGCCGTCTCGGTGGTCGCCAGTGTGGCAGCCGCGCCAACCGGCGATGGCGTGGAAAACCTCAGCTTCGCCCATCCGCCACCACCCTTGTGGGGCCGCGACTCGCAGCAATGGGCCCTCGAGCGCATCTCCTACTCGCATCACCATATCGACGCAGCGCTGCTCAACGCGTGCGTCGCGGCCGCGCAGGGTGCGCCGCATAGTGCGGCGATGGCGGCAATGGCGAAGGGTGCGCACGCCGAACAATTCGCACCGAGCCTGACGAAGGCCAAAACGCGTTTTTATGAAATTACCCGCGGCGCAGGGCTCGCTATGCCGGTGCAAGTCATCTGGGGCACCCACGATCCGCTTGGCACGATCGACCACGGCATGTGGCTCTACCGCATCGTCGCAAAACACCAGGCAGCGGCGCATTTTCATCTCATAAACCGTGCCGGCGCCCTGCCGTTCCGCGAAGAGCCCGATGCATTCCATCAAGTCTTGGCGGCGTTCCACGATGCAACGGCACGGCAAAAATAAACGACTAGATTCGAGAAAATACCCTCATCGACAAGGGCTTCTTGATGGCGCTGCGCGACCCGGCGGTGGTGGAAATGGCCGGTCGCTACGGCGACCCGGTGGAGTTGCTCGAAGCCTTTGTTTAAACCGGGTCAGCGGCCGCGCGGTTGCTGACCGCTAACCTTGGCCATCAGGGCACTGGCATCGGCCGGCGCGACATCGTCGTTCCAGACCACGTACTGGTCGGGGCGCACCAGCATGAGTTTTTTCCCGTAGTCCTCACGGCCGCCCGCCTGGCTGTCGCGCACAACCTTGAGCGGCACACCGAGCGACTGCGCCGCGTCTTCAAAACTGCGCACCGCATCGTCCTTAGCGCCAAAGGCGAGCAGCGTGAAGCCTGCACCGAGCTCCTCAAACACATTGCGCCCGGAAGAGAGCGTCTGCGGCGGCAGGTGATGGCCGGCGCGCGACTTGAAGGTGTGGCTGCCGTGGGCGCTGCACACGCCCCCGGCCGGCCCCATCACCACCGATGAACCTTCGTAGTGCGGTTCGTAGACCTGCGCGCGCGCGCTGGTTTTGGCCATGCGTTCTTCCCACGCCCGCTCAAAGGCGGCGCGGTCGCGCTCCGGGCTGAAGTTCTCCAGGAACACGCGGTCCTGCTCGATGCGCGCGGCGATAAAATCTTCTCCGGTCTCCTTGAATATAGGTTGGCGCTCCTCGCCATAAGACGCGAGCAAGGCCTCGCCACCCCAGCCTTGCAAGTGCGCCGCAAGCTTCCACCCCAGATTGGTGATGTCCTCAAGACCGTTGTTGAGTCCGAAGCCGCCGTAGGGTGGATGGGTATGCGCCGCGTCACCGGCGATGAACACGCGTCCGACGCGGTATTTCTCGGCCACCGCCACACGCAGGTCCCAAAAGCCGATGTAATCAAACTCGCAGGCGAACGCGAAGCCCGCCGCCTTGTGCAACAAACCAAGGAAGTCGAAGTTGCCGGTGGTGGTGTCCAAGGGCACCGGTGCGTGGAAAAACCAGCCTTCACCAACATCGATACGGCCGAAAAATTGCCAGTAGCCTTTCAGATCCGGGTGCATGACGTTATAGGTGGACTTGACCGGGAAGCGCTTCAGCCCCTCGTGCAGTTCGCGCGACCGGAATACCGCCAGCATCATTTTCTGGTCAAAGTCGGCGCCGCTGCGGCCTATGCCGGCCTGCTCGCGCACGACGGAGTGGCCGCCGTCGCAGCCGACAACGTAATCGGCCTCCAGGACCCGGCGCTCACCGCCCTCGCGCGCCACAACCCCGACACGCACGCCCTCTCCGTCCTGCTCGACGGTTTGCGCATCCCAGCCAAAGAGCGCCCTCACGCAGGGCAATGCCGCCATTCTATGGCGCAGCACTTTCTCGGTCTCGTATTGGGGCAGGCGCTCATAGGCCTGGAAGTAATATTCGTGTACCAGCTCACGCTGCGCCGGCGCAGCCCAGTATTCACCCATCAGGCTACCGTAGGCGCTGACGCCGCTGGTGGGCACGCCCTGCGGCATGAGGCGCGCGGCGCGCAGCGCGTCGACACAGTTCCAGAAATAAAAATGCTCCAGCGTGCGCTGGGTGAGGTTCTGCCCCTTCGGGATGCGTTGCATCAGGACGTGGCGCTCGACCAGCGCGCAACTGATCCCGCGCTGCCCAAGCTCGACCGCGAGCGCGACGCCGACCGGCCCGCCACCGACGATGACCACCTGATATCTGTTCTGTTTCATGGCTGCCTTGGATGTTGCGATGTACATTTTCCGCTGCCCGCATGCGGTGTCACCGGCGTTGGTGCGGGCGTTGGTGCGGGCTTTGGTACGAGCTTCGGTGCACTAAACGCGCATGACGTGATCCGGCGTCAATTCCGCCACCGAGGCGCAGCCCATCAGCGTCATCACCCGCTCGGTTTCGTCGCGCAGGATGGCCAGCGCCCTGGCAGCACCGGCCTGGCCACCTGCCGCGACGCCGAACAAGGTGGCGCGGCCCAGCAACACGGCGTCAGCACCTAGGGCCAGCGCCTTGACGATGTCGCTGCCACGGCGAAAACCGCTATCGATAAGCACGGTCATGGAATCGCCCACCGCCGCCACGACCTCGGGCAGCACGTCCAGTGTCGCCGGCGCACCGTCCAGTTGCCGGCCGCCATGATTGGACACCACCACGCCATCGGCACCGGCCGCCTGCGCGCGCCTGGCATCGTCGGCGGTCAACAGCCCCTTGACTATCAAGGGGCCCTGCCACAGGCCGCGCATCCAGGCGATGTCGGCCCAGTTGAGCGTGAGGTTGCGGCGCGAGCGGGTGAACTCGGCAAGATCATGGGCGCTCGCGCCTGCGGGCAGGAATTCTGCGAGGTTTTCCATGCGCGGCATGCCGCGGCGCAGCCACACCGAGCCTAGCCATCGCGGATGCGTCAGGCCGTCCCATATGACACTAGGCGTGATCTTCACTTCGTGCGCAAAGCGGTTGCGCAGATCGCGTTCACGCTTGCCATTGATGACCGAATCAACCGTGACGATGAGCGCCTTGTAGCCGGCGCTCTGGGCGCGGGCGATCTGCCGCTCCCAAAGCGGCCGACCATCCCAGCAATAAAGCTGGAAAAATTTGATTCCCTCGCCACCCTCTCGCGCCACCTGCTCGATTGAATTGTTTGCCGGCGATGACAGCGTAAAGCCAATGTCCGCGGCTGCAGCGGCGCGCGCCAGTGCCAGGTCTGCGTCCACCCAGTAAATACCGTTGAGCCCGGTCGGGCCTATGAGAAAGGGCGCCGACAGGCGATGACCGAACAGGCTCACCGACAGGTCGCGCCTGGCGTGGCCGGTGAGCATGGTCGGACGCAGGCGGTAACGCGCAAACGCTGCGCGGTTGTCGCGCAAGGTTGCCTCTTCTTCGGCGCCACCATCGAGAAAATCGAAAATAACGCGCGGCAGCCGCGCCCTGGCCAGGCGCGCGAGCGCACCGATGTTAATGGCCTCGTTTATGGCGCGGGGCGTGGCGCGGAGGGTGGCAGAATGTTTCATGGCTTGCGCAGTTTAAACCAGCGGGTCTGATTGAACAGGGCGAACTGGGTGAACAAGCTGAAGAGGGCAAAATTCCCTCGCCCTCGCACAAGACGCGCCAAACCCGGTCGACGGACGCGGTAAAATTTGGCCAGGCTTTCCGACCAACACCCTCACCGTAAAACAACAAAGGAAAAGAACATGCTCAAAATATGGGGACGGATCAACTCCATCAACGTGCAAAAGGTGCTCTGGTGCCTGGATGAACTCAAGCTGCCTTACGAGCGCACCGAAGCCGGCATGGCCTTTGGCTGCGTCAACGAGCCCTGGTACCGCGCCATGAACCCCAACGGCCGCGTGCCGGTGATAGATGACGAGGGCTATGTGTTGTGGGAGTCGAATGTGATCGTGCGCTACCTCGCCGCGAAGTACGCGCCCGGCACGCTGTATCCGGAAAAACTCGCCGAGCGCATGAACGCGGAACGCTGGATGGACTGGTGTTCGAGCACACTGGGCGCGTCCATGACCACGGTGTTCTGGCAACTGGTGCGCACCCCCGAAGACAAGCGCGACATGAAAGCGGTCGAGGCCGCCGCCAAGTCTTGCGCCGAGATGTTTGGCATGCTGGAAACACACATGGCCGGAAAGCAATTCATCGCCGGCGATACCTTCACCATCGGCGACATTCCCACAGGCTGTTTTTTCAACCGTTTCATGGACCTGCCCATCGCACACCCGGCGCTGCCAAATCTACGGGCATGGCTGCAACGCCTCAAGCAGCGCCCGGGCTTTCACAAACATGTAGCGCTGCCGCTGAGCTGATTTTTACCCTGCACATTGGCTGAAAACCCGCTCCAGGCGGGCATTTCCAGGCGACGCACGTCCATTTAACCTGTCCCGCGCGCGCTCACCCGCTCACCATCAGTCACCATCAGGGCGCGCCCACCGCACCCAAGCGCGCATCGCGTTCTGTCTTGGGCAAGCCGGCCAAATCACGCACCGCCTTGTAGAACTTCGGCAGGTCTCCGTCCTGCCCCTGCAGCAGCGCTTGGAAGCCGGGCACCAGTTCGGAGTAGACGGCGACCGACGCGAGCTGGGCGTTGTTGGGATTTTGCGTAAAGAAGCGGTCGTAACCGGCAAAGCCGCCCCACGCCGGTGAGGCCTTGAGCGCCTCATAATCGGCACGCATCGCGACAAGGGTTTCGGCCTTGCGCCGTCGCATATCGGCGACCGCGATGTTTTGCCGGTACAAGGCCTCCAGCCGGGTGCGGTACGCGAGCACCAGCGCGATGAATTCGCGTCGCCGCGACTGGAAGGATTCGTATTGCTGCAACTGCCCGGGCGTACCTTCGCGCCGCAGCCAGCGCTGCACCCCCTCGTGCTCGACCGCGACGGCAAACGATTCGTTAAACCGGGTGTCACCGCCAAGGTAAAACTGCTGGTGGGCGAGTTCGTGGAACAGCAGCCGCGCCAGTTCGGTTTCAGGATAGTTCACAAAAGTGTTGAGCACCGGATCGTTGAACCAGCCCAGCGTCGAGTAAGCCGGCACGCCGCCGACATAGACGTCGAATCCACGTTCGCGCAGCGTGCTGGCATGACGCTCCGCGTCGGCCTGCGCAAACCAGCCGCGATAAGTGACACAGCCGGCCACGGGAAAACAGGACTGCTCCGGCTGGAGCGAAAATTCCGGCGCGGCAAACACATTCCACACGACGAAGGGGCGCTCGAGATCCGCGTAAGCGCGATAACTGCCGTTATCGGGCAGGCCCAGTTCGCGGCTGGCAAAGTCGCGGATCACCAACACGCGCTCGAGCCGCCTCTTCAGGCCCTGCGGCAACCCCGGCTCCTCGAGACGCTCTGCAATGGGACGGGCGCGATGCAGCAAAGCAAGCTGGCCCGAAACGGCCTGCGCGTAATAGTCTATGGTCGTGCAAGCGCAAAGAAGCCAGGCCGCGCCGAGGCTGGCAAGCGTGCGAAGCCTCATCTTGCAAACTTGCCCTGGCGCAGGAAATTAACCGTCTGGTCTGCCACGTCGCCCGAGAACAGCATGCCGCTGTGGCTGACCGGCAGCACGATGTGATCGGCCAGACCGGGAATGCGCGTCTCCTCTATGGTAACCACGCCATCGTTGTCGCCGGGCAGCGACACGAATAATTTCGCCAGACCAAATTGGTCGCTGCCGGCGATCATGCCAACCTCGCCGCGCAGGGTCCAGGTCTGCGGGCTTTCCCATATGGCCGCGCTACGACCGAGCAGCGGCCGCCCCAGTTCGTGGGCGGCGACGCGCGCGCCCGCCTGCGAACCGGCAACCGGCGATCCGAGCAGCACGGCGCGGCCAAGGCGGCCATCGGTGGCATCCTGCAGGTAGCGCAGTATGACCAGGCCACCCAGGCTGTGGCCAACAAGGTGCACGCGCTGCTCCGGCAAGGCGATGATCGCGCGCGCCAGGTCAGCCGCGTTTTCCACCAGCCCCTTGTCCATGGACGGATAACCGAAGCTGTGGGCGCTGTACCCCGCACCCTGCAGCCTGGAGGCGAGAAATTGCATGGCAAGGCGATTAAGCCACAGACCGTGCAGCAACATCACAGATTCACGCATGGTCTTGCCGAAAAAAAAGGGCGGGCAAAAGTTGAGGGGGCCGCCTCACGCTTTTGCCCCTGACTTTGCCTTGGCCGGCGCCGGCGCCGACCGCAATAACCTGAGCCCCATCACCAGCGGCAGCAGCGCAAACAAAATATAACCATGGGCGTAGCTGCCGCTTGCCGACACCAGCGCGCCAAACACCGGCGGGCCGAACATTGAACCGGTGAAGGTGAAGACTTGGGTGCCGCCGGTGATGATGGCGACACGCCCCGCAGGCGCCATGCGCGCCACCTCGGCCAGGAATACGCCGTTCCAGGCGGCGGCGGTGGCCGCATAGAGCGCGGCCACGCCCATGACCCAGCCCAGCGACCAGCTGGCATTGAAACCGGCAGCGACAAAGCCGAATACCGACATGGCGATGCCAAGCCCGGCCAGCACATGCCGCGGCTTGAACAGGCGGTCGGCGACGGTGCCCCAGACAATGCGCGCGAAGACCCCGGTCATGCTCGCCACCGAAAACACCAACCCGGCAACGACCAGGGTATAACCCAGCTCCAGCTTGAGATAGGAAACCAGATAGGTCAGCAGGCAAACCTGCACCGACGAATACACGGCCGAGCAAATGGCCAGTTCGCGCATGCGCCGGTCGCGCCACACTTCGCCAAGCGGCGACAAAATGACAGACAATCGCAATGGCGCGCGCGTCGTTTGCCCGCAGTCATGGGTGCGGCGAAAGGGCTGCAACAACGGAATAAACACCAGACTACACGCGGCGAGCACCAGCAAAGCAACATGCCAGCTCATGCACAACAGCAGCGCCGGCAACAACACGCCGCTGATGGCGGCGCCCAGCGGCACACCGGTCTGCTTGATCGAAAACACCATCACCCGCACGCCGGGCGGGGCGGCGCGCGCGAGAATATGCGAAGTGATCGGGTTGACTATCCCGTTGGCGGCGCCGATCACGCTCATCGCCACAAACACCAGCAGGATTTGCGCGCTCGCGCCCAGCACAAGCCCGGCCGTCAGCACCGCTGCGGCATACTGGAACAGGCGGATCGGACCACAGCGCGCAATCAGCGCGCCGCCGGCAAGGCCGCTCAGCATGGCCGCAACATAAGCCGAGGAGACCAGCACACCGACCGCCGTGGGCGAGTAACCAAAGTCCGCAGCCGCGACCGGCGCGAGCACCGCAGGCACCGCCATGGCCATGGATGTGAGCGACTGCACCGCCAGCGTCATCGACACCGTCGCCACCAGTTGTCGCGTGCCCAGGTTCAGGTCGGCTAAACCGGACAGACCGTCCCCCTGTCATTCACATTCAGCCGGCGCTCAGCGCGCGCGCACCGGTTCATTCGACTTCTATCGTGCCGTTCACGCTCACGGTAATCATGCTTTGACCGCCCCCGAGCGGCTGCGGCACAAAGCCGCTGGTGTTGAGGCTGATTTTGCGATTCTTGTAGGCGCGTCCGGAAAACGACTGGCGCACGATTTCACCGCCGCGAACGCCCCGACAAAGCAAAGCACCGTCGAGCTTCGCATCAATGCACAACCGAAAGACGGGCAAACTCGAACGACAGGGTCACCGGCCGCGTGTTCAGGTTGGTCCAGACTATGCACACATCCCCGGCTTTTTGGGGCGAGTAGGTTCCCGACAGGATGCTGACCTTATCCTTTTTCACCGGGTAGACCATCTGTCCGCCCTCCTGGTACTGGATGTTGAAATTAACCGGGGCGTCGGCGCGAAACCAGTAGCGCAGGTTCTGCGCCGCGGTAAGACCGGTACATTCCTTGTGCGCGGAGGAACTATTCATCGACTTGGTCACGGTCTTGACGTTCACGTTGGGTTGGGCGATGACCGGCTGGACCAGCAGCACCGACACCGCCAAGACGCCGAACGCGCCCGACCCCGGAAGGTTTCTCATCATGTGCTTCCTTTTAGCGATCTATCCTGCACAGCTTCCGAATTTAGGTACGGAGTCAGCTCTCAGGCCGGATGACATGGAAAAACCGGGGCGAAACGCAAGCGCCGCCCCGCACGGCTTGGCGCGGGCATCAGTCTTTTTTCGCCGGCTCGCTGCCCTGGCGCCGGATCCGCGCAAACTCGGCGGACTCTTTGTCGTAGGCACGTTTTGCCTCTGCGGCACGGGTACGTGCTTCGGCGAGCGCCTTCTTTGATTTTTCCGATATCCCCCGTGCTTCATCGGCCTGCTTTTGCAGCGCCTTGAAAGCCGTTTCGTCCTGCAACGCCTCGCGCTCGACCCTGCCCATGCCCTGCACCGCCTGATCAAAAGACTGCCTGGCGAAATCAACGCGCTGCTGACTCTCAAGAAACGGGTCCAGACGCGGCTTGCGCTCCTCCACCGGCGCCTGCGCAAAAGCGTGGCCGGCACAAAAAGGCAGTAAAAAAAGGACAAAAACGGCAGAGCGCATTAGTTTGATAACGCACCAAAACACAGACAGATGACAGATTCTACCCCAGCGCGCGTCGGGCTTCTCCTGCCTTGACCGCGGTGAGTATCAGGGCCGCGGCAACTATCGTCACAATGCCGATAGCGCTCTTGCACGCCCACACCGTGGGGATACCGTAGCAGGTTCGCCGCATCCCTTGCCGCCATGCGCAATCCGGGCAAACGTGCCCCGCCAATTGCTCTACACTTTCCCGACCTCGTCGCCAGGATATTATGTACATGATCACAGCTTCGCCCGCCCCGGGCCCCCGCATCGGCTTTATCGGCGCCGGGCGGCTCGCCAGCACGCTCAGCAGGGGCCTGGCGCAAAAAGGCTTCGCCATCACTGCGGTGGCAAGCCGCACCCACGCCTCGGCCGCGCGACTGGCGGCCGCGATTCCCGGTTGCCTGGCCATGGACTCGCCCCAAGGGGTGGCAGATGCCGCCGAGCTGGTGTTCATCAGCGTGACCGATCGCGCCATCGCCAACGTGGCCGCAGCGCTGCGCTGGCGCGCCGGTGTTGCGGTCGTGCACTGCAGCGGCGCCACGGAGGTCTCGGCGCTGGCACCGGCGGCGGCGCAGGGCGCGCTGACCGGGGGCTTTCATCCGATGCAGACCTTTGCCGACCCGGAGGCGGCGCTCGCTTCACTGCCGGGCTGCACCATCGCCATAGAAGCGGCCCAAACTCTGGCCGCACAGTTGACATCGCTTGCCGCGGCGCTCGGCTGCCGCACCATCACCCTGCCCGCCGGCGCACGCGTGCTCTATCACGCGTCCGGCGCCTATGCGTCGCAGTACGCGGTGGCTTTGCTGGCCGAGGCGGCCAAACTATGGGCTTCATTCGGCGTCAGCGAAGAGAACGCCATTGCGGCGCTACTGCCGCTGCTGCGCGGCACCGCCGCTGCCGTGGAAAAAGCCGGACTTGTAAAGGGCATGCCAGGACCGGTTTCCCGCGGCGACATTGACACCGTGCGCCGCCATCTTGTTGCGCTGGACGCGTTCGAGCCGCAGGTGGCGTCGCTCTACCGGCAACTGGCCTTGCGCACGGTGCCGCTTGCCCAGGCGCGCGGCGCACTGAGCGCGGAACAAGAAACGCAATTGCGCGCGTGGCTGGATCAAAGCGGGTAAGGCCGGAACCGGGCCAGACTCGGCACAAAGCAAGCTGTGCCGGCGCATTTTGAAAACGGGCATCGGCTGAAAAGGCACGCCCGGCAAGGCTCTCCAGTCGATGTGCGAATTCAAGTTCGAAGCGCGCGACGGGCATTGCCGCCTGCCGCGTTAGTGCTTACTTGGCGGATTCTTCCAGCGCAAGCTTGATGTCGTTGAAACGCGCACCGACAATGCGCTGGCCGTTGGCGAGGAAAGTGGTGGGGGTGCCGTCGATGCGCATCCTGCGTCCGAGCTCAATGTTCTTGTCGACAGGGTTATCGCAGCCGCGCGATGCCGAAGGGGTGCCCGAACCGAGCATGAGATCGGACCAGGCCTTGGCGCGATCGCTGGAACACCATACGGCCTTGGACTTGTCGACCGAATTTTGCGACAGGATGGGGTACAGGAACACATGGACGGTAACGTCGTCCAGTTTCGCCAGATCCTGCTCAAAACGCTTGCAGTAGCCGCAGTTCGGGTCTTCGAAAATCGCCAGTTGACGGCGGCCATTACCTCGTACCACTTTAAACGCCTGGCTGAACGGCAGATCCTCGAACTTGATCGCCGTGAGCTTTTGCAAACGCTCCTCGGTGAGGTTTTTCATGTTGCGGCCGTCGAGCACATTGCCGGAAAAAATGTAACTGACCTTCTCATCGGTATAGAGCAGTTCGTCACCGACGCGCACTTCCCACAGCCCGAGATAAGGCGTCTTGACCACGCCCTCGACCTTCACGCCCTGCAAACGGCTTTCCAGGGTCTTCCTGATCAATGCCTCGTTGGCCTGCGCTGTCAGCGCGCCCAGCAGCAACACGGCGAGCAGCAGACTGCGGATGGTTAGAAACATGCGTATTCCCTTTCTCTTTTCTTTTAACAGCCGGCAAATAAATCAGTCACGGATCTTGGTGCCAAACTTGGGTCTTTGGTCTTGGGTCTTGACAAAAATCACCCCAAGGCACGTCGCGCCAGCAAGGTTTTTAAGACAGGCGATGCTGCGGTTAAGTTCAAACCAGTATTACGCAGCCAGGCGACCGCACCGGCACGGGAGCCAAACAACCGGGCCAGTGAATCGGTGGCCAAGCGCATCGCCAGTATATCCTCGGCGCGGGCACGCTGATAGCGGCGCAGCAGGCGCAAATCGCCGCAGCTGCGCACCTTCTCACGCTGCAACAGTATCTCGGCCAGCACACGCGCGTCGGAAAACCCCAGATTGACACCCTGCCCGGCGAGCGGGTGCACGGTGTGGGCGGCATCACCAACCAGCGCGAGGCCGGCACGCACCGTGGTGGCGGCGATCTGCCGCGCAAGCGGAAATGCGGCGGGCGTACCCAGCAGGCGCATCGTGCCCAGGGCCTCGCCACCAGCACGGGAGACGCAGCGGGCGAACGAATCGGGCGCCATGGCGAGCAGGCTGCGCGCGTGCGCATCGGGCGTCGACCAGACCATGGAAACACGGTTGCCGGGCAGTGGCAGCCAGGCCAGGATCCCCTGTTCCCCGAACCATTGGCGCGCAATGCCCTCGTGCGCATAGGCGCATTCGAAATTGGCGACCACACCAAGCTGGTCGTAGGCTTGCACATCAAGCGCGATGCCCGCCGCCTGGCGCAGCCAGGACCGGCTGCCATCGGCGGCAACCAGCAAATCGGCGCGCAGGATGCCGCCCCCGTCGAGTTCAATCGCGTTTTCGGAATCAAGCAGGCGCACACAACGCGCCGGGCAATGCAGCGCCACGCTTCGCGCCGAGCGCAGACCCTGCCACAACGCGGTCTGCACGCGCCCCGATTCGACGATCCAGGCGAGTTCGGCGACAGCACAGTCGTAGGCGGAAAAATCCAGCCGCGAACCCTTGCCATCGCCAAACACACGCATGGCACGAACCGGCGACAGGCGCTGCGGATCAATGACCTGCCAGACCCCGAGTTGTGCGAGAAAATCAACGCTGCCCGGGCTGAGCGCGTAAACGCGGCTGTCCCATGCGGTGAAATCGGCCTGCAAAGGGGCGGGTTCGGCAGCGTCGACCAAAGCCACGCTGAGCCCGCTGTCGGGTCGGGACAACGCAAGCGCCAGGCTGGCACCAACCAGCCCGGCACCAACGATGACGACATCGAATCGCGCCTTCTGCCCGGCGTGCGCCGGGTGCGCGGCGCGCGAAGGGGGTGAAGTGTGTGGTGTGCGCAGGGACATCAGGACATTGTAGCCATTGTAGCTAGGGAAACACTGAACAAGTCCGCGCGTCTGTTGTCATATAGCGAGACGCAAACGGGAGGATTGAGAATGAAACAAATGACGCTGGCGGCGGCGAAAGGATTCGAGGTACATGGAAGAGCAACGCGCAAAGCGGCGTTTCTGGCGCGC
>CAMDDU010000031.1:0-49165 GCA_945892985.1 Bordetella parapertussis
TGCCACTCACAGGAGAGGTGCGCCCTGCGTGAGGAAATAGCGGGGGCATAGCCCCCTTTCTTCCACATTTTCGCCCGATTTATCATCAAATTGACTTTGATTCCAACGTTTCTCGTCTCAACTATCACTTGTTCAGTGATTCCCTAGACTGAGCATCAGTGGCGGGCCAAGATTCCCGTTTAAGCGGCCTTGTTCGCATGGCACCATGCTTGAGCGAATGAGGGATTTGATTTTAAGCCATCATACCGGCGAAAACGGGAACGACAAATTCCCCCTCCCTGTTAGCGCGTCCCCAGCCAGCCCTTCTTCGATATGTCGAAGATGATCCCTTCTGGATCCTTGAACTTTCGCTCGAAGTTCTCCTTTTCTTGGTCTTCGCCAAGATCGAAGAAGAACGTGCCGCCCGCCGCTTCGATCCTTGCCTGCACGGCGGCAATATCGTCCACCTGAAATCCGAAGTGATGGGCGCCGACGAAATTCTTCGCGTCATCGAGACCGGATCCCCGCTTGCCGTGGTAGTTCAAAAGGGCCAGGTTAATCGTGCCGTCCGAGAGGTAGATCGCCGAAGCGAAATCGAGTGTCTCCTGTCCCACCCGCTTGAGTTCGAAGACCCCTTCATAGAATTTTGCCGCCTGCTCGAGATCCCGAACGACGATGGCGAAATGTCTGAGCCGTATCATGAAGATTCCTTGTCAAAAGGGAGTCGCTCCGGGGGCTGAGGAACAGCCAACTGCGCGAGAACGGATTTTATCAGATCATGCCCGTAATCTCTGAATGCTTCCATGAGTCCGAATTGATTTCGCGACGGGCAGCGGACAAGCCTTTTCAAGGCGACCGCCTTCGCGAGTGCATCGGCGAAAGCCAGGGTCTGGCGTCGAAACTCGTCGGTATCGTTCTCGGCATAGAAAAGAAGTACCGGGCACGCAATCTTCTCCGGATGAAGTCCGGGGCTCAGCTCAAAGACCTCATGCTGGTCGAGTTTGCCGTAGTCTGCGCGGTGGCTGAGCATGACCGGTTCGAGAAAGTAGGGCCCGCTCACCACGGCTAGCGCCTTCACGAAGTCAAGGGTGCCTCGACTGCAGCAAGGTGCGCGCCCAATGATTGGGCGGAAACATATAACCGCCCCGGATCAACGCCGAGGCGATGCGCGTTGTCGTGCACCCAGGTAATGCCACGACGGACCGGGTCCATCACGGTGGAAAGCCGCTCTGCGGGCAGTTTCGAGAAATCCAGAACGACAGTGCTGAGGCCTGCGGGCACATACGAATCCGCGGCAAAGGAGTAGTCGTCCTTGGCGAAATTCTTCCCTGCCTCGCCATAAATGAAGACCTCAAGCGGACCGCCACTATCCCCGGCCGGAAAGAAATCAAGCACTTCGTCGGGGTGTGTGCCGTATGCGATGTTTGCCTGATGAGCAAAGCGTTTGCGTGTCGCCCGGCTGTGCACGAAATATCGACCGATAGCCTCAAGCGCGTTGTCCACCCACGCCCTTTTGTCGAAGTTGCGATTGAGGTCGTCCTGCGTGTAGTGCAGGAACACAGTCTGGGTCATGGGTTCGGCCGTCCTAGCCGTGTCAGGTGTTTCCTTCGCGCCGTCAGTCAAACTTCAGGCCGCGCTCCCGGACGAGCTTTTGCCACTGCGCCACTTCCGCCGTGATCTGTTGCGAAAATTGCTCCGGCGTGTTCCCGACAATCTCGTTTCCCATGCCTGCGAGTTTTTCGCGCACATCCGGGAGAGCAAGCGCACGTACCACCTCACGATTTAATCGGTCGATTACCGCCCGGGGCGTGCCGGCAGGCGCAAGCCAACCGAAGAAAACCGTCGCTTCGAAGCCTGGTATCCCCGACTCCGCAACTGTCGGCGCCTCAGGCAACACTGATGATCTTGCAGTGGTGCCAACTGCAAGTCCCTTCAGGCGACCCGCCTTGATATGCGGGCCCGAGGTATTGATGACGTCGAAGATGACTTGTGTCTGGCCGCTGACGGTGGCGATCACCGCCGGTGCCGACCCTTTGAACGGAACATGCACGATGTCAATGCCGGCCATGCCCTTGAACAACTCACCGACAAGATGGCTGGAGCTGCCCGATCCGAAGGAGGCGTAGTTGAGCTTTCCCGGAGCGGCCCTGGCCAGCGCCACGAGTTCCCGCACGTTGTTCGCGGGCACCGAGGGATGGACGGCGAGGATGAACGGCGTCCGCACCAGCATCGAGATCGGCGAGAAATCACGCAGCGGATCGTAGGGCAGGCTCGGATATACGGCGGAGTTGCCGCCATGCGTACTGCCACTCGCCTGCAGCAGTGTATAGCCGTCGGGTGCAGACTTGGCTACGGCGTCAGCGCCTATACTCCCGCCCGCGCCGACGCGATTTTCCACGATGATTGGCTGCCCCAAGGCACTCGACACCTTTTCAGCGACCACGCGGGCGGTCAGATCGTTGCTACCGCCGGCCGAGAAGGGGACGATGAGGCGTATCGGGCGGTCGGGCCAAGCCTGCGCCTGCACAGACAGCGGAAGCAGAAAACATATGGAAACGAGCACTCGCTTAACGCTTGCAGACGCCGATACCATCAAAGTGGTCTCCTGTATGTGGGTAGGTGTGTATCTAGCTCAATTAATTGCTGCGGTGAAGCATGAACAATATATCCGTACCGTTTTTTTTTGCAATACAATATTAAAAATTAGACATCTATCGGAGCTGCGTCATCAGCACCGAGCACATGAAAGCGTGGCTCCCCTTGAATAGCGCGAACACCCCTTGGCAACGGCCTGATTATTCCCGCGTGCCCTTCCAGCTGTATCACGACCCGGAAACGTACAAACAGGAACAAGAAAAAATATTCCGCGGCCCGGTATGGTCGGTCCTGGGCTTGGAGGCGGAGATCCCCAAGCCGGGGGACTATCGCATTGCCTACATTGGCGACGTCCCTGTGGTATTTAATCGGGATCCAGAAGGCCAGATCAACGCCTTCGTCAACCGCTGCGCGCATCGCGGCGCCGAGATCGTCCGGGAACCCTACGGGAACGTCCAGGACTTCACGTGCATCTACCATTCCTGGTGCTACACGCATCGCGGCGACCTGGTCGGGGTGCCATTTCTGAAAGGCGTCAATGGCAAGGGTGGTATGCCGGCGGGTTTCGACATGCGTGATCACGGTCTTCGCCGACTGCGGACGGCCACCTTCAACGGCCTCATCTTCGGCAGTTTCAGCGAGCATGCCGAGCCCATCGAACAGTATCTCGGGGCCTTGATGGTGGAGAACGTCGGCGAAATCCTTGGCAAGCCCATCCGATTGCTCGGCTACCAACGTCAGCGCATTTTTGCCAACTGGAAAATGTATCTGGAAAATGTCCGTGACGCCTACCACGCCAGCCTGCTGCATGAATTCAATCGCACGTTCGGATTGAGTCGACTTACGCAAACCTCCGGCGGATACATGGACGACCGTCATCGCCATGCGATGCTCTTTCAGTATAAAGGCTCGGATTCCGACGATACAGCGCAGAAAGCGTACAAGGACGGACGGGTGCAGCGTGGCGACTATATGACGCTTACTGACCCGTCATTGGTGCAATCCATAAAGGAAAACAAGACCGGCGTGAGCACCCGGATCATTTCCATCTTTCCTAACGGCGTCGTGCACCAGATCGCGAACTGCCTGGGCTTGCGCCGCATACGGACGCGTGGCGTGGCGGAGCTTGAAATTGAGTTCGTGCTTTTTGGTTACGCTGACGACGACGACGCAATGACCGCGCATCGCGTCAATCAAGCTAACATGGTCGGACCGGCCGGCCTTATCTCAATGGAGGATGGCGAGGCGCTTGAACTCGTCCAACGCGCCACCTCGGCAGACCCCAGCGGCGCGGGAGTGATCGAAATGGGAGGAACAGGGCCGCTGATGAATCTGGATACCAGGGTGAATGAAATGCCTGTGCGCGGGTTCTGGTCCTACTATAGCGAGCTGATGGGCATCGAGCCGGCCGGGGCGCAGCGATGAAATGTGCCCCGCAGGCAAAGGAGCAAATCGAGCGCCTGGTGGTCGACAGCGCCATGTTCATCGACCGCGACGAGCTCGATGCATGGATGGACTGCTTTGAGGAGGATGCGCGTTATATCGTGTTGCCGCGCGAGAATCGCGCGCTCGGACTACCAGTGGG
The DNA here is from genome assembly GCA_945892985.1 of Bordetella parapertussis. Lineage (GTDB taxonomy): Bacteria > Pseudomonadota > Gammaproteobacteria > Burkholderiales > SG8-39 > CAITSH01. The sequence continues at coordinate 4,160 of CAMDDU010000031.1, forward strand.
CATCATTCATTGCGAGAACAAGGCGCACATCATGGATCGGATCGTCTGTCTTCGGCATGCCAACAAGTTCAATCCGCACTTTGACCGGCATATCCTGAGCATGCCGCGCATTCTGTCTGTGGAGGGTGGTATTGCCGCGGTCGAAACCAACTTCATGGTCGTTCAGACGACCAAGACCGGCGAATCCCGGCTTTTTTGTGTTGGCGTCTATGAGGATCGAATTCGCCTTGGCGAACCTGACTCGAAGTTCGTCGAGCGCATTGCGGTGATCGATAGCTTTGCGGTGCCGACGCTGATGGCGACGCCGGTGTGACTGCGATTTTTCGGGCGGATAAGCCGACTACCATGGCGTGGTGAAGGTGAGCTGGGTTGCCGCCTCTGCCCGCGTGCACGAATAATGCCCTGCGCGATCTAGAACACCTCTGGCAGCACCACCGCCTTCCTTCTCCATCCACATCCCCGGTGGGTTGACAACGTGCACCTTCTTCAAATTGAACAAGTGCCGGTTGTAGATGTTGTGGCGGACATACTTCTCGTTGGTGAGCATTGCCACCGTTTGCTGTCGCCACGTTTGTAGAGCACAACTTCACCATTACGTGCGTGTGCTAAATGTTCATCTGCAATTTTTGTCATTCGCCCCACCTGTGCCGTTGAGGCTGCAGTGCTAGTGTATGGGCCTATAAGGAAATGTGCGACTGAATTTTGCTAAGTAACAGAGCTTATAGTGGCTGACTAATGTAGGAGGAAGGGCATGGGCGTGCTTATGCAGCAGCAGCCCACTAGGCATGCTTTGCCCACTTGTATGCTAAACATACAAAGTTGCAATTAGCTGGGGTAGGGGAGCAAAAAAACCAAACGTTTTTCTGCTATGCGCCATGCAAACCCGTGCGACAAACGTGCTACAGAAGAACTCAGCACGGTTTCGCTTGCAAAGCTTTTGTTTGTGGCTCGGCAAAGCGAACTGAAAATCAGTCGAGGGCGACGCCGTATTTATTGACCGCGCCTACCCAGCGCGCCAACTCGTCATGCAGGAAGGTTTGCTGTTGCGCGGCGGGAACGTTGAGCGTGCGGCCGCCGTCGCGTTCGATCTTGGAAAGCGTCTCGCGCAACTTGGCCACCACAGGCGCCGGTGTGCCCACTGGCGCGAAGATGCCGAACCAGCTCTCGCCCTCGAAATTGACAATGCCGGATTCATTCACCGTGGGCAGGCCGGGCAACTGTGCCGATCGAGCGGCAGATGAAACGGCCAGGCCCTTGAGTCGGGATGACTGTATGTATTGCTTTGAGGCGGACAGATTGTCGAACATCACGTCCAGGCGTCCGCCCATCATTTCCTGGTGCGCCGGCGCGGCGCCCTTGAAGGGCACATGCACCATATCCAGGCCCAGGCTCTTGAACAGGATGGTCCCCCACACCTGTTGCAGTGTTCCTATGCCGGCTGATCCGAATGTCAGTTTGCCCGGGTTTTCTTTGGCGTATTTGGTGAGCTCAGCCAGGCTTGCGACCGGAAGATCCGGTCTTGCGAGCAGCACAAAAGGATAGGCCGAGACATAGCCCAGCGGGACGAAGTCGCGTTCCGGGTCGTAAGACAGGTTTTTAATCAGCGCCTTGTTCATGACCATGTTGAACAGGCCGCCGACCATCAGCGTGTAGCCGTCGGCCGGCGCCTTGGCGACAAAGTCGGTGCCGATCAGCGATCCGGCACCGGCGCGGTTTTCCACCACAACCGGCTGTCGCAGCAATTCGGAGAGGCGCTGCGCAATGGTGCGCCCAAGAATGTCAGTGCCGCCGCCGGGCGGTTGCGGCACCACCATTTTGATCGCTCTGGCGGGGTAATCCTGGGCATAAGCCTGCAATGCCAGGAGCGGGGTCAGGCACAAGCCCAGCAAGCTGATCTGTGCGATGCGGATGAGTCGGGGCAAGATCATCTGTAAGCTCCTTTGTTAGTTGCGACGCAGTGTATAAGGCCCGCATGATCAGGGCGTCGCGCGCGTGGCGCCGTATTGTCGCGCCTCAGTCTTTCTGGGCGAGGGCAAAGAAGGGCAGCTTTTGTCCTTCGTATGCCACGAAAGACACGCGCACGCTGTCGCCTATCTTTACCCGCTCGCGTTCCGGTCCGGTGATGCGGCTGAGCATGCGCACCCCTTCGGCGAGGTCGATGAGTGCCGAGGTGTAGGGAATTTGCGATTCCCACCTGGGGCCGTAAAAGGAAACGTGCACATGGGAAAAGGAATAAACGATGCCCTTGCCCGAGGCCGCCTGCCAGATCAGCTTGTCGTCCCCGCATTGCGGGCAGAACGAGCGCGCATAGTAAAAGATGTGCTTGCAGGCCTGGCATTGCTGGAGCAGCAGCTCGTCGCGGTTGCAGCCCTCCCAGAAGGGGGTGCTCTCGCGTGTGGGGGAGGGCAGGATGGCGTAGATGTTTTCCATGCTCAGATCCTTTCCAGTATGGAGACGCCGCAAATGGAGAAAATACCGCCATTGCCACTGACCAGCGCGTGTCTGGCTCCGGGTATCTGGCGTTTGCCCGCTTCGCCGCGCAACTGGCGCACCGCTTCAACGAGGTGGAGCATGCCGCCGATGTGCGCCTGTGACAATAGTCCGCCATGGGTGTTGACCGGGCACTTTCCGCCGGGGGCCGTGGCGCCGGTGCGGATGTAGTTGCCCGCTTCGCCGGGTTTGGAGAAGCCCAGCGCGTCCAGTGTCACCAGCACCGAGATGGTGAAGGCGTCATGCAGTTGCAGCATGTCCATGTCCTTGGGGCCGACGCCAGCCTCCTCGAAGGCGCGTTGCCCTGCGTCCGCCATGCCGATGTCCTCGATGTCGGGAATGAGTGCCACGCTGTTGTGCGTCATGCGCATGGCGAAGGCCTTCATGCGGACCATTTTCGCGCCGATGTGTCGGGCATTCGCCGCGCTGGTCACGACAATGGCGCCACCGCCATCGGCGACGAGCGAGCAATCGAGCAGGCGCAGCGGGGAACAGATCACGCGGCTTTTGTTGTGGTCTTCGAGGGTGATAGGTTTTTTCATCATCGAATTGTCATTGAGCAGCGCATGCTGGCGCGTCGATACCGCCACCGCGCCGGTATCGGCCTCGGTCGCGCCATAGTCGTGGAAGTAGCGTTGCGTCACGAGGGCGTAGGGCGTGACCATGCCCTGCAGTCCGAAGGGCTCCTCCCATTCTTCGCCACCGAGCAGGTTCTGCAACTGGAAACCGTGCGCGCCCTGCGGCCGGCCGGTGAGTGCGTTTTCGCCGTAGACGCACACTGCCGTCTTGCAATGACCGGAGCTCACCGCCCAGATCGCCTGCTGTAACATCGTCATGCCTGTCACCGTCCCGCCGACATCAACGGTGACGCAGAACGAGGGTTTGATGCCCAGGTGCTCGGCGAGGGTGGTGGAGAACATGCTTTGCGGGATGCCGTAGGGATCGAGGTTGACGAGCCCGTCGACATCTTTGATGCTGAGCCCGCAGCTCTTGAGCGCGTTGTGCACCGCCAGCGCCTGGATCTGCACGGAACTCATGCCCGGCAGTTTGCCAACAGGCGTCTCGCCCATGCCGATGATGACCGCTTCGTCCGTAACTTTTGCCATCTGGATTCCCGCTCTTTGGTTTTGTCGCGCGTTGCGGGGCGGCAAAAAAAAACATCGTGGACGCCGCGCTTTACGCTTGTTCTGAACCCCATCCTACAATACGATGCGCTGGCAATAAAAAAATAATCCGGTAATCGGCTTGATTACAGAATCAATGTAAGGGGGAGTGGTATGGATTTCACGCTGCCGGAAGAGCTTGTGCTTTTCCAGAAAACGGTGCGCCGCTTTGTCGACGCGGAGTTAATTCCGCTGGAAAAAAGCGAGCCGCGCGGCCTCTTGCCGGCGACGCGCGAGCGCCTGCGCAACATGACCCGGGACCTGGGGTTCTGGATGCTCGATGTGCCGCAGGAGTTGGGTGGGCAGGGCCTCAGTGTGCTCGGACAGAGCATTTTCTTTGAAGAGCTTTCGCGCACGGTGGCGATATTGCCGCGGGATTTTTACATCATCGGGCCCACGGTTGGCGCGGTGTTGGTAAAGCTAAAAGGCGAACAAAAGGAGCGCTACCTCGATCCGGTGATAAGCGGGGAGAAAATTCCCTGTATCGCCCAAACCGAGCCCGATGCCGGGTCCGATCCTGCGGGGATGCGCACGCGTGCGGTGCGTGACGGCGATCACTACGTCATCAACGGTGTGAAGCGCTTCATTACCGACGCGGAAAAAGCCGACTTCGCGCAAGTGATGGCGGTGACCGACCCGTCCAAGGGTTCGCGCGGGGGAATCTCGTGCATTCTGGTCGACATGGACACGCCCGGCGTGAAGGTCACGGCGCGCTACCAGACTATGATGGGTGAGGCACCCTGTGAAGTGGTGTTCGACAATGCGCGTGTGCCGATCAAGAACCGCATCGGCGAAGAGGGTGAGGGTTTCAAGCTGGCCCAGGAATGGATCACCCAGGGACGCATTCTGCGCCACGGCGCGCGGTCCTGCGGCGTTGCCGAGCGCTGTCTGGAGATGGGCGTGCAATACGCCAAGCAGCGCGTCACCTTTGGTGAGCCGCTCGCCGCGCGCCAGAGCGTGCAGTGGATGCTGGCCGACACCTATACCGAGTTGCAGGCGGCGCGTCACCTGGTGCGCCACGCCGCCTGGAAGTTCGACCAGGGCGAGGACGTGCGCAACGAAACCTACATGGCCAAGATGTACGCCACGGAGATGGGCTTTCGCGCCGCCGACCGCTGCCTGCAGATCCACGGTGGCATCGGCCTGACGGTGGAGCTGCCTATCGAGCGCTTTTGGCGCGACCAGCGCGCCTACACCATCACCGAAGGCCCGGCCGAGGTGATGCGCATGACGGTAGCGCGGCATGTGATGAAGCATTACTAGAACGCGCCGGGGACGCGGCTGCGGCGCGTCCCGCGGTACCTGATTACTACAGCAAGGAGAAGAACATGGCATCACGGCATCTGGCATTGTTTTGGTCGTTCGCGGCGTTGTTCGCCGGCATCACCGATTGCGCCGCCCAGGACTATCCCTCGCGTCCGATCCGCTTTGTCGTGCCCTATGGCGCTTCGGGCGGGCCGGATGTGCTGGCGCGGGTCATTGGCCGCAAGCTTGCCGAGAACATCGGCCAGCCGGTGGTGGTCGACAACCGGCCCGGCGCCGGCGGCATCATAGGCACGGACATCGTCGCCAAGGCGGCGCCAGACGGCTACACCGTGCTGGTCGGCGATACCGGGCCCTTGTGCATCAACCCGACGCTGTACCAGAAGCTGCCCTACGATGCGATCAAGGACTTCGCGCCGGTGACGCTGGCCGTGTCGACGCCGGTCTACCTGGTCGGCCACGCCGGCCTGCCTTTCCAGAATGTCAGGCAACTCATCGATTACGCCAAGGCGAATCCTGGTCTGCCTTACGGATCGACCGGCGTGGGCAGTGTGCATCACCTGGGCATGCAGTTGTTCGCCTCGATGGCCGGCGTGACGATGAATCACATTCCGTACAAAGGCGTGGCGCAGTCCATCCCGGCGGTGATATCCGGCGACATCGCGGCGGTCATCGCCGCGCTTCCCTCGGTAATGCCGCATGTCGGGACGGGTAAAGTGCGTCTGCTGGCGGTGGCCGGTGCCAAGCGCACCAGCAACATGCCCGATGTGCCGACAGTGGCCGAGGGCGGGCTGGCCGGTTATGACATCAAGATCGACGTCGGTTTTTTGGTGCCGGCCGGCACGCCGCGCGCCATCATCGACAAGCTCAACAGCGAAATCGTCAAGGTGCTCAACACGCCGGAAATTGCCCAGCAACTGGCCAAAATCGGCATCGACCCGGTCGGTGGCACGCCCGAGCAGTACGCCGATACGATCCGCGCCGACATGCAAAAGTTCGGCAAACTGGTCAAGGACAGCGGCGCGCGCGTCGATTGAGGACGCGCGGGGGATTATTCCCCTTTGATGCCCGCGTCCTTGATCACCTTTTGCCATTTGTCGCTTTCGCGCCGCATGAAGGCGGTAAAGTCGGCGGCGCTGTGCGGTGCCGGCGGCTCGAAGCCCATCGATTGCAGGCGGTCGGCGACGTCTTTTTGCGCCAGCGCCTTTTGTATTTCGCTGTTGAGCTTTGCCACGATATCCTCCGGCGTTTTTGCCGGGGCGAGCAGACCGTACCAGGCGATGACCTCAAAGCCGGGCACGCCGGCCTCGGCCAGCGTCGGCACCTCGGGCGCGAGCGCGGTGCGTTTGGCCGAGGTCGTGCCAAGCAGGCGCGCCTTGCCGGCGCGCGCCTGGTTGGCGATGGACGGTTGCGAGAACATGAAGCTGATTTCGCCGGTCATGACGGCGATCTCGGCCTGGGGCGCACCCTTATAGGGAACATGGACAACATCGATACCGGCGGCGCTTTTGAGCAGCTCCACCGCCAGATGCGGCGGCGTGCCTATGCCGGCGGTGCCGTAATTGAGTTTGCCCGGCTGCGCCTTGGCCAGGGCGATCAGTTCGGATACGGTACGCACCGGTGAGTTGGCCCCTGTGAACAGGATCAGCGGCGAGGTGGCGCCCAGCGACACCGGTGCGAAGTCGCGGAATGAGTCGTAGGGCAGTTTGCTGTTCAGGTGGGGCGTGATGACCATCGCACCCGAGGCGGAAAATAGCAGGGTGTAGCCGTCGGCGGGGGAGCGCGCCACGCCCTCGGTGCCGACTACGCCTCCCGCGCCCAGGCGGTTCTCGACAATCACTGGCTGGCCCATGGACTCGGACAGTTTTTGTGCCAGTACGCGCGCAACGATGTCGGTCGGCCCGCCGGCGCCGTTGGGTACGACGATGCGTATCGGTTTTGCAGGATAGGTCTGCGCGAACGCCACGTGCGTGATGGACAGGCTGATGATTGCGGCAACAATCCGCGTGATACGGTGCATGACTTCTCCTTGGGAACACGATTTCAGTCGCGTCTTTGCCCGCATCGCAGGCCGTGGCGCTTTGGTGGAAAAGCATTCTGCCCGAAGTTTGTTGCGCGCGCGCGGTTTTGACTATGTATTACTCGGCAGGGAAAAATCAGCCTCTCCGGAACGATGCGGTATTTATCCGGGTCCGGCGCATAAATAAGGTTCTGGCTTGTATCGGTCGCGGTCGTGCGGTCGGCAATGTCGCCATGGCAGGCCGTGGCGTCCTTGTCGCGCGCTTCGCTGAGAAAAATATCGCCGGATTTGCTCGGCGTGTGCATGCGCGCTTAGCCGATGGCGCCAAAAAGGCCCTTCCAGTCGCGCCGGCGCAGGGCGGGGTGCGTCGCTTCGGCTTCGCGCGCGCAGAGCAGGTTGTCGATCAGCTTGATACACCAGGTTTTCATTGCCGCCACCCCGCGCAAACGGCGCTGCGGCAGGAATGCCGTGGCGTCTTAGCAGGGATATCGGCGCATGGCGCGATAAGCTGAGCGAAATTTTAGCCGGAGGTCAGTGGCCTTACTCCAGCTTTATGCCGGCAAACTTCACCACCTTGCGGAAGGTTTCGATGTCCGCTTGCAGTAAGGACATCAGCTCATTGCCGTCGCCGTTGAGCGCATCGATGCCGGCGGCGGCCATTTTTTGTTTCATGTCGGGTGCGTCGAGTATGCGCCGCACTTCGGTGCTGAGTTTGGCGACGATGTCGCGCGGTGTGCCCGCCGGTGCCATCACGCCGTACCAGACGTCCACGGCGTAGTCCTTGAGCCCCGCTATGCCTGATTCGCGGAAAGTGGGTGTTTCCGGCGCGGCGGGCGTGCGGCTTTTTGCGCTGAGGGCGATGGCCTTTAGCTTGCCGGTCTTGACATGCGGGATGGCGACGTTGGCGCTGACCATCGCCAGTTCAATCTGGCCGCCGACCACGTCGGCAGTCGCCTGTGCGCAGCCGCGGTAGGGGGCGTGGACGATGAATACACCGGTTTGCGATTTGTAGAGTTCGGTGGCGAAGTGTTGTGGCCCGCCCAGGCCGCAGGAAGCGTAGGAATACCGGCCCGGGTTGGCGCGCAGATACGCCGTGAGCTCCGGCAGGTTGGTGGCTTTTACTGCGGGCGCTGCGATGAGCATCATCGGCGTTGAGGCGACCAGACCAATGGCGGCGAAATCCCGCGTGACGTCAAAGGGCAATTTTGCGTTCATCGCCGCATTGGTCGCGGCGGCGTTGTTCATCAATACGATGGTGTAGCCGTCCGCGGGTGCCTTGGAAACGGCATCCATGCCGATATTGCCGCCGGCGCCGATGCGATTCTCGACAATGACCTGCTGTCCCCAGGTTTCGGTGAGCTTTTGCCCGATCAGGCGCGCCATCACGTCCGTGGCGCCGCCGGCGGAAAAGGGCACGACCATGCGAATGGGTTTGTTCGGGTAGTCGGCCGCGGTCTGGGCCGGCGCCAACGGAGCGAAGACGAGTAACAGGCTCAGTGCGATGGCGCGGGAAATGAGGGGCTTATTGCTGGTGCGGGTCATGGTTTTATCCTGTCTGGTTGGTGCCGGGTCATTCGGTGTCAAAGGCAAAGCCAAAGTGTTTGCCCTCGCGCAGGATGCGGCCGGCGGAGGGGGCGGGGAAATGCGCCGTCAGCAGCCGGCTGCCGGTGTTTGCATAGCGCTCACACATGGCCACGCGCACCTTTGCTGCGAGCGCGGGGTCCTCGCAATATTGGGTGGGCATGTCGGGGAAGGCGAGTTGTATCGGGTGGTGAATGATATCGCCGGTGAGCACGCCGTGGTCGGCGCCATCCTCGATATGGATTAAGACCGTGCCAGGGGTGTGGCCGGCCGCCGGTTCAAGCCGTATCCCGTGCTCTATCTGCTGCGACATGCCGACCATGTCGGCTTGTCCGTTTTGCACCACCGGCAGCACGCTGTCGGCGAAAGAGCCGTGGTTGAGCGACGCGCCTTCGCGTTCAAAGCGCGCCAGCCAGTGCTTGTACTCGACCTCGGCCATGATGTAGCGCGCCTTCGGGAAGGTCGGCACCCATTGGCCGTTGACGAGCCGTGTGTTCCAGCCGACATGGTCGGCATGCAGGTGGCTGCACATCACGGCGTCGACGTCCCCGGGCTGCACGCCCAGTCCGGCCAGTCGTTGCAGGAAATCGCTCTGACGCATGTGCCAGTCGGGGCGGTTCGGACGGTGCTTGTGGTCGCCGATGCAGGCGTCCACCAGGATGACGCGGCCCTTGATGCGCAGCACATAGGTATGGAAGCTGATAAACAGGTCCAGCGTTTCGGGGTCTATGAAGCGCGGTCCCATACTGCGCGCGTGCGCGCTAAGGATTTCCCGCGTCAGCAAGGGAAAACCGCGCATCGAGGGCAGGCGCACCGAGGCGATGTCGGCGAGGCGGTTGATCTGGAATTGTCCGATTGCTTGCATGCTGTCCTGATTTTGTGTTTTTCCGGCATACCGGCTGAAAACCCCCGCCAGGCGGGCATTTCCAGCTGGTGTGCGAATTCAACGTGCGGCGATTGTGTGGCTGGGCGAGCCAAGAATCGTCGTGCGCACGCAGTAGCGGTGTGCGCCGGCGATGGCGAGAAGTGTGAATAGTGCAAGCGCGCGTAGCATTCTTTTCCTTGGGGCTTTGCCGAACCGGGTATGGGGCGGCGGGCTTGATGAAGGTGACGCACTTCATCAGGCAATGACGATACCACGGGCAATGCCCTCGGGGGGGGGCGAAGGGGGTTGACGGCACCGGCGAGGGAGTGGATGGAAAAAGCGCAGCGCGCTTCTTTGCCGATCGCCCGCTTCGGTGCCCGCATGGGGCGGTCACATAGGGCGGTCACATGGGGCGGTCACATGGGGCGGTGACATGGGGCGGTCACCTAGGTCGGTCACAAAGGGTGGTCACCTAGGGCGGTCAAATAGTTGCAAAGCCTTGCCACACGGATGGTATGATTGTTAAGTTTCATTAAGATATAACTAGATTTTTTTTCGAGGTGAGATTGGCACAGTAATGGAGGTGCGCCATGGATCGCAGTTCCGTGAATGAAGAAGAAGCCAAGCTGCATGCGGCGTTGCTGGCGATCACAAGTGAACTCAGCAGGCTGCGCGATACTCAGGCGAAGGTCAGCGCACAATACGCTGCAATAGAGCGATTGTTGTCTGAAATGACCTACTACTTATCGTCCAACAGCGAGAGCCTCGTCGCCATGACGAAGCGTACGTTGTTGGCAGCCACGGCAACCCGCAGCGCTGCGCGTGAATCGGGAATGGCAGCGGTGGTGGTCGCGGCGGAGTCTGCCGTGGTGGCCGCTGAATCGAGTGCCGACGCCGCCTTGGATCTTTGGGCTTACTCTCTTGGCATAAAGCAGGCGCAGCCCTTGCGAGTTTGATGCGCTTGCCGGTCTTCCAAGTGCTAATTTATTGGTCTGCGCGCGAGCGGATCACGTGTGCCTGGAGCAGGCCATGACTGAAGGAGCAGATAAAATGGCTGGAGACGCAGATAAAACGATTGAAGGAGCAGGTAGAACGACTGCAGAAATAGATAAACTCTACGAGCGCATGCGCAGCATTGAGACTGAGATTATCGGCCTGAGACAGGGCTACGTCATTGTCAACACGCGTTATACGGTGGCCCTTGGCGCGCTGAAGGGGCTAACGCATAAGGCCATGGACGCAGCCAAGCGCGCCGCCGCCTCCGCCGAGGCTTCGGCCAGGGCGGCTGCGCGCGCCGCCGTTGCGGCGCGCGAAGCCGCGGTTCATTCGGTGGTTGAAGCTGCGGAGGCGGCGGCCGAGTCTGCGCAGGCGGCGGCGGAAGCCGCGGCCGATGCGGCCGGCGCGGCTGCCTCTGCCGCGGCAGCGGCCGCTGCGGCTGCGTCACATCAGGCTGAGGAGGCCTCATTGCAAGCTGCTGCCGAAGCCGCGGAAGCGGCGGCCGTTGCGTCGGAGGCCGCGGCCGAGGCGGTGAGAATGTCCAACGTCGCAGCGGCAGCATTAAAAAGAGCACGCGGGAAGTAGCCACGCGCCGTTCTCAGCGGCGCAGGACTGGCAAGCTAAATTGCGGCCAAGGCCGATAGCGGCTGGTCGCCAGTTTTTTGTGCGCCGGGCAGGCAAGAATGGGCTCGAAAATCGCACTGAACGGGTTTTCGAGGCTGTCATGCCTTGGTTGATTTGCACCGCTTTGCCGGCACGTCCGTTTTCTTGGCGCTGTCGTTCCAGATGCTCAGGTCGCTGCGGGCGTTTTTGGCAAGGCTGGGCTGCAGGTCCCGATGTCGTGCCGTGTGCCATCGATGCCTTGACTTTCGGTGCTCTGAAGTTAAGATGCTTCGGCAAAAAATAGTTTTCGCCAACCAATAAAAAGCGGCAGTGAAGCCCTTTCCAGAAAGCCATACGTGCACTTACCAACACCACATTTACCGCAGCTGCGTTTGCAGCCTAGCCGAGGACGCATGCGTGCCTTAGCGTCGAACCTGTCGACCCTGTCCGCCCTGTTCGCCGCGCTTGCCGGCGCGTTGCTATTTGCCGCCCCCCAGGCCCAGGCGCAAACCTGGCCGGCCAAACCGATCACGTTGGTGGTGCCCTTTCCCCCCGGTGGCGGCCCCGACTTGTTCGCGCGCATCCTCGGAGAGAAATTGCCCGCACGCCTCGGCCAGTCGCTGGTTGTCGACAACAAACCGGGCGTGGGCGGGCTTGCCGGCGCCAACGCCGTGGCCAAATCCGCGCCCGACGGCCTGACCTTCCTGATCGCGCCCAATACCATCGCCATTTCGCCGCATGTGCTGACCAAGGGCGCGGGCGGCGGTGTGGATGTGATGAAGGATCTTGTTCCGGTGATCATGCCGGCGGCCACGCCGATGATGCTGGTCGTCAGTCCGACGCTGGGCGTGAAGTCGGTGGCCGAGCTGGTGACGCTGCTCAGGCAAAAGCCCGGCATGCCTTATGCCAGCGCGGGCAACGGTTCGCCCATGCACATCGCCGGCGAGTTGTTTCGCAAGGCGGCCGGAGTGGATATGCAGCACATTCCTTTCAAGGGCGTGGCGCCTTCGGTGACGGCGGTGCTGGGTGATCAGGTGCAGGTGCTGTTTGTCGCCATGGGGGGCGGTATTGCGCAACACCTGCGCTCGGGCAAGCTCACTGTGCTGGCGGTGACCGAAAAGCGCCGTACGCCGCTATTGCCTGGCGTTCCGACCATGGCCGAGCTCGGTTACAAGGGGGTGGAGACCGACGCATGGTATGGCGTGCTCGCACCCACCGGCACGCCGGCGGCGGTGATCGCGCGCATGAACCAGGAAATCAACGCGCTGCTCGCCATGCCCGAGGTGCGTGAGCGCATGAACCAGGCGGGCATGGATGTGCGCGGCGGCAGCGCCGAGGCCTTCGGCGCGGAAATGCGCGACGACCATGCGCGCTATGGCCGCATCGTGCAGGAATTCGGCATCAAGGCGGACTAGGGGCGCGGCCGAACAACATGAACGCAATGTCAAGGTTTCCGGAGGTCGCCCCAGGTATTCCCGCCGGACTGCCGCTAGGCTTGCGCAACTACTGGTATCCGGTGCTCCAGTCCGAAGAACTTGGCAGTGAACGGCCGGTGGGCTTTCGTGTGTTGGGTGAAAATTTCGCCGCCTGGCGCGACGCGCAAGGCAAGCCCTGTGTCGTCACCGACCGCTGCCCGCATCGCAGCATCCAGCTGTCGGTGGGACGCGTGCTGGATGGTGAGCTGCAGTGTGCGCTGCACGGACTGCGCTTTGACGGACGCGGCAGTTGCACGCTCATTCCCTGGGAGAAAGAACGCAACAAGGTGCACGACATGGTCGGCGTGCGCGCCTACCCGGCCGGGGAGCTGGGCGGTTATATTTGGGCCTATATCGGTGATGCGCAGGCGTTTGCGCCGCCGCCGCTCGCCGCCGAGGTGCCCGAGGAGCTGGGTAAGCCGGATGAATTCATTTGTTTTCGCCTCCCCACCGCGGTGTGGGAGGCCAACTGGCTGCTGGCTATCGATGGCAGCGACGGCTTTCATGCGGTGACGCTGCACACTTCCTCGCAATCGCAGTCCGATGCGCTGCGTCAGGGCGGCGTGTCACTTGCCGACCGGCGCGTCGAAATCGTGCGCAGCTCGCATGGCGTGCGCGGCGTGTCTGTGGGTCTGGACGGACGGCCTATCGGTCACGGCCATTTCACCGAAGATGTGAAAGGCGCGCGCTTCGTACTGCCTTGCATCACGACGAATCCGATCACGCCCGCGCCGAACATGCCCTCGTATGCGGCGAGGCTGTGGCAGTTCCCCATCGATGAAACGCATTGCATGATCGTGCGCTTTCTGAGCTTTCGCGCGCGTAACGAGGCAGAACGCGCCGCGGCGAAAAAAACTTTCGAGGAAGTGGCCGTACAGCGCCTGCAAAAGGTCAACGAAGAAGATGCCTGGGCGGCCAAGGCCCAGGGCGATCTGGTGACTGCGCGCAACACGGAGTTTTTGCTCGGCCCCGATGAGGACGTGGTGAAGGTGCGCCGTATGATCTCCACGGCCTTTGTCAGCCAGCATACGGGGGGCGTCCGGCACGCGGTTAAAGCGGGCGCGCTGGACTGCCCGGTTTAGGGGGCGTCCTCACATGATGGAGGTGCCGCCGTCCACCATCAGTGAAATGCCGGTAATGAAGGACGCCTCGGTCGAGGCGAGCCACAGGACCGGGTAGGCGACTTCCTTTTCTTCAGCCCAGCGCTTGAGCAGGGTATCGGCCTTGCTTTCTGCGCGCAGTTCATTTTCGCTACGACCGCGTGCTTCACCGCGCCCTATGGTGAAGGGCGTGAGTGTGCCGCCGGGGCACACGGCGTTGACGCGCACGCCATGCTCCGCTTCTTCAAAGGCGAGGGTGCGGGTGAAGGAAATCAACGCCGCTTTGGAGGCGTCGTAGGCGCCGAAATTCTTGCGCCCGACCACGCCATAGGCCGAGGCCACATTCACCACGCTGGCGCCGGCGTGTTTGCGTAACTCCGGTAACGCGGCTTTGCACAGGTTCACCGCGCCGAGCAGATTGACCTTGAGCAGTTCGTCCCATTTTTCCGTGTCGGCCTGGGCAATGCTGCTGAGGTAGCGTATTGCCGCGTTGTTGACCAGGACGTTGAGGGCGCCGAACTCGGTCACGGCCTGCGCCGTGGCGCGCGTCGCGTCGGCCGGATTGGTGACATCGGCGATGCAGGTCGATACCACCGCGCCGGGGACGCGCTGGCGTATTGCCTCCGCCATGCGTGACAGCGCCGCCCCGTCACGGTCGGTGATGAGGACTTTGCCGCCGTGGGCGCAAAAGAGCTCCGCCGCCGCGCCGCCAATGCCGCCGCCGCCGCCGGTGATGAGCGCGATGCGGCCTGCCATTCTGTTAGTCATATTGCTGCCCGATTGCGTGGTGTCAAGCTTGCGTGCCCAAGAGCGTGCGGTCAAAAGCACGTTTTAAGGGAATCCCAATTACTCTGGCGCGGGCGTCACAACTGCCTGAAAACCCGCGCCAGACGGCCATTTTGCGCTGTTACTGCCGCTGTTGCTGCAAGTGTTGCTGCACGTGTTACTGCTTACTGCTTACTGCGTACTGCTTACTGCGTACTGCTAAGTGCTTACTGCTAAGTGTTACTGCAATTAAAATAATACGCGCCGTCATTGCGAGCGCAGCGAAGCAATCTCGTTGCCATATCGAGGATCGCGCGCCGCGCGACGCGATTGCTTCGTCGCTGCGCTCCTCGCAATGACCAAGCAAAAAGGCCGGATCAGACACGCTAGCGTCTGATCCGGCCTTTTTATTTTTTACTTAGACTTAGGGCGAGTCGGCTATCAGGCCGTCACGCGAAGCGCGAGCTTTTGCTCAGGCGGCGGCGCGTTTGGCCGGGGCGGCAGCGCGGGTCGCATTCCCCTGTTTCTTTTCCTCGCGTGCTTGCTTGGCAAGCGCCTTGGCGTGTTTTTGTTTGGCGCGGCGGGTGGACAACATGGCGGCGTGTTGCATCTGGGTCTCCGTGGATAATCAAGGTAATCGTTTCAATCGCCCGACATTTTGCGCTTTTTGGGCGCACAAGCCTAACTAAATCTTGCGGGCGTGGCCGTTTCGCCCCCTAAATGCCTGAAAACAGCCGTCTGGCGCGGTTTTCGGGCGGTTTTGCGGTGTTTTCAGCATGTCGGCGCGTCTATTCGAATGTCTCGACTTGCACGATCGATGCACCTGCTTGTTGCCCATTCAATCCTGTAGCCTGTATTAGCGTGGAGTAGTAGGATCTGACTCGCAGCGTCGGCAAAAAACAAGGCGATTTAAAGCCAGTCGTCGCCGGGAACGCGCAGGTCCCAGCCTGGAGCATTGGGCTTGAATTCGACACGTAACACCATCTTGAGGAGGATCAAAGCCATGGCGTCATTTACCCTTAATGGGAAGCCGGTCACGGTCGACGGCGACTCGCAATCCATGCTGTTGTGGGCCTTGCGCGACGAGGCCGGGCTCACCGGTACCAAATATGGCTGCGGCGCGAGTTTGTGCGGCGCCTGTACTGTGCACGTCGAGGGCAAGGCGGTGCGCTCCTGCGTGACGCCGCTCGCCTCGGTGGCCGGCAAGAAAGTCACCACCATAGAGGGCTTGTCGCCCGATTCCTCGCACCCGCTGCAAAAGGCCTGGGTTGAGCAGGCGGTGCCGCAGTGCGGTTACTGCCAATCGGGCCAGATCATGAAGGCGGCCGAGTTGCTGTCCAAGAACAAAAAGCCCACGCGTGCGCAAATCGTGCAGCACATGAACGGCAACATCTGCCGCTGCGGCACCTATCACCGCATCATTGCGGCGATCGAACAAGCCGCGAAGGAGGTCTGATCATGACAACTTTCATCGACAAGAACACCGGAATTTCCCGCCGCAGCTTCCTCAAGGGCATGGGCGGCATGGCGTTTTGTGCCGCCGTGGGCACCGACAGCATCAAGCTGATGTCCGAGGCGCAGGCCGCAGCCATGGCCAACGGTTTTGTCACGCCCTGGGTGCGCATCGCCGCTGACGGTACCGTGACCATCCTCACCGCCGGCGCCGAAATGGGCCAGGGCTCGATGACCTCGCTGCCGCTGATCCTGGCAGAAGAAATGGACGCCGACTGGTCCAAGGTAAAAATAGAATGGGCGCCGCCCGAAGTGGAAAAATACGGTTATGTCAATCCTGTCGGCAAGGAAAAGCTGATGTGGATCGTCGGCAGTCGCGCCACCCAACTCTACTTTATGCCGCTGCGCACCGCAGGCGCCCAGGTGCGCAAAGTGCTGATCGCCAATGCCGCACAAAAATGGGGTGTTGATGCGGCGGGCCTCGTAACCGAGCCGGGTTTTGTCGTCAACCCGGCTAACAGCCAGCGCCTGAGCTATGGCGAGATCGCGTCTTTCGGCTCCATTCCCGATGTGTTGCCCGCGATCGATCCGAAGGAGCTCAAGGCGCGCAAGGACTTCAGGCTGATTGGCAAACAGGTTGCGCGTCGCGACTTGCCGGCCAAGGTCAATGGCACGGCGCAATACGCCATGGATGTGAAGCTGCCGGGCATGGTCTACGCGTCTAGCCTGCATTCACCGGCGCACAACGCGCCGGGCAAGGTATGGGAGCAGGATGGGGCCACCACCTCCGCCGCCCCTGAGTCTTGGAACGACGCCGAAGTGAAGCGCATGAAGGGCGTGATCGCCATCGTCAAGCTGCCCAACGGCCTTGCCGTGGTGGCCGACACGTTCTCGCACGCCAAGGCGGCGCGGCAGGCGCTCAAGGCCACGTGGAAGAAGGCCAAAGCCGACGGCTTTGATTCGGCCAGCGCCATGGACGATTACCTCAAGGTGCAGAACGACCCTGCGGCACAAGTGGCCAAGCTTGAGGTCAAGGGTGATGTGAACGCCGCTTTTGCCGGGGCGACCAAGACCTACAAGGCGGAGTTTCGCAGCGACTACGGCTACCACGCGCAAATGGAACCGCTCAACGCCGTGGTGCGAATCAACGAGGCCGGGGACAGGGTCGAAGTATGGGAGGGCAGCCAGTCTCCCGATGATTCGGTCAAGGCTGTGGCCAAGGTGCTGGGCATCAAATACGAGCAGGTGACGTTCAACCAGTGCTATATGGGCGGCGGTTTTGGCCGGCGCACGCTGGGAGACTACGCCGCCGAGTGCGCGCTGATCGCCAAGGAAATCAAAAAACCGGTGAAGCTGATCTGGACGCGCGAAGAAGACCTTGCGCAGGGCATGTTTCGTCCGCAGTCTTTCCAGCGCCTCGAAGCGGCGACCGATGCCGGCGGCAAGGTCACCGGTTGGAAGCACAGCGTGGTGGGCGAGGGAGAGTTCTTGCTCATCACCGGCATCAAGATCCCGTATTACGGCGTTCCCAACCAGTTGATCGAGCGGCGCGGTGTCTCCCACGGCATCAAGGTCAAGCACTGGCGTGCGGTGGGACACGTGTTCAACACCTTCGCCATCGAGAGCCTGGTGGACCAGATGGCGGTTGACCAGAAAATGGACCCCATCGAGTTTCGCATGGATCGCATGGCCGCCCTGCCCAAGACGCGCAAGGTGTTCGAGGAGCTGGCGAAAATGGTCGACCTCAAGGCCAAGCTGCCGGCGGGGCACGCCATAGGCATTTCCATTTCCGAACGTTCGGGTTCGCTTGCCGCGGGTGCCGTAGAACTTTCGCTCAACAAAAAGAGCGGCAAGATCAAGGTTCACAAAGTGTGGATTGCGGTCGACGGTGGCCTCATCGTGCAACCGGAGCAGGCGCGGCACAACGTTGAGAGCGCCATTATCTACGGCCTGTCGGGCACACTGCACGAGCGCGTCACCATGAAAAATGGCGCCGTACAGCAGTCGAACTTCCATGACTACAACGTCATGCGCATGGCCGACCTGCCCGAAGAGATGAACGTGAAGTTTGTCGATGTCGATACACGGCCCACCGGCCTGGGTGAAATCGGCAACCCGTTCATCGGCGCGGCGGTGTCCAACGCCGTGTTCCGCCTGACCGGCAAGCGCCTGACGCACCTGCCATTCACGCCGGATCGGGTGTTGGCGACGCTCAACCAGGGCAAGACCAGGGCCTGATACGGCCCGCGTCAGTGCGAGACCTGCAGGGCCCCGGCTGACCGGGGCCCTTTTTTTTGCGTCATTGCGAGCGCAGCGAAGCAATCTTGTCGTGCTTGAGGCATCGGACGCGCTGCCACGAGATTGCTTCGCTGCGCTCGCAATGACCCCGCACATACCGGCTGGAAAGGTCCGCCAGGCGGGCGTTTCCGGGTAGTGGTGGGCGGACGCCCTTGCAAACGCCCGCCATCGTCCCCATCATGAAACGCATGAGCAATCCCGTACACATCGTCTGTCCGCACTGCCATGGCACCAACCGCGTACTGCGCGAGCGGCTGGGCGAGGGCGCGCGCTGCGGCCATTGCAAGCAGGCCTTGTTCGTCGGGCATCCGGTTGAACTGGATGCGGCGAGTTTTGGCAAGCACACCGGTGCCAGCGGCATTCCGGTGGTGGTGGATTTTTGGGCGCCCTGGTGCGGACCGTGCCGCGCGATGGCGCCGCAGTTCGAGCGTGCCGCGGCTGAACTCGAGCCGCAGGTGCGGCTGGCCAAGCTCAACACCGAAAACGAACAGGCCATCGCGGCGCGCTACAACATCCGCTCCATCCCGACCATGGTGATGTTCAGCCAGGGTCGCGAAATCGCGCGCCAATCCGGCGCCATGGACGCGTCCGCCCTTGCGCGCTGGGTGCGCGGGGCCTTGTCCGCGGCCGCCGCCGGCAACTGACTGCAGCAAGGCGGAACGCCGGCAGGGCGGGTCCGGGTGGCGGCGTACTTGACCCATGTCAAGCCGCCGCCGGCCAGGTGCGCCACAATAGCGGAAAATGCGCGGGCCAGCACCGCAGCAACACCTTCGTCCGGAACGAATCGACACCATGAACACAGTCGCAACACCGTCCGCGTCCCCGCGCCGCATCATCATCTGGGCCATTGCGGCGCTGCTGGCCGCCGCTGGTATTGCCTACGTCGCGCGCAACCTGATATTGGGCAAGCCGGTGCAGACCGTGGAGGTGGTGCGCAAGGATCTGCTGCAAACGGTCGTGGCGAGCGGGCGTGTTGTAAGTCCGCAGCGTGTGTCCATCGGTGCGGCGTTCACCGAAAGGGTGGTGCGCATCCCGGTAAAGGAAGGCCAGGTCGTGCGTCGTGGCGAGGTGCTGATCGAACTGGCCGATGAGGATGAGCGTGCGGCGGTGTTGCAAGCGCGCGCCGGTGTGGCGCAGGCCGAGGCCCGGTTGATGCAGTTGCGCGAAGTCGCTTTGCCCGCATCGGAGCAAAGCCTCGTTCAGGCGCAAGCCAATGCCTTGCAGGCGCGCCAGTCATTCGATAGAAACAAGACCCTGCAGTCGCGCGGCTTCATCGGCCAGGCGCAGCTCGATGACGCGCGGCGCGCGCTTGATGTGGCGGAGAGCCAGTTGCGTGCCGCGCAACTCCAGGCGCAGTCCAATGCGCCGCGCGGCAGCGACTACGCTGTGGCGCAGAGCGCGCTTGATCAGGCCCGTGCGACGCAGCGAGTCGCACAAGCCAAGCTCGACCAAATGGTGATTCACGCCCCGGTTGATGGCATCTTGATTGCGCGCAACGTCGAGCCTGGCAACACGGTCCAGGCGGGCAGGGAGTTGATGGCGCTTGCGCCAGCGGGGGAAACACAAATCGTTGTGCAGATGGATGAGCGGCACCTGGCGCAGCTTGCGCTCGGGCAGAAGGCGTTTGCATCCGCCGATGCCTTTGCCGCAGAGCGATTCGCCGCGGAACTGGTCTACATCAACCCCGGCGTCGATGCCGCGCGCGGCTCGGTCGAGGTGAAGCTCCGCGCGCCCCATCCACCCCAATACCTGCGCCAGGACATGACCGTGTCGGTCGATATCGAGGTGGCTCGCCGCCCCGCGGCACTGGCCGTTCCCAGCGAGGGGGTGCGTGACGCCGCGGGCAAGCAGCCATGGGTGCTTGCGGTGCGCGATGGACGGGCGCTGCGCGTCACGGTCAGGCTTGGTGTGCGTGGCGACGGCTACACCGAAATTCTCGAGGGCATCAAGGCGGGGGAACTGCTGGTTCCAGCCACCAACATGCGGGTGCAAGCGGGTGATCGTGTCCGCGCCACCGCGGCCAATGTCGCTGCGGCTGCCGCCGCCAAGCCTTAAGCATTTTGTCCGCGATGAACCGCCTGCTGCCGTTCGAATGGGTGGTTGCATTTCGCTTTATGCGCGAAGGCCTGTCGCAGACCCTGCTGATCATCGCCGGCGTGGCACTGGGCGTTGCGGTGATCGTGTTCATGTCGGCTTTGCTCTCCGGCTTGCAGTCCAATATCATCCGGCGCACCCTGAACTCACAGGCCCCCATCGTGGTGCTGCCACCCGAACAGGTGGCGCGGGTGCTGCGTGAGGAGGGGGGCGCAGTGAATGTGCAACCGCGTTCCCAGCGCTTGCGCTCAATCGACCAGTGGCAGACGATACGCACCCAGATTGAGCGACTGCCCGAGGTGGTTGCCGTGACGCCGGTGGTCTCCGGGCCGGGCTTCGCGCTGCGCGGCGACGCCAACAAGGCCATAACCCTGACCGGCATCGAAACGCAAACTTACCTGGTGGTGATCGCGCTGGAGGAGAAAATTGTCGAGGGCACGGTCGCATTGACCAGCACCGACATACTCATCGGAACGGAGCTGGCCAGGGACCTTGGCGCCGGGCTGGGCGACAAGTTGCGTGTATCCACGGCGACGGGCGCGCTGGAAACGCTGCGTGTCACAGGAATTTTTGATTTTGGCAACAAGGCGGTGAACGGCCGCAACGTATTTGTTGGCTTGCGTACGGCGCAAAGCCTGCTTAACCTGGTGGGCGGGGTCTCCAGTCTGGAGATTAAAATTCGCGACCCATTCGCGGCCGAGGTCATTGCCCAGGGCATTTATGCCGAAACCGGCTTGCAGGCTGACAGCTGGATAAAAACCAATGCGCAGTTTTTTACCGCCATCGCCGCCCAGTCCCTGTCCAACACGGTCATACGGTTTTTTGTCGGTCTGACCGCCGCCCTGGGCATAGCCAGTGTGCTGGTGGTGTCGGTGGTGCAAAAATCCAAGGAAATCGGCATCCTGCGCGCCATGGGGACCTCGCGCGGGCAGATATTGCGCCTCTTCCTGTTGCAAGGCGGCGTCATGGGAACCGCAGGCTCTTTGCTGGGTTCGGCCTTGGCCTTTTTGTTCGTGACGGTTTGGCAGGGCGTGGCGCGCAACCCGGATGGCACGCAGCTGTTCATCATTGAAATCCAGCCCGCGCTGTTTGTGGCGGCCACGGTGGGCGCAATGCTGGTGGGTATTTTGTCGGCGGTGGTGCCGGCGCGCCAGGCCGCGCGTCTGGACCCCGCGGTGGCCATTCGTGGCTGAGGCGGATCAGCTTGAGCGGGAGGGCCCGATTGCCGCGCCCGACACGCTGAGGCTGCACGGTGTGCGAAAGTCTTACGGCGTGGGCACCGCGGTCGAGACTGAAGTGCTGCATGGCATTGATCTGGTGCTGCGTCCGGGCGAGTTCGCCGCGCTGATCGGTCCTTCCGGTGGTGGGAAAAGCACCTTGCTCAACCTGATAGGGCTGCTCGATCATCCGACATCGGGGTCGCTGCACCTGCTCGGAGAGGACACCGGCGCACTTGCCGACGGGCCGCTCACGCGCTTGCGCGGACGCGCCATCGGCTTTGTCTTTCAATACCACCACTTGTTGCCGGCATTTACCGCGCTCGAGAACGTCATGATGCCCCTGCTTGCGGCGCGCGGCCGCGTCGATGAGGATATGCGCGCCACCGCCGCGTCCTTGCTCGACAAGGTGGGCCTCACCCCCTGGCGCGACCATCTTGCCAACAACATCTCCGGCGGCCAGCAGCAGCGCGTGGCGGTGGCGCGCGCCCTGGCGATGAATCCGGCGCTGGTGCTCGCGGACGAGCCGACTGGCAACCTCGACACCAAAACTGCGGATGGTGTGTTCGACACACTGCGCAAGGTCAACCGCGACAGTGGCACGACGTTTCTGATCGTGACGCACGACCCGCGCCTCGCGCAACGTTGCGACCGTATCATCGAACTGGTCGACGGTAGTATTGTTTCGGATAAGCCGCACCAGCCCCTTCGCCCTGTCCAGGCTGTGATGACGGCAGGACCGTCCGCCTGATTCTGTGGCAGTCTGTGTGCGCGACACTGCAGGTATGATGGAAAAAGATGGAAAAAGCGCGGTCACAGCGGCTTGTTCATAAGCGCGGCATCTTGCGGCGCGTAAAAAAGGGGGGGGGGGCTATGATTCCGAGCTGTTCTGTTTGGCGATCGGCTTTGTCCGCATTGGTGCTTGCCGTCTTTGTCGCCCATCCACTCGCGGCTGCGGCGGCGGGCGAGAAATGGGCGCCCAGTTGGGCGGCCCCGGTGCAGGGGCCTTATCCGCTGGGCAATCCCTTGGCGCAACCCAAGCTGAGCCTGGCGTTACCTGTGGCGTATCCCGTGGTGCAAACGGGCGTGCGCGAGCAGAGCTTTCGCATGATGGTAAAGCCCGATATCTGGGGCAGGCAGATGCGCATCCCGCAGACCGGCGGCATGCGCGCCGAGTTCATTCCCGATAACACTGTGGGAGGCCCTGGCGACAAGCTTCATCCCAATCACCCGGGTTAGCTCGCCATGGGCATGTCCATCGACCTTGATTCGTTGTTGCAAAAACAGGAAAAATAAAAATGAGCGCTTTCAAATCAGAAATCCGTGACGGCATGCGCATTGAATGGGATGTGCCAATCAGCATGGACGACGGCTTGGTGTTGCGCGCCGACATATTCCGGCCCGTGGCAGAGGGCCGCTATCCGGCGCTGATGAGTTACGGCCCCTATGGCAAGGGCCTGTCCTTCCAGGAGGGCTACAAGACGGCCTGGGACATCATGGCGAAAGAGAATCCGGATGCGCTGGCCGGATCGACCAACCAATACCAGAACTGGGAGGTTGTCGATCCGGAAAAGTGGGTGTGCGACGGCTACGTTTGCATACGCGTTGATTCGCGCGGTGCGGGGCGCTCGCCCGGATATCTCGCGCACAACAACAAGCGTGAAACGCGCGATTTTCACGATTGCATAGAGTGGGCCGCGGTACAGCCCTGGTGCAGCGGCAAAGTCGGCCTCAACGGCATTTCTTATTACGCCAGCAATCAGTGGCGTGCGGCAGCTTCACAACCGCCGCATCTTGCCGCCATTTGCGCTTGGGAGGGCTGGAACGACGCCTACCGTGAGTCGCACCGCCACGGGGGCATCGCCTGCACCTTTCGCAAGAACTGGCAGGAGATGCAGGTCAAGACGGTACAGCATGGCGTGGGCGAGCGTGGCAAAAAGCATCCGGTGACCGGCGAACTCGCCTGCGGCCCGGAAACACTGTCCGAGGCTGATTTGGTGAAGAACCGCGAAGACATGTGGCTGGCGGTGCTCGAGCGCCAAACCGATAGCGACTGGTACCGTGAGCGCAGCGCCGATTTGTCACGCGTCAAGGTGCCGCTGTTGTCGGCGGGCAACTGGGGTGGGCAGGGACTGCATCCGCGCGGCAACACCGAGGGCTACGTTGGTGCGGCATCGAAACAAAAATGGCTTGAAATGCACGGCGGCTCGCACTGGGCGCCGTTTTACACCGATTATGGCGTCGGTCTGCAAAAGCAGTTTTTCGATCATTTTTTGAAGGGCGCGGATAACGGCTGGGAAAAGCGGCAGGCGGTGCAGTTGCAGGTGCGCCACCCGGGTGAGAAATTTGTCGAACGTTTCGAAAACGAATGGCCGATCGCGCGCACCCGCTGGACGCACTTTTACCTCGACCCTGCGAGTATGGGCCTGTCCGACCGGCCGACGGCGGCCGATGCAAGCCTTGCTTACGATGCCATGGGCGATGGCGCGACCTTTTCGACGCAGGCGTTGGAGCATGCGACCGAAATAACCGGCCCGATCGCGCTGAAGTTGTTCATTTCTTCCGCCACCGTCGATGCTGATATTTTTGCCGTGCTGCGCGTGTTCGATCCGGCCGGAAAAGAGCTGGTATTCCAGGGTGCGCTCGATCCGCATACCCCCATTGCGCAGGGCTGGTTGCGCGCCTCGCACCGCAAACTCGACGCCAAGCGCACGCTGCCCTACCGTCCCTACCACACCCACGACGAGAAACAGTTGCTTGTTCCGGGCGAGGTGGTGGAGCTGGATGTCGAAATATGGCCCACCTGCATTGTCGTCCCCAAAGGCTACCGTATCGCCCTCTCCATCCGCGGCAAGGATTACGAATACGACGGTGAGGTCGCAGTGCTGTCCAACATGAAGAATCCGATGAAAGGTTGCGGCCCGTTCATTCACGATGACGACACGGACCGGCCACCGGCGATATTCGGCGGCAAGGTGACGCTGCACACCGGACCCAAACATCAGGCCTGCGTGTTACTCCCGGTTATTCCGGCGAAATGATTTTGACCGGCATTTTGAACGTCAATTTTTGAACGTCAATAGAGGAGAGGATCCGACATGAAAATAAAATCTGTCATGATTTTTGCCGCAGTTGCGGCCGCGTTCGTTGTCAGCATCGGCGCGCAGGCGCAGTCCTGGCCGGTCAAGCCGGTGAAATTGATTATTCCCTTCCCGCCGGGCAACACCATGGACATCATGGCGCGCCTTATCTCGCCGCGACTTTCCGAGCGGCTGGGGCAAGCGGTGATAGTGGAGAACCGTCCCGGCGCGAGCGGCATGCTCGGTCTTGATCTGGTGGCCAAGGCCGCGCCCGATGGCTACACCATAGGGGCGGGGCAGGGCGGCAACCTGGTGGTGCTGCCGCACACCAGCAAGAGCATTCCTTACGATGCGCTCAAGGATTTTTCGCCGATTGCGGTTTCCACCACCAATTACCTCGCTGTGGTCGGAAACCAGGGCGCGCCATTCAAGACGCTGCCGGAAATGATCAGCTGGGCCAAGGCCAACCCGGGCAAGCTGACGGTCGCTACCAATGGCGAGGGCGGCTTTCCGCACCTCATCTTTGAACACCTGCGGATGATGGGGGGATTTTCATTCAACCATATTCCCTACAAAGGCTCGGCGCAGATCGCCACCGACCTGATCGGCGGGCAGGTTCAGGCCGGGGTGGACGGTATCACCGGCCTCACGCCGCACATAAAGTCCGGGCGCATTAATCTGTTGGCGGTCACGAGCAAGACGCGCGCGCCGCAGTGGCCCGACGCGCCGTCGGCAGCAGAGGCGGTGCCCGGTTACGAGTCGGGCGGCTGGTTTGGCTTTGTCGCGCCGGCGGGCACGCCCCGCGATATCGTTATCCGGCTCAATGATGAGATCAATCGCGCCATGAAGCAGCCCGATGTCGTCGAGAAGCTTGCCGCCGCCGGCCTGATGATGGTCTATGAGTCGCCGGAGTATTTTGTTGACATGATCAAGAGCGATCATGCCAAATACGGCAAGCTGGTAAAAGACCTCGGCTTCACGCCGCAGTAAGCCAATTGGCGACGAGATTGCTTCGCTGCGCTCGCAATGACAGAGCTAGCTCGCAATCACAGAACTAACTCGCAATGACAGAGCTAACTCGCAATGACAGAACTAGCGCGCAATGACAGCACTATTTTATTGAATAAAACGGTCATTAACGGTCATTGCGAGGAGCGAAGCGACGAAGCAATCTCGTGAAAAACATGCATGGACAAGCTCTTTGCTATCTACATCATGACCAATAAACGTGACGGTGTTCTGTACACGGGTGTTACGAATGATCTTAAGCGCAGGGCCTTTGAACACAGGGAAGATTTGGTTCCCGGGTTTTCCCGACGCTACAATCTGCACAAACTGGTCTATTTTGAAACGACTTCCGATGCGTATTCGGCCATCACTCGCGAGAAACAGATAAAAGCCGGGTCGCGGGAGAAGAAGATTGCTTTAGTGAATGCCGCAAACCCGGAATGGCGGGATCTTTATGACGAGATCTGATTGGCGACGAGATTGCTTCGCTGCGCTCGCAATGACTCCGATATTTTTGTCATTGCGAGGAGCGTAGCGACGAAGCAATCTCGGGGCATGGTGCGAAGTGCCGCAATAGCGACCAGATTGCTTCGTTTGCATTCGCAATGACGCCAATATTTTTGTCATTGCGAGGAGCGTAGCGACGAAGCAATCTCCGGGCATGGTGCGAAGTGTCGCAATAGCGACGAGATTGCTTCGCTGCGCTCGCAATGACAGAACTAGCGCGCAATGACAGCACTATTTCATTGAATAAAACGGTCATTGCGAGGAGCGAAGCGACGACGCAATCTCGGGGCGTGGTGCGAAGTGCAACAATAGCGACGAGATTGCTTCGCTGCGCTCGCAATGACAGAACTAGCTCGCAATGACAGCACTATTTTATTGAATAAAACGGTCATTGCGGGGAGCGTAGCGACGACGTAATCTCGGGTCAGCGTGCGAAGTGCAACAATAGCGACGAGATTGCTTCGCTGCGCTCGCAATGACGCCAATATGTTTGTCATTGCGAGGAGCGAAGCGACGACGCAATCTCGGGGCGTGGTGCGAAATGCCGCAATAGCGACGAGATTGCTTCGCTGCGCTCGCAATGACAAATAATTTTTTATATTCTTAAAAAGACCCAAACCATGAACGCACCCATTGCCGCCGGTACCCCGCCCAACTACCAACCCTTTGGCTGGCATCATTGGCCGGATCATTTTTTCATGTCTTACCAGTTTCGCCGCGGTCTGGGCGAAACGCAGGAGGGTGGCGGTGCGGTAAGCGAATGCTTCCAAGCGGCGAGCCGGATGATTCCCGGCGACCTCGACAGCTGGCACAATGAATGGATGATCGTTGCTAATCGCAACGATAAACGCGGCGATGAGGCGGAGAAGGCCGGCAACATCCGCACGGCGATGAACTGTTGGTTGCGCGCCGCCGATTATTTTCGTTCGGCAGAGTTCTGGCTGCCCTCCGATGACCCGCGCCGGCTGCCGACCTTTACGCGTTGCGAAGCGGCCAGCCAGAAATGGCTGAAGCGCCTCAATCCGCCCGGCGAGGTGGTGGAGATTCCCTACGAGAACGGCAAGACGCTGCCGGCGTATTTCATCAAATCCCCGGCCTACCGGGCAGGCAATGGCGGCGGCGACAAACAACCGGTGCTGATTTCCTTTGGCGGCCTTGACTCATTCAAGGATGAGTTATGGTTCATGACCGGACGCGGCGCGGTGCAGCGTGGCATTTCGGTGCTGCTGGTCGACGGCCCGGGCCAGGGCGGCGCGCTGCGGCGGCAGAACATCGTCTCGCGCCATGATTACGAAGTGCCCGTGGGCAAATGCATAGACTGGCTGGAGAAACGCAATGATGTCGATGTGAAGCGCATCGCCGTCAGCGGATCGAGCATGGGCGGTTATTACGCCGCACGCGCCGGTTCACGCGAGCACCGCCTGGCCGCCTGCATTTCGCATGGTGCGATCTGGGATATCGAAAAGCGCTTTGCCGACCGCGGCGAAGATCACGCGCTGGCCGGGCACATGAAATGGGTGATGGGTGCCAAGTCGATGACCGAGGCGGTCGCATTGGCCAAACCCTTCAAGCTTGAGGGTGTGCTCGACGACATGCGCTGTCCCTACCTCGTCCTGCACGGTGGTCACGACGTTCTGGGCGTTGATACGGTCAAGTTGGTGCATGACTACGCCAAGGCGCGCGGCATCGACGTCACACTCAAATTGACCGAGGCGGAAGAGACCGGCGCCGAGCATTGCCAGCACGACAATCCGACCCTTGGGCAGGAAATCATGGCCGACTGGCTGGCCAAGGTGTTCAAAATAGACCAGAGCAAGCTGAGCTTCGCGCCGGGCTGAATCCGAACGGCGAGGTGCAGGTCGCAAAAAAAGGGGGCGATGCCCCCTTTTTGTATGTGCAACTCCGAATTGTCATTCGGCGGGGTATCATCTTCGGGCGCATCAAAATTCGCCACCATCATCAACCGCCGTAACGGTAAGCACAGGAGCAGGCAGGCATGAGCGTACATTCCCTCAAGCAAGGCAAGTCGGTCCGTGAGCAGGTTAGCAAGGAAGAGTGGGAAAAGCGGGTCGACCTTGCCGCCTGCTACCGGCTGATCGACCTCTATGGCATGTCGGAGATGAGCGCCAACCATGTCACCACGGGTGTGCCCGGTGAGAACGGCGCCTTTCTCATTAATCCGCACGGCATGCTTTATGACCAAATGACCGCTTCGTGCTTCATCAAGCTCGACCTTGATGGTAACGAATTATTCAACCCGACTGAGTACAAGGCCAATCGCGCCGGCTACGTCATTCACAGTGCCATCCACCGCGCCAAACATGAGGTCGATTGCATCATTCACACCCACACCATTGCCGGCATGGCGGTGTCGGCGATGGAATGCGGCTTGTTGCCCCTCGCCCAGACGTCCATGCGTTTCGCCAAAATCGCTTATCACGACTATGAGGGCGTGGTGCTCAACCTCGATGAGCAGGCGCGTCTGCTCGCAAATATGGGCGACCACGAGGGCATGATCTTGCGCAATCACGGCCTGCTGGTCGTCGGTGCGAGTATTGCCGAGGCCTTCAACAGCATTTTCCGTCTTGAGCGTGCCTGCCAGGTGCAGGTGGCGGCGCTCGCGGCCAAGGTTAAAATAAAACTTCCGCCCGACGAGATTGTGATGGGTTCATGGAAGCAGTACCAGCCGGGGGTGCGACGGCGCTTCGGCCTGCTCGAATGGCCCGCGTTGTTGAAAAAACTCGATCGCATCGATCCGTCTTTTCGCGACTGACCGGAGCCGACGCATGCGCCTCATTGCCAGTTCCTTTCACGCGCGTCTGGCCGCGCTGCGTGGTTTTTTTGTCGTGCTGTGTTTTGCGGCAATCACGCCGGCGCTTGCACAGGGCTACCCGAACCGCCCGATCAACCTCATCGTCGGCTTTACCGCCGGCGGCAGCACCGACATCGTCGCGCGGCTGGTTGCCGAGGAAATGCGCAAGACCTGGGGGCAGTCCGTGGTGGTGGAAAACAAAGCCGGCGCCGCAGGCAACATCGCCGCCAATCATGTCGCCAAGGCCAAGCCTGACGGTTACACGCTGCTGATCGGTTCGGTCGGCCCGTTGGCGATCAATGCCACGCTGTATGCCAATATGCCCTACGACAACTTGCGCGATTTCACCCCGGTTTCGCTGATTGTGCATGTGCCGAATATGCTGGTCGTCAATCCGGCGCCGATGCCGGTGCGTAACGTGGCCGAGTTTGTCGCGCTCGGTAGGGCCAACCCCGGCAAATTCTTTTATGGCTCAACCGGCACCGGCACCTCGGCCCACCTCTCGGGCGAACTGCTCAAGCTGATGACCGGCATCGAAGCGACGCATGTTCCTTACAAGGGGGCTGCGGCGGTGAACGACGTGCTCTCGGGCAATCAGGGCATGTTCATGTTTGGCACCATCCCTTCGGTGATCCAGTTCGTGCGTGCGGGCCGTCTTCGCGGCCTGGCGGTCACCAGCCTGAAAAGGTCTGCGTCCGCGCCGGACATTCCGACCATGGCCGAATCGGGCTATCCGGAATTCGAGGCCTCGTCCTGGTTCGGCCTGCTTGGTCCCGCCGACATGCCGCGTGACATCGCCAACAAGCTGCATGCCGAAGTCGTGCGCATCTTGAAAATTCCCGAGATTCGCGACAAACTCAGCCAGCAAGGCGCCGACCCGGTCGGAAATTCACCCGAGGAATTCGCCGCCTATATACGGGCTGAAACGACAAAATGGGCCAAGGTGGTCAAGGCTTCTGGCGCCAAGGCCGAATAGGTCGCCCGCCGCCAAGGCCGAAGCAGTCGAAGCAGTCGAACAAGCCGAATAAATGGAATAGGCCACGCATGACTTTCGCAGCTCCCGTTTCAATCGCGGAACTCTCGGCCGGGCTTGCCGCCGGTGAGTTGCGTGTGGCCGATCTTATTGGTGATGTCAGCGCGCGTATTCAAGCGCTCAACCCGATCTATCGCGCCTTCTCCCATCTTGCCGCCGATGTCGACGCACAAGTCATGCAAAGGCAGGATGAGCTTCGAACAGGCCGCGTGCGCAGCGCATTGCACGGTATCGCGGTCAGCGTAAAAGGTAATATTCCGGTTGCAGGCCTGCCCTGGACAGAGGGTTCGGCCATCTACGCGGACAGGGTGGCGACGCAGGACGCGGGCATTGTTGCGCGGGTGCGCGCGGCAGGCGGCGTGATGATGGGGGCGACGACGCTTTCGGAGCTGGCCATGTACGGTGTGGTCAATCCCTTCGAGCCGCTGGGACTCAATCCCTGGGACATTGCGCGCACCGCGGGCGGCTCATCCACCGGTGCGGGCGTTGCGGCTGCGCTGGGCATGGGGCAATTGCATATTGGCACCGACAGCGGCGGCTCTATCCGCAATCCGGCCTGCCATTGCGGTGTCGTTGGCTTCATGCCGCGCATCGGTGCGCTGACACTCGAGGGAAAACCCAACCATGCACCCAGTCTGTCAACGGTCGGGCTGATTGCGCGCAGTGTCGCCGACGTCAGCCTCGCCTTCGGCGTGCTTGCCCCTGCCGCACCGCCGCGCGGTCTCGAGCGCGGCCCGCGCCTGCTGGTGCTGCGACAGCTCATTGACGCGATGTGTGATGTGGAAACGCAGGTGCTTTTTGACGCTGCTTTGGGGCGGCTCGTATCTGCGGGTTTCACCTGCATCGATGTTGATATCCCCTTCTGGCTGGAGGGCGAGCGCGCCGCCGGCGTGGTATCGCTGGCAGAGTCCGGTGCCGCACTGGCACGCATGGACCTGGGGCGCGCCAGTGCGGGCATACGCGCGCGTTGCGTCGCGGCGGCCAGGCTATCAACCGGGGAGGTCGCGGCGGCGCGCGCCACCGCTGCGTTGTTGCGACGCGATGTCACAGCGGCATTGCGTTACCTCGGGGCGGACGCCATCGTTACGCCGACCTGGCCGTTTGCCGCGCCACGCATCGACGAGGCGACCGTGACGGTGCGGGGAATGAGTGTGCCGGTGGACCCGCACCGCAATTGTTTCGTGCGCACGGCCAACGCGATTGACGCATGCGCGATCACCTTGCCTATGGGTTTGTATCCGGACAGCGGTGTGCCGGCCGGCTTACATTTAATGGCGGATGGCGGCAGTGAGTTGCGCCTGCTTGCGGTGGCCGCGCTCGCCGAGGCAGTCATGCCGGCCTTGTCGCCGGCGCCGCCCTTGCGCAGCGGGAATTAGCATCACGCCCGAAGTCGGGGCATCGTGTGGTAATGCTTGTCGCTGCTTCTGTGCCCGGATAAGCTTTGACCATGGCAGTGCATGTTGTCATTGCATAGTATGAATGCGACGATACCCTCGGACGCGGTTTGTCTTACCGGTTTTTGGCCGGCGATGACTTTCCCGACGGGAATGCACGCTCTTGGGTCAAAAATTCGTGATGTGGTGTTCGTATTCATTGGCCACTTCGCCGGCCAGTGCCAGTCGCGTGGCCGGGTCGGCCTGCAGGCCGCGCAGTATTTTGGCGTTGAACGCCTCGAACGTCTTTTTTTTCATTGGCGAAATCGGACGTCACGCCCTCGTCCTCGTAGCGCCGGACCTAGGCCTGAGCCGCGATGCCGATCACGAAGTACAGCGCGGCGTTGGGCGCGTTTTCCTGCATGAGTTCAAAGGCGCGTCGGAACAGGATCTTGAAAGAATCGGTTCTGGATTCCGGATTCGGATTGCGCAAACTGACGGCTGACTTTTTCGAAAGACATAAAACGACCTCACGGAGTTTCAGGGGGAGGGGACAGACTGCGCCGAAGCGCCGCCATGCGAGGCGGACCAGGCGGACGGATCCTTGAGGAAATCCCCGAGCTTGTCCAGTGCCTGCGGCGAAACGCCGTGCCCCCCTTCGGCGGCGGCGCGGTGCACGTCCTGCCAGCTGGCAAGCGCATGCACCCGTACGCCCAGCGGTGCCAGCAGCGGCCGCGTCGGGAAGGTCCGGTAGTCGAACACCACAAAGATGTCGCGCACCGACTGGCCGGCGGCGGCCAGTGCCTTGCAAAAGCGCACCTTGGAATGCCCGGCCGCCATCATGTCGTCCACCAGCAGGGTGCGGCCTCCCGCGATGACGGCGCCTTCCACCTGCGAGGCGTTGCCCAGGCCGGCCGCGCGCTTGCGCACGTACTGCAGCGGCAGCGACAGGCTCTCGGCGATCCACGCGGCCAGGGCTATGCCGCTGGCTTCGCCGCCGGTGACCGAGTCCAGGCCGTCGAGGGCCCCCTGTTCGCGCAACAGCACCAGGGCGCGTTGCACCAGGTCGCGGCGCAGCGCCGGGTAGGCAATCAGCCGCCGGCAGTCCATGTAGACCGGGCTCGCCCAGCCCGAGGGCAGGCGGTAGGGCTCCCGGGTACAGAAGCTCACGCAGCCCGCATCGAGCAGGGCGTGGGCGACGGCAAGGGTGTTTCCGGTCTTGGCGGCTGGCGTTGTCATGGCGGTTTGTCGGTTCTTCGGGTTCAGGTTATGCGGGCCAGCAGCTTGCGCAGGCGTTCGGCGCCGGCACGGCCCTTTTGGGCGCCGGCCCATAGCCGGGCGACCATGGCCTCGTACAGCTGCACGGCTTCGCCCGATGCGGTGAAGGTCGCGATGCCGTTGCGCACGTTGGGCAGTTCGCCGAAGCGGAACGGGCTCACGGTGAGCACCGAGCGCGAGCCGCTGGTGGCGATCTGGAAGGTCGAGGCCGGCATGGTGTCGTCCACCAGGCCGATCTGCACGTTCATAGGCTCGCTGGCCATGAGGGTCGCGATGTTCTCCACCTCGCGTCGCGCGGCGAGCACGCGTTCGGCGCGCACGGCGGCGGGCAGGTCCAGGCGACCCACCAGCCCGGTGTGCACAAAACGCTCGAGCTCGCGCAGCCCGATCAGGCTCACGATGTGCGGTTGGCGCCTGGCGAAGAACTGCTTGCGCTCCTGCAGGATGTCCATCATCTGGTCCACCTCGGGCTGGCGCAGCGCGTCCTGCGGGCGCGAGGTGGTTTCCACCAGCATCTGGCGCAGGTAGCGCGGGTAGTCCTCCGATGTGAGCAGCAGCGAGATCGGTTCGAAATGCGCGACGATGCGGTCCGCCGTCTGCTCCACCTGGCGCATGCGCTCGAGCAGGCCCAGCGCCGTGGAGTAGTACTCCACCTCCACGCCGAGCAGCGAGGCCAGCGAGGTGCCCAGCACCTGCGCAAGACGCGCCAGCGTCTCGATCTTCACGATGCCGCCGCGCTCCATGCGGTAGACCACCACGCGCGACACGCCCAACTGCGCGGCCACGTCCTCGGCCTGGAGCGAAGCGCCGATGCGGTAGGCGCGCAGGCGTTCTCCGAGCGCCAGGTAGTCTATGGCGGGGGCAAGGGGCGGGGCAGGGGGGACGTCGGTCGGCATGGCTTGCGTGGCATCTGGTGAGGCCAGGGAAAGTATAGCTTCGTTCATGCGAGGGCCTTTGCGGCCGCAGCGATCACTGCCACGCCGGGCATGAAGTCGTCCAAATCCATCGCTTCGTTCGGGTTGTGCGAGCCGTTGGCGTTGCGGATGAACACCATGCCGCTCGGAATGCCGGCGTTGGCCAACACCGCCGCGTCGTGGCCGGCGCCGCTGGCGATCACGTCGAACGCCACGCCCTGTTGTGTGCAGGCTTGCGACAAGACACTGATCACGTGGTTGTCCATGGTGGCGGGCGCCGACAGCAGGCGGCGGTCGAACTCGAAGCGCACGCCGCGTTCCTGGCCGATGGTGTCGCACTCGGCCTGCATCAGTGCGTGGAAAGCTTCCAGCGTGTCCTGGCTGCGGCTGCGCGCCTCGAAGCTGAAGTCCACCGTGCCGGGGATGCGCGAGATCGAATGTTCGGCCGCGTCGGTGCCCACGATGCCCGTGGTCACCACCAGGTCCATGCCGCGCTCCAGCATGGCGCGCCAGTGTTCGTCCAGCCGCATGATCAGGTCGGCCACGGCAAACATCGCGTCGCGCCGCAGCCAGCGCGGCACGGCGCCCGAGTGCCCGGCCTCGCCGATGCAGCGCACGCGGTTGTGGCGCACGTTGCCGCGAATGCCCGAGACCACGGCCAGTGGCAAGTGGCGCGCCACCATCACCGGGCCCTGCTCGATGTGCAGCTCCAGGTAGGCAGCCACGAGGGCTTTGTCGATTAGCGGGCGGCCGGACGTGACGGCCAGCGTGTCGGCGCCCGCCTGCGCCATGTAATCGCCGAGCGTCTGGTCGCCGCTGCGGTGACGCAGTTGCAGGTCGTTCGCGGACAGCAGGCCGAAAGCCGCAGCCGAGCCCATGTAGGCCTTGCCGAACCAGGCACTTTCCTCGCCGCGAAAGGCGATGACACATAGGGCGATGCAGGTGCCCGCCTGCTGGTGCGCCACCAGGCATAGCAGCCCGGCAACGATGCCCGCGAGCCCGTCGAAGTTGCCGCCCCGGGGCACCGAATCCAGGTGCGAGCCGGTCCACACGGCACGTGCGTCGGGCGCCAGCGAAGGCTGCCGGAACAGCAGGTTGGCGGCCGCATCGGCGCTCACCACCAGGCCGTGTGATTCGGCAAACCTGCGCAGGTACGCCGCCGTCGCGGTCTCGCCGGGGCCGTAGCTTGCACGCGTGACGCCCACGCCGTCCCACGACAACACGCGGATGTCTTCAAAAATCTTCTCGGCCACCGGCTTTAGTGCGTGCAGGTCCATGGGTGTGTGCCCGCTCAACCCGATTGTTGGGCGAAACGCAACCAGCGGTCGCTCAGTTGCGGGTCGATGCGCACGGCGCCGGTGAGTTCGGTGATGTGCTCGATACGGTTTTCAACACAGTAGGCGTCAAGGCCTTCGACGATGTGCGCCATCGCGCCCGGGTCGATGAACGAGGCGGTTCCCACCTGCACCGCCTGCGCCCCGGCAAGCATGAATTCGATGGCGTCTTCGGCACTGGCAATGCCGCCGCAGCCGATGACCGGGATGCGCACCGCGCGGTGGCACTGGTACACCATGCGCAGCGCAATCGGCTTGATGGCCGGCCCCGACAGGCCGCCCATCACATTGCCCAGCGTGGGCTTGCGCGTGCGGATGTCGATGGACATGCCCAGCACCGCGTTACCCATGACCACGGCGTCGGCACCCGCGTCTTCGCAGGCGCGCGCCACCGCGGCGATGTCCGACGAATTGGGTGTCAGCTTGGCCCACACCGGGTGTTGCGTGCGGCGACGGATCGCGCTCACCACCTCGTACGTGGTGTCGGGTGCCATCGCGAAAGCCATGCCGTCGGCTTCCAGGTTGGGGCAGGAGATGTTGGCCTCGATGGCGGCCACACAGGGCAGCGACACCTGGGCCACGGCTTCGGCGAACTCATCAACCGTGTCGGCCGAAATCGATACCACCACCGGCGTGCCAAAGGCGGTGTAGGGCGGCAGGACTTCGCGCAGGTAGTGGTCCAGCCCCTTGCTCGGGATGCCGATGGAGTTGAGCATGCCGCCGCGCGTCTCGGCCACACGCGGTGTCGGGTTGCCGGCGCGGCTTTTCGGCGACACGCTCTTGATGACCAGTGCGCCCAAGCGCGCGAGGTCCAGCGCCTCGCGATATTCGATGGCAAAACAGCCCGAGGCCGGCATGATCGGGTTGCGCAGCGTGAGCTGCCCTAGGCGAACGGAGAGATCAGCCAAATTCCACCTCCCCCACCACCTGGCGGATCGGGAACACCGGGCCTTCGCGGCACACGCGCAGAAATCGCTGGTCGCCGTCGCAGTCGAACAGGCGCACGCACGAAAGGCAGACGCCCATGCCGCAGGCCATGCGCTGCTCCATCGCCACCTCGCCGTCGATGGCGGGGTGCTCGGCCAGCAGGCGCTGCAGCAGCATCAGCAGTCGGTGCGAGCCGCAGGTGTAGATGGCGTCGGGCGGGTCGGCGGCAATGACGCGCACCAGCAGCGCCTCGACGGCTTCGGGCGCCGAACTGCCGTCGCTGTCGTAGAGGCAGAACACGGCGGCTTTGATGCCGCGCAGGAACTCGCGCTGCATCATGTCGGCCGGGCTGCGCGCCGACATGACGGCTGTGATCGCAATGCCGGCGGCGGCCGCGTGGCGCACCAGCGGTGCCAGCGTGGCCAGGCCCACGCCGCGCACCACGAGTACGATGTGCCGGTAGTGCGGCTTGAGCGTGAAGGTGTTGCCCAGCGGTCCCACGATGTTCATCGCCGCGCCTTCGGCCAGCGTGGCCAGCGCCCGGGTGCCTTCGCCGGTCACGTTGTAGAGGAACTCCAACGTGCCTTCGGCGGGCCCCGTGCCGTACACGCTCATGGGCCGCAGCAGAAAGGGCTGGTGCTGGTCCGTGGTCGGGCACTTGAGCTGGTAGAACTGGCCGGGCCGGGTGGCCGGCGCGAGCGCTGCGTCGGATTCAAGCCGCAAATACCGGTAGCGCTCGTTGACCCAGCGGTGCTCTGTGACCCGGCAGGTGTGCGAGGCGACGGTCGGGCTGAAGCAGGGGGTGTCGGTCATGTAAGGGTAGATAAATTCGTATCAAAATAGATACTGACTGGATAATAGTTTCCTTTTTGATACTGTGTCCAGCTATTTTTATGCATGGGGCCTTGTCATCCCGGACTTCCTGTTTGTCCTGCCGGATCAATTCCGGGATGACAGAAAAGAGTCCGCGATGACACAGGCCAGCAACACAGAAGCTTCCGATTCATGGATACACCCGTGGATACCTTTTATTTTGGACAGAAATAAAAAAGGCCTAGCGAGTTGCTAAGCCTTTGATCTCTTGAGGCAGCGAAACCTCATAGACAGCCCACGTTATTGACGCAACCTCAACCCGCAAATGTGGCCGGCCTCTGAGCTTGTGCAATCCATCCCGTCATAGCAGGATCAGGAAACCCGGCGCGCCTTCGCTGGCCAGTGTCGAAATGTGCGCGGCGTGCTTGCGCAACAAGGCCTCAATTTCGTCGGTTGAACAATTTCCCCTTCGAATCCAGACAATGCGGGGCGCGATCGTCGCGATCTGACTGCGTTCCTGAAAATCCGAATCCTTGGTCACGATGGCCAGGCCGTGTTCCAGTGCATAGCGCCAAACCTGCTCATCCGGAGCGCTCTGCATTC
The DNA here is from genome assembly GCA_945892985.1 of Bordetella parapertussis. Classification (GTDB taxonomy): domain Bacteria; phylum Pseudomonadota; class Gammaproteobacteria; order Burkholderiales; family SG8-39; genus CAITSH01. The sequence continues at coordinate 41,224 of CAMDDU010000031.1, forward strand.
CGGTATCGCACACATGCAGTGAACCGGGAAACACATCAGCCACGCGCGCGGCCAGTGCCGGCGCTAGATTTTGATCCAACAGGAGTTTCACGCGGGGAGCGTGAATTGCAGGCGTTCGCGGTCGGCTGCGTAGGCGAGACAGGCCTGAATGTCGGCGGTGGTTAGATCAGGGAAATCCCTGAGAATTTCCGCGCTGGTCATGCCGGACGCGAGATAGTCGAGCACCTCGTATACCGTGATGCGCATGCCGCGAATGCAGGGTTTGCCGCCGCGCTTCCCTGCTTCGATGGTGATGATGTCGCGATAGTTCATGTGACCTCCACGCAGTCGCTGTGGCCGAATGTCGTTTTTATGCACAGTCACTGTATCACAGCCCACGTTTCCCGAACCTGATAGGCGTGACAGTGGGCGGGGAAAAACAGGGGTTCACATCGTCCGAAAAACCATTGCTGGGGCGGGCCGGGAAATCTGGCTCGTGCTGCAACTCAAAAGCTCCTGGCGCGAGGGCACCACGCACATTCGGCCTCGACGGGTCGACGCAGCGATCAATAAACCCGATCGAGGGGGGATTTTTCACAAAACATCGCGCAAATGGATCGCTGATCGCTTCTCGGTCTGGTGGTACAGACAGCGCTTGAAAAAAAGGCGGTTTGATTTCCTATACACTGCCGATCGGCTTACATTTAGTGGCGGATGGTGGCAGTGAGTTGCGCGTGCTTGTGGTGGCCGCGCCCGCCGAGGCAGCCATGCCGGCCTTGTCGCTGGCGCCGCCTTTGCGCACCGGGGAATTAGCATCGCGCCCGAAGTCGGGGTATCGTGCCGCACTGGTTGTCGCTGCTTCTGTGCTCGGATAAGCATTTGAACATGGCAGTGCATGTTGTCATTGCATATTATGAATGCGATGAAGCTCGGCGCGGCGCCATTCTTATCCGCTAACGCAACAGCAATGGAGAAAGTCTTGATGAAAAAAAATGTCTTGTTTGGAAAAATACTGGCTGTGCTGATGCTTGGCCTTACGGCCTTGCCGGCTGCCGCGCAGACGGCTTTCCCGGGCAAACCGGTGCGCCTGATATTGCCGTATTCAACCGGAGGGTCGGCTGACACCGTGGCACGCCTGCTTGCGCCGAGGTTGCAGGAAGCCTGGAAGCAGACCGTCATTGTCGAGAACAAACCAGGCGCCAACGCAGTCATAGGCACCGATTTTGTTGCCAAGGCGGCGCCGGACGGACACACGCTGCTGGTCGCGCTGACGACGCATGTAATCAGTCCGAGCCTGATCAAGACACCCTTCGACCCGGTCAGGGACTTCGCCCCTGTCGCGACAGTCGCGGCGGCCGAATTGTGCCTCGCACTCAATCCTGATGTTCCGGCGAACACCCTGCAGGAATTGATTGCCCTCGCCAAGGCGAAGCCGGGGCAACTTAATTATGCGACGACACAGATCGGCGGCAACCAGCACCTTGCAGCCGAGTTGCTGGGCATTCTCACCGGTGCAAAGCTGACCGCTGTGCCGTACAAGGGAGGGGGCGAAGCACTGACCGCAGTGCTCGGTGGTCACTCGCAAATGTACCTGGGCTCGATTTCGAGTCTTATTCCCGTGGTCAAAAGCGGCAAGCTCAAGGGCATTGCGGTTTCAGGCGAGAGTCGCAACATGGCAATCCCTAACGTGCCGACCTTCACCCAGGGCGGGGTTCCCAACCTGGACGTGCGACTCTGGTTTGGCGTGCTTGCGCCCGCTGGCACGCCTAAGGACATCGTCGAGAAGATCGCGGCGCAGATCGCCGTCATTCTGGGCACTGCGGATTTCAAGGAAGCGCTGCAAAAGCAGGGGCTCGAGCCGCTTGTCGGCGGCCCGGAGCAGTTCGCCGCCTTGCTCAAGACCGATTACACCCGCTACGCCCAGGTTATCAAGACCGCGAACATAAAGGTTGACCAGTAAGCTAGACGCCGCAGGGCGGAACGGGCGCGGGCTGGACGCGCCCGCGCTCAGTCCAACTCAATGAGCTGACCCCGGCCGAGGCGCTCGGCCTCGCGTAGTGCGTGCGTGGCGAAGGCGACATCGCCTATGGCCATGCCCTGGATGAGCGCGACGATGCGCTCGGAGGCGGCTTGTCTTCCCGGTTTTTGGCCGCTGATGACTTCGCAGGCAAGCGCATCAATGCGCGCGTTGAATTGCGCACGGCTGAGATGCCCCTGCGCGATCCACGCGCGGCCGTCCCCCATTTCGGCGGAAAAATCGGCGTCATCGACGATCAGCCGTGCCGACTCGAGCAGCACGCCGTAGTCCACTTCGTTGTAACTGCCCATGGAGCAGACAACGCATCCGTCTTTGGTTTCGCCCGGAAAAACCAGCGGACTGGGCGATTCGGTGAGTGTGATGACCAGATCTGCGTCCGATGCCGCGCGGGCGCGGTCCGGTTCGGCCCGCAGCGCATATCCGGCGACGGGCGCATGCGTGTTCACGAATGCCGCCATGCTCTCGGGGCGGCGCGAATGCACGCGCAATTCTGCAACCGGCAGCGCGCAGGCGAGCATTGGGATGATTTCGGCGGCGATGCCACCCGTGCCGTACAGCGCGACCACGAGCGGCCCGGGGTTGACCAGTTGTTCTAGCGCCACCACGCCGAACGCGGCGGTGCGGATTTTGCTCAGCCAGTTTTCCGCCACCAGGCCGGCGAGGTGAAAATCGCTGTGGTCGTAGACGGCGCAGTAATTGCGTGTCTGCTTGTCCGTCGTGCCCGGATTGGACAGCAGGCGGATGCCGGAGGCGTTCAAATGTGCGACGGTCGCGGCTTTAAACTTGAAGCGCGGTCCGCCCAGAGCCAGCGCGTCAAGCGTCATCGCGGACGGCGTGGACAGGCGACTGCCTCCGGCGGCCTGATCGCGCAGCGTGCGTCGCGCCATTTCCAGCGCGCTCCCTGCGTTGATCGTGTCACGCACGTCCTGTTCGCGCAGGATGCGCAAAGTGCTCATGCGGATACGGCCGGCTCAGGCATCGCGCACGATGCAGGCGCACAGTCCCCCGCCGGCCGGTGCCTGATGGACGGTGTTGCCCGAGATGAACACCCGCGCCGAGCCAAGGATCGAACCGACGACGCCGCTCATGGCGGCGCGCACGTGCTTGTCCATGTCGATATGGCTGGTTTTCATGACCGTGCGCAGTCCGCGCAGGCGGCCGTCGGGCGCGACGCCCGATTTGATCATGGTCGCGACCACGCGTTCCGGGGTGGCCACGCTGCCGTCTGCATCGACAGGGCAGCCGGCAGCAGAAAACATGTCGCGCAGTCCCTTGCCGTCAAGGACATCGCGTAGTCGGCCGGTGTGAACCGACAGTGTGCCCGCAGCGCCGCGCCGGTTGGCCAGCAGCATGATTTCCACGCAGTCGAGTTCGGCGCCCGAGAAGACCATGGCGCGGTTTGCATGCAGCGAGTGGTCGTGGTCGAAGGCCTCCTGCACGATGCGTGCGCGGTCAACTTCGCCGAGTGCCACGCCGGCGCCAAGCGCGCCGACCGCCTTGGAGTAGCCCGAGGTGATGCGCTTGTTTCGCACCGCGCCGGGGGCAGGGGGAAGAAAACTCTTTACCGGGGTCTTGACGATGACCAGGGCGACGTCACTCGCATCGACGCCGGCGTCTTTCATGGCCGCGCGCACGGTGTCGGCGGTGATGTCGGCGTGGGCGAGGGTGCCTATCTCCTCGGGCGTTAGTGAGCGGCTGCGGGCGCAGCCCATGGCCAGTGCGCTGCCGCGTGGCGACGGTTTGGCGTCCGGCTCGTCGACATCCGCGAACAAATAGCCGAATGGCGTCATGGCGCCTTCGCAGCCGGTGGAAAAGAGAAAGGTGGAGCGCTCGAGCAGGGGGCGGCCGCCGTGCGCCTCGATCGCAATACTTGCGCTTTGAAGGCCGTATTCGCGCGAGAAGTCGTTGACGTCGGAGTTGCCCTCTGTTTTTACCAGCAGGGCGAGGCTGCGTATGCGCGAGGGTTCAAACTGGCGCAATTTGTGCGAGAAATCGACAACGTCGCCGGGGTGGGCTGTGTCATAGGGCAAAACGTGAACGGTCAAGATGGTTTCCTTTTGTGTTTATCCGAATGCTTATCAATACCATGCCGGCGGGACGCAAGCCAGCATCTACCCGTTGGGTGAATGTGCGGCAACCTGCGGGCAGGCGGGCAGGGAAGGGATTTCAGGGTGGTATGGTATAACGATGCGGCATAGCAGTTAGTGTGAAATCGGGGTGTATCTTAACCCTCATTCGGGCAAGACTAGCGCTCTGCATTTTTTTGATGGCAAGGATATCTCCAACAACTTCGAGGCACAGACGAAACAAGTGGTTTCGCAGATCGACCCGGTGCTCAAGCGCGCCGGCGGTAGCCTCGCCAATGTCGTTAGCATGACCGTATTCATCAAAGAGTCGCGCTACGGCGACCGCTTTGTCGAGATGCGTAAGGATTTCTTCCAGAATGGTAACTATCCTGGCAGCACCCTGATCACCGTCACCAACTTCGCCCGCCACGGCATCGAGATCGAGATCCAGGCCGTGGGTGTGATCGGTGACAGCCGTTCAAGCGAAAATCCATGTTCGGCTGAAGGTATGGCCAAGAAGAAACAGGCAAGCGGCAGGCTTGGCTGGGGCAGTATCCCGGTCAGGCCCGGATCCGTGCATCGCATTCGCGATTTAGCGGACCCGATGGCTTCCCGTCGGGACATCAGTAAGGGCATCAAGAACGTTCCCGGAGTTGCTTGCACATCGCAAAAAGCAGCCCGGCATTCCACAGGAGGAGATCAGTATGAAACCGATGGCAAAGCTGTTTGCCGCTGCGGCATTCGCCGCCTGCGCTGCGACGAGTTCCGTCGCGCACGCCCAGGACTTTCCCAACAAGTCGATACGCATCATCGTGCCCTATGCGCCCGCGGGCAATATTGACATCACGGCGCGCACGCTGGCGCCGGCCTTTGGCGAGGCGTTGGGCCAGACCATCATCGTTGAGAACCGCACCGGCGCGGGTGGTTCGATCGGCACCGGCGCGGTGGCCAAGGCCGCGCCCGACGGCCAAGGCCGCGCCCGACGGCTACACGCTGCTGCTCGGTTCAAGCGGCACCATTACCGCAGGTCCGGCCGTGTACAAGGCCCTGCCTTATGACACGATGAAGGACCTGATACCGATTGGTGCGATACAGGCGGTGCCGTTGCTGCTGACCGCCGCACCCAAGGCGCCGATCGGCAATTTCAGGGAATTTATCGCCTACTCGAAGTCCAAGGGCAGCCCCATTACCATGGCCTCCTCGGGCAGCGGCACATCCAATCACCTGGCGCTTGAAATGCTGGCACGCGATGCAAAGATTGCGCTGACCCACGTGCCCTACAAGGGCAGTGGCGCGGCATTTTCCGATCTACTGGGCAGCCAGGTTGAAACCATGATGGACCAGGTCTCGGCTTCGATTGAGCACATCCGCAGCGGTCGACTGAAGGCCATCGCGGTGACCTCGCTCAAGCGCTCCCCGCAGCTACCCAACGTACCCACGCTCGATGAGTTGGGTGTCACCGGATTTGAAGCAACGACCTTCACCGGATTGTTCGCGCCGGCCGGCACGCCACCGCTGGTGATCGAAAAGCTCCAGGGTGCATTGAAGAAGGTGCTCGCGCTGGAGGCAGTTCGCGAGCGTTACCGCAGTTTTGGTGTCGAGATGATGGACATGAGTGCGGCCGAGTTCACCACTTTCGTGCGCGCCGATGCCGAGCGCTGGCGCAAGGTGGCGCGCGAAGCCAATATCGTTGTGGAGTAAGAGCCATGAATGCAGACACCAAGCCCGTCGCCCACGGCGGTGCCGATGTGCTGGCGCCCGATGCGCGCCTGCGCGCGCCAAAACGCGCCTTGCCGGCGGGAACGATAGACTGCCATGCGCATATCTTTGACCAGTTCGAGCGTTACCCGCTGGCGCCGGGTCGAAAATACATGCCGCCGCTGTGCAGTCGCGAGGCCTGGCTCGCGCTGCATGCCGCGCTTGGCGTTGCGCGCGGCGTGCAGGTGCATGCCACGCCGTATGGTTTTGATAATTCGATCACGCTGGATTTCCTTGCCGAACACCGCGGCCGTTTCGCCGGCGTGGCGGCGATCAATGCCGATGTGAGCGAGGCCGACCTGCAGCGTCTTGATGCCGGCGGATTCAAGGCGGCGCGCCTGATGGACCAGTTCCCCAACGGTGCCACAACACGCGATCTTGAGGCCATTGCCAGGCGCGTCGCGCCCTACGGCTGGCACATCGAAATCAACATTGCCAGGGCCGCCGACTGGGTCGATCTGGAGCCGCGCTTGCGCGCCTGCCCGGTGCCGCTGGTGTTCGACCACCTTGGCCGTGTGCGTGGCAGCGAGGGCGTCGATTCTCCCGGTTTCAAGGTGATACGGCGCCTGCTCACAGAGCGCGACGACTGCTGGACAAAAATCTCCAGCTGGTACCGCCTGTCCGATGATGGCACAAAAAATTACGACGATATGCGCCCCCTGGCGCAGGCGCTGCTGACGGACCGGCCTGAGCGCTGTGTCTGGGGCACCAACTGGCCACATCCCGGCCTGAGCAGCTTCATGCCCAACGACACCGACCTGCTCGACTTGCTTGAGAGCTGGCTGCCGAATGAAGCGGTGCGCGTGCCGCTGTTTGTCACCAACGCCGAAAAGCTTTATCGCTTCTGACCGGGGCGGCAACGCCCGCCATCCTTAATTCCCATCACAGGTTCATCCCCATCCCATGCAAACCATAGAAGCCTCCTCCTTTTCCATCGACGCGCTGAAGCTGGTCGAGCGCCCCAAACCCGTACCGGCGCGCAATGAAATCCTGCTGCGCATGCGCGCCGCCAGCATTAATTACCGCGACCTGGCGGTGCTCTCGGGCAAGTACATGCCCGCACTGCCCATGCCTTATGTGCCGCTGTCAGACGGTTGTGGCGTGGTCGAGGCGGTGGGCGAGGGCGTCACCCGCTTCGCCGTCGGCCAGCGCGCCATTCCGCTTTATACGCAGGGCTGGCACGCCGGTATGCCCACCGTAGAGCTGCGCACCAAGCGCACGTTGGGTGCGCCGCTGCCGGGCGTGCTGCAGGAATATTTTTGCGTTCCCGGCGACGATGCCGTGGCTGCGCCCGATTATCTTTCCGATATCGAGGCGGCGAGCTTGCCGATTGCCGCGTTGACCGCCTGGACAACGCTGATCGAGGGTGGCATCAAGGCCGGCAGCACCGTGCTGGTGATGGGTACCGGCGGTGTGGCGCTGTTTGCGTTGCAGTTTGCACGCTGCTTTGGCGCCCGCGTGATTGCGCTGACCTCGACCGATGCCAAGGCGGCGCTGCTGAAGAAGATGGGCGCCGATGCCGTGGTCAATTACCGCAGCACGCCGGACTGGGAAGTTGCGGTGCGCGCCGCCACCGGCGGCCTCGGCGTAGATATTGTCGTGGAGACCGTGGGCAACACGCTGGCCAAGTCACTCACGGCAACCGCCTTTGGCGGATTTGTCGGCGTGATCGGCTTTGTCGCGGGGCAGGAGGCGACCATCAATGTGCGTCAGCTGTTGGGGCCCATGGTTCGTGTGCAGGGCATCGCCGTGGGGTCGCGCGAACGCTTCGAGGCCATGCTGCGCGCCATGACGCTGCACAAACTGCATCCGGTCATCGACTCGACCTTCCCCTTGGCGCGGACCGCCGAGGCGTTTCGCAAAATCGAGCGCGCCGAGCACATCGGCAAGATCACCATCTCGCTGTAACGCGAAAGGCTGCGGCACCCCGCGCCGCGGCCCGATCCGCCATCGTATGCGGGTGTCCGCGAGGCCTGTCTAAGGCAAAGCGAAACACAAAAAACGGAAGGTCGGGAAAGAGCGGGCACCAGCCTGCTCTTGATTTTTAAAGGGGAAGCACTGTGGCAGCAGGGATGGCAGGGGCATCAATGAGCAGCGGCGC
>CAMDDU010000032.1:0-48986 GCA_945892985.1 Bordetella parapertussis
AGCTCGATGTGATAGCGTTGCTCAAAGGTGAGATGCTTGTAGCGCATGGGATGCTCCTATCCGTCTTCGCAAACAGAAAGGTACACCCTGGGGCATCTCACCTTCCTCTAAAGCCCGGATGTTGCACTTCGAGGTTTAATTCGCAGATACGCGATCGCGGACTAGGCCTTCGCGGATGCCGGTTTTTCCGCGCAGCGGCGGGGGCAATCGGCCGGTGCTATGCTCTCGCCTGCCGCTTGTCCTGCAATTACTTTATCTCTGATCGTCTCATGCCCACTGACACAAAATTTGAATGGACCGACGCTTATCTGCTCGGTTACCAGCCCATGGATGACACGCATCGCGAATTTGTCGAGATTGTCGATGCCATGCTCAAGGCCGAGGACGCCGGGTTCGCCGCCTGCCTTGATGCTTTTGCCGCGCACGCCGAGACGCATTTCGAGCAGGAGCGGGTGTGGATGGAAAAGACCGATTTCCCGGCCAAGGACTGCCATATCGATGAGCATGCCGCGGTGATGAAATCGGTGTACGCAGTGATCAAGCTTGTTGCCGAGGGCGATGTTCCCGAAGGCCGCCGCCTTGCCGCCGAATTACAGCGCTGGTTCCCCGGTCACGCCGATTACCTCGATGCCTCGCTGGCGCAGTGGATGGTCAAAAAAAGCCTGGGCGGCGCGCCCATCGTGCTCAAGCGCAACGTGGTGGTGCGCGACGACGCTTAAGAATAAAAAGCAACAGCTGTCATTGCGAGGAGCTAAGCGACGAAGCAATCTTGTCGAATTGTGACCTTACAATCGCCACAAGATTGCTTCGCTGCGCTCGCAATGACACAGACAGCGGCCCGCTTACGCCGCCGCGCTTGAGCTGCAAATGTCGCCGCGTCGTTCTGTTTGGAGCACGCTTGCAAGATGGTCCGTACTTTCGCCAGCCGCCTCGGCAGGCTATGCGCGAACGAGGCCTTTCGCTGAAGCGGCGGCGCTTGTTCCCCAGGCGCGAAACCGGCACGCGGCAGGTGCAGGTGTTGCGTCAGACCAGGCAAGCGTTCATGCGGAACCCGTAGTGCAGCCATCCGACGCACGCCGATGCACCCTGACGCGCTAGGCCGCTTTCGTGTTGTATGGCGTGTGACGGTGCGCCTTCCGCGTACCCGTCATTTTTTCTGTCATTTGAGGGCGCGGCAGTTCAAAATCGGGGGTGGCTAAACATAACAGGCGCCGGGCTCATCGCCGACGGGCTAAGCCGAAGCCGTAGCCCTAGCCCTAGTGCGGCGCCAGCGATGCTGCCCTATGCGGGTAGTGCGTTCAGGGTGACGAGCAGCTTGAGATCGGGTCGCGACAGCCATCATGTCGTGTAAAGAACGCCGCTGCGGACAGGCGCTTTTGTGTGGTTGGGAGTGGCGACAAACCGGAGTTCATAGTGAAAAAAAACAATGCGGCACAAGAGGATGCCGCAGCGGGTGCCGGGGGACGGACCCGCTCGGTCCGTTGGGTGCTCGCCGCCTTGTCGTTATCAATGTTGCTGTCCTCGCTTGGCACCAGCATAGCCAATGTGGGCTTGCCGACGCTGGCGCAGGCGTTCAACGCCTCCTTCCAGCAAGTGCAGTGGATCGTACTGGCGTATCTGCTCGCCATCACCACGCTGATCGTCAGTGTCGGACGACTCGGCGATTTAACCGGCCGGCGGCGGCTGTTGCTGGCGGGAATTTTTCTGTTCACCGCGGCCTCGGTCCTGTGCGGTGTTGCGCCCACGCTGTGGCTGCTGATTGCCGCCCGGGCGGCGCAGGGTGTCGGCGCGGCGATCATGATGGCCCTCACCATGGCCTTTGTCGGCGAGACGGTGTCAAAGGGAAAGACTGGCAGCGCCATGGGCTTGCTCGGCACGATGTCCGCCATTGGCACCGCGCTCGGTCCCTCGCTTGGCGGCCTTCTGATCAGCGCAATCAATTGGCGGGCAATCTTTCTGCTCAACCTGCCGCTGGGCATCCTGACGTTTTTTCTTGCGTATCGCCACTTGCCGTCTGATCGTCGTGGACCGATGACCGGCCGGGCCGGCTTTGACCATGTTGGCACGCTGGTGCTTGCCCTGACGCTGGCCGCTTATGCGCTCGCCGTGACGCTTTACGAGAGCGACGGTCGCGGCAGTTTCGGTGCGCTCAACATGGCCCTGCTACTGACCGCCGCCTTGGGCCTCGGCCTCTTCATTTTTGTCGAGTCGAGAGTGACATCACCGTTGATTCGCTTGGCGCTGTTCCGCGATACTGTGCTTGCCGCGAGCCTCGCCACGAGTGCGCTGGTCTCGACGGTGATCATGGTAAGCATGGTGGTCGGTCCGTTCTATCTCTCACGCGCGCTCGCGCTCGAGGCGGTGCTTGTCGGATTGGTCTTGTCCGTCGGGCCCCTTGTTGTTGCGCTGACCGCAGTGCCTGCCGGGCGCATTGCTGACCGCTTTGGTGCACAGCGCATGAGCGCCGTCGGGCTGATCGGCATGGCGGCCGGCTGCTTGCTGCTTTTCATGTTGCCGGCGAGGCATGGCATCCCCGGCTACCTCGGCCCCATCGTCTTTGTCACCGCCGGCTATGCGCTGTTCCAGACGGCCAATAACACCGCGGTCATGGCAGATATCAGCCCCGAACAGCGGGGCGTCATGTCCGGCATGCTCAACCTGTCGCGCAATCTGGGGCTGATCACCGGTGCATCGGTGATGGGCGCCGTATTCGCATTCGCGGCGGCGACGACCGACATCACAACGGCGCGTCCGGAGGCCGTAGCCCGTGGCATGCGCATCACCTTCGCCGTCGCGGCGGCCCTGATCCTTGTTGCGCTGGCCATCGTGGCCGCAGCCTACCGCCGCACAAGGCGCGACCGCGGGCAGTCTCCTATGGCGATGGAGCCGCGCTGAAGGCTTGCGAAACGTGGCGAGGCGGAGAAATCGCTCATTGGCCACCGTTTGAACTGAAAGTGCCCGGGCATGAGATGGCTGGAAAGCCTTGCCAGACGGGCATTTCCGCAGATTGGTAGGGGAAGAAGCTGTTCGCCCGGGTATCTTCGCAATGAGCAATAGGCGTAAATACCCGCAACCTAGCGCGAGACGCCGGCGTGCGTGGTGCACCGTGAGCGTGCGGGCGTTGTCGCGGGCGACGATAGGCGCTAAGGTAGAGCCTTATGCAGTGCTGATCAAACTCATCCCAATCGATTCAATTTTGTAAAAGGTAACCTATGCGCGCGCCCGCCCTTGTTTCTTTACTGCTGCTCCTGCTCAGCCCGATATTGCCGGCCTCGGCCCAGGACTTTCCCTCGCGTCCGGTCAAGCTGATCGTCACCTACACCCCGGGCGGTGGCGCCGATACCACGGCGCGGGTTTTCGCCGAGCGGCTCTCCGAGTTGTGGAAGCAGCAGGTCGTGGTCGAAAACCGCCCCGGCGCCGGCGGCTCCATCGGTGCGGAAATGGTGTTTCGCGCGCCGGCCGATGGTTACACGCTGCTGTTGGCGACTAACACGCATATCATCAATGACGTGGTGTATAACAAGCTACCCTTCGCCTTCACGCGCGACTTCACCAACCTTGCTGTGGTCACCTCAGGGGCGATGGTGATTGCCGTGAACACCAGCAAGCTCGCGGTCAAGGATATGAAGGAATTCACCGCGTTGCTCAAAAGCGCGCCGGACAAGTTTTCCTATGCCAGTTGCAACGTCGCCAGTCCGCACCATTTTGGTATGGAAATGTACAAGTCGGTGATGGGCATTTCGGCGCTGCACATCCCGCACAAGGGCTGCGCGCCGGCGGTTGCCGACGCCGTCGCAGGGCACATCGAGATCGTCGTCGCCACGCTGCCCCCGGCGGTGCCTTTTTTCAAGCAGGGAAGGCTGCGTCCGATTGCGCTCCTGAGTGCGGAGCGTTCAGCGGCGGCGCCCGATATTCCGACCATTCGTGAATCGGGCATTCCGGAGCTCAAGGATTTTTCGCTCGAGAGCTATTACGGCTTCATGGCGCCGCAGGGTATTCCCCCGGCCATCGCGGCAAAGATCGAGGCGGACATCCTCAAGGTCGCGGCCTTGCCCGAGTTGCGCAAGAAGCTCGAGAGCGCCGGCATGGACATGCTGGTGCTAAACGGCGCGGCGATGACCCGGCTTATCCGTTCCGATCTGGACAAATACGCCAAGGCGGCCAAGGCCGCGAACATCAAGGCCGAGTAAGCGGCGCACGCACGGCGCCTTTCTGCGGCGCTGGGCGTGCGTAGAAGCACGGCCAACCGGGCTGGCAGGACGCGGTGCGAGGCGGATTGGCCCCGCTTGCAGTACCCGCGTGCCTTCGTTCCCTTATTTTCCTTGCGTGCCGAGAAAGTGGCGTGCGATTTCCTCGCCCGTCGCTTTCCATACGCCCGGATGCCGGTCGATGTATTCGAGTGCGCGCTTGAGCGCCATGATGCGGTGCGGCTGGCCGGTAATGTAAGGATGCAGGCAGATGGCCATCACCCTTCCGGATTCCGCGCCCTCACGGTAGAGCACATCAAACTGGTCGCGGATCATGCGTTCGAACTCCCCCGGCGTGTACTTGGAACGCACAATGGCCGAGGTGTCGTTGAGCTCATACGAATATGGAATGGAGACGAGGGGCTTGCCGCCCACGTCCATCATGTAGGGTTGGTCGTCGTTGACCCAGTCGGCGACGTAGATGCAGCCCTCATCGGCCAGGTGATCAAGCGTGTTCCAGGTTTCCTGCAGGCCAGCGCCGAGCCAGCCGACCGGGCGCTTGCCGGTGGCGCGGCCGATGCGATCGAGCGAGTGGCGGATAACCCCGCGCTCTTCATTGAGGGGCACCTCGGTGAGCCGTTCGGTGTTGGCGCGGCAATGCCCCATCATTTCCCAACCGAGCTTGACGCAATCTTCGACGATTTGCGGATGGTGGTCGCACACGTCCGAGTTGAGTGCCACGGTGCTGCGAATACCGTGCGCGCTTAGCGTGTCCATCAGGCGAAACACGCCGACACGGTTGCCGTAATCGCGCTGCGCCCAGTGCCTGACCATTGGCGTCGGATCGGTGCCCTTGGGGCGTTCGTTTGATTCGCCCGGCATGGGCTTGTCCAGGGCAAAGAACTCGATGTTGGTGACCACCCACAGCGCCACGCGTGCGCCGCCTGGCAGGCTGTATTTGGGCCGGCGGTTGATCGGGCTGAAGGGGAAGGGGCCGTAGGGGCTGGGTTTCATGCTTTGTTTGTCTCCGTTTGGACTTTTTTGGACGCGCTGCCCGCGTGTTCGTCGAGTTGTTCGAGCAGTTCGGCCAGCGACATCAGATCGGCGTATTTGTGCGCAAGGTCGAATAGCGCAATCTTGTGCAGAAAGATCGATTCGTCGCCGACGGCCTCCTCGGCCAGGGCGACCTTGTAACCATAAGACTTACTTTCGATCACACTGGCGCGCAGCGCGCCGCTGGTCGGGGCGCCGCAGACGATCAGCGATTGTGCGTGGCCGGTGGTGAGCATGCGTTCCAGGTCGGTGGAAAAAAATGCGCTCTCGCACGGTCTGGCGCAGACCGGTTCGTCCGGCAGCGGCGCCAGCGCCGCGACCGGGGTCGCGCCCGGAGGCACGGAGTGCAGCACCAGCAGGCCGCGCCGGCGCGCCTCGGACAGCAGTTGTGCCGCCGGTCCGGTCCAGGCGGCCGGGATTTCCAAACCGGCGCCCGGGTGCACCACCAGCAGCGCCGGGTGCTTGCCGACGCCGCGTTCGCGCACATAGGCCGAATAGATGTGCAGCTCGGCTTCGGTGACGACATCGCGCCAGCAGTAGTCTTCAAAGTCCCGCATCGTCTAGTTCCTTTGCGCCGACAGCGCGCGTATGTGCTTGATGGCGGCGGGCTGGTCCATGACCTCGGCGTATTTCAGGTGCATGTCAAACAGGCTCGCCTTGTGCGCCAGCTCGCTGCGGTCGAACACGCAGTCGGAGATCACCGCCACCGGGTAGCCTAGCGACCAGGCTTCGACGACGCTGGAGCGCGCGCAGCCGCTGGTGCTCTCGCCGATGACAAAAATGCTGTCGGCGCCAAGCTCGTTTAAAAAGGCGGCGAGCGGTGTTCCAAAAAATGCGCTCGCCCGTTTTTTGTAGACCACCAGTTCGCCTGCCGCTGGCGCGAGCTCGTCCTTGATCTTGTAGAGCGCCAGGTCGGGCTGGCGGCGGCGCCGGTTGGTGGGGTGGATGCCGCGCGGATCGGTTTCCAGGCGTGTGTCGTAGGTGACGTGCACGATGGGCACCGCGTTGGCACGCGCGGCGGAGTACAACGCAACTGTTGGCGGCAGTGCGCGCCAGGCATGCTCGCCACAGGAGGCGGGGAAATCCGCCATGAGCTCGCGCACCGGACGCGGACCACCGTCGTAGACCAGGTCGTAAAGATCGACCGCGACGATGACCGGTCGTGTGCCGGTAAAGGGCCGCACCTTGCGGCGGCCGAGCAACGCGCGCGTCGGTTCATCAATCGCGCCGTCCCAGGCGGGCTTTGCATTCATCACGGATTGGCTCTTGAGGGCTGTAAGAGGCGTTATTATATGTCACCCTAATTGCTTGTCCGGTGCCAAAAAGGATTTCAAACCCATGCGTATCATCCTGCGTAACGCCCGCTGGGTCTGCACATGTGACGACGCCACTCCGTTTCTGGAAAACGCTCATGTCTCGGTGCTCAACGGCATCATAGAGCGGGTGCAGGCCACGCCGATCGAACTGTCCGCCCAGCACACGGTCGACCTTGCCGGCTGCCTGCTCATTCCGGGTCTGATCAATGTGCATCATCATTTTTTCCAGTCCCTGACGCGGGCAATTCCGCGCGCGCATCGCGCCGCTTCGGAAGACTGGCTGGTCAACCTCTACCCATTGTGGGCGGAGATGAGCCCGGCAGATATCTCGGCCGCGGCACGCAACGCCGCGGCTGAGTTGCTGCTCTCGGGGACCACCACCAGCGCCGATCACGCATTTAACCTGCGCGGGCAGGGCACCGAGCGCATTACCGCGCTGATAGGCGCGGCGCAGGCACTGGGCATACGGCTGCACCTGGTACGTGGCTGCCTGCCGGCCATCGGCGGCAAGGTCGAGGCAAGGTTGAATGCCATCATGAAAGGGCGGCTGGCCGGTTTGATCGACAGCGACGAGGGTTTGCTGGAGCAGTGTCTGGCCGACGTGCGTCGCTGGCACGACCCCAATCCCGGTTCGATGCTGCGCTTTGCGCTCGGCCCCTCCAACGTCACCTATACACGACCGGACCTCATGCGCGAGTTCGCACAATTTGCGACCGAGTCGGGCTGCGGCCTGCATGCGCACCTGCATCCGCGCCAGTCCGAGCGCGCGCTGTCCTTGCGTGAGACCGGCATGGCGCCGCTGGATTTTCTCGAGCATGCGGGCTGGCTGCGTCCGGGTACCTGGTTCGCGCACTGTACCGAACTAGAAGACGCAGAGATCGCCCGTTTCGCCGCCAGTGGCGTCGGCGTCGCGCATTGCCCGCGCACTGTGCTGCGCCTGGGTTATCGCATGCCGCAATTGCACCGCATGCGCGGCGCCGGCGTACGCGTGGCCTTTGGTGCCGACGGCGCGGCGAGCAATGACGGCGGCACGTTTTTGTCAGATGTGCGGCTGGGCCTGTTACTGCACCGCGCGGGCGGCGCCGATCAGATGGACACGGAGCGTGACTGGCTGACACCGCTTGACGCCATCAAGATGGCGACGCGCGAGGCCGCGCTGATGCTGGGGCGTCCGGAGTTGGGCGCGATCGTCCCCGGCATGCGCGCGGACATGGCGGCCTTCGACCTTGGCGGCCTTGATTGTGCCGGCGCGCTGGACGATCCGCTGGGCGGTTTTTTGCTCGCCGGATCCAATACCCGCGCCCGCATGACCATGGTCGAGGGGCGTATCGTGGTGCGTGAGGGGCGGCTGGTGAGCGGCGACGAAAAGCAGATTGCCGCCGAGACCAACGCCCGCAGCCGCGATCTGCTGCAACGCGCGCGCGCCGCCTATCCGGAATTAGCCTGAGCGTTTATCGGGCCGCACTGGCTCGCGCTGGCTCGCATTGGCCGGCATGAATAGCTGGAAAAGCCCGTCTGGTGCGGCTTTCCAGTCGGTGCGTTGTTTTTATCCGGAGGCCTGCTGTTCGCGCAGCGCTTTGGCCGTGGCCTTTGCGACATCATTCTCGGCGCGCAGTCGTGCCACTTCTTCGGCGCTGACTTTGGCTATATTGCTGTAGTCGCTTTTCCAGTCGTGCGATTTACTCCAGCGCAGCGGCGACTGCACCGTGGTGCGCGCCGCCGGTGCTGATTCGAGCACGCGCAGCGCCAGTTCCAGGGTCCGGGTCTGTGACGCGGGGTCGTGCGGCCGGCCGGCGGCGTTGCCCAGCGGGAAATCGCTGAACAGCATGCGCGGCACGCCGCAGTGCTCGACGATGTCGCGGGCGCAGGCCATGATCACCGTGGCTATGCCGTGCCGCTCGAGGTGGCGGGCAACGAGGCTCAGGGTCTGGTGGCAGACCGGGCAGTTGGGCACCAGCACGGCGGCCTCGACGCCATCGGCGATGCAGCGCGCCAGCAAGTCGGGTGCGTCGGTATCGATGGTGTGTTGCTGGCTGCGGTTGGTCGGCGCGCCGTAAAAATGTTTCGCCAGATTGAAGCGGCCTTGCTGCGCGAGTGTGCGCATCAGCGGTAAAGGGAACCAGCTGCCCGCGTCCTCCATGCTGGTGTGCTTGCGGTCTATCGCCACATGTGCGATGCGCACGTCGTGGTCTTGCGCGCTTTCGCCGGCATACACGGCATAGAACTTTGCCGCGGCATTGTAGGCGGAGCCCGGTCCCTGCTTGCCCTTGTCGGGCTGGTAGGGCGCGGCGGTGGTGATCAGCGCCACTGTGGTTTGCGCCAGCGGCTTGGCCAGCGGCTGGAATGGAACATCAAGGTAGTGCGCCCAGAGATAGGGGTTGTCGTAACCGAGCGCCAGATACCAGTCGCGCGTGCGCTGCATGTAGCGCACCGGGACGTCGTCTTCGGGTGAGAAATTCGCTACGGCGTCAGGGCTGTGGGGGAGGGGCATGGCGGGGTGTGGGGCATTTTTTCCTCTGCATCTTAGCATCGGTGCATCGCCCCGAGGTGCGCAGTAATCAGGCATTGGGGATGGTGGGATGGTGCTATATTTTGGCCTGGTCAGAGCGCGCAAAGCGCCATTGAAAATGCAGTGAGAGGGGGATGAGTGCCGAAAATTCTTGGTGCGGACGCGGTCGCCGCTTATCAGCGCGACGGGTGCTGTTTTCCGGTGCCGGTACTGAGCCAGGCCGAGGCGGCGCATTATCGCGCCTGCCTGGAGCGGCATGAGGCGAAGACCGGCGGACCGCTGCAGGGCAACTGGCGGCACAAATCACATTTGTTGTTCACCTGGGTTGATGCGCTGGTTCATCACCCGCGCATCCTCGATGCGGTTGAGGACGTGATCGGCCCGGACATCCTGTGCTGGACGACGAATTTTTTCATCAAGGAGCCGGGGAATCCGGGGTTTGTGTCCTGGCACCAGGATTCAACCTACTGGGGCTTGGACCCTGATGACGTGGTTACCGCTTGGGTTGCATTCACTGACGCAACGCCCTTGAACGGTTACATGCAGTTCATCCCAGGCAGCCACCTTATCGATCAATTGCCGCACCTGGATACCTTTCACAAGGACAACCTGCTGTCGCGAGGCCAGGAAATCGCCGTCGAGGTGGACCGCGCAAAGGCGGTTGGCATCGGCCTCAAGGCCGGGGAAATGTCGCTGCACCATATCAAGCTGGTGCACGGCTCGGAGCCAAACGGCGGCGCTGACAGGCGCATCGGCCTGGCGATCCGCTACATCCCGACCTATGTGCGCCAGACCAAGGTGCGTGACGCCGCGACGCTTGCGCGTGGCACGGACAAGTATGGGCATTTTGACTATGAACCCAGGCCGCAGGCAGACCTGGATGAGGCGGCGCTTGCGGCGCATGCCGATTCGGTCGAACGCCAGGTCCGGGCGCTTTATTCGGGAACAGACAAACAGGTTTTTCGCAGTTAGCGCGATCAGGCCCGAATGGCACTTACTTAGCGGAATTCTGAAGCGCTTTTCATAAATCATGACATCTTGCAAAACTGCGACCAATGTACTCCCTCCCCCTCGACGGGGGAGGGCGGGGGAGAGGGTGAATGCGTGCAAGATCGAATCTGTCGGCATTCCCCCTCTCCCTGTCCCTCTCCCGCGAGGGGAGAGGGAACGTGCTAAGTAAGCGCCATTCCGATCAGGCCCCATTGCGCACCATGCGCGCCATGCCCGCCATGCGGGCGTGACACAGACTGGATGAAGTTAAACACAAAGGGCAAAACAGAATGACCGAAGAACGTAAAAAGCTGAGCATCCCCGACCTCAAGGCGGCAAAAAAAGCCGGGCGCAAGCTGGCGATGGCCTCCATCCCCGATTATCCCTCGGCGGTGTGGGCCGAGCGTGCGGGGCTAGACATCATTGGCATAGGTGACAGCCTGGGTATGGTGAGTTACGGCTTCTCCAATACGCTGCCGGTGACGATGGACATGATGATCCAGCACTGCCAGGCGGTGCGCCGCGGCGCACCCAATACCTTCAATCTGGTGGCGATGCCCTACGGCAGTTATCCCAACCCCGACCTGGCGGTGATGAATGCACTGCGATTCATGAAGGAGGGCGCGGTCGATTGCGTCAAGATGCAGGGTGGGCGCGACAAGTTTCCCATCATCAAGGCCATCGCTGACGCCGGTGTGCCGGTGATGAGCCACGTCGGCATGTGCCCGCATTTCGTGCACCAGTACGGCGGCTTCAGGCTGCAGGGCAAGACGGCCGACGATGCGCTGAAGATCATCGATGACGGCATCGCCATTCAGGAGGCCGGTGGCATCGGCTTTGAGATTGAGGCGGTGCCGGCGCCGGTGGCGGCCGCGGTCGATGCCGCAGTCGATATTTTTACGTTTGGCATTGGTGCGGGTCCGGCCAGCAGCGGGCAATTGCTGCTCGCCTTCGACCTGTTGGGCGTGTTTGACCAGTTCAAACCCAAGTTCACCAAGCGCTATGCCGATGTTTCGAGCATCGCCGTGGACGCGCTCAAGCGCTACGCCGCGGAAGTGCGGGGCGGGCAGTTCCCCGATGCCGAACATTCTTACACCATGGCGCCCGAGGAGATTGAAAAGCTGGAAAAGGCCACCGGCAGGGCGTTGAAATAAAAACGGCGCGAAGTTCGCGCCGTGAAAATACCAGGCCTTGCTTGAAGCTCACATCGTCATCGCTTTGCCGCGCGCCGTGTCCGTATCCTCCTCTTGTTGCAGCGAGAAGATGGAGGTGTAGCCGCCAGACCAGTCGGGCGGGATCAGGCAGGGCCGCGGGTCATGGTGGGCGAAGGCGGCGCGCTTGCCGCGGATGATCATCTGGTCGTGCTTGGGCTTGATCGGATTGACGGTGTAGGGAAAGGCATCCGCCGAGCTCATGGTGTAGAGCAGCAGTGGCCGACCTAGGTCGGACTGGTTCGCCGGCGAGCCGTGGATGGTGCGGCAATTGTGCAGCGTGAGCGATCCGGCCGGGCCGGTTAGGTAAACGGCCTTGGAAAGATCGATCCGCGCCGTGTCACGCTCGGAGAGGCAGCCCACCCAGTTGCCCTTGTCGTCGTACTGCGTGAGCATGGGGTCCAGTTCGTGGCTTTTCGGGATCACGCCCAGCGGTCCCTGATCCATGCCACAGTCGTATAGGTAGGTTCCCACTGTCAGCGGCGAATAATTGGTGTGCGGCCAGAAGGAAATGTCGTAATGCCACTTCACCTCCTCGCCACCGTTGCTCCATTTGAAATTGAGCTTGGAGTGGTGGAACTTCACATCCGGTCCGACCAGGTCGGCGACGGCGTCAGGCATGACCGATTTGTTGGCGTACTCCCAGAACACCGGATGCTGTTCGGTCGGGTTGGAGACGCGGCGCAGGCGCGGGCTGTCGGGGCGGTGGTCAGGCTCAAGGTCGTAGATGGTGTCCGAGGTGGTGACCTTGCGGCTTTTCTCGACTAGTTCTTCGGTCGCGTCGCGCAGCTTTTTTATCCATTCATCGCCGATTATTTTTTCAAGCAGGATGTAGCCCTCGCTGAAATAGGATTCGCGCTGCGCCTGCGTTAGCACGCGCGGGGGGATGGCCAGTATCTGTTCGGGTGTCATTGGGTTCTCCTTTGCAAAATAAATTTGGCAGCGTGTCTTTTTACCTGAAGTTGAGCATCACGCTGGGCAGCCATGTGACCAGCACCGGGAATGCCATCACGATGGCCAGCGTCAGGCACTGCAGTGCGATGAACGGAACCACGCCCTTGTACATGTGCCGGATGGTGATTTCCGGCGGCGCCACTGCGCGCAGGTAGAAAATCGCCGGCGCCATCGGCGGGGTCAGGTAGGAGGTCTGGATCATGATCAGGAACAGTATGCAGAACCAGACCGGGTCGAAGCCCGCCGCGGTGATGAGGGGGGTGAACAGCGGCACGAATATCAGGACGATCGAGATCCAGTCGAGGAAAAATCCGGCGATGAAGATGATGAACATCATCAGCGACAGCAGCATCCAGGGCGTGAGTTGCATTTTGTTGATCAGCACGCTGGCTGTGTTGATACCGCCCCCGCCGATGAACACGCCGGTGAACAGCGTGCCGGCCAGCAGCACCGTCATGATCATGGTGGTGATGAGCAAGGTCTTGACCAGGGCATCGTAAAGCCCGTGCCAGCGGAAGCGACCATAGAGGATGGTGAGCAGAACCGATGCAAGCGCGCCAATGGCCGCCGCCTCGGTGGGCGAGGCCCAGCCAAACAGGATCGATCCGAGCACCGCGAAAATCATCAACAGCGGCGGCACCAAATTGCGCGTGCTGATCCAGAGCTTTTCGCCAAATCCAGGGTCGCCCGGTTCGGGCGGGATGCGCGGGCCGTTCACGGGGTACAGGGTGCACAAGACAAAAATGTAGATCAGATACAGCCCGGCCATGATCAAGCCGGGGAACACCATGCCGTAGAGCAGGTCTCCGACGGAGACGTTGGCGAGGGGACCCATCACGACGGCCACCACCGAGGGCGGAATGATGGTGCCAAGGGAGCCACCGGCGCAGATGCTGCCCGAGATCAGGCCTTTGTCGTACTTGTAGCGCAGCATGATGGGGATGGTGAGTAGACCCACCACCGACTCGGTCGCGCCGATTACGCCGCTTGAAGCGGCAAAGATGATGCACATGGTGATGGTGGCCAGCGACAGCCCGCCTGGCAGTCGGCGCGTCCAGATATGGATGGCCTCAAACAGCTTGTCGGCGATGCCTGATTTCTCGAGCATGGCGCCCATGAACACGAACAAGGGTACTGCAGCAAAGACAAAGTTGGACGAAATGTCCTCTATTTTTTCGATGAACTGGAAAATAACGCGGTCGCCGAAAATTATCAGGCCGAACAGCACCGCGGTGATCATCATTGAGAATGCGACCTGCACCCCGAGGAACATCAGGCTAAAGGCGACCGGCAGCATCAGGAACGGCAGGTAATCGATCATGCTTTTTTACCGTCGAGGCGGCGCAGGGTTTTCAGGACCTCGGCCAGAATTTGCAAGGCGAACAGGGTGAAGGCGACGAGGAAAACGATACGAAAGGGCCAGACCGGCAAGTTCATCGCCGACTGCCCGCTGTGTTCGTTTCGAAGGTATCCGGTGGCGAGGTGCCCGAACAGGGCGTAGGTGAGCCAGAGCATCAGTGGCAGTGTCACGGCGTAGCCGACCAGGTCGATGATGGCGCGCGTGCGTTGCGAAAACGCCGCGCTGAAAATATCGATGCGGATATGTTCGCCCTTCTTGAGCGTGTAGGCCATGCCCAGCAGAAAATGCGAGCCGGTGAGGATGTAGCCCACTTCGTAGGCCCAGATGGTCGGCGAGTCCAGGACGTAGCGGGAGATTACTTCGTAGCAGGTTGCAAGTACGAGCGGCACGATCGCAAAGGAGGCGAAGATGCCGACGCTGCCGGTGGCGCGTTCGATATTTTTTATGAGCGCGAGCATTGCGCTGTTCTCCCTGGGGGTGGCGGTTCAGACCGGTAAAAGGGTAAAAAGAAGGGGCGCGTTAGCGCCCCTTCCGGCAGTACTTGCCGCGATTAGGCTTTTATTTTTACCGTGCGCCAGCCCGACGCGCCCTTCCACAGCGCGTCCAATTCCTTCTGGCTCGCAAACACCTGTGCAAAATGCGGGTACTTGCCTTCCTTGGCGGTTTTTTCCGCCCAGTCCAGGCCGATCTTGCGCCCGGCATACTGCACCTCGGGGGCCAGTTCGATCAGGGTGTTGCCCGCCTTGCGGTAGAACTCCAGCGCCTTGGCATCCTCCTGCCCGACCCTTAGCCAGCTCTCGAAGGTCACCAGTTTGGCCACCATCTCCACCAGCTTCTTGTCGGCGTCGTTGAGCTTGGCCCAGGCTTCCTTGTTGATGCAAAGCTCAAAGGGCGCCGTGGGTTGGTGCACGCCCGGGTAGATGATGTATTTGGCGACCTTGTGGAAGCCCATGGAAATGTTTTCGTAGAGCGTGCCCCACTCGGTTGCGTCGATGGCGCCGCGCTCGAGCATGGGGTAGACGTCGCCACCCGCGGTGGTGACCGGGGCTGCGCCCAGACCTTTTGCCATTTCCAGCCAGGCGCCGGCGGTGC
Source organism: Bordetella parapertussis (assembly GCA_945892985.1). Taxonomy (GTDB): domain Bacteria; phylum Pseudomonadota; class Gammaproteobacteria; order Burkholderiales; family SG8-39; genus CAITSH01. Next base: position 14,673 of record CAMDDU010000032.1, read on the forward strand.
GCAGTTTCAGGCCTTTGAGGTCGGCCAGAGTCCTGACTGGTTTGCGGGAATGCAGGAAGGCTTCGGCGGTGCGGATGAACAGGGGCAGCGAAACGATGCCCTCGGATTCATCGCGAAACTTGCGTTGCATTTCGATGCCGCCGGCTTCATACATCCAGTGCAGCATGCGCTCCGTGTCAAAGGAACCGGCGTAGCCGCCGAACAGCACGGTGGTGGGATCCTTGCCCCAGTCATAGCCCATCCAGGTGTGGCCCATTTCGGCAACGCCATTTTTGACTGTTTCGGGCACCTTCAGTGCATTGCCGAGTGCGCCGCCGGGGAAGACCTGGATTTTGAAACGTCCCCCGGAGAATTGGTCCAATTTTTCAGCGAATGCTTTGGCGCCGATGTCCATCAGCGGACCACCCCCCCATCCGGTGGCCATTTTCCAGTTATAACTGGCGCCCTGGGCGCGGGCGGCCGCAGGGATTGCAAGTGCGGCGGCAACCGCTCCGGCTTTCAGGAAATCGCGCTTTTTCATCTGACTCCTCCTCGTTATGATTTATCCGATCAGGCGTGCCGCTGGGTCAGCGGTTACCTTTTCAGGCTGTGCTTCTCGATGGCCTCTTTGAGTTCGGGCTTGATGTGTTTTTCGCTGTAACCGTTGAACAGATGGCCGAGCAGTCCCCGTTTGAGGTCGCTCGTTCCCATCAGCCAATCGGCTATCGGAAATGTCAGGTTCATGTTGATGTCCATCATGAGGCCCTGATTGTGGTGCGCCGCGTGGTGACGGCGGATGCTGTTCACGAAGGGCATATTGCGCACGAACCAGTTTTCATGAACGTGGCAGCAGTAATGGAATGTCTCGTATAGGAGATATTGGCCGACCATGGTCACCAGCAGTATGTAGCCGGCGTTGGCATTGACCAGCCAGGCCAGCGCAAGCGCGGCGGGGGTGCCCATGGCGATGAAAGTGAACATTGCGCGCCATGGAAAGAAAATGATGCGGAACTCACGCGTTGAGTCGACTGTCATCACGCCGTCGGTGAAATACTGGTGGTGCTGGCGCGTGTGCCGGTCGTAAATGGCGCGCAGCGCCCAGACATCAACCAGGCGGTGCATCACATACTTGTGAATCCACCACTCGAAAATATTCGCCACAAAAAATACCGGCACGACGAGCAGCCACTCCCATCCGGCATTCTGGAGCCGCGAAATGCAGAAGGCGATAACCGCAATACCGATCGCGTACATGACGCCCACATGCGTCAGGCCGCTATACATCGGGTGAACCCCCGCCATGTATTCCCGGCGGAACTTGGTCTGACGTTCGGACATTTGCACTGTGGTCATCGGAGCCCCCGTTTTGAGATGCCGTCGCCGGTGAGGGCGCCGTTTTTATGGCTTTTATGGCATCTGATATATCAAACGTATATCTGCAGATGCGGCGATGATAGCTGTGACGACTTGAATTTTCAAGCGATCCGCGTTCTTGTTGGCGACTAGTTGAGGCCAGCGCCGTCCCGGTTGAGGATTTCTCGCAGTGCAGCACCGTCCAGTTTTCGCGGCGCGATGTTTTCCCGGATCGCGATGGCGGCCGCATGGCCGATGGCGTGGCCGTAGGAGAAGCATTGCGCCGTGACTCGCGCCGAGGCCATGGCCTCGTGCTCTGCCGACAGGCAGCGCCCCGCGGCAAGCAGCGATTCGCCGCGCATGGGCACGAAGCAGCCGTAGGGGATCTCGTAATAGTCATCTATCAACCATTCCAGGCGGGGTTTGGCCCCGGCGTGAAGTTCGATAGGCCAGGCCGAGCGTGCGATACCGGCCGTGAATTTGCTGCCCTGCACCACATCGCCGTTGGCGAGGGTTGCGCTTCCTTCAATCTGGCGCGACTGGCGCACGCCGACCTGGACGCCCGTATCGTTAACCCAGCTTTTCTCGCAACCGGTGAGATACTCGCGAAAAAACCGGGCGTATTCGAAGACTTGTTTGCGGCCCTCGATTTCGGCTTCGGTGAAATCGCGCACGTAGATGCTGTTGAGCTCGCGTCCGTCGGCGCCGGTGATACGGGTGCAGTTGCACAATAATTCGTTCTCCCGCGGCGAGGGAAACAGGAAAATCTTGGCGCGAGGCAGCTTGTGCGTGCCGGCCGCGTTGAGTTCGTTGATCTTGCGGCTTATCGCCTCACCGAGGATGGTGTCCGGTCCGTGGGCCGCCATAAAGCGCGGGACGTCGACGCCCTGGAGGCGAAAAATCATGGTCGGGTTTTGCACTTGGCCGTTGAAGCCCATGCGGGTTGGAAAACCAGCCATTGCGAACAGGTCGGCATCGCCGCTCGCGTCCACGCTGAGCGCGGCCTCTATGCGCAGTTTGCCCTGCTTGGAGTAGGCCTGCACACCGGCGACACGCTCGCCGCCATCGAGCAGCACCTCGGTTGCCATGGAATGGAACAGCACTTGCACGCCGGCCTCGGCCAGCATGCCGTCCGCCACACGACGCCATGCCAGTGGGTCGTGAACGAGACTGAAGGTTTTGCCGTATCGAATTGGCGGGCTGAGCCCGCCGGCCTCGCTCATGCGCTGGACAAACTCGGCGGTGAACCCGTGCACCAGCTGCTCGGGCTTGGCGCCGAACGAGTCGGTCGCCATATACATGCCGCAGATGGTGCCGGACAGGCCGGCGACTGCCCCACCGCCGCAAAAACCATAGCGCTCGAGCAGCGTGACTTTTATGCCCTGGCGCGCGGCGGTGACCGCCGTGGCCAAGCCCGCTGCCCCACCACCAACCACCAGTAGTTCGGTGTCAATGTGCTCCTGCGGCCGCAGGTCGGTCGTTGTGGCGCGTTTTTTCAATGTTCCCCCTTGTCAGATCCGGCGGCTTAGGGCCGCTCTCTTTTCGGACTGTCTAGAATTCCGCGCTTACGGTGGCGCGGGTGAAGTTCTCGATGTTGTCGAGCAGGCGGTCCATTGCGGCACCGGCCGCCGCTTCGTCGCCGGAGGCTATGGCGCGCGATATGTCGGCGTGCAGCTTGGCTGTTTGGGGCATGTCGGCAGCTTGTTTGTAATGGATGTACCAGAAGCGCCGCGACAACGCATGCATCAGCCCCATGGCTCCCGCGGCGAATTCGTTGCGGGAGGCCAATACGGACAGCTCGTTGAATTCGCGGTCCACCCGCATGAAGGCGACTTCATCGTTATTTTTCGCGCTTTGCTTGAAGGTGCGCGCGATTTCGGCGAATTGCTTCCGCTGTTCCGGCGTGGCGCGGCGGGCGGCACTCTTGACCACCAGACGCTCGACCTCGCGCCGCACCTCAAGGAGCCGTAACTGGCTTTTCACGTTGATTTCCGAGACGATGATCCCGCGTCGGGGCAGGATGGCCACGAGGCGTTCGCGGGCAAGTCGTTGCAGCGCCTCGCGGATCGGCGTGCGGCCTATGCCCAGGCGCTGCGACAGTTCTGACTCCGAAACGGCGCTGCCGGGGGCGAGCCGCAAAGTGACGATCAGTTCTTCAAGGTCGCTGTAGGCGCGATCAGCCAGGCTCTGGCCGCTATCTGCCATGGCTTCGGGTGTGATGTCCTTTTTTCTTGTGCGTCCGCTGGTTGTCGGCATGGTGTGCTTCTCTTTGCGATGGGCTGCCTAGAGTTGCCGGCGTTTTTGCACCAGGCCGAGGAATTTTTCGTATTCCTTTTCATCCACGCCATAGCTGTGGTCATCGTCGGGAAAGCTGCCGCCCTTGACGTCCGCGATATAGGCCTTGATGCCGGTGACCGCGACCTCGGTGAGGTTGGCGTAACGTTTGGTGAACTTGGGTTTGAAATCGGTGAACACCCCGAGCAGGTCGTGGCAAAGCAAAATCTGGCCGTCGGTGCCAACGCCGGCGCCGATGCCTATGGTCGGAATTTCAAGCTGCTGCGATATGACTGCGGCGATTTTTGCCGGGACCGCCTCGAATTCAAGCATGAAGCAACCGGCATCCTGGATGGCGAGTGCGTCCTCAAGGATTTTCATCGCCGCCTCGGCGGTGCGCCCCTGGATGCGAAAGCCGCCGAACATTGCCACGGTATGCGGCGTGAGTCCGATATGCGAAGCGGTTGGGATGCCGGCGTCGACCAGTGCCTTTAGAATATGCGCCTGCGATTTGCCGCCTTGGGGCTTGACCGCGTCACAGCCGGCGTCCTGCATGAATCGTGTGGCGTTGGTCAGGGCACGATCCACGGTGTTGTAACTCTGGTAGGGCATGCAGCCGAGCACAAAAGTGTTGGGCGCGCCGCGGCGTATGGCGGCCGCGTGCATGATCATCATGTCCATGGTGGCCGGGATGGTGTTCGAGTGGCCGTGTGCGATCATCGCCAGACTGTCGCCGACTACGGCGACATCGACGCCCGCCGTTTCGGCCCACTTGGCCGCAGTGTAGTCGGGCACCGACATGTACACCATCTTTTCACCGCTGGTCTTGGAGTCGCGGATTTCCTGGATATTGCGCTTTTTGCGCTCTGTTCCCTGTGCCGGCTGGGCCATGTTCGACTCCTGATTGGTTACTGATATACGATTAGTATATCAAGCACCGCCCAATTCCAATGGATGGCGTGATGCGGTTCCCGTGTGTGGCAGCGTAAGTTCGTGGCAGCTTAAGTGAGCGGCGTGGTTTCACGCGCGAAGGATATTTCCGTCATGACGCGCTCGGGCAAAAGCTCGTTCATGCAGTTGAAATGTCCGAGAGGGCATTCGCGCCGGTAGCATGGGCTGCATTCGATCGCAGTGCGCACGATGCGCGCGGCGGCGAGCGGGGGGGTGTGTTCGGGACTGGATGAGCCGTACAGGGCGACCAGCGGCCGACCCAGTGCTGCGGCGATGTGCATCAGCCCGGAATCGTTGCTGACCACGCTCTCGGCCAGGGCCATCAGGTCGATGGCGCCGCCAAGGCTGGTCCGGCCGGCGAGGTTGATGCAGTGTTCGCTAGTGCCTGCGCCGGCGACGATGGCCTCGCCGAGGGCGCGCTCCTTGTCCGAGCCGAATATCCAGACGCTGCGGCCGTGTGCGATGAGACTCTTGGCCAGGGAGGCGAAGTGCCGCACCGGCCAGCGCTTGGCCGGGCCGAATTCTGCGCCGGGACAAAACGCGACAATGGGGCGGCTGCGATCCAGGGCAAGTTGCGACAGCGTGATCAGTTGGTTCGCCGTGTCAACTTCGAGGTGCGGCTGGGACAGCGGGCGCTCGGGTGACTGGCCCGGCATCTCAGCCAGTTGGGCATAGCGGTCGGCCATCAGCGGCAGTAATTTTTCATTGAGGCGGTGCACGACGTTCAGGATGCCGTAGCGTGATTCACCGATAAAACCAACCCGCAGCGGGATGTCGGCAAAAAACGGTACCAGCGCCGACTTGAGGCTGTTGGGCAACACGATGGCCCAGTCGTAACGCTGGGCGCGCAAATCCTTGCCTATACGCCAGCGAAGCTTGAGGTGCAGCTTGCCGTGGGCGAAGGGCGCCTGTATCACCGAGCTGACTTCGGGCATGCGGCTCAACACCGGCGCGGTGAATTCAGGTGCGAGCACGTCAAGCACCAGGCCGGGCAGTTTGCGCTGCAGGCGCGCGAACAGCGGCTGCGCGAGCAGGGTGTCGCCTATCCAGTTGGGGGCGACGATAAGGATTTTAGGCACGGGAACGCTGGGCCTCAGGCGATGACGGACTTGAAATCAAAACCCGCAAACGCAGGGAACACAGGGAACACAGGGAGCATGGCAAATTTTGCGGGGAGAATGCATCTGGTATTCCCTCCGTGTTCTCTGTGTGCGCTGTGAGACCCGTGGTGAACGTTTTTTTCAGTGACCCGAGGGCGCGGTGCCCTTGAACATGTACTTGGTGCCGCAGTAGGGACACAGCAATTGGCCGGCGTGCACCACGTCGAGGAACACACGCGGGTGCAGGTTCCACACCGGCGTGTCCGGACGCGGACAGTGCAGCGGCAGATCCTTTTCCGTGACCTCCACCGCAACGTCCTTGGGCACGACGGTGCTCATCCGCGTTTGCCTTTGGTTTTGGGCGCCTTCTTAGACGCCTTAGATGCCTTTGACGTTTTGGCTGCGGGTGTGACTTTGCCGAGTTTTCCCACTGGCGCGAGCCATGCCTGGTATTTTTTGCTCTTGCCGGTTACCACGTCGAAAAACGCTTTTTGCAGTTTCTTGGTGATCGGACCGGCCTTGCCGGCGCCGATCTGGCGGCCGTCGAGTTCGCGGATCGGTGTGACTTCGGCTGCAGTGCCGGTAAAGAAGGCCTCGTCGGCGATGTACACGTCGTCGCGCGTGATGCGGCGCGACACCACCTTGTAACCGAGGTCGGCGGCGAGGGCGATGATGCTCGCACGGGTGATGCCGACGAGGGCGGATGTCAGTTCGGGCTCGTACATCACGCCGTCCTTGACGATGAAAATATTCTCGCCTGCACCCTCGGCGACAAAGCCGTCGACGTCGAGCAAGAGGCCTTCGTCATAGCCGTGGTCTATGGCCTCGGCGTTGGCGAGGATGGAGTTCGCATAGGTCGCGGCGAACTTGGCACGCGCCATGGTGACGTTGACATGATGACGGGCGAAGGAAGAGGTCTTGACGCGGATGCCTTTTTCCAGCGCTTCCGGACCGAGGTAGGCACCCCATGGCCAGGCTGCAATGGCGACGTGCACCGTGTTGCCCTTGGGCGAGACGCCCATTTTTTCCGAGCCGTAAAAGGCAATCGGCCGCAGGTAGCAGGACTCGAGATTGTTGGCCCTCACCACTTCCTTGTGCGCCTCGATGAGCACTTCCTTGGTGTAGGGCAGTTTCATGGCGTAGATGTGCGCCGAGTTGAACAGCCGGTCCGTGTGCTCCTTGAGACGGAAGATTGACGTGCCCGAAGCGGTCTTGTAGGCGCGCAGCCCCTCAAATACGGCAAGGCCGTAGTGTAGCGAGTGGGTGAGGACATGGGTGGTGGCATTGCGCCAGGGCACCAGTTTGCCGTCGTACCAGATAAAACCGTCGCGATCCGCCATGGACATGAGACAAAGACTCCTAATGTTTCAAAAAACCGGGATGAGGCCTGATTTTAGCGGAATTCGCCCGTAGATACGTTTATGGCGTGGTTTGCCGCTGAGGCCGGACTTGCCCTCCGGCATGGCAAGATGGCGCATCGCCTTTAAGGAAGGGTTTTCATGACGACCGCGTTCTGGTGTGTGCTGGTGGCGGCGCTGCTGCCTATTTTTGCCGTCGGCTTGGCCAAGGCCAGTGCCGGCTTTGACAACCAGGCGCCGCGCGAATGGCTGGGGCGCCTGGGCGGCTGGCGCGCGCGGGCGCACGCGGCACACCTCAATTCTTTCGAGGCGTTTGCGCCCTTTGCCGCCGCGGTGATCATCGCCCACCTGGCGCAGGCGCCGCAGGGCCGCGTCGACTTGCTGGCCATCGCCTTCATTGTTGCGCGTGTCGCCTACATCGGTTTGTACATCGCCGACCTTGCGGCACTGCGCTCCGCCGTATGGGCGGTGGGGATGGCTTGCGTGATCGGCTTATTTGTCCTTGCTGCCTGATCCGCCAGTTTGCGCGATGTGCTGCGCGCATAAAAAACCGAAAGTCATCGCCGGACCGAGGTTGGCGCCTGACCCGGGATAGCTGCCACAAAAAATGCTGCCAAGTCGGTGTCCACGGCGTAGAGCCCGACGATGGGCGCGTCGCCGGCCCCGGCGTTTGCGCGGTTTATGCCGCCGGCGCTGCCGTGCCCGCCGTGTCTGTGGCGTCCTTGCGCCAGGCGATCATGCGGGCTATGCCCTCTTCGATGCCGACCTCGGGCGACCAGCCTATGCGCTCGCGCGCTTTTGTGTTGTCGTAAAAAAAGGGTGCGTCAGTTGTGATGCGAAAGCCGCTTGTGGGCGCGTCGCGGTATTCAGGCTGCATCGTTGCGCCGGCGAGGCGTATCACCGTCTCGGCGAGGAACTTGACGCTGAGCGGTTTGCCACCGGAAATGTTCAGCGCTTCGCCGCTTGCAGTTGACGCCATGGCGAGCAGGTTGGCGCGCGCGACGTCGCCGACGTAGACGAAATCCTTGGTGTCCGAGCCGTCGCCAAAGAGGATGGGCGGCAGGCCTTGCGCGACGCGGTCGTAGGCCTCGATGATGTACAAGGCGTTGGTCGAGCGGTAGTGCTGGCGCTCGCCATAGACAGTCGAGTAGCGCAGCGCGATGTAGTCAAGGCCGTGCTGCTCGCGGTAGAGCTTGCACAACTGCTCGCCTATCACCTTGGAGGCGCCGTACAGTGCCGGCGGCGAAGGTACGCCGGCCGAATGAAAGGGCTCGGCCTCGCTGATGGCGCCGCCAATGGCGCCGTAGCCGTAGGCGGCCGAGCTTGATGCGAACACCAGCTTGCCGACCCGGAGCGAATGGCAGGCCTGCAGCACGTTGTGGATGCCGCGGATGTTCACCTCCAGGCCGAGCGCCGGGTTCTTGGCAATGCCGGCCGACATGAAGCCCGCCAATGCGAACACGCCGGCCATGCCCTCGCATGCGGCCTCGAGTGCGGGCAGGTCCAGCACGTCGCCCTTGTGCAGGCGCACGCGCGGGTCGGCGCACAGCGCGCGCAGCGCTTCGTCGGGTGCGTCAAAGGACAAGTTGTCGTAGAGCACGACCTCTTTCGCGCCGGCCTCGAGCAGCAAGGCCGCAGTGCGCGCGCCTATCATGCTGGCACCGCCGGTGAGAAGGAAGCGCCGCGATTCGATTTGCATGTTCGGGTTGTCTTTCAGTCGATCTAGTCGATTTTAATGTTGGCCGCGGTCACGACCTGCTTCCAGGTCCTGATCTGTTCGGCGACAAAGCGCGTGAATTCGGACGAGGAACTGCTTGTGGGCAGGGCGCCTTGCTGGATGAAGGCCTCGCGCAGCTTGGCGCTGGTCAGCGCGCGCGCGATTTCGCGCTCGAGCCGCGCCACCACCTCAGGCGGCGTGCCGGCGGGCGTGAACACACCGAACCAGTAACTCATGCGGTAATCCGGGTAACCGGCTTCGGCGAAGGTCGGCGTGTCGGGCAGCACCGGGCTCCTTTGCGCGCCGGTGACGGCGAGCGGGTGCACCTTGCCGGCCCTGATCAACGGGCCGCCGGTGGCAACGCTGCTCATCACCAGGTCGATGCGCCCGGCCACCAGTTCGGGCAGCGAGGCGGCGGCGCCCTTGAAGGGCACGTGGACCATGCGCGTGCCGGTGAGGCTGAGTAAATGTTCTATCGGCAGGTGCGACGAGGAGCCGGTGCCGGCCGAGCCGTAGTTCAATTCGTTTGGTTTGGCCTTGGCGAGGGCCACCAGGTCCTTCATCGATTTGACCGGCAGACCGTCTCGTGCCATCAGCACCGCGGTGGCGTCGGCAATCTGGCTCACCGCGATGAGGTCCTTGACCGCGTCAAAGGGCAGCTTGGGATTGAGCGCCGGGGTCATCGCAAACGAGGTTTCGGCCACGAGCAGCGTGTAGCCGTCGGCCGGTGCCTTGGCGACAAAGTCGACGCCGATGACGCCGCTCGCGCCGGTCTTGTTCTCGACCACGACCTGCTGGCCCAATTGTTCGGTCAGTTCGCGCGCGAGCAGCCGCGCCGACGAATCGGTGAAGGCACCGGGAGCGAAGGGAACAATGATGCGTAGCGGTCTGGCCGGCCAGGCTTGTGCTGCGGCGAACGGGCCGTGCACGAGTGCGAGCAGTGCGACAAGCCCTATCGAAAATAATTTCAACATGCGGTATATCCTCCTATTATTTATGGTTACGGCGCGACCTTTTATTGGGTGGGGCTTAGGTCGTTGCGCTGGGCTGGCACCGATCGGCACGTGCGAGATCCGGGCGAATGGTATTTATAAAGCGATACCATAATACGGGATAATTTTTGTTTTTCGGGCTTGCCCCCGGCCGCTCAACGCGGGCCGAACAGCAAGGTCCACAGTGTTAGTGTCGTGGCCCGCGCGGCCTGCGCCTGGTCCGGTGGCACGCGCGCGTATTGCGCGCCGTTCAGGCGCAGTCCGTGCTGCAAATGGCGGTACTCGCGGTAGGCGTCGCGCACCGCGTCGGCGAGTGCGCCGGGAATCAGGCCCAGTCCGGCGGCCATTTTGAGCAGCGCGATGTTACCCAGGTTTTTGGTCAGTTCCGGGTGCGCATGCGCGTGTGCGAGCACCAGGTATTGCACGCAAAACTCGATGTCTATCATGCCGCCGGCGTCGTGCTTGAGGTCGAACTCACCGCTCTTGTTGGGATGGGCGGCGAGCATTTTGGCACGCATTGCGGCGACTTCGTTTCGCAGGCTGGCGACCTCGCGCGGCAGGCGCAGGATTTGTTCGCGCTCGGCCTCGAACAGTACGCCCACCGCGCCATCGCCGGCGCAAAAACGCGCGCGCGTCAGCGCCTGGTGCTCCCAGATCCAGGCCGATTCGTTTTGGTATTTGCGAAAGGCTTCGATCGAACTGACCATCAGGCCGGAGGCGCCGTTGGGGCGCAGGCGCAGATCCGTCTCGAACAACACCCCGGCCGAGGTCGTGCTCGACAGCCAGGTGTTCATGCGCTGTGCGAGCCGGGCGTAGGTTTCGGCCGCGGCCTCGTCCGGATCGTCATAGATGAAAATGATGTCAAGGTCGGAGGCATAGCCCAGTTCCTTGCCGCCGAGCTTGCCGTAGGCGATGACGGCGAAATGCGGTGTGTCGGTATGGCGGCGCGCCAGTTGTGACCAGCATAAGTCCATCACCACCCGCAGGATCAGGTCGGCTAACGCCGACAAATGATCGGCCAGACGCTCCACGCTCAGCGCGCCGGCCAGGTCTTGCGCCAGCAGCCGGAACACCTGGGCGTGGTGGGTCTCGCGCAGGATGTCCATCATGCGTTCGGTATCACCCTGGCCGCGGTTTCCTCCCTGGTTTTCGGCCTGGTTTTCGGCCTGGTGCTGCGCCAGTTCGGCGCGCAGGTGTTGCTCGAAGCCGGGCCAGTCCGGTTCGGCGTGCAACAGCCGCGTGTCGAGCAGTTCATCGAGCAGGATGGGGTGGCGCGTGAGATAGTCGGCGGCCCAGCTCGAGGACGAGAGCATGGTGGCGATGCGCTCCAGTGCGTGCGGATGCTCGTCGAGCATGGCGAGGTAGGCGGCGCGGCGGCTTATGGTTTCGACCAGCGTGAGGCAGCGTTTGAGGGTGAGGTCCGCTTGCAGAGTCTTGGCCGATTGCTCGATCAGGCGCGGCACCAGCGCGTCAAAGCGCCCGCGGCTGCTCGTAGGCAGGTCGCGGTAGCGGCTGCTGTTGCGCACCGCGGCGAGGTAATCGAGGGTGGACGCAGCCTCTGTGTAGCCGAGGCCGGCGAGCTGTGCGGTCGCCTCGGCGGGCTCCAGCGCGCCCTGCCACAAGGGCGCCATGGCGTGGCGGCCGCTCGCGGCGTTGTCGGTGAACACCGCCTCAAAATGGCGCGTGACCGCGGCGCGCTGGCGTGCAAGCCCGGTCGAAAACGCGGCCCAGTCGGCGTCACCCATCGAGCTTGCGATAAGGGTGCGGTCTTCCTCAGTCGCGGGCAGTTCGTGTGTCTGCGCGTCCTCCAGGTATTGCAGCCGGTGCTCGAGCTTGCGCAGGTATAGATAGGCCTCGGACAGTTCTGACACCGCTACGGCAGACAGGAGGTTCTTTTCGCGCAGCAACGCCAGCACCGCCAGCGTGGGCCGGATCTGCAGGCTGCTGTCGCGGCCGCCGCGAATGAGCTGGAATACCTGCGCCGTGAATTCGACTTCGCGTATGCCGCCGGGGCCCAGTTTGATGTGCTCGGCCAGATCGCGCCGGCGTACTTCCTGGCGGATTTGGGCGTGCAGGTCGCGCATCGCCCCGATGCTGCCGTAATCGAGGTACTTTCTGAAAATGAAAGGCCGCGTCATGGCGGCAAGATCGGCCTCGTGGCGGTCGGCGAAGGGCTTAAGGTCTGCGGCCGGCATGACCCGCGCTTTGATCCAGGCGTAGCGTTCCCATTCGCGCCCGTGTGACACCAGATATTGCTCGAGGGCGTCAAAACTCATCGCTAGCGGACCGCTGTCGCCCCAGGGTCGCAGGCGCATGTCGACGCGGAACACGCGCCCGTCCCCGGTTGGCTCGTCGAGGCATTTGATCAGACGCCGTCCGAGCTGGGAAAAATATTCGTGGCGGGTCCGTCCGCCCGGCATTTCGGCGTCTTCCGGATAGACAAAAATCAGGTCGATGTCGGAGGACACGTTGAGCTCGCCGCCGCCGAGCTTGCCCATGCCCACGACGAGCATGCGCGTGCCCGGATCGCCGATCTCTGCGCGCATGGCAGCGTCGCATACCCGCAGCGCGGTCGCAATCGCCACCTCGGCCAGGTCGGTCATGGTGCGCGCCACCTCGGCGAAATCGGCGAGGCCGCCGAGGTCGCGCAGCGCCAGGCGCAGCATCACCTGCTGGCGCAGGCGGCGCAGCGCTGCGGCCAGCGCCGCTTCCTCGGTTTGGGTGTCCGGTTTGGCCGGGTCCGCCAGTTGAGCAAGTTCGGCAAGCATTTCGGCGCGCTCGAACGCGTGCTGCGCTCCTGCGGTGAGTTCGCCCGCAAGTTCCGGACGCGCCATCAGCAGGCGTTGCGCGTAGCGGGAATGGTCAAGCCAGGGTTTGAGGTTTTTCACCGCGGATGTCCGATGGGTGTGGGGAGGATAGGGGGTAAAATGTTGTCGTACTCCAAGTGCCGTACTGTCGTCCCGCGCCGTCATGGCGCGTTAGCGTTAGCGTTAGTGTTAGTTAATGCGTCAACACCGTCATCTTACGTGTCGACACAGTCATCTTACCTTTACGGCCGGGTTGGCCGGATTGAATGGCAGGGCAGCGGCTAAGGGCAGGCGAGCGGACAGGCAGCGACAGATGAGCAATCCCGTCGAAATCATCGAGCACAAAATCGAGCATGCGATCGAGAGCCTCGAGCACGTGCTGCCGCCACCGCGCAGTCCGTGGCGCAAGGCGATGGGAATCATCGTGTGGCTGCTGGTGGCCTTGTATTTCCTCTTTGCCGTGACTTTTTTGTCCCTGCGCTACTGGGTGCTGCCGCATATCAGTGATTACGCCCAGGACATCGCCGCGACCTTGTCGCGAAACGTCGGCGAGCGCGTCACCATCGGTCAGATTGACGCCGGCTGGCAGGGACTGCACCCTTACCTCGAGCTGACCGATTTGCGCATTTATGATCGCAAGGGGGCGGTTGCGCTGGCTTTGCCGGCGGTCAACGCCAAGGTGTCGTGGTGGTCGCTACCGAGGGTGGCACTGCGTTTTCACTCGCTCGAATTTGTCGCGCCCACCCTCTCCATCCGCCGTGATGCCGAGGGACGGCTTTTTGTCGCCGGCCTGGAGATCAAGCAAAGTGCGGGCGACAGTGGTTTTGCCGACTGGCTGCTGGCGCAGCGTGAGGTGGGCATTCGCAATGCGCGTATCAGCTGGCTGGACGAACAGCGTAAAGCGCCGCAACTGGATCTTGCCGATGTGAATTTCCGTCTTGCCAACAGCGGTTCGCACCACCGTTTTGCGCTCAAGGCCGACCCGCCCGACGCGCTCGCCTCGGCGCTGGATGTGCGCGGCGATTTCACCGGCGATACGGTGGCGCAATTCCAGCAATGGAACGGCCAGCTTTATAGCGAGTTTGAGTACACCGATCTGGCCGAATGGCAGCGCTGGATCGACTATCCGCTGGAGATCCAGCGCGGCAAGGGCGGCCTGCGCTTGTGGCTGACGCTGGCTGCGGGGCGGCCGACGGCGATCGTCGCGGACGTGGCGATGGCGAGGGTGGCGACGCGCTTTGCGCCGGAGCTGCCGCTGCTCGAGCTCGAAAGCCTGCAGGGGCGTGTCGGAGCGCGCAGCGGCAAAGAAGATCTTGAGGTGTTCGGCAAGCGCATCGCGATGCGATCGGGCACCGGCGTGGTGCTGGCGCCGGCGGACTTTGATGTCACGCTGCATAACGCGCCCGATGGAAAAGCGCGCGGCGGTAACGCGCACGCCAACGGACTGGAGATAGAGCCTCTCGCATGGCTCGCGGATTATCTTCCGCTGGCGGCCGAGGCGCGCAAGGCGCTGGCAGAGGCAAAGCCCGGGGGCGCCATCAATGAACTCAAGATCGAGTGGGTGGGTGAATTGCCGCTGCCTGCGCAATTCACCGCGCGCGGCCGTTTTACACGGCTGAGTATGAACCGTTACGCCGGGGTTCCCGGTTTCTCCGGGTTGACCGGGAGTATCGAGGGCAATGAACGTAGCGGCAGCCTCGCACTCAATTCGGGGAAAGCCGTGATCGATCTGGCCGGCATGCTGAGCGATCCACGGCTTGAGCTGGACACGCTCACCGGGCAACTGGGCTGGACCCGTCTGCGCGACGGGCAGCTTGAAATGCGCGCTGCCAATTTGAGCGTCACCAACAAGGAAGTGGCTGGCACAGCGTTTGGATCCTGGATTGCCGCGGCAGCCGGGCCGGGGACCGTGGATGTTACGGCGCGCTTGACACGCGCCGATGTTAGTGCCGTCCACCGTTATCTGCCGGACTTTGTCGGGCCGGCGACCGTCAACTGGCTCAAGCGTGCGCTGGTGGTGGCGAAATCCAATGACGTGCGTTTTCGTATCAAGGGTGATCTGCGCGAGTTTCCTTGGGACGGCGGAAAGAACGGCCAGTTTCAGGTCGTCGCCAAGGTGCGCGATGGCACGCTCGATTATGCCGCGGGCTGGCCGCGCATCACCGGTATCGCAGCGGATCTTTCGCTCGAGGGTAAGCGCCTGTTGTTGACCGCTTCGCGCGCCTCGATGCTGGGAGCGCGGCTGACCGGTGTGAAGGTGGGCATTGCCGACCTGATACATCACGATGAGCTGCTGACCATCGAGGGCAACGCCGATGCTCCGACGGCGGAGTTTTTCAAATTTATCGATACCAGCCCGGTGGCGGGCATGATCGATCATTTTACCGAGCACGCCCTGGTCGAGGGTACGGGCCGGCTGCAGTTGCGCATGGACCTGCCGCTGCGCCGACTGGCCGAGCTCAAGGTCGCCGGCAACTACCAGTTCAACAACAACCAGGTGAAGCTGGACCCGGACCTGCCGCCCCTGTCGCAGATCAACGGCAGGCTCGATTTCACCCAAGCCGGCGTTAGTGTGCGCGCCATCACGGCGCAACTTCTTGGCGGCTCGCTGACGATCGCCGCCGCTACGCGCGAGGGCCTGCTCAGCGTCAATGCGCAGGGCACGCTCAACGCCGCCGGCCTGAAGCGCTTTGCCGATTCGCCCGTCACCCGCGCCATGCAGGGCGCGACGCCGTATCGCGCCACCATCAACATCAAAAAGCGCGCAGCCGATCTGTTGATTACCTCGGACCTGCAGGGGCTGGCGCTTGATTTGCCCGCGCCGCTGAACAAGGCTGCCAACGAAATCCTGCCGCTGCGCCTGGAGCGCACCAACCTGAACGAGCAGGAAGCGGCGCGGCGTGGTGTGCGCGCGCGTCCCGAGGTGCGCGGCGGTGTGCGCGCTGAAGTGCAGGGTGACGCCATCAGTGCGAGCCTGGGCAAGATCGTGTCGGTGCAACTGCTGCGTCGCAAGGAGGGGGACGAATACCGCATTTTGCGCGGCGGCATTGCCTTCAACGAGGCGGCCAGTGTGCCCGATCGCTTCGGCCTGCAGATCACAGGCAATGTGCGCAACCTCGATGTCGATCGCTGGCGCGCGTTTGTGCCGGCGCCCGCCACGGCCCCGGCCGGCGCGACGGCGCCGGGTGCCGAGGACCCGAGCCAGCTGGTTAACGCCGCCAACCTGCGCGTGAGCATGCTCGATGCCGGCGGCAAGCGTTTCAATGAAGTCAGCGTGCGCGCGGCGCGCGGCAACAACCAGTGGCAGGCCACGGTGAGTTCGCGCGAGTTCGCCGGAGAGCTGATCTGGCGCTCGGCCGGACGCGGTTCCCTGCTGGCGCGGCTGAAACATTTGTCGGTTCCGGAAAATCGCCCCGGAGCGGGCACCGACCCTTCGCCGGCGAGCACCGAACTGCCGGCGATCGATCTGGTGGCGGAGAATTTTGTTACGCGTGAAAAAAAACTTGGTCGCCTGGAGTTACAGGCCGTCAACGAAGGGGGCGAGTGGCGCATCGAAAAAATGCTCCTGGCCAATCCCGAGGGTACGCTCTCTGCGGACGGCGTCTGGAAGCCCACGGGCCAGGCCAGTACCAACCTTAACGTGAAACTCGATGTGAGCGATGTGGGCAAGTACCTTGAGCGTATGGGCAGCCCCGGCACGGTTGCGCGAGGCACGGCGAAAATAGAGGGCAAGCTCGCCTGGGCCGGCAGTCCGCAGGGCTTGGACTACCCCAGCCTGACTGGCAACCTCAAGTTGCAGGTCGAGAAGGGGCAGTTCCTGAAGGTTGAGCCGGGCATTGCCAAGCTGATCGGCATCCTGAGCCTGCAGGCCCTGCCCAAGCGCATCGCGCTGGATTTTCGCGATGTGTTCAGCGATGGCTTTGCCTTTGATTCGATCCAGAGCACCATCGGCATTAATCGGGGTATCGCCTCGACGCAGGACTTTGCCATGCAAGGATCGGCCGCCGCAGTCACCATCAAGGGTGATGCCGATCTGGCGCGCGAAACGCAGAACCTGCAAGTGCGCGTGATTCCTGCCCTTGGCGATAGTGTGTCGACGGTCGCAGGCCTGCTGCTGGCCAATCCGATCACGGGTATTGGAGCGATGCTCGCACAGCGCCTGTTCAATAATCCGCTCGGACAGATTTTTGCGTATGACTATGCGGTGACCGGAAACTGGTCCGATCCCAAGGTCGAAAAGCTGAGCCGCGCGGCGCCCCAGGCGGCGCAGGAAACGCCGCAGGATGCCAGATAGTGATGGCCGGAAGCCCGCACCGGGCAAGGCTTTGCGGGCGATATACCTGGCCGTTTTATGTTGGATCAGCGTTAGCGCCTTGGTGAACAATTTGTTGCAGGCTTTTATCCCATGACTCCCGAACCGGCTGCAGTCATGCCCCTCGCGCCCTTCAAGGTTGCCGCCTTGCAGATGGTGTCGACGCCGCGCGTTGCGGAAAATATCGACACCGCCGCAGCCTTGATCGCGCAGGCGGCCATGCTCGGTGCCAAGCTTGTCGTGCTGCCCGAGTACTTCGGCATCCTTGGTATGAAGGACACGGACAAAGTGGCGGTGCGTGAGTCGGACGGCAGCGGCCCGTTGCAGGATTTTCTGGCGGCGGTTGCGGCCAGGCACGGCGTCTGGGTGGTGGGGGGGTCGGTGCCCTTGTGCTGTGACGAACCGGGCAAGGTGCTCAACACCACACTGGTCTACGACGACAAAGGCTGTCGCGTGGCGCGCTACGACAAGATCCATCTGTTCGGCTTCGAGTCGGGCACTGAGCGCTATCAGGAGTCGGCGACGATTGTGCCGGGCAGTACGCCGGTTGCGCTGGACACGCCCTTTGGCCGGCTCGGGCTGAGCATCTGTTATGACCTGCGTTTTCCCGAGCTCTATCGCGCGCTTGCTGCAGACATCATCGTCGTGCCCGCCGCATTCACCGCCACCACCGGCCGCGCGCACTGGGAGTTGCTGCTGCGCGCCCGCGCCGTCGAGAACCTCGCTTGGGTGATCGCCGCGGCGCAGGGTGGCCGGCACGAGAACGGCCGTGAGACCTGGGGGCAGAGCATGGTGATCGATCCGTGGGGCAATGTGCTGGCCTGCCAGGCCAAGGGTGCGGGCATCGTCATCGCCCAGATTGATCCGGCATTCCAGCAAAAAATGCGCGTGAGCTTGCCGGCGCTGGGACATCGGATCATGTAGGTTGTTGGCTGGAAAGCCACGACGGGTGCGGGTTTCCAGTCGATCGTCGGCGCTCCTGTGGTCGTTTGGTCCTTGCCCCTGACGGTGGATGGGGAAACCATGCGGGGGCTCGGTAAAGCGGGCGTGCTGCTACAACGCTGCTAAAAGTAGGCCAGTAACCTTCCGCAACAAATCACGCCCAACCACAACAGCAGCGACAGCGCGGCCGAAGCCTTTGCGGCGATGGGTGGGCTGAGCTGGGTTTGCCAGGTGCCCACGCTCTGGTAGGGCCCGAGGTGAAACCATAGCGCGTTGCCGGCGGCGAGGCTGAGCAGGGTGAGCTTGGTGATGAAGGCCGGGTTGGAGATGAAGTCACTGGCGTGGGCAATGAACATCAGCAGACCGCTGGGCAGCACCAGCAACAGCGCGCCCAGCGTCCAGGGCAGGATGTGGCGCGCCAGTGCAGTCACCGGGATGGTTTTTGACAGACCCAGCAGGCGCAGGTCGAGCATGGCCACCGAGCCCGCCAGTACGACAAAACCGAGGATGTGGATGATCTCGACGATGGGATAAAGCCAAAGCGAGTGGCGCATGGCCGCCGCCAGCGGCAGCGCCTCGATTGCGGCAAGCGGCGTGTTTGGGTTGAGCATGCGTCAGCGCAATTCGACAGTTTTTCCGTCGATGGTGATCCGCTCGGCGCGCATTTCGTCGGGCTTGCTGCGGTGGGCGTAGCCGACGACGGTGGCCGTAGCGCCGTTTTTGAGCATGCTTTGCGACAGGCCGCGCGCCGCCATGCGAGACGGGGGCGCCAGCACCGCCTGCCAGATTTTTCCCGGGGTGCCCGGCGCCGCCGGTATTTCCAGGCGGATGTGGCCGTGCGGGTGCTCGTAGCCGGACTCTTTGATGGCGCCGGTGAGTTTGAGTGCCTTGTCCGCGTTGTATTCGCTCCAGCCGTGATGGCCGAACACGAGGGCCGAGCCGACCAGGCCGCCGGCGAGGATCAGGGTCTGGGCGATGCGCGCGATATCGTGGTGCATGGGGTCTCCAGGGTAGTGGGAAAAAACCAGTCGGATGGCGGGGGTTGTCGAAGCACGGCCTGTTCAGGATCCCGCCGGTGCCGGGGAAAATGGCGCCGGCAGGCAGGCCTTGATTTGCGCCCAGCCGTTGGCGAGGCGGTTCAACAGGCGGTCCTTGCCGCCTTCGAGCACACTGTAATCGAGTGCGCGGTATTGGGCCATGAGTTCGGCCAGCCTGTCCGAAAGCAGGTGCGAGTCCGGGTTCAGATTCGTGACCAGTGTGAGCCCCACAGTCGTGTCAATTTTTGCCACAGCGTGATCGGAGCAATGATAACGCGGCGGGCTTGCTCAGCGCGCTGTGCGCACGAGCAGCAAGTAGCTTACCAGAGCCATCAGGCTGGACAGGCCGATGGCGCAGGCCATGGCGAGGCTGGTGCCGTCGTGAAATTGCGCGGCGATGAAACCATAGCCCGCGCCGACCGCCATCTGGCTGAAGCCGAGCAGCGCCGAGGCGGTGCCGGCGATTTTGGCGAAAGGCGCGATGGCACCGGCGGTGGCCGAGGGATTGATAAAGCCGGTGCCGCACAGTAACAGCCCAAGAGGCAGCAGCAGCGCGGCGATGTGATGCACACCGGCGAGCGCAAGCCCGGCCATCAGGCAGCCGGCCACGGCGCTGATGATGCTGCCTATGCCCACCAGACGTTCCACGCCAAGCCGGCCGGAGAGCCGCGCGGTCAGCAGCGTGCCGAGCATATAGCCTGGCACGGTCAGGCCGAACAGCACGCCGTAGTGCTGCGGTGAGATCCCCAGCGAGCCGATCAGGACGAAAGAGGACATCGATAGCCAGGTGAAAATGGCGCAGTAACCGCAGGCGAAGCACAGCATGAAGCCGACAAAGCGGCGGTTGCGCAGCAGTTGCAGGTAGTTGGCAAAAATGCGCCGCGGCTGTATTGCCGTGGCATCGCGGTGCAGGTTGCTCTCGCCGAGGAAAAACGCGCTGCCCAGCAACAGCACGCTGCCGACGGCAAGCAATGCGACGAAATTGGCGCGCCAGTTAAAGGCCATTTCCAGTGCGCCGCCCAGCATGGGGCTGAAGACCGGCGCGATGGCGGTGCCGGCAAGCACATAGCCCAGGGTGCGCGCGGCCCCGGCCCCGCCGTAAATGTCGCGGATGATGGCGCGCCCGATGACCGTGCTGGCGCACGCGCCCATGGCCTGGAAGAAGCGCGCGATGATCAGCCACTCGATCGAGCGCGCCATCAGGCAGGCGAGCGTCGCGATCACGTAAATGCAGATTCCGCCCAGTAACACCGGCCTGCGGCCGAAGCGGTCCGACAAGGGGCCGTAGGCGAGTTGCGACAGGGCGAAGCCGATTACGAACACCGACAGGGTCAGTTGCGCCTGCGGCACCGGTACGTCGAAGTAGCGTCGCATCCCTGGCAGGGACGCGAGATACATGTCGGTGGAGAGGGGTAACAGCATGAAGCCGAGAATGATCAGTACGATCACGCCCGGATGCTGCAAGGGCAGTCTGCGCATGCTTGTGTTTTGCGAGGGCGGATCCGCCGGATACGCCCTTTGGCTTACCTCGCCGGCTTGGTGTAGAGCGCGACCTGCTGCTCGATGGCGCCGAACAGGCTGCGGCCTTCGGCGTCGAGCATTTCAATTTTTACGTGGTCGCCGAATTTCAGGAAGGGGGTTTCCGGCTGTCCCTTCTGGACAGTTTCGAGTGCGCGCAGCTCGGCGATGCAGGCGTGGCCGCATTGGTAGCCGTAATTGGAGATGGTGCCCGAGCCCAGCACGGTGCCGGCGCCAAGCGGGCGCGTCTTTGCCGCATGGGCGATCAGTTTGTGAAAACCGAACTGCATGTCCGCACCGCAATCGGGGGTGCCGAAGGGCTGGTTGTTGACCTCAATGTTCAAGGTGCGTCGCACCCGCTTGCCGTCCCAGGATTCGCCCAGTTCGTCCGGCGTGATCGCCACCGGCGAGAAGGCTGTCGCCCCCTTGCCATTGAGAAAACCAAAGCCCTTGCCAAGTTCGGCCGGGATGAGGTTGCGCAGTGAGACGTCGTTGAGGATCATCAGCAGGCGGATGTGCTCGGAGGCTTTGTCCGAGGGCGTACCCATGGGAACGTCATCGAGCACCACTGCGACTTCGGCCTCAAGGTCTATGCCCCAATCCTCGGACAAGGCCTCAATCGGATCGCGCGGGCCGATGAAATAGTCCGAGTCGCCCTGGTACATCAGCGGGTCCTTCTTGAATTCGGGCGGCATGGTCGCGCCGCGGGCCTTGCGCACCAGTTCGACGTGGGCGAGATAGGCGCTGCCATCGAGCCACTGGTAGGCGCGCGGCAGCGGCGCGGCGAACAGGGCGAAATCGGGTTCAAACACGCGCGTTCCGGAGGGGTTGCGGTTGATGTCCTCGTAGAGCGACGTCAGCTGCGGCGAGCAGTAATCCCAGTCATCGAGCGCCGCCTGCATGGTCGGCGCGATGTTGTCGGCCGGGATGGCGTGCTTGAGGTCGCGCGATACGACGACGAGTCGACCGTCGCGCGAGCCGTCTTTGAGGGTGCCCAGTTTCATGGTCTGTCCGTTTGGGATCGAGGTCCTGATTTTACCCGAATGGGCCGCTTGCCCGCGCACCGTGACGGCCCTATGCTCGGCAGCGGGGGACGCAAACTGGTGAAAAACGCAAACTAAAGGGGCTTCAAGCATGTCGATTTTTATCACCGGCGGTTCCGGATTTGTCGGGCTTAACCTCGCCGCCTTGCTGCTTGCGCGCGGCGAGCAGGTGACCTTGTTCAGTGCCTCGGCACCGCTTGCCGGCGCGATCGAAGAGCTCTCGCACCTGCCCGGAAAACTCAGCGTGGTGGCGGGCGATGTCACCGATGCTGCCGCGCTTGGCGCGGCCTTGCGCGCGAGCGGTGCCAAGCGCGTCATCCACGCCGCGGCGATCACCGCCGGCCCGGAGCGCGATGCGCGCGACCCGCAACGCGTCGTTGCAGTCAATCTGGGCGGCACGCTCAACATGCTCGAGGCGGCGCGTGCCGCCGGGGTGATGCGTTACGTGCAGGCTAGCACCGGCGCGGTCTACGGTGCCGCCAGCCACGCCGCCGAGCCCCTAGGTATAGGCGAGGACAGCCACCTGCCTTTGCCCTCGACCATGTACGGCATCAGCAAATTCGCGGCCGAGCGCGCCGTGCTGCACTTGGGCGAGCTCTGGGGCATGGATGTCGTCGCCGGGCGGCTCGCCGTGGTATTTGGCCCATGGGAGTACCAGACCGGCTTGCGCGACCGTATGAGCGCGTTGTGGCAGCTGGTGCGCATCGCCCGTTGCGGTGATGCCGGTGGCGAGGCGGTGATTCCGGCCGCCGGCGTTCAGGACTGGATTTACGCCCCGGACGTGGCGCGGTCCCTGGTTGCGCTGCTCGATGCGCCGCAGTTGCCGCACCGTTTGTATCATCTGGGCGCCGGCCGGCCTTGGGGGCTGGCCGCCTGGGCGGCCAAACTGGCCGCGCGCTACCCGGCGTTTCGCTACCGCGTGTCCGATGTCGATGCCGACTGGACGGTGGCGGCGCGCGGACCGGTGGGGCGCACGCCTTTCAATATCGCACGCCTGCGCGCCGATCTCGGGTTTGCGCCGCAGTTCGATCTTGACAGCGGCTTTGCCCATTACATGGACTGGCTGGACGCGCACCCCGATGTGTGGCGCGATGTGCCGCTGATTTCCTGAGGGCGGGCACCGGCAGCCAGCCACCTGACACCTGACACCTGACACTTGACACTTAACACCTGACACCAGCTATCGCCGCAGCCTTACTCGGCCTTGATGTTGGCGTCGTGCACCACCTCGCCCCAACGCTTCATTTCCTTGCTGATGTAAGCGGCGAATTCGTTTGGTGTCGAACCGATCATCACCGTGCCGTCGCCTGAAAGTCGGGCGATGACATCGGGCTGTTTCATCACTTGGGCGATTTCCACCGATAGTTTCTGGATTATCGCCGGCGGTGTTTTGGCCGGCGCGATGATGCCGTACCACTGCGCGGTTTCAAAGCCGGCAAAGCCCGACTCGGCGACGGTAGGCACCTCCGGCAGGGACGGGATGCGCATCGCGCTGCCCACGGCGAGGGCGCGCAGTTTGCCCGACTTGATGTGCGGAATGAGCGGCGAGGAGCCGGTGAATGTTGCCTGGGTTTGGCCGGCCAGCAAGTCGGTGAGCATGGGGCCGGTGCCTTTGTAGGGAACGTGCACCATGTCGGTTTTGGCGATGCGCTTAAGGTATTCCATCGCCAGGTGCCCGGCGCTGCCGTTGCCCGCCGAGCCGTAATTGATGCTGCCGGGCTTGGCGCGCGCAAGATCGAGAAACTCCTTTAGCGTTTTTGCCGGCACCGCCGGATTCACGGTGACGATATTGGGTACGGCGGCGATGAGCGAAACTGGCGCGAAGTCCTTGATCGCGTCGTAGGGCAGCTTGGGAAACATCGCCGGATTGACCGCGAGCGTGCCGATGTGGCCGAGAATGAGCGTGTAGCCGTCGGGCGCGGCACGCGCTACCTGTTCCATGGCGATGTTGCCGGCGGCGCCGGGGCGGTTTTCCACCACCACCTGCTGACCGAGTCGCTCGGTGAGCTTTTGTGCCACCAGGCGCGAGATCAGCTCCGAAGTGCCGCCAGGGGCAAAAGGCACCACCAGCACGATCGGCTTGCTCGGGTACTGTTGCGCCATTGCCGACGGTGCTGTCAGCGCGGGCACCGCAAGAAGCAAGGCGAAGAGGGCTTTTTTCATCACTGTACCGGTAAAAAATCAGGCTTTGACTATAGCACCGGCCCCGGTTGCGGCCGCAGAGGGGAGCTTGAGTCGTAGGATGGCTGGAAAGCCTCGCCAGAAGCGCGTTTCCAGCCGGTATGTCGGCCCCGCCGGGAATTCAGGCCCCGGCAGCCCGCATCTGCGCCAGCACGCGCTGTTGCAGTTCGATCAGGTGTTCGTCGCGTATGCCATGGGTAAGGAGGCTCTCCACGGTATGCATCAGGTAGTCGGCTGAGGAACCGACCTGCCCGCGTGCGTGCGAAAGCGCGCCGACGACGGTGTCCTGTGCGAGTTTGCCGGTGTAGCTGGGGTGGTCGCGATTGACGATAAAGGCGATGGCGCGGTGTTCGCTGCCGTCGGTTTCGTCGACCACCCGGATCCAGCGCGGGCAGTAGGAGCCGATGGCCATTTCACGCCGCCACAGCAGCTGCAACTCTTCGCGTGCGAGGTAATGCGGCAGCCGGTAGGACACGCCACGGCAGCAGCCGCCACGATCGAGGCCGAGCACCAGCCCGGGAACGTCCTTGGTGCCGCGACCGATGTGCGACCACAGGCAAAAGCGCCGGTGGTAGCCGCGCAAGGTGGCGAGGCGCCGCTCGGAAAAATTCATTATCGGGTTCCAGACCAGCGACCCGTAAGCGAAGACCCAAGGGTCGGCGTCGGGGCCGATTTCCGCCAGCAGGGCGTCCACCGAGGCGTCAAGCTCCTCGTTCGAGAGCACGCGATGAGCCAGCCCCGCGCTGTTGTGCAGGTTGCGGTAAAGGTCTGCCTCCAGATCGGCGCGGCAAAGCTTGGTCATGGTCGTATTGTGGACTCGATAGCCGGGGTAATGGAAGGCTTGCTTTAAATTAACGCACGACCAGCCCTTGTGGCTGACCGGGCTTCGTTCGGTGCGGCGCTCAGTTGTGGCTGGCATTGGCGGTTCGCAGTGGTGACTTCCATCGGTGGTTTCCATCAGCGGCCCCGATTTGCTCCTGCCGAGTGTCGTATGATGACGGGGTGGGCTGGCCATACTCAGTCGTCGGCCACGGGCTCCAGCGCACACGCATTCATTTCTGCGCCCAGAATAAATTTCTCTTTCTTGCAACACGCAATGAAACTGCTGCGCCTTGATGGTTGCTGCGGTGGCAGAGATGGTGGCGGCTTGACCTGGGGTTAACCTGGGGCTGAACTCAGCTTGCCTCCAGGCGGAGCGTAAAAGGAAACTGTAATGGAAACAATGGTGGGCAACAGCATGGACTTGCTGCGCAACGCGCAGAATCTCGACGACCTTTACCCCTCGCTCAACGCCAACCGCATGACCGCCGGTTGGCACAAGCTGCGCCCGTCATTGTGGAAGGAGCCGCGTACCGAGTTCCAGCCGCGGCACTGGCCTTATGAGACCGGGCGCCTTGCGCTGGACCAGGCTTCGCGCTGGATAGGCACCGAGCTGGCGGAGCGGCGCAACCTGCTGCTGTTCAACCCGGTGGTCGACAACGACTACGCCACGGCACGCACGCTTGTCGCCGCTTATCAGATGGTGATGCCGGGCGAGCATGCGCGCGCCCACCGCCACACGCCCAACGCACTGCGTTTTGTCATCGATGCGGAGCCGGGCCTGTTCACCGTGGTCAACGGCATCAAGCTGCCAATGAAACCGGGCGATGTGCTGCTGACGCCGGGCGGCTGCTGGCACAGCCATTACAATGAGGGGGCGCAAAACGCCTACTGGATCGATGTACTCGACGTGCCGCTGGTGCACCTGCTCGAGCCGATGTTCTTTGACCCCTACCCGGATGGGTTCCAGAAGGTCGTCGAGGAGCCGGCGCAAAGCGAGTTCTGGTTCGGGCGCGAGCAGATCGAGCAGGGACTCGCCACTGCGGCGGCAACACGGCCGGGCGTGCGTGTGCTGCAGCTGGATGTTGAAAAGCATTTCGCCACCATGGGGCTGCAGTTTGTGCGCATGGACAAGGCGGCGACGACCGGCGTTACAAAAAGCACGGCGAGCCGGATTTTTTCCGTCGGTCGCGGCAGCGGCAGTGCGCAGATCGGCGGGCTCAAGGCCGAATGGCGGCGCGGCGATGTGTTCGTGGTGCCCTCCTGGACGCCTTTTGAGATCAGCGCAGCCGGCGAGTCGCTGCTGTTTGAAGTCAATGATGAACCGGTGCTGCGCAAGCTGCGCCTTTACCGCGAGGAAAGGCAGGCGTGATGAAGTCGGGCAAACCGCATGTTTTGATCGTAGGCGGCGGCATCGGCGGCATGGCCGCGGCGCTGGCGCTGTTGCAACGCGGTTTTGATGTCGATGTGTTCGAGCAGACCGGCGAGTTGCGCGAGATCGGCGCCGGCATCCAGATCAGCCCCAACGGCAATCGCGCGCTCCACTCGCTGGGCGTGTTCGAGAACCTAAAGGCCTTGTCCTGTCCGACCGAGGGCAAGGAGGTGCGCCACTGGAAATCGGGCAAGACCTGGAGGCTGTTTGATCTTGGCGGGGAGTCCATTCGCAAGTATGGCTTTCCCTATATGACGGTGTATCGCCCCGACCTGCTGCAGGTCATGGCGGATGGCGTGCGGCGGCACAAGGCGGACGCCATTCATCTGGGCAAGCGCCTGGCGAAGATCGAGCAGCAGGGCGCATCCGTCACTTTGTTGTTCGAGGATGGCAGCCGTGCCGAGGGTGATGCCTTGATCGGCGGCGATGGCGTGCATTCTGTGGTGCGACGCGAATTGTTCGGTGATGATCCGATCAGGTTCTCCGGCATGGTGGCCTGGCGCACGCTGCTGCCGATGAAAAGCCTGCACGCCCACATGGCGCGCATGGTCGCTACGAACTGGATCGGTCCCGGCGGGCATGTGGTGCACTACCCCTTGCAGCGCGGCGAGGTGATGAATTTTGTCGGAACGCTTGAGGGCGCGGCCTGGGACGGTCCGCCCTGGACCGCTAAGGCCACGGTGGCGGACTGTGCCGCCGCCTTCGCCGGCTGGAATGACGATGTGCTGGCGATGATAGGGCGTGCCTCCGCGGTGCTCAAATGGGCGATGCTGGGGCGCGACTTTCTGGATGGCTGGACTGTCGGGCGCGCGACCCTGCTGGGTGACGCCTGCCATTCGACACTACCTTTTCTTGCACAGGGCGCGGTGATGGCCATAGAGGACGGCGTGGTGTTGGCACGCTGCCTGGAGGCCTACGATGATGTGGCCACTGCGCTGCAAAAATACGAGCTGGCACGCAAGGAGCGGACTTATCGTATGGTGCGCGGTGCGGCCGACAACACATATCGCTTTCACAACCGGGCGCTGGCCGAACCGGAAAGTGCGGGCGTGTTTATCGACCGCGAGTGGAATCCCGAAGCGATTGCCGCGCGCTATGAATGGTTGTTTACCTACGACGTTAATGCCGCAGCCATTTGAATGCAGTGATTGACCGGTTGGGACGGGGTGGTCGGGGAACGAATAACAAAAGACGAGGGGAAGAAGCAATGAACAAGCGTGCGTATGCGTTTATGCTGGCGATGGTGGTTGCAACAGGGGGCCTTGCCCTTTCGGCGGGGCCGGCTGCGGCACAGAAATTTCCCGAGCGCGCGATTCGCCTGGTGGTGCCTTATGCGCCGGGCGGCGCGACTGATATTGTCGCCCGCCAGGTCGGGGTCAAGCTGGGCGAGGTGCTCGGCCAGCAGGTGCTGATCGAAAACAAGCCGGGCGCCAACGCGAATCTGGGCGGTGATTTTGTCGCCAAGTCGGCGCCGGACGGGTACACGCTGCTGATGGGCGACCTCACGCTGGCGGTCAACCCGGGCTTGCTCAAGGCTATGCCCTTCGATCCGATCAAGGATTTGACACCGGTGGGGCCGGTCGCGCACGCGCCGCTGGCGCTGGTGGTGCATCCGGGTGTGCAGGCCGGCACCCTGCGTGAATTCATCGAGCTTGCGCGGCGCAATCCGGGCAAGCTGAGCTACGGTTCGGCCGGCAATGGCAACCCGACGCAATTGGCCGCCGAGGTGATGAAGACCGCCGCATCGCTGGATATCCTGCAGGTGACGTACAAGGGCGCCGGCCCGGCCATCACCGACCTGACTGGCGGACAGATATCGATGATCATCGCCGGTGTCAGCAGTGTGCACACTTTCGTGACCGCGGGGCGCTTGCGAGCGTTGGCGGTGACCGGGCAAAAGCGCTCGGCCACGCTGCCCAATGTGCCGACTTTTCAGGAAGCGGGTCTGCCCTTGCCGGAAATGAACCTCGGTTCGTGGTGGGGCATATTCGGTCCTGCCGGCTTGCCCAAAGATATTGCCTCAAGGCTAAACGCCGCGCTTAACACTGCGCTCGCCTCAACGGTGGTGAAAGAGCAGATGCAGGCGCTGAGCATTGAGGCCGAGCCGGGCGATGCGGAGACGTTGACAGACCGCATGAAATCGGAAACGGCAAAATGGGGCCGCGTCATCAAGGCGGCGAACATCACGCCGCAGTAGGGCGGGGAGCGGGTGGGCGCCTGATTTGCCACGCCAGGCTGTCACCGAAACCGGCGCACTCTGCAAACGAGGCGATACGGCGCGAAACGCCCTTGCCGTTTTTCCAGTGCTGCGAGGGATAGTCGGCCTGACGTAATACCTTCAAGCGGCTTGGGCCGTGGCGTGCGCTTGTTCGAATGCGGCGAGCAGCGCGGCTTCGCGCGCCCTGGCTTCCTTTAGGTGTCGCACTTTGATGTGGCCGTAGCCGCGGATGTGTTCGGGGATGGATGCGATGTCTACGGCTGTCTTAAGGTTGCCGCGCTGGAGTAGTGCCAGCAGTGTTGCCACGGTCGTTTCGTAGTCGCGGATGAGCTGGCGTTCTGTGCGGCGTTCCGCGCTGTAGCCGAATACGTCGAACGGGGTGGCGCGCAGGCCCTTGAGCCCGGCCAGCAGCTTGAACGCGAGGAGCATCCAGGGGCCGAATTCGGATTTTCTTGCTTCGCCGCTGACCGGGTCGGGTCTGTTGAGCAGGGGGGGCGCGAGGTGAAATTTTATTTTGTAGTCGCCTTCGAACATGGCGTCGATTTTTTGCAGAAATTCCGGACGCGTGTACAGGCGCGCCACTTCGTATTCGTCCTTGTAGGCGAGCAGCTTGAAGTAATAGCGCGCGACCGCCCCGGTGAGTTCGCTACCGCCGGTTTTCTCCTGTTCGGTCTTTTGAACCGCGGCGACCAGCGCGGTGTAGCGCGCGGCGTAGGCGGCGTCCTGGTAATCGGTGAGAAAGGCGGCGCGGCGGGCGATGATCTCATCAAGCGTGCGTGCCTGGCTCTTGCTGAAGGCGACGACCTGGCCTGGATTGGCGAGCTTTTCCACGCGCGCCGGGTCGGCCGCCGCGCGGCGGCCCCAGATGAAGGATTTCTGGTTAAAGGCCACCGCCACGTCGTTGAGTTCGATGGCTTTCATTAGCGAGGGTTCGGATATGGGCACCCAGCCTTTCTGAAAGGCGTAGCCGAGCATGAACATGTTGGTGGCGATGGCGTCGCCGAGCAGCGCAGTCGCGATGCGGCCGGCATCGATAAAGGCGGTGTTGGCGACACTGGCCGCGTTTGTGATGTCCAGTTGCAGATCGGATCCGGGCATCTGCCAGTCGGGGTTCTTGATGAAGGCGGCGGTGGGCGCGCTGGTGGCGTTGACCACAAGCTTGGTGCCGGTTTCATTCATGCGCGCAAGCGAATCAATGCTGGCCGTGACCACCAGGTCGCAACCGATCACGAGATCGGCGTCGCCGGTGCCCACGCGCACAGCGTGCAGTTCGTCGGGTGAGTTGGCGATGCGCACATGCGACATCACCGGGCCGCCCTTTTGCGCCAGGCCCGACATGTCGAGCACGGTGGTGCCCCGGCCCTCGAGGTGGGCGGCCATGGAGAGGATCTGGCCAATGGTGATGACGCCGGTGCCGCCTATGCCGGTGATGATCGCGCCGAAGGGCCGACCTATTGCCGGCAGGATGGGGTCGGGCAGGGCGAAGTCGATGTCGCCGACCGCGCCGGCCTTGCCTTTTTTCAGCCTGCCACCTTCGACCGTGACAAAGCTCGGGCAAAAGCCCTTCACGCAGGAGTAGTCCTTGTTGCAGGAGGACTGGTTGATCTGGCGCTTGCGGCCGAATTCGGTTTCCAGTGGCTCCACCGACAGGCAGTTGGATTTGTCGCTGCAGTCGCCGCAACCCTCGCACACCGCTTCGTTGATGACGACGCGCTTGGCCGGGTCGGGGAAGGCGCCACGTTTTCGGCGGCGGCGTTTTTCCGAGGCGCAGGTCTGGTCGTAAATCAGCGCCGAGGTGCCGGGCATGTCGCGCAACTCTTTTTGCACCGCATCGAGTTCGTCGCGGTGGCGCAGGGTGACACCCGGCGCCCAATTGGTTCCCGTCGGGTATTTTTCCGGTTCGTCAGTGACGATGACGATGGGGTCGACGCCCTCTGCGGCGATCTGCCGCGAAATCATCGCCGGATCGAGGGGGCCGTCGACGGACTGGCCGCCGGTCATGGCGACGGCGTCGTTGTAGAGGATTTTGTAGGTGATGTTGACCTTGGAGGCCACGGCCGCACGAATGGCGAGCAGGCCGGAATGAAAATAAGTGCCGTCGCCGATGTTTGCGAAGACGTGCTTTTCGCTGGTGAAAGGCGCCTGGCCTATCCAAGCGGCGCCTTCGCCGCCCATATGGCTGAAGGTGGTGGTGCTGCGGTCCATCCAAAGCGCCATGAAGTGGCAGCCGATGCCGGCCAGCGCGCGGCTGCCTTCGGGCACGCGCGTCGAGGTGTTGTGCGGGCAGCCGGAGCAAAAGTAGGGCTTGCGTTCGGCCACGACGCGCGGTTGTGCCAGTGCTTTTTCTTTTTGCTCCAGATAGGCGAGGCGCTGGCGGTAGCGTTCGCCGAGCGTTTTATCGAGGCCAAGTTTGGCGAGACGCTGGGCGATCGCCTTGGCGATCATGGCAGGGGATAGTTCGTAGTGCGCCGGCAGCAGCCAGGTTCCGGCAGGCTGGCCTGCGGCGATGGACCACTCGCCGTTGTCATCGAACTTGCCCACGACCCGTGGCGGGCGCTGATCGGCGCGCCACTCGTAGAGCTCTTCCTTGATCTGGTATTCGATCAGCTGGCGTTTTTCCTCGATTACGAAAATCTCCTCAAGGCCTTGCGCGAAGCGGCGCGCGCCCTGTGGTTCCAGTGGCCAGGTCATTGCGACCTTGTAGACCCGGATGCCGACGTCGCGAGCCACCGCCTCGTCTATGCCTAGGTCGGCGAGGGCTTGCAGCGTGTCACCGTAGGATTTTCCGGTGGTGGCGATGCCCAGTCTGGCGCGCGGCGAGTCCCAGATGATGCGATCGAGCTGGTTGGCGCGGGAATAGGCAACGGCCGCGTAGACCTTGTATTCAAGAAGCCGCATTTCCTGCTCTATGAAGCCGTCGGGCCAACGGATATTGAGGCCGCCGGGCGGCATGGCGAAGTCTTGTGGCAGCGCGATGCGTACGCGCTGCGGGTCTATGTCGACGGCGGCGCCCGATTCAACCACGTCGGTGACGCACTTGAAGCCGACCCAGCAACCGGAGTAGCGCGACATCGCCCAGCCGTGCAGTCCGTAGTCGAGGTACTCCTGCACGTTGGCCGGGTTGAGTACCGGGATGCACGAGGCCTTGAGCGCATGCTCGCTCTGGTGCGCCACGGTTGAGGATTTTGCCGCGTGGTCATCGCCCATCATCACCAGCACGCCGCCGTGTGGCGATGTGCCGGCGGAGTTGGCGTGTTTGAACACGTCGCCGGAGCGGTCAACACCCGGACCCTTGCCGTACCAGATGCCGAACACACCGTCGTAGAGCGCTCCCTTGGACAGGTTGATTTGCTGCGTGCCCCAGAGCGACGTGGCGGCGAGGTCTTCATTTACGCCGGGCTGGAATTTGATGTGGTGCTGGGCAAGGTGCGCCTTGGCCTTCCATAAGGCCTGATCGACGCTGCCGAGCGGGGAACCGCGATAGCCGGTGATAAAACCGGCGGTGTTGAGGCCGGCGGCGAGATCACGCTGGCGCTGCATCATTGGCAGGCGCACGATGGCTTGCGTGCCCGTCATGAAGGCGCGGCCGGCGCTCAGGGTGTACTTGTCATCAAGCGTGACTTCGCGCGGCGAGATCGGGGCGTTCATGGTGCTTCTGCTCCTTCGGTGGCCGGGGCAATCTCAATGCCCGCCTGTGCTGATCTTTGCTGGTTTTTAATGCTTAGTGCAATGACAAACCCGCACGGAGCTTTTTTTAAAAGTATATGCCTGAGATTGCGGAATTTCTTGCCTATTGTTGCTGTTTCCTGGGGTCGGATGGAATCGGGTCGGATTTGT
Organism: Bordetella parapertussis; assembly: GCA_945892985.1. Lineage (GTDB taxonomy): Bacteria > Pseudomonadota > Gammaproteobacteria > Burkholderiales > SG8-39 > CAITSH01. Next base: position 46,543 of record CAMDDU010000032.1, read on the forward strand.
TTGCACTCAAGCTCAAAGTGCTGGGCTTGAACGTGACTGCGGCCGTCGGTTTCGACGTTGTAGTAGTTGTCGTTGTGGTATTGGCACCAGCACCAGCTGCCGCACCGATGCCGGCGGGGTGCGGGCCCGGTCAGGCCCGCAGCCAGATGTGTAGTGCGGTGGTGACGGCCGGCGCCTGCTCTAGCGTGGAAAGATGACCGCAGCGTTCGATGATTTCCAGCGTTGCGCCCGGGATCGCGGCGGCCATTTCTTCATGGCGCTCAGGCGGGGTCAGCGCGTCTTGCTTGCCGCAAAGCACCAGCGCAGGACAATTTATTTTGCGCAATAAGAGATGGCTGTCCGCGCGGCTCATGATGGCTTTTTCCTGGCGAATGAAGGCGGCCTTGCCGACATTGCGCGCCATAGTCTTGATGACGCAGGTCAGCGCTTCGTTGTCGAGATGGTCGGCATGTACGAGTTGCGGCAGCAGCGTGTCGGTCACACCCATGAATTTACCGCGCTCGGCTAGGGCGATGAAAGCGTTTCGCCGCTTGATCGCCTCTGGTGAATCGGCACCCGGCGCGGTGTCCAGCAGCGCGATGCGCGTGACGCGTTCGGGGGCCTGGCGAATTATCTCAAGGGCGACGTAGCCGCCCATCGAAAGGCCGGCCAAGGAAAAGGTTTTGAACGGGCAGGCGGCGAGAATGTCGGTGGCGACCTGCTGCATGGTGTCGGCGCGGGTGTGGTCGGCGACCCAGCAGTCGGCGGATTTGCCGAGGCCTGCGATCTGCGGCTGCCATAGCAGCGCATCACAGAGCAGGCCGGGTACCAGAACGAGTGGCTGTGATTTCATGTCGTGGCGGTCAATCGCCGGTCGCCTTCCGCATGTCTCGAGCGCGCTTGGCTGTCCAGATGCCGGATGCGCGGATGTTTGATGCTTTTTCCCTCATCGTAGGCGCGCGATACGTCGAATGGCATGCAATGCTCGCAAATGGGGAAAGCGGCGTATTTTGGGCTGGGTGCGCGACGGGTTGGTAAGTAGGTTTTTTCAGAGATTTTTTTGCCACCACGGCGCGTTTTGCCGCGGCGGACAAGCCGCGCACAAGATCCCGGGTGTAGCGGATCGCCTTCTGGCATTTTGGCGGTGTCTTGAGTGCCGGGCCGCGACCCGGCACCAGGGCTTTGGGTTTTAGTGAGGCCAGTTTTTTTAGTGTGGCGGGCCAAATCTCCAGCTGGGCATTGCCAGTGCAGTTTCCGGCGTTGTATGCCACCAGAGCACCTGAAAACAACAGCTTTTGCGAAGGGATCCAAACGAAGGGGTCTCCCGCGGTATGGCCCGCCCCGGTGTGGATGATGCGCACCTCGAGTTTGCCCATCCAGATGGCCATTTCATTCTGAAAAACCATGCTGGACCAGGTCAGGCCGGGCTTTGACTCGGCATCGCGAAAAGTCGTGGAAAACGGTTCCGCGCGCCATTTTTAGCGTCGCCTGAGCATTGATTAGCCTAACTTCGTCATCGCCGACGATGACGCCGGTGTTAGGATCAGTTTCGGCTGTAAATGCGTAGGCCTTGGCGGAAAGTGTGATGAAGTTGATTTTCTTTTCGGCCAAGCCGGCCAGGGAGGCGAAGGCTTTTGTCATGTTAGTGAGTACCTGCATAGGAAATTTTATTCAACTGCAAAGGAGCGAGGAATTTGGGCTGGCTTAGGAAATGCGGTTCGCAACGCGCCATCGACGTTTGCTGGAGAAGGGCAATGTTACACGCTTAAGTCCCTCGGTCATGCTGATGCGTCGCTGCCGAGCTGGTCTGTGGTTGATCATCCGGTTTGACATGACCTCCAAAACTCTTCATAATCAGCGGTTTCGCTGGAGGGGTGCCCGAGTGGTTAAAGGGGGCAGACTGTAAATCTGTTGGCTTACGCCTACGTTGGTTCGAATCCAACCTCCTCCACCAGCGCTTGGTGTGTTCAAAGGGTGTGTTCAAAGACAGGCGAGGTTTGGCGGAGAGGGATAAAGGAACGCGGGTGTAGCTCAATGGTAGAGCAGAAGCCTTCCAAGCTTATGACGAGGGTTCGATTCCCTTCACCCGCTCCAAGTGGCCGAATGTGGCACGCGGTACGGGATGAAGAGGGGCCCGGGCGGCGAATTTTGGATTTGTTTGAAAGTATCGCCGTTGTAGCTCAGTGGTAGAGCACTCCCTTGGTAAGGGAGAGGTCGCGCGTTCAATCCGCGCCAACGGCACCACAGGTTTTATTTATTGTCGACTTAACAGGGTAAGAGATCATGGCCAAGGGCAAGTTTGAGCGTACGAAGCCTCACGTGAACGTGGGGACGATCGGTCACGTAGACCACGGCAAGACGACGCTGACGGCGGCGATAACGTCGGTGCTATCGAAGAAATTTGGCGGAGAGGCGAAAGCCTACGACCAGATTGACTCGGCGCCGGAAGAGAAGGCGCGGGGCAT
>CAMDDU010000033.1:0-47441 GCA_945892985.1 Bordetella parapertussis
AGATCGCAACCTGATCGAACGCTTCTTCGCGCGCATCAAGCACTTTCGGCGTGTTGCCACGCGATACGAAAAACTCGATCCCCACTATATGGCCTTCTTGCATCTGGTCTGCACCTTCGTCTGGCTCGCTTGAATGTCAACAGCCCCTAGCATTTCCTGTATCGGTAACTAGCGTCCACTCAGCACGTACAGTCCAAGACAGAATCAATAGCATTGAACCCAGCAATAACCGTGTCATTCGCCCCCCCTCTGCTTATTCCTGCTTTACACCGAATACCCCGGCAGCACCGCAACAAGTTCCCGGATGATCTGTTCCTGTGCCGGGACAAAACTGATACTACCCCCTGCTCCTGCGAACTTCACCTGAGCGGCCCATAACTCCTTATTGCGCGTCGATACCCTGTTCCGAATGTCCAGATCACGCGCCACGTCCTCACCATAGAGCACCGTTACCAACTCGACCAGCAGTTCAGGCGGTACGTGCTTGACCCGCAGGTTGCCTGAGTACACAGACAAGAGTGCTAAGATATTTTTAGTTTCTGGCGCAGGCGGCATACGCTCAAACAACGTACTGCACACCCACGCTACGTGCCCGGGCCACCGGCCACCCCACTCTTCATACACCTGCGCCTTGCGATACCGCTTAATGATCTTGTAGCAAGCCCGTTCTTTTGCACTGGGCGCGGTAGGTACGGGCTGAGTCGTGATAGAGGAGGAGGTCATGCGCGCAATGCCCCCTCAGATAGTCAAGGCTGTCGCCAAGCCTTCATATCGCACCGCGTCACCGTTAAAACATCTACGGCATTTGACGCACGTCCCCGAAATATCTTCCTTTTTGTTTAGCGGGCAGATGATCTCTTTATCGAATCGCTTTAGCCCCCCCGACGGGCCGCAAGTTGGAATAAATCCCCCTGAGTCGTGTCGTGAGCCTACACAATGCAATCTTGAATGTTCAGAGGCTCACAGGATGAGCCATACCCCCTCAGCCGAGTTTCTATTTGAATTTTTATATACCCCCCCCCAGCTAGACGATTTGCAAAACGATGGGGGGCCTTTCCTATATCGATGGGGGTGGGGTCCCCCTTGTAAAACATTGGACAAGTCTCTACCGCTTTTTACAATTAAGCGAGACAAACAGTGGTCCTACCTTTCGCGTAAAGACCCGGGCCTAAACGGTGGGTACGGGTACAGTGGGGTGTGAGTTGCAGGATTTACCGACTCGTTCGTGCAAAAGCCAGCGCAGAGGCCGCGACGGGACTCCTGAACACACAGCGGGGTTGCCCCGGGAGTGGTGGGGTCGGACTTGCAGGATTTGGCTTGGGGGAGGCCTCTGCGTTCTTGACGAACGGAGCTGGAGTACTAAGGGGTTTCGGGCACGTCTTAACCCGTCAACACCATCTAACCGAATTGCCTACATCACGCCTACATGCAATAGGTTAACTAGCCTGTTCGAGACAGGCGACGTAGTAACTAGTTGTTTTTATTGGTGGCCAGGGACGGAATTGAACCGCCGACACGCGGATTTTCAATCCGCTGCTCTACCAACTGAGCTACCTGGCCGTCTTTGTGATTGGCCTCTCAGAACGAAGAGACGCGCAAAGGACGCCAGATTATACGGGAAACCCCCGGCCCAGCCAAGACTGAATTGGCGCAGTGGGCGCAAATCCCCTCGCGGACTGCGCGACACCGCGCGGCGGACTGGAGCCCCGACCTAGCGTTTATCCCGATCAATATCGCTGGCTTTCCAGCAAACGTTGCGAAGCTGCCGCTTCGATCAATGCAGCAGTACTGCGCATCCCTTGCGCCATGGCCCTAGTTTGCAGCACCTGAAATAATTGCGCGGTCGCCAAGGCATCCGCAAACGCGTTATGCCTGCTTATGTTGACGATACCGAAAACATCCATCCATTCATCCAGGCTCTTGCGCATTTTGGCGCGACCCTGCTCGATCGCTGGCGCAAGCCATGCGAGATCAATCCAGGATCGGTGACATCGCTCCCCCAGATATCTTCGCGTCGCCTTGGCGATCATCACCTCATCAAATGGCGAGTGATAGCCTATCAAGGGCGCCTTACCAAGGTATTCAAGAAAAGCGAGCAGAACCTCACACGGATCATTTGCCGCAGTTTGTTCGGAACCACCTATGCCATGCACAATAATATTGTCATCGCTGCTCGCCTTATCCTGCCGAAGCACCGAGTAAAAACTGTCGGCATATACGATGCGCGAATCCATAATAGCCACCGCGCCTATGGCGATAAGACGGTCCCGATGCACGTCCAGTCCGCTCGACTCGACATCGACGGCGACATAACGCCGCGGCTGCTGCGATGAACCCAGATCCGGCTCGTCAAGGGAGCGCCACGCATCGAGACGACGCCCTTGCTCGGGCGACAAGCGCACCTTCCTCCCGAAGATCCATCCGATCGGATTCATAGTTGATAGTCGAGAGACAAGCGGGACTGTAGTTTGCGCGCTTGCAAAAAGGCCTCCTTCAAGATGCGCCGGTCGAGGTCATTCAGCCCGTCCGGTGCGATCCGGTTGGCATGCACGTCGTTTTGCGGACGCGCGTGCTGGTGCCGCAGACGAAGCAACAAAATAAAATGGTAGGCGTCCACGATCGCGTCCATCTCCGCCCTGGGAATGCGCACAGCTTCCCCGGCCAATCGAAGCCGCATCGCGGTATTAGTCTGGTCCTGACCGCCAGCAAGTGCGTAAATTCTTGCCGCATCGACAAACAGGCGCGCCCCCTGCGCCTTGAGGTCAATGGTGTCGGGCTCCCCATCACCGCCGGAAGTGACAAAACCGGTGAAAAAGCCAAGCGGAGGACGCGACTCCAGCGCGTTCTGTGCCATCGCCCGCAAAAAGCGCTGGTCACCCTTGACTTTGGCGTTCAACCAGGCACGCAAGCGGTTGGCCAGGTCTTCGTCACCCCACAGTGCGCGAAAATCATAAAAGATGGACGAGTGGAGCAGGGCCTGCGGCAGCGGATTGCGTATCCACTCGCCAAACCTGGCTTGCCACTCGTCTAGGCTGAGGCACCATTGCGGATTCCCCGCCATGATGCCGCCCTTGCACAATGGAAAGCCGCATTGATCGAGCGCTTGGTTGACCGCTTGCGCAAAGGGCAGCAGGCGTTCGCGTATCTGTTCGGGCGGCCCATTTGCAGTAAAAATAATGCCGTTGTCCTGATCGGTGGCAAGCGTCTGCTCCAGACGCCCCTCGCTGCCCAGTGCGATCCAGCAAAAATTTAGTTCGCCCAGGTCGTGCTTGAGCGCCTCGAGTTCGAGAACGCGGCAACCGAGCTTGTCGTTGAGCGTGGCGATGATGCGCGCAAGATGCTCCGCGCCCATTCCCTGGGCGATCATGTTGTGCGCCATGGCGCGGATGTCGGTGGCGATACGGACGAGGTCGGGCAGGTCTGCGGCCGCCCTGATTGAATGAATGATGTCGCGTATGCTGGTGCGCTGCAGGGCGAACAGCGCGCGCTCGGACACCACGCCGAGCAGCCTGCCGCCCTCCTCCACCAGCACATGCCGTATTCCCATTTCAGCCATGAGCACCGCCGCCTCCGCGGCGCTCGCCGACGCAGGCAGGCTCTTGGGCGCGGGCGTCATATAGTTTTCGATGGCGCGCTCCAGGTCCAGCCCCCCCGCCACGGTGTGCCTGAACAAGTCCCGCTCGGTAAAAATACCCACGGGCGAACCGCTGCCGTCCACCACCACGATGGAACCGACATTGCCCTTCCACATGCCCTGCAGGGCATTACGCAGGCTTTCCCCCGGCGGGCAAACCAGCGGCATCCCGCGCACCAATTCGCGCAGGAAAGCATTCATCGGCTGCCGCCCGGCGGATTGCTCGGCGTAAAAGGCCTGCAGTTGCGCATAAGACTGCTGCAGCAGCGTGCTTACACGACTGTTGCAAAAGGCCTGAAACGAGGGGCTGCGGCGCGCCAGCTCTTCAATCGTGTCAACGTCCGCTTCGTAGCAGAAACTGTCTTTGACGGCCGTATAGACGTGCCGGGCCGGACGCCTGCCGATCACCGCAGCAAGCGGGAAGCATTCGCCGCTCGAGTATTCGACGGTATTTGCACCCGGCGTATCGCCATCGGCCTCGGAACTGCATACCAGGCCGCGCTGGACGACATAGAGCGCGGTCGCGATGCCGTGCTCCGGTGCGGCGACCCGCCTGCCTTTGGCAAAATAGGCCAGCTTGAGCCGACCCGCCAGAAACAGCAGGGACTCCCGGTCCATCCGGTCGAATGGCGCATGTCGACGCAGTAGTTCAACGGTTGCATCCAACACCACCTGCGGCGCTCCAGTCATGCCTGTCCTCCCGTCTCCACCAATTACCGCTTGGGGGCTGTATTGCCGATAGCGCAGCCGCCTTCCAGTATAAGGTCGATGCGGCGCGAACCTGCGTTACCGCCACAATCTTGAGGTTTGCGGCTAACTCGCGCATTATCGGCCAGATGGAACCCGCCGACAGCATCCGCCGTCTGGGCTTCGCTCGCTGGTACGAGCGCCGCCTGATCGAGGCGCACGTCTGGCTCATTACCGCGCTTTTTTGCGTGATCGCAATCGCGGCCTGCATGGAAGAGCTGAACTTTCGCGGATCCATCGCGCGACTGCTCATCTATGTCACTGTTGTCCTCGCCTCGGCGGCGATCGGCCTCTATTCCCTGATGCGTTACAAGGAAATTCTGATTGAGGCCGAATGGCTTGGCGAGCACGCCACTTGCCACGGCTGCGGCGCCTATGCCCGCTTCAGGCTGATCTCAGCCTCGCAGGTCCGTTGCCGCAAATGTGCCAACGAGTGGTGCCTGATCGACTCCGGCTGAGCAAGCCTTCTTGTCTTCCCGGGCGCCGATCTCATCCTTGCTTCGCTCTAGGGGCGTCAGGACGCCGCCGGCGTATTTTCGAGTACGATTTTGATCTTCATCACCGTCAGCCCCAACCACAATACAGTCAGAAAGAAAAATGCAACCATGCCAAGGTGCCCGTCGAGAACAAAGCGCGGCGTGATCCAGCGGGTCACCTTCATTACGGGCAGGGTGAGCGTCTTGAAAATGCCGTAGACCGCATTCTGGTCACGCTTGGCGCCGGTGAGCAGGTAAAGCACGCCTTGCCCTATCATGGCCACCGCGGCCACCTCGGTCAGCGCCTTGAGAATCACTATAATCTCGTACATTGAATTCACCCGGGAATGACGCAATGGAACATTGGCTATTCTACCTCCGTGCCCACCTGCTTGAGGCCTTGGGGTTCGCGCAAAGATCGATCACATCCTACCAGGCAGCGCTACGGATAAAACCGCAGTTTCACCGCTGCTCGAACCGCATCGCATACATCCTGGCAGGCCTCGGACGCTACGCCGAGGCGGAGCCCTATTTTCTCACTGTGCTTGCCGCCGATCCGGGCAATGCCTCGGCGCATTTCAACCTGGGCTATACCTATGACAAGCGCGGCGAGTTTGAACAGGCGATCCGGGCTTTCAGCGAAGCGACCCGCCTGCATCCAAAGCTCGATCGCGCATGGTATGGACTGGGGCTTTCTCACGCCGCCCTGGGGCAGCACGATAGGGCGGCAAACGCACTCCGCGAGGCCGCCACGCTGCAGCCGATGAATCCGCACGCGTGGTACCAACTGGGCATGGCCTATCACACGCTGCAAGATCGGGACAAGATGGACGCGGTGGTCATGCACCTGCTTCGCTTCGATCCAAAAATAACACGCCAGTTGATTCGTGATGCAAAGCGCAGCGATCTTGATTATCTGGTGAAGGATCTCGCGGCCTGACCGACAGCCCCTGGCGACCCTTGCCCACTCCTTGCGGGAACACAGACCCCGCAAAAACACAGCCCGCCGAAGCGGGCTTTGTTCGAATCAACACTCCAGAACCGTGCGGTTCAGCTCTTCGCGCCATCGCCCAACAAGTTGGGGTAACGCACATGCTCAACCAGTTCCTGCACTTCCTTTGAAGGCGGCGCAGTCAGCAGGCTTACGATGACAATGGTGACGATCCCAACCGGCAGGCCGAACATACCGGCCGAGATCGGATTCATGCCAAACCACAGGTCCATCTTAGGTACGCCCATGTTGATGAAGAACGGATAGGTGCGCGCCATGTAATAGCCGCACACGCCCAGACCTGCCAACATGCCAATAATCGCGCCCCACTTGTTGGCGCGCTTCCAGAACACACCCATCACCAGTGGCGGGAAGAATGCCGAAGCTGCCAACGAGAACGCCGCGCCAACCAGGAACAAGATGTCTCCGGGCTTGAGCGAAGTCACGTAGGCCGCGATGACCGCCACCACCACCAACAGCACCTTGGAGATCGTAACGCGTTTGGAAGTTGACGACGTCGGGTCGATCATTTTGTAGTACAGGTCATGTGACAGGGCGTTCGCTATGGTCAGCAACAAGCCGTCAGCGGTCGAGAGCGCCGCCGCCAGACCGCCTGCCGCAACCAGCCCCGACACAACGTACGGCAGGCCCGCTATCTCCGGGGTCGCCAGCACGATCAGGTCGCCGCCAATCACCACCTCGGCCCACTGCACAATGCCGTCACCGTTGATATCGGTGATGCTAAGGAGCGTCGGATCCACCTTCGCCCATGCGGCCGCCCAGGCCGGTAGCGTCGCGAACGAACTGCCAACCAAGTTCGAGAACATGTCGTATTTCGCCAGCACCGCCAGACAAGGCGCCGTGAAGTACAGCAAGAAGATGAAGAACAGGGACCAGAACACCGAGACGCGCGCCTCCTGCACGCTGGGCGTGGTGTAGTAGCGCATCAGAATGTGCGGCAGCGCCGCGGTGCCGAACATCATGCAGAACACGATGCCGATGAAGTTCCAGCGCGCCACGTTCTGCGCCGCCTCATCCTTGCCCTGGAAAGGTTCGGCGTGCGCACGGACTGGCGCGGCCCTCGCACCGAGATTCGATTCGCGCGTCCAGCCCGTTTTCGCGGCGGCGGCGTCTTTCGGGTAGCCCGCCAGCGCTTTTTCTGCTGCGGCGATCTTCGCGCCGTCGCTCGCAGCCTTCGCCGCGGCAACGTTCTCCTCAAGCTTGGCCTTGCCCTCGGCGTACGCCTTGTCCGGAGCGGCCAGGGCGGCCTTGCCCGCAGCCGCGCGATCGGTGTAGATCTTGCGCACCTCGAGCTCCTTCGGATCGGCGTTGATCTTCTTCTCCAGATCGCCCACTTTCTGCAGTGTCACGCCATAGGCGATCTGCGGGATCGGGATGCCGGTGTGTTTCATTCCCAGCCAGATCACCGGCGTCATGTAAGCGATGATAAGAATGATGTACTGGGCCACTTGCGTCCAGGTCACCGCCTTCATGCCACCCAGCATCGAACAAAACAGGATGCCGCCCAGGCCTACGAACACGCCGATACCGAACTCAAGACCGGTGAACCGGCTGGTGATCAGGCCGACGCCGTAGATCTGCGCCACCACATATACGAACGAGCAGACGATCGCGGCAACGACACCGATAGTGCGCACGATGTTGCCGCCGTAACGCTCGGCAAGAAAGTCCGGAATCGTGAACTGGCCGAACTTGCGCAAGTAGGGGGCAAGAAACAGCGCCACCAGGCAATAGCCGCCGGTCCATCCCATCACAAATGCGAGGCCGTCATAGCCGGAAAGGAACAATGTTCCGGCCATGCCGATGAACGAGGCCGCACTCATCCAATCCGCGCCCGTTGCCATGCCATTGAAGAACGCCGGCACGCGGCGTCCCGCGACATAATATTCGGACACATCGGACGTGCGGCTCATGATGCCGATGCCCGCGTACAGGCCGACGGTCGCGAACAGGAACCAGTAGCCAATCCAGGTGCGGGACATGCCCACCTGCTCCGCGATCGCAAGCGCGACCAGAAAGCCGAGGAAGCCCCCTGTGTACCAAGTGTAGTACTTGGTCAGCTGGGTCTTGAATGCCGAGTGGGCAGTTGTCTGGGTGCTCATTCGAGATCTCCCTCGTTCACGTTGTATTCTTTATCAAGCTTGCCCATATACCAGGCGTAGTAGCCGATAATCGCCACATAAATCGCAAGGGAACCCTGCGCCGACATGTAGAACCCGAGCGGAAAGCCAAAAAAAGTCAGGCTGTTCAACTCGCGTGCGTACCATATCTCGACGAAAGTGACGACGAACCAGAGAGCCAGCAATATTCCCGTAACTACCAGGTTCTTATGCCAATACTCGTTATGCTTCTCGGTGAGTTCCATGGATTCCCCATTAAAAAAACGATACGATGAAGGACGTTTTTTTGAATTGCACTTGCTTGTCCAAAACAAAATGTCGTTATGCTAAATACAACAATAACGCATTTTCAGGGAATAGTGCACGCCATCAATGCTGCACCGCAACGGACACGAGGGTGCTGATACTGCGGCGCCAAGGCGCAAAATTTCGATCCGCCTGAAAAAAAATCCATCTCCGTGACTTGGCACGCACTGTAGGGGCGAGAGGGCATACACATGCGGAAAGCCCGCAGCAACGCGGGCGGAAAACAAAAAACCCGGCCGAAGCCGGGTTTTTTGATCTTGCTTGATGTTGCTTGATGTTACCTAAGGGCAAGCAGCAGCCGGACTTACATGTCCATGCCGCCCATGCCGCCCATACCACCCATACCGCCCATGCCGCCCATGCCGCCACCCATGCCGCCGCCGCCAGCCGGCTTGTCTTCGACAAGTTCGGCGACTGCGCAGTCGGTCGTCAGCAACAGGCCGGCGATGGAAGCTGCATTCTGCAGCGCGGTGCGGGTCACCTTGGTCGGATCAACCACACCCATTTCGACCAGATCACCGTAGGTATCGGTCGCTGCGTTAAAGCCGTAGCTGCCCTTGCCTTCAACAACCTTGTTCACCACCACGCTCGGCTCGGAGCCGGCATTGGAAACGATGGCACGCAATGGCTCTTCGAGGGCACGCTGGACGATTTTTACACCGGCCTGCTGGTCTTCGTTGTCACCCTTGAGCTTGTCGATGGCCGAACGCGCACGCAGCAGAGCCACGCCGCCGCCGGCAACAATGCCTTCTTCAACGGCGGCACGCGTTGCATGCAGCGCGTCTTCGACACGGGCTTTCTTTTCCTTCATTTCGATTTCGGTGGCAGCACCAACCTTGATCAGTGCAACACCGCCGGCGAGTTTCGCCACGCGCTCTTGCAGTTTCTCACGGTCGTAGTCGCTGGTCGCCTCGTCGATCTGCACGCGGATATTCTTGACGCGCGCTTCGATGCTCTTGGCTTCGCCGGCACCGTCGATCAGCGTGGTCTCTTCCTTGCCGATTTCGATACGCTTGGCCTGGCCGAGTTCCTTGAGGGTGATTTTTTCCAGCGTCAGGCCGACTTCCTCGGCGATCACCTGGCCACCGGTGAGGATGGCGATGTCTTCGAGCATGGCTTTGCGACGGTCACCGAAACCGGGCGCTTTTACAGCGCAGGTTTTGAGAATGCCACGCAGGTTGTTGACCACCAGGGTTGCCAGGGCTTCGCCCTCGACGTCCTCGGCGATGATCAGCAGCGGACGGCCGGCTTTGGCCACTTGCTCCAAAAGGGGCAGGAGGTCGCGAATGTTGGAGATTTTCTTGTCGTGCAACAGCACGAAAGGATTGTCCAGGATCGCGATCTGCTTGTCCGGGGTGTTGATGAAGTAAGGCGACAGGTAACCGCGGTCGAATTGCATGCCCTCGACCACTTCGAGCTCGCTTTGCAGCCCCTTGCCATCTTCAACGGTGATAACGCCTTCTTTGCCGACTTTGTCCATCGCATCAGCGATGATCCTGCCGACTTCGGCATCGGAGTTGGCCGAAATGGAGCCAACCTGGGCGATCTCTTTGCTCGTGGTGCAGGGCTTGGAAATCTTTTTCAGCTCCTCGACGATGGCGGCAACAGCCTTGTCGATGCCACGTTTGAGGTCCATCGGGTTCATGCCGGCGGCAACGAACTTCATGCCTTCGCGCACGATGGCCTGGGCCAGAACGGTTGCAGTCGTGGTGCCGTCACCGGCCACATCAGAGGTCTTGGAAGCCACTTCCTTGACCATCTGCGCGCCCATGTTCTGGAACTTGTCCTTGAGTTCGATCTCTTTGGCGACCGATACACCGTCTTTGGTGATGGTGGGGGCGCCAAACGAGCGCTCAAGCACTACATTGCGGCCCTTGGGGCCGAGGGTCACTTTTACAGCATTGGCAAGGATGTTCACGCCCTCGAGCATCTTGATGCGTGCATCCTCATGGAAACGTACGTCTTTAGCAGCCATATTTCACTCCTGAGATTCTGAATTGGATTGCTGATTGATATCCGAACGAATAGCCGAAAGCGCTGATTAAGCGCCTTTCTTGCCAGCCGCTGCGCCTTCCACAACGCCCATGATGTCTTCTTCGCGCATCACGAGGAGCTCTTCGCCGTCAACTTTGACAGTCTGGCCAGAGTACTTGCCGAACAAAACACGGTCGCCAACCTTGAGGTCGACGGCATGCTGCTTGCCGGCGTCATCACGTTTGCCCGGGCCCACGGCCAGAACTTCGCCCTGATCGGGCTTTTCACCGGCGCTGTCAGGAATAACGATGCCGCTGGCGGTTTTGCGCTCTTCTTCGAGACGCTTGACGATGACACGGTCGTGCAAGGGACGGATTTTCATGAGAAAGCTCTCCTCTATCCTAATTTTGTTAATAATCAAATAGTTACATACAAGGTGTTTGTAACCGGAATGCCTGGGTGCCAATGCGCCAGCGTAATTCCACGATAATGGGGAATACTGCTAGCACTCACCTCATGCGAGTGCTAATGATATAGGCGAACAAGCCCGAATTCAAGAGTAAGCGGCGCAAATACCCGAAAACCGGCGCCTATCAAGCCTGGCGCAGGCCTACTCTTGCCCGCAAACCCATAAACAAACACAGACTGGCATACTGCCCGGCCATGCACAGTCCCGGCCTCAAATTATTCTCCCTGCACGGCGCCGTGCGCCGCGGCCTCCACCTATTGCTCGCATACCTTTGCGCTGGCGCGCTACTAGGCCCTGCCACAGCTGCGGCGGCCGATCGCTTGCCCCGGTCAATCCAGCAGGCCCTGGCCGCCGCCAACATCCCCGCCGGCAATGTCGCCCTATTTGTCCAGGAACTGGGCCGCCCCCGCCCCGATCTGGTCCACAACGCCGACACGCCGATGAACCCGGCCTCGACGATGAAGCTGGTCACCAGTTTCGCCGCGCTGGAGTTGCTCGGCCCGACCTATAGCTGGAAAACCGAATTTCTCGCCACAGTACCGGTGCGCAACGGCGTGCTCGAAGGTGACCTGGTCATAAAAGGCTACGGCGACCCCAAAATGACCGTGGAAAATTTCTGGCTGGCACTGCGCAAACTGCGCGCCCTCGGCGTGCGCGAAATCCGCGGCGACCTGGTGCTCGACCGCAGCTGGTTCGAGACCGGCGAAACCGACCCCACCCGCTTCGACAACGAGCCGCTGCGACCCTATAACGTCGCACCTGATGCCTTACTGGTCAATTTCAAGTCTGTGCGCTTTCAGTTTGTGCCCAATCTGGCGAACCGCACGATCAGCGTCGCCTATGAACCGCAAATGGCGCAACTGGAGGTGGCCCCGCAGGTGCGCCTTACCGAGGGCGAATGCGGCGACTGGCGCGCCGGACTCAAAGCGGACTTTCGCGCTGATGGCGCGGCCATGCGCGTCGGCTTTTCCGGCACCTACCCGGCCAGTTGCGGCGAGCGCACCTGGAATGTGAGCCTGTTCAGCCACCCCAACTACGTATTCGGGGTGTTCAAACAACTCTGGCAGGAATCGGGCGGCAGCTTCCGCGGCAAGGTGCGCGACGGCGGCGCCCCGCCCGGTTCGCAACTGCTGTTTTCCACCGAGTCGCCATCCCTGTCCGAAGTGGTTCGTGACATCAACAAGTTCAGCAACAACGTCATGGCACGCCAGCTGTTTCTCTCGCTCTCGGCCGAGACGCTGAAGCAGCCGGGCCGCAACGACCGCTCCTTTGACGTGGTGCGCTCCTGGCTGCTGCAGCGCGGACTGGACCTGCCGGGGTTGGTGATGGACAACGGCTCCGGGCTCTCGCGCGCCGAGCGCATCAGCGCCGGCGGCATGGCGCGCCTGCTCGAGGCCGCGTTCCAGAGCGCGGTAATGCCCGAATTCATCGCCTCGCTGCCGCTGGTCGCCTTGGACGGCACCATGCGCAGACGTCTCAAATCCGAAAGCGTCGCCGGCCGTGCGCACATCAAGACCGGCTCCCTGATGGACGCGAACACCATGGCCGGCTACCTGCTCGACCAGAATGGCCGCCGTCACGTAGTCGTGTTCTTCATCAATCACCCCAATGCCCGTCAGGGCCAGGCGGCCCAGGACGCCCTGCTCAAATGGGTCTATGAAAGTGCTGCGCCGAAATGAAATTTTGCATCGAGGATGCGGCCGCGGCCGATCTCGAAGCCCTGGCCGGCCTGCTACACGAGCTGTTCACGCAGGAAACAGAATTCAGCCCCGATCGCGACAAGCAGTTACGCGCCCTCGCCATGTTCATCGACGAGCCATCGCTGGGCAGATTGTTCGTTGCGCGTGACCTTGCGCTTGGCCGCGTCGTCGGCATGGCCAGCCTGCAATTCGAAATCAGCACCGCGCTTGGCGGACGTGCCGCCCGGGTCGAGGATGTCGTCGTAACTGCATCGCAACGCGGTCGCGGCATCGGCAAGCAGTTGTTGCAACACCTTATCGCTTTCGCCCGCGACGCGGGTCTGTTGCGGCTGTCGCTGCTTACCGATGGCGACAACCTCACCGCGCAGGGGCTTTACGCGCGCTTCGGTTTTATCCGCTCACCGATGATTCCGATGCGGCTTGTACTCGATACCGGCAGCGCCAAACCGCGCAACCCCCTCCCCCTTGCCGGGGGAGGCTTGGGGAGAGGGTGAAACGGCGCAGGTTTTACGCTACGTGAATTTGCGAACATCCCCCTCTCCCTGTCCCTCCCCCGCACGGGGGAGGGAAACTGCTAAGAATTGATGACGAGGCCCTTGCGTTTTTGCAAGGTCAGCCAGCCGCGCAGCACGCGGTAAAGCACCCAGATACCGACGCCAGCGCTCATGCCTATGGAAATAGGAATGCCCAGCAGCGTCAACCAGAACAGCACGATGATGCACAACCACATCAGCGTGAACCAGAAGGTGCGGATCTGCCAGCGAAAATGCGACTCCAAAAATGTCCCGCGCGCCTCGTCGCGCTTGATGTAATTCAGGATCACCGCAATGATAGACGGCCAGCCGGTGGCGAAGGCGCTCACTATGGTCACCGGCGTGAGCATGCCGCTCAGCACCGACACCGCGTGCAGGGCGTAGATGACGTGGGTCCATGCGACAAGCCCCTCTTCGCTGCCCGGTACCGGCTGGACCCTTATATTCATGTCGTTCATTCAAATTTCCTCAACCCAGTCGACTCACAAGCCCAGACCCTGCCACATCGCATCGACGCGTTTTTTAACCGCATCGTCCATCGCAATTGGCGCGCCCCAGGCGCGCGTGGTTTCACCCGGCCACTTGTTGGTGGCGTCTATGCCCATCTTTGACCCCAGACCAGCCGTCGGACTGGCGAAATCGAGGTAATCGATGGGCGTGTTCTCGGCGATAAGTGTGTCGCGCGCCGCATCAACGCGCGTGGTCAGCGCCCACACCACTTCTTTCCAGTCGCGGATATTGATGTCGTCGTCAACAACGATGATGAGCTTGGTGTACATGAACTGGCGCAAGAAACTCCAGATGCCGAACATCACGCGCTTGGCGTGCCCCGGATATTGTTTCTTGATGCTCACCACCGCCAACCGGTAGGAGCAGCCCTCAGGCGGGAGATAAAAATCGGTGATTTCCGGAAACTGCTTTTGCAGCAAGGGCACAAACACCTCATTCAAGGCCACACCCAGCACCGCCGGTTCGTCCGGCGGCTTGCCGGTGTAAGTCGAGTGATAAATCGGATCGCGGCGCAGGGTGATGCGATCAATGGTGAACACCGGGAAACGCTCCTGCTCGTTGTAATAGCCGGTGTGGTCGCCGAACGGCCCCTCGAGCGCGTCCTCACCCGGCTGGATATGGCCCTCGAGCACGATCTCCGCCGTCGCCGGCACCTGCAGGTCGTTGCCAATGCATTTGATCAGCTCGGTCTTGGCACCGCGCAACAGGCCGGCGAACTGGTATTCGGACAATGTGTCGGGTACCGGCGTCACCGCGCCCAGTATCGTCGCCGGATCAGCGCCAAGCGCCACCGCAAGCGGAAACGGTTTGCCCGGATGCGCCAGGCAGTGATCGCGGTAATCGAGCGCGCCGCCGCGATGCGCCAGCCAGCGCATGATCACCTTGTTCGGCGCGATCACCTGCTGGCGGTAAATGCCGAGGTTTTGCCGCGTCCTCGACTGCGCCAGCCCCTGCGGCCCGCGCGTGACCGTCAGCCCCCAGGTAATGAGCGGGCCGGCATCGCCGGGCCAGCAAGTCTGTATCGGCAGGCGCGACAAGTCCACGTCCTTGCCCTCCCGTACGACTTCCTGGCAGGGTGCCGAGGACAGCACCTTGGGCGCCATGTGCATGACCTTCCGGCCGATCGGGATCCAGCGCTCGATGGCATCGCGAAACCCCTTGGGCGGTTCCGGCTCTTTCAAAAAGGCCAGCAGCTTGCCGATGTCGCGCAGCGACTCCACCGAATCGGCGCCCATGCCCATGGCCACGCGTTTGGGCGTGCCGAACAGGTTGCCCAAGACAGGGATGGTGTGACCTTTGACGTTCTCGAACAGAATGGCCGGTCCGCCCGCCTTGAGCACGCGGTCGCAAATCTCGGTCATCTCCAGTTGCGGGGACACCGGGACAGCGACACGCTTCAATTCGCCTTGTGCTTCCAGCTGTGAAATAAAATCGCGCAGGTCGTGGTAAGTCACGTCAGTAGGTCCGGTGCAGGGCAGGTAAAGGCACAACCGGCCGCGTCGGGCACGCAACCGGGAAACGCATGGTAGCACCCACGAAGACCCGCTTCCAAGGCACCAAGGAATGCCCTACACTGGCTTCCAACAGGGCGATGACCCTGATTGCAGCGATTATTGTCGCGAATGCAAAACATAAACCGGAGGAATCAATGACACGCTCCCGCACCGCCACGACTGCGTTGTTCGGCCCCGTTCTCGCACTGGCCGCCACCCTCGCCCTGTCGCCACTGACCGCCACCGCGCAGTCATACCCGGACAAGCCCGTCAATTACTACCTGCCCTTTCCCGCCGGCGGGGAATCGGATATCGCCGCGCGCTTCCAACAGGACGTGTTTCGAAAAAAATACAAACAGGAAATGGTCGTGCAATACAAGTTGGGCGCAGGCGGCGCCGTGGCATGGCAGACGCTCAACGCGATGCCCGCCGATGGCAGCAACCTGATGGGTATCAACCTGCCGCACATCGTGCTGCAGCCGCTCGAAGGACAGGTGCAATACAAGACCGAGGACATGACGCCGGTGTTCTGGTTCCACTACACGCCGGACGCCATCGTCGTGCCCAACGACAGCCCGATCAAGAACTTCCAGGATCTGGTCGCCGCGGCCAAAGCCAAACCCGGCGTACTCAGCTTCGCCGGTTCGGGCACAAACTCGGCCAACCATGTCGCGCACGAAAAATTCAACCAACTGGCCGGCGTCAAAACCACTTACGTCCCGTTCAAGGGCACCGGCGACCTGACCAGCGCGGTGATCGGCGGCCACGTCACCGGCGCAATGTCCTACTCGACCTTCGCCATCCAGCAAAAGAGCAAGCTGCGCATGCTGGCTGTGGCGACCGAGAAGCGCCTGCCGCAGTTTCCCGACGTGCCGACCTTCAAGGAGCTCGGTTTCAACTGGGTCGACGGCGCCTACCGCGGCATTGCGGTGCCCAAATCGATGTCACAGGAAATGCGCGCCAAGGTCTCGGACATGATGGGGGCCATCAACAAGGATCCGGACATGCGCGCCAAGATGCAGGAAGGCGGCTTCGAGGTCATAGACATTTCCTACGAAAAAATTCCCGCCTTCATGGCCGAGCGCACCCGCGACTACATGGGCACGGCCAAACTGATGGGCTTGGTCAAGTAAGGCTAGCCCGCAAGAACCATCAAGCCCGAATCAACTCCCCACCCAGGAAACCGGCTGGAAATCCAATACTGGCGCGGGTTTCCAACCGGTTCTCTATTGCGCGGCGATGCCAGGCAGTCTTAAACCACCCGGACTGAAATCAGACTTACCATCAGAATTACAATCAGACCACCATCGGATTGACGCCGCCATCCATGGTCAGGATCACGCCGGTGACATAGCTCGCGCGCTCCGAGGCGAGGAACAGCGTGACATCGGCCACCTCCTCGGGTTTGGCGTAGCGCCCAAGCGGGATGCGCGCCTCACTCGCCTTGAGCAACGCATCGGTGGGCTTGCCGGTCATTTTGGATTGTGCCTCCAGCGCACCCTGCACGCGCCCGGTGAAAGTCGAACCCGGATTGATGGCGTTGACGCGAATACCCTTGCTGCCCCAGGTGGTCGCCAGCCCCGCCGACAGGTTCATCAGCGACGCGTTGGCCGCGCTGCCCGGAAGGTGGATAGGGTTGGGCACCTTGCCACCGGTCCCGGCGATGTTGACGATGTTGCCGCGCCCGCGCACCAGCATGCCCGCGAGCACCGCCTGCATGGCGTGCACATAGGTGAAGTATTTCGCATCCATCGCCGCGTGAAAGGCGGCGGCGGTGAGTTCCTGCGGCGCGGTGCGCACCGCCGCGCCGGCAGAATTGACAAGAACATCGACCGGCCCGATCGCCGCCTCTACCGCCGCGACCATCGGCCCGGCCGAAGCCGGATCAATCAGATCGGCCGCATGCGTGAACACCTGGTGCCCCTCCGCGGCGAGTTCCGCCTTGGCGGCGGCCAGCGTTTCAGCATTGCGTCCGACTATCGCAACCTTCGCACCCTCTTGCGCAAAGCCCCGCGCACACGCCAGACCTATGCCCTTGCTGCCGCCGGTGATCAGCACCACCTTGCCTTTTAGTTTCAGATCCATTTCCTGCTTTCATAGTTGAGAACAATACCTGCGAACACCGCCGCGCCCAGCCAGTTGTTATGCAAAAAGGCCTTGAAACAGCCCTCCCGGTCGCGCTTGCGGATGAGAAAGTAGTGATAAACCGCCATCGCAGCGGCGACCGCCAGCCCGGCGTAATAAAACCAGTTGAACAGCAGGCGCCAGCCTATCCAGCCCAGCACCGCGAACATACCGGCGTAACAGAGCATCACCGCCATCACGTCCCAGCGGCCGAAGGTGATGGCCGAGGTGCGTATGCCGATATTCAAATCATCATCGCGATCAACCATGGCGTATTCGGTGTCGTAGGCAACAGCCCACAGGATGTTGGCCGCGAGCAGCACCCAGGCCAGCCAGAACGCCACCGTATTGTGCGCGGCGAACGCCATCGGTATGCCAAACCCGAACGCGACGCCAAGATAAGCCTGCGGCATGGCAAAAAAGCGCTTGGTATAGGGGTAGGTCATGGCCACAAACAGCGCGCAAAACGACAGCGCGATGGTCTGCCAGTTCAGAAACAGCACCAGTGAAAACGCCATCAACACCAGGACCAGCGCCAACAGCAGGGCCTCTTTGCGCGAGACCGTGCCTGCGGGCAGCGGACGGGAACGCGTACGCTGCACATGGCGGTCGAATTCGACATCGACGGTGTCGTTCCAGACGCACCCGGCCGAACGCATCAGCAGGGTGCCGACGCAAAAAATTACCACCACCGACCAGTCCGGCCATCCGCTCGAGCTGATCCACACAGCCCACAAGGTCGGCCACAGCAGCAACAAGGTGCCGATGGGCTTGTCCAGCCGCATCAGGCGTTCGTATTCGGTCAGGCGTTGCGCGATGTTCATTTAAACCCAAGCCAGAAGACTGAAACACGGGAAGCGCGGGCGGCGCAAAAAACGGTCTGTACCCTTTCGCGCCTGCTCTGCTCCCGGTGGCAAACGCTTTTGATTCGGGAATCCCAAAACGCCCGCAATTTTAGCCTGATACGCATCACGCCTTGAGATAGTCGTACCGCCCCCCAAGCCAGCGCTCAAGATGTTTTTCCACCTGCTGCGGATGTTTGTCCAGCAGGTGGTCGGCTGCTTCGCGGGCCGCGTCGAGCAGGTCGCCGTCGGTCTCAAGATCGGCAAAGCGCAGCATCGGCACGCCGCTCTGGCGCGAGCCTAGCACTTCGCCCGGGCCGCGCAACTCCAGGTCGCGTTGCGCGATGACAAAACCGTCGCTGCTCTCGAATATCACCTTGAGCCGCGCCCGCGCGCCCTCCGACAACGGACTCTGGTAAAGCAGTATGCAGGCGCTCTCATGCGCGCCGCGGCCGACACGGCCGCGTAACTGGTGCAACTGCGACAGTCCGAAGCGCTCGGCATGTTCGATCACCATCAGCGAGGCGTTGGGCACATCAACGCCGACCTCGATCACGGTGGTGGCCACCAGGAGGTTCACCGCGCCGGCGACAAACCCGGCCATCACCGCCGCCTTCTCCGCCGGCGGCATGCGCCCGTGCACCAGACCCACACGCAGGCCGGGCAAATCGGCCGTCAACGCGATATGCGTGTCGATGGCGGTCTGCAACTGCAGCGTCTCGGACTCCTCGATCAGCGGACACACCCAATAGGCCTGGCGCCCGCCCTCGCAGGACACGCGCACGCGTGCCAGCACCTCGTCGCGGCGCGTATCGGCGATCAGCTTGGTGATCACCGGATGGCGCCCCGGCGGCAGCTCATCGATCACCGACACATCAAGGTCGGCGTAGTAGCTCATGGACAGCGTGCGCGGAATGGGTGTGGCGCTCATCATCAGCTGGTGCGGCCACAAACCGTCCGCCGACGCGCGGCCCTTTTTGCGCAAAGCCAGGCGCTGCGCCACACCGAAGCGGTGCTGCTCATCAACGATGGCCAGACCCAGTCGGTCAAACTCGACATGATCCTGGAACAGCGCATGGGTGCCCACCGCCACCGCCGCCCGGCCCGATGAGATCGCCTCGACGGCCGCCTCGCGTTCCTTTTTTTTCAGGCTGCCGGTCAGCCAAGTCAAGGGCACGCCCAGCGGTGCCAGCCATTGGGAAAATTTGCGAAAGTGCTGCTCGGCAAGTATTTCTGTCGGCGCCATCACCGCCGCCTGCCAGCCCGACTCCACCGCGCGCAGCGCCGCGAGCGCCGCCACCACGGTCTTGCCGCTGCCCACATCGCCTTGCAGCAGGCGGTTCATCGGGTGCGGCTCGGCCAGGTCATGCTCAATCTCGCCCCAGCAGCGCGCTTGCGCCGCAGTAAGCACGAAGGGCAGGCTTTTTTGCAGCCCGTCCGTAAGTTGGCCGGGCAGCGCGAGGCGCGGCGCGTTACGGGCGCGGCGCTCGCGATAATGCAAGCGCATCGACAACTGCTGCGCCAGCAACTCGTCGAACTTCATGCGCCGCCAGGCGCGATGGTTGCGCGCCGACAAACCCTCCGGCGCCATGCCAGGCGGGGGATGGTGCAGCAAGCGGATGGCGCCGGCAAAAGAAGGCAGGTCCAGCGGCGCGATCATTTCCTCGGGCAGTGAATCGGCCATGTCGCCGCGCGCGAGCTCCGCCACAATCAACTTGCGCAGCGTGAGCTGGCCAAGGCCGGCGGTGGTCGGATAAACCGGCGTCAGCGCATCGGACAGCGCGGCGCCGGGCCGCACAATGCGAAAACGTGGATGGATCATCTCGCCGCCGAAAAATCCGGCGCGCGCCTCGCCGAAAGCGCGCACGCGCGCGCCCGGAGCGAGCACTTTTTGCTGGTTGGGATAAAAATTCATGAAACGCAGCCACATTTCACCGCTCGAATCGGCGAGCTTCACCACCAGCTGGCGGCGCGGCCGGAAAGCAACCGTGCAATCGATGACATTGCCCTCGATCTGCGTCGGCAAACCGTCGATAAGCTCGGAAATCGGCGTCAGTCGCGTTTCATCCTCGTAGCGCAGCGGCAGGTGCAAGAGCAGATCCTGGCTGCGGCTGAGACCGAGTTTGAGCAGCTTTTGCACAATGACCGGGCTGAGCCGGGGAAAGCGCTGCGCCACGTCCACCGCCATGGCGGCTGCGGCGGTCTGTTTGCGACCAACCGCATCCGCTGAATCCGCCCGGGCGGATTTAGCCGCCGGTTTCGCGCCCTTACCCGCCTTGGTGGTCTTTGCGGTCACTAGCCCGCCGTCACTTCGCGTCCAGCACAAGGATGGCATCGGCCTCAACCAGCGCGCCGCGCGGCAACGCGGCCACGCCGACCGCGGCGCGCGCCGGATAGGGCTGCGCCATGTACTGCGCCATGACCTCGTTAACCATGGCGAAATGCGCGAGGTCGGTGAGATAAATGGTCAGCTTGACGGCATCGGCAAGCGAGCCGCCCGAAGCGGCCGCCACAGCCGCGAGATTGCGAAACACCTGGTGAATTTGCGCTTCAATGCCGCCGACCAGTTGCATGCTTGCCGGATCAAGCGCAATCTGGCCCGACAGGTAGACGGTTTGGCCGCATCGTATCGCCTGCGAATACGTGCCGATGGCGGCGGGCGCGTCGGGTGTCTGGATGGCGTTCTTGCTCATGGCGGGGCTTCCTGAAATGAGTGGACGGGCACCGGTGCAACAGCACACGTAATCACGCACGCATGCAAACCAGCACTTAAGACACACCCGCGCCTTATAATGGCGAACTGAGTGCAGCGGGCGTGTCCCTCGTATCTTAAATGACCTCCCGCCCCCCCGCCATAGTTCAAAACCTCACCAAGCTCATTGGTGCACCCAGAAATGGGGTGCTGCTGCGTTTTTCACGCGGCAGCGATTACCTCAAATCGGGTGACGCGGCGCAGGCTGCGGCGCATTGGCGCGCAGCAGTGGCAAAAGACCCGGCCTGCTCGAGCGCCGGGAAACTGCCCGGGCGCGCGCTGACGCAAAGCGGTGACATCCCCGTCGCGCTCGGGGTCCATTGCAGCGGGCTCGACTCCGCGAAGCAAAAAGGCGACAAGCAGGCAACAAACAGGCAGCAAAGGAAATGACCGAGTTCGCACAGCGGCTATTAAAACAAAAAGGACAAAACGGCGAAAAGGTCCGGACATGTCATTGACCACTGTACGCAACAAACTGTTTGGCGCACCGCTCGATCCGATGAACAAGGACACACGCCACGGCATCGCACTGGTTGCGTTCATTGCCTGGGTGGGACTGGGCGCCGACGGCATCTCCTCGTCCTGCTACGGCCCCGAAGAGGCCTTCCGCGCCCTCGGTGAGCACACCCATCTGGGCCTCTATCTCGCCCTCGCCACCGCCGGCACGGTGTTCATCATCGCCCTCGCCTACAACCAGGTGATCGAACTCTTCCCCACCGGCGGCGGCGGCTACCGCGTCGCCACCAAGTTGCTGGGCCCTTACGCGGGGGTGATTTCCGGCGCCGCGCTGATTCTCGATTACGTGCTGACCATTTCCATTTCCATCGCCAGCGGCGTGGACGCCATGTTCAGCCTGCTGCCCCTGGGCTTTCAGTCCTACAAACTGGGCACCGAGGTGGTGCTGATCATTCTGCTTACCGGGCTCAACTTGCGCGGCATGAAAGAGGTGATCACCATCCTGCTGCCAATTTTTCTCGGTTTTATCATCACCCACGCCCTGCTGATCGTCTACGGTACGCTGGCGCATATCGACATGATCCCGGCCCTGATACCCGCGACCATCGCCGAGACTTCAAAACTCTCCAGCGAACTGGGCTGGGCGCATGTGGCGGCGCTGATGCTGCTCGCCTACTCGCAGGGCGGCGGCACCTATACCGGCCTCGAGGCCGTGTCCAACAATGTCAACGTGCTGGCCGAGCCGCGCGTCAAAACCGGCAAGGCCACCATGCTCTACATGGCCTTGTCGCTCGCCTTCACCGCCGGCGGCATCATCCTGCTCTACCTGCTGTGGGACGCCAAGCCGGTGGAAGGTCAGACGCTCAACGCCGTGGTGTTCGGATCGATCATCCGCAGCCTCGGCTGGGAGAGCGAATTCATGATCCAGTCGGCCATTGTCATCGTACTGGCGCTGGAGGCGGGCCTGCTCTTCGTCGCCGCCAACACCGGCTTTCTCGGCGGCCCGGCGGTGCTCTCCAACATGGCGGCCGATTCCTGGGTGCCGCACAAGTTCCGCTACCTGTCGACGCGCCTGGTCACCGAAAACGGCATCCTGATGATGGGTTTGTCCGGCCTCGGCATCCTGCTCATCACCGGCGGCAGCGTGTCACTGCTGGTCATTCTCTACAGCGTCAGTGTGTTCCTCACTTTCGCCATATCGCTGTTCGGCCTATGCGCCTTCTGGTGGTCAAACCGGGACAAACAGAAAAAATGGCTAGGCCGAATGCTGCTCTCGGCCACCGGCTTTGTCGTCTGCGCCGGCATCCTGGCGATGCTGCTGTTCGAAAAATTTCTAGCAGGCGGCTGGATCGCCGCCATCATCATCACCGCCATCGTCGCCGTGTGCGTTAGCGTACGCAACCACTACAGCAAGACGCGGCGGCAGCTCAAGGCACTCGATTCGACATTCGAATCGGTGGCCTTTGGCAGTGTGACCAACCCGCCCAAACCCGATCAGGAAAAGCCCACTGCGGTGTTCCTTGTCGGCTCCAGCCGTGGCGGCGGCCTGCATGCGCTGCTGTGGGTGCAGCGCATGTTCCCCCACCATTTTTTCAATTTCGTTTTCATCAACGCCCGCACCGTCGATTCGCAGGCTTATGGCGGCTCCGAAGAAATGGGCACGATGAAGGTGGGGGCCAATTCGTCCTTGCGCTACTTTGACAACTTCTGCAACAGCAAGGGCTGGGCGGCCAAATCCTATCTCGCCTTCGGCACCGACCCGATCGATGATTTCACCAAACTATGTGAAAAAGTCCACGAGGACTTTCCCAACGCCATCTACTTCACCAGCAAGCTGATCTTCGAATACGACAACTGGTTCACCCGCCTGCTGCACAACGAGGCGGCGCTGGTGCTGCAACGGCGCCTGCACCTGCAGGGCCTGCAAATGATCATCCTGCCGATGAAGCTCTGACAGGAACGCCCGCAGAAACAACCCGGGGACCGCGACCGGCAACGCGTTCAAGACATCCTGTCCCTATCGCGCGCGGGTTTTCCCGCTGCAGGCCAAGCCCGCCGCCACCAAACGCAGCGCTCGATCAAACCGCCTGTTTTTGCCTAGGCATTACGTCAGGAAATCCTTCCTCGCTGCATGGGGAAAACACATGCGTATGACGGAGGGGTAGTTGCAACTTCGCCGAAATTCAATGCAGCAGACAAGGCGCCGATAAGCGCGCTGATGCGAACCTTGGCGCTATTCCCTTTACCGCCCTGGAATACGCTGGAAAGCCTCTCCTGCTGCGGCTTTCCAGTCACCATCCCCTTAGCTGGCGTACTGGGATCAGCGCTCCCTTAAGTAAGTACCGTTCCGGCATACCCATGGGTGTGCAAATTATCGCCGCACCCTGGCGCGAAAACCCGGCCTTGCGCATTGCCGCCCACCTTGAGCACGAGGCTCTGTGCACGACAGCGGTCGCAAACCTATAATCGTCGCACCTTAGAAACAACATCCCAAGGATTTGCCATGCCTGAAATCAACCTGCCCGAGGTTCTCGCCGAAGTCACGGCCGCCTTCGCCCGCTATGAAAAAGCGCTCATCACCAATGATGTCGAGGTGCTCGACGAATTGTTCTGGGATTCACCACTGACACTGCGCTTTGGCGCCACCGAAAATCTCTATGGCTACGCGGCCATCAAGGCGTTTCGCGGCGCGCGCCCTTCGTCAGACCTGCCCCGCACGACACGCAACACCCTTATCACCAGCTACGGCCGCGATTTCGCCACTGCCAACACCGAGTTCCTGCGCGACAGCATGAACGGCAAGGTCGGCCGACAGTCGCAGACCTGGATAAAAACCGCCGCCGGATGGCGCGTGGTGGCGGCGCATGTCAGCGTGGCGGCCATAAGCTAGCGGGAACACGGCCGATGCGCCAATCCATCAACAGGCACGGAATCGCGTAGAACGGCGACAACATCAACTCGACGCCGGTGAGGTAGTCGGCCGCGCCTATCACCGTCAACGCCAGGGTCGCCAGTAGATAGGCCATGCGCGGCGTCAGCCGGTTGATGCGCTTGAACAAAAAGGCGCCGGTGTCGATGCGGTGCCACAAATCGAAAACCGCTTTCTAGTTGATGAAGCCTTGCCTGGCTGAAGCCATTCGCACCCCCTTCATCTGGCATTCACAACCGCGACACACCCACCCTCAACTGCGGCGGGAATAGCCAGTGCGGCAAGCCCATGCCCCTGTGGTTCGGCTTCACACCGCATCACGCGGCTTGCATCAGCCAGCGCGCGATGCCTATCATTTTCACATCGCTTCCCTGGGCCCCCATCAATTGCAATCCAAGCGGCAGGCCGGCTGACTGCAGCAAGGGCAGTGAAAAACTCGGTCCGCCCAGCAGCGTCCAGGCCGAGGCAAACAGACGACTGCCGGTCTGCGTCAGGCCCAAAATCGCCGGCCCGGCTGATGCGAGGGAGACAAACCCGTCGACCTCGCGCGACAACGCAAGAACCGAGGACCGAAAGCCCTCCCGCCACGCAAGCCGTTGCGCATGCTCTGCCGCGTTGGTGCGCGACGCGGCATCAAGCAGTTCGCGCATGCGTTCACCAACAAGGTGCTCACCGCAGTCGAAGTAAGCGCGCAAGGGCCAGCGTGATTCCCAGGCAAATATATGCCAGGCAACCTCGACCGCCTCAAGCATCAGGCGTTCGAGCGATGCGACGCGCCCGTCGCTGGCATCGAGCACCTCCACACCTTTGGCACGCAGGCCGTCCAGCGCATTGGCAAACGCGGCGATTGATTCCGCGTCCGCTTCCGGCCAGCCGGCCGTTTGCAGGATCGCGAGGCGCCGTGGCCGCCTTGGTTCGGGCAACGCGATGCCGGCTGCGGGCACCGCTTCGCCCAATGCGCCCGTTGCAACCATTGCACCCAATGCACCCAATGCACCCAATGCACCGGACGCCGCAGCGATGACCGTGGCAACGGCCCAGGCATCATCAATATGTTGCGCCAGCACCCCCAGATGATCGAGTGTTGCCGACAAAGGCTGCACCCCGTCGAGGCTGAGCCCGCCGTGCGTCGGCTTCCAGCCAAAGACGCCGCAATAGGAAGCCGGCCGGATTATCGAGGCCAGCGTCTGCGTTCCCAGCGCGACCGGGAGCAGTCCGGCGCCGACTGCCGCCGCCGAACCACTGGACGAACCGCCCGGAGTACGTCGCGGATCAAACGGGTTGCAAGTCGGCCCGGCGCGCCCGGTGGCGAACTCGGTGGTCACGGTCTTGCCGACGATCACCGCGCCGGCCTGCTTGAGCGCAACCACACAAGCGGCGTTGCGTCGCGGCTGGAAGCCGGCATAAATCGGGCTGCCCATTTGCGTCGGCATGTCGCGCGTTTCAATGATGTCCTTGATACCCACGGGCATGCCGTCCAGCGCAGAGAGCGGCGCGCCGGCGCGATAACGCAGGACCGACTCGTCGGCGGCACGTCGTGCGCTTTCGGCGTCAAGATGGGTGAAGGCGTGCAACTGCGGCTCAATTCGCGCAATTTGCCCGAGACAGCGCTCGAGGTAGTCGCGCGGATTATCGCCTCCGGAGACGAAGGCCTCGCGATGGCGCACGAAGGATGCACGCTGCGCATGCGCAGGGGGATAGGGCAGGGGCAACACGTCGGGGGAGGCTTTCATGGGGTCGGAAACTATTCGGCCGGGCGAAAAACAGCAAGCCCGCGCCAGCCTCAGGCCGGCTTGGGGTCGCCGAGCTGGCGTGTCGGCGGTCCCTTGAACTCGACGTGATTGCCGTCCGGGTCGCGAAAATAGATCGACAGCCCGAATCCATCGGCGCCATAGCGCTCGCGCGCCGGTTCGGGCTCGGCGCCAAATTTACGGATATGGGCATTAATGGCCTCGACCTCAAACGGCTCAACGCGCAGGCAAAAGTGCTCCATGTTCTGCCCGGTCTCGGCACCACGCCCGGGCACCAGGTCTAGCTGCGAATCACCAATGCGCAATTGCACCAGCACCACCGGCTCCTGGATTCTGCGCTCAACCCGCGCGCCAAGCATGGCGCAATAAAATGCCTCTGCCCGCGCAAGGTCGGCCACCTTGAGCACGACATGATCGAGGCGCAATACGCGCATTGGAAGCTGCGAAGTCGTCATGACACTGTTCTCCCTGTTCACATGTTGCTTGTTACCTGCCTGCGCGGCATCGGGCATGCGCACCTTCACGCACCTTCAAGCACCATCGCGCACCGGCTCGCCCTTGTTGCCGCGGCTATTGCGGCTTGAGTCCGATTTCGCGCGTGAGGTTGGCGTATTTTGTGTTCTCGGCTTTCATCATCTCGGCAAAATACTCCGGCGACTCGGTGACGACCACAAGTCCGGCGGCTGCAAGTTTTTCGGCCACGTCGGGCAGCTTCATGATGCGGTTGATCTCTTCATTGAGGCGCGCCACGACCGTGCGCGGCGTGCCGCGCGGCGCCAGAAAGCCAAACCACCCGCGCGAACTGTAGCCGGGCAGCGCTTCGCCGACCGTGGGCACGCCCGCATCTGCGGCCATGCGCGTCGGGTTGGTGATGCCAAGCAGACGCAACTTGTCGGCGCGCACCATGGGCGCCAGCGAGGCGTAACTGGCCATCGCCCCGTTGATTTGCCCGCCGATCAAATCGGTCACAATCTGCCCCGCGCCCTTGTAGGGAATATGCAGGTAAGTGAAGCCCGCCTGCACCCGCAGCAATTCGAAGGACAGGTGCGGAAAGCCCCCTTCACCATTGGATGCGAACGTGAGCTTGCCCGGATTGGCTTTCGCCCAGGTGATCATTTCAGTCACGCTCTTGTATGGCAGGGACGGATTGACCACGAGAGCGAGGTAATTCCAAGCCACCATCGCCACCGGCGCGAAGTCCTTGAGCGGATCATAAGGCAGTGATTTGTAGGTATGCGGCGCGACCGACACATTACCGGCCTGCCCGATGGCAAGCGTGTATCCGTCCGGCGCCGCGCGCGCCGCAAGTTCGAGTCCGATCTGTCCGCTCGCGCCGGCGCGATTGTCGACGACCACGTCCTGGCCCAGTCGTTCGGCCAGCTTCTGCCCGATCAGGCGCGCGATGGTGTCGCCGGTCTCGGCCGGCGGATACGGGACAATGACGCGTATGGGTTTTACCGGATAGGCTTGCGCTTGCGCCATTTGAGCCATGCCCAGCATCCCGCACGCCACGAGCAAGATGCCCAAGCTGCGAAGGATGCGGTGGAGACAAAGGGTGTGGACGATATGGAGGAAAATTTTTCTCATGGGTTTATTTTTTCGGCCGGTATGAATTCATGGGTTGGCAAAAAACGGGGCGGGGGCAAGCGTCTGGACCACTGGCGGTCATATTTTTAGCGCATAGACAAGCGCCGGCCAAAGTATATTGCACCGGCGTGCAAGCGTGCGTAAGTTCGGCAAAGTCAACACGGTCGGCACGCTCGACAAACCCAGGCAGCCTGCAAGCTCATGTCCGCGGCAGCAAGCCGCAGCGCTAGCGGCTGCGCGAAGTTTTCACGAATTCGAGCGATGTCTTGAACAGCTCGAGGTCCTTGGCATAGTCGGCTGCGTCGGCGCGGTTGATTTGTATCCACTCGCGCGTGGCGGCCACACCACCTGGCTGAAATGGCACGATGTCGGCGCGCGAAAAATGCAACTCCGTTGCCGTCGCCGCCGACAGGCGCAGACCAACGCCCTCGCCGCTAATGCAGGCGAACATCTTGTCGCTGACAAAATAAGCGTCGAGCTTGTTGATCTTCCTTGCGTCAACGCCGGGAAGTTTGAGCAGCAGCGCGTCGATCTGTGTCTTGAGATTGGAAGTTTCGGTAGCCAATGGAATATCACCGCAAAATTCGTAAAGTAAAAAAGTCGATCGAATTATAAACGCCAAGGCACCGGACGGAACCGCTGCGGCAAAATCGCCGCCTGCACGGCGACGCGCAGGCTGAAGAGCCTTTCCTTGAAGGGGTCTTCGGCTATTTTGCGGCGCAACATACGAACGCCACCGGCAAGGTGCAAACCTGTGGCAAGTCCGCAGTAAGCGGTAGCCCCGCGCAGTTGGACAGTTTTTAGGGATTTATAAGTGGGTTCGCATCGCCCGCAAAAGCTTATCTGGCGGGCCTTATCAGCCCGCACGCGAAAATCGCATAAGCGCTCCTTGGTTTGATCTGCGTCAACGCGGGAAATTTTGGCACGAGGATACTTTCAACAAAAGGAGAGTCGCCATGATCCGTTCAACGCCGAAACTGATAAGCCTGCTAAGCACCGCAGTGCTGGCTTTCGGGTTCACCGGTTCTGCCTCTGCGGCCGATGCCGCGCGCGGAAAATTACTCTACGACACCCGTTGCGGCGCCTGCCACAACACCAGCGTGCACCAGTCCACCTCGCGCAAAGCGACGAGCGTACCCGGGGTGCGTGCACAGGTGGTGCGCTGGAGCGATCAACTGGGCACTAGCTGGGGCGCCGAAGACATCGAGGACATCACCACCTACCTCAACGACCTTTATTACAGGCTACCCTGCCCGCCGGCCACCTGCCCGACCAAGACCGGCACGCTGGGCGCCGCACGCTGAGCATGCCACGCCGCCAACTCCGCTTCCCGCTTTTTTTATTTGAGCAGCGTATCGGATAAGGCAAGCACCGCCTTGACGCAGCAGTCCATGGGCACGCGCACGATGCCCGCGCCGATCTGGCCTATACCCGCCTGTTTGTGCGCGATGCCGGTGGTGACCACCGGGCGGATGCCCGTGTCAACCACCTTACGTACGTCTATGCCCGAAGGCGCCGCCTCGAATTCGAGCGTGGGCAATGACAGGGACGGGTTGCGCGTCCAGGTGATGTGATACATCTCGCGCGAGTAGGCCATCGCCTGCGCGACGGTGCCGCCGACCAGTTGCACCAGCGCCGGCGATGCGGCGAGCGACTGCCCGCCGTAGCCGGCGGTTTCGCAAATCGCCGAATCGCCGAGGTCGGGGTTGGCGTCCTCCTGCTTGAAGCCGGGGAAGAACAGGCCTTGCGGCGTGTCCGAGGGCGCCTCGAACCACTGCTTGCCCAGGCCGCTGACGCGAATGGCGGTGGTGACACCGTTGCGCGCGATGGCCGTCACGATGGACGAGCCCTCGACACCGTGGGTTGCATCCATGATGGCCTTGCTCGCCACCATAGACAGATTCAAAAAGAACTGCGACGTGCGGGCGATAAAGTCGAGAACCTCGCGCGCCTGCGCGCGCTCGATGGCGGCGCTGCCGGCGAGCGCCCCGCCTATGGCCATGTGAAAGAGCGCCGTCGCGGCGACGTTGCGGCTGTGCACTTCGTCGCCCATCAGCAAGGCCTGCGCCTGGATGGACTTGAGGTCGACACCAGCTTCGGTTTCCTTGACCGCGGCCTTGAGCGCCGGTGCCAGCACGCGCTCCATCCACTTCAGCCGGTCTATAACCTCCTGGCTGTATGCGCCAAAGCGCAGCACCTTGCCTATGCCCTCGGAAAAATTGGTGTAGGCCATGTTGCCGCGATTGGTGTTTTTAACCACGAACACCGGCATCGAGGGCGAGATGGTGCCCGACATCGGTCCCACCGCCGCGAGGTCGTGGTTCTGCATGAACTCGACTTCACCGCCCGCCAGTTTGGCGCGCGCCTCCTTGTCGTCCTTCGCCCAGCCCTCGTAGATCATCGAGCCGATCAGCGTGCCCTGCATCGGGCTGCACATCTTGTCCCAGGCCACCGGCGCGCCGGCATGGGTCAGCACACGCCGGCCCTTGGCCCACAGCTCGGGCCAGATTTCGTCGGCGCGCAGCGCCACATCCACCAGCACCGGTTGCGCGGCGAGCATGCGCGCACTGGCCTCGGCATTGGCGCGGTCGACCTTCGAGCCTATGGCGTCAGGGTCGGTCGCGTCACCGGCCAGTTGCGCCAGCTTCCAGCCAAGCTCCGGATCACCGTTGCCGGCCGGCCGCCAATCAAGATGTTTGGCGGCGACGCCGGCGTCGGTCACGCTGCGCGTGAAGCTGTCTATACCGACGTTAAGCACCGTCAGTTCGCGGTCGAGAAGGTCGTTTGTTTTGGTCATGGGCTTACGTCCTGGCAGGCTGCGGCGAGCAGCTGGGAAAAACCGTGGTTGAATCATGTTCTGACTGGAAAGCCGCTTCTGGCGCGGGTTTCCAGTCGATTGTTGCGCCGGCGCCGAGCATGAATCCGGTCAGCATGTCCCAACCGGAGGAATGGCCGATGGCAGTCAGCGCGCGTACGGCGGCGATCAGGGCGGCGTCGCTGCCGCACAGGGCGGCGGCGAGTTCATGCAAAGGCGCATAGGCCGCACCGCGCGCCAGATCGCCGAACAGCGCGGCGCTGATGCTGTTGCTGCGCACTGCGGCGGCGCGCGTCAGATTGGTCGCGGCATCCTGCCACGAAGGCGATGACAGGAAATCGCCGCGCAGTCGGCGCGCAAACAGGCAGGCGCCGACAAAATCATCACCCGATGGCGTAAGACCAAGACCCAGGCCGAGCAGCGGCAGCGCCGCCGACTCAAACGCGACCGCGTTGTCTTCGGCCACGCTCGCGGCGAGCGCGCGCAAGCGGGCCAGCGCAAGATCAAGCGGAAAGCGCAGAGGCCTTGCGGCCAGCAGCACGCCGAAGCCGGCAGGTGTGCCGATGGCATTGATATTCGCCCCGATAAAAACGCAGGCGGCGGCGCCCTGCGCAGGCGTGAAACCGGGGGCGCCGGGGACGCTGGCGCCATTAGACACAGCGGTAACACCCGACAGGGTGGCTGGATGCCACACGTCCGCGCCTTCGACAGAAAGGTGCAATTCGCCGGAGAGCCGCGCCGGTATTGGCTTTGCGAGCAATATGCGGCGCGGATGCCAGGTGGCGTTGTCGCCGCCCAGCCAGACGATTTCATCGCCGGCAAGCCGGTAGGGCGAGTCGGGAAAAGCGGGCAAGGTGCGCAGCCTGCCGCCGCAACGCACAAGCGCGGCGTGCGCGCGCATTCCGGCGGCCCGTACCATTAACGCCGGAAACTCCGGCAACACCGGCAACACCGGCAAGCCCTGCTCGATCGCGGCGCTCATGGCGTGATGGTGGTGCCCGAACGCCCCTCGAGGGCGTCAAAGGCGTGCTCGAGTGAGGTGATGACGACCTTGCCCGCGGGCTCGCGCGCGAGGTAGGTCAGCGCGGCGTCGATTTTCGGGCCCATGCTGCCGGGTGGGAATTGCCCGTCCGCCATGTGCTGTTTCGCCTCGGCAACGCTTAGGTGCGAGAGTTCGCGCTGGGTCGGCTTGCCGTAGTCGAGTGCGACGCGCTCAACGCCGGTGAGCATGATCAGCGCGCCGGCGCCCAGTTCGGCGGCGAGCATGGCACTGGTGAGATCTTTGTCGATGACGGCGGGCACGCCGCGAAAGCGCCCCTCGGCCGTGCGTACCACCGGAATACCGCCACCACCACACGTGATGGGAATGATGCCGGCATTGAGCAGCGCCAGCACTGTGGGCAGGTCAAGAATGCGCAGCGGGCGCGGCGAGGGTACGACACGACGCCAGCCGCGCCCCGAGTCTTCGATGAAATCCCAGCCCGTCTCGGCGCCGAAGGCGTTGGCCTGCGCCTCGGTAAAAAAGCGCCCCACCGGCTTGGTCGGGTTGCTGAACGCCGGATCCTTGGGATCGACTTCAACCTCGGTAACCACCGCCGACACCGTGGCCGATACACCCTCTTCGTGCAGCACATTGGAGAAGCTCTGCTGCAGCATGTAGCCCAGCCCGCCCTGCGAATGCGACACGCACACATCCATAGGCATGGGCGGAATTTCCCGCGCCGTCTGCGCCATGCGGTAAAGAATATTGCCCACCACCGGCCCGTTGCCATGGGTGAGGATCAGCTTGTAGCCGGCGCGAATGATGCTGACAAAATGCCGGCACACGCCGGCCATCAGTTCGAGTTGCTCCTCGGCTGTGCCTTTGATGCTGGGCGGGTAGGCGGCGTTGCCGCCCAACGCGACGACGACGCGCTTCATGGATGCCTTGTCATTGCGAGCGCAGCGAAGCAATCTCGTTGCCATTGTGGAGTCCGAAGCAATACCACAAGATTGCTTCGTCGCTCTGCTCCTCGCAATGACATCTGCAAATCCTAAGCCTTGACGCCGGCAAGCAGCGCGGCGGCCAGATGCGCCGCGGCAACGCTCGATTGCGCCACCAGCGCGCCCGCGGCAACCAGCGCCTGATCCTGCGCGGTCAGCGGCTGCGGGTCATCGTCGGTGCCGCAGGCAAACGCGACAATGGCCAGCTCGCGACCGGCTTTGGCGGCGATGGCTTTGGCCTCTCGTATCGCCGGCGCCAGCGCACCGGCAGGATCGGCGTGCGCGCCGTAACCAAGCACCACGTCAAGCACAATCACCGCAACCTCGGGGTCGGCCGCTTCCTTGAGCAGGCGCTCGATGCGCGCGCCCTGGTCGATCATCGGGTGCGGGCGGCCGACGGTGAACTCGTCATCACCAAGGTCTATGGCGCTGTGCTCGCGGCTCGATTGCTTGGGATTGGGCAGCGCGTAGTCCTTGTTCACCGGAACGTTCGACCAGATGGGCAGGCCGCATTGCTTCCAGATGAGCTGGGCTTCGGTGCAAAACGTGCCGCCCGAATAAAGCGCGCGCAGCCAGCGCTGGCCTTGGGCAAATTTGAGCACGGGAACCTGTGCCGCCTGTGCGGCGGTCGCGGCCTTGCCACCGGCGAGGGCCACGGCCCGCGCGGCGCAATCGAACAGCGTCGTCACGGCATGCACATTGGCCGCGCCGCCCCTGGCCTCAGAGCCGAGGAACAACACCACCGCCGGCTTGCCGATGGCGGCGAGCCGCGCCAGCACTTTCTCGGTCACGGCCGGTGCCGGCGGCTTGGACACGATGGCGATGACCTTGGTCGCCGCGTCGCCCGCGAGCACGTCGATGGCCTGCAGCATGGTGGTGCCGCCTATGGCCTCGTACACATCGCGGCCGCCGGTGCCAATGGCCTGCGATACGCCGCCACCGAGGCGGTGGATCTGCGTCGTCACTTCCTGCAGGCCGGTGCCCGAAGCGGCGACGATGCCAATGGGGCCGCTGCGCACGACGTTGGCAAAGCCCAGCGGCACGCCGTTGATGATGGCGGTGCCGCAATCGGGCCCCATCACCAGCAAGCCCTTGCGCGCACCGACTTTTTTGATCGCCTGCTCCTGCTCGATGGACACGTTGTCGCTGAACATGAACACATGCATGCCCAGGCGCAAGGCCTTGAGCGCTTCGGCGGCGGCATAGGGGCCGGGTACCGAAATCTGCGCAAGCCCCGACTTCAATCCGCCCGCGTTGGCGCCCACCGCCATGGCAAGCGAACGCGCTTGCATCTGGACGACATCGGTGGCGCCGCCCTTGGCCGATCCTCCGGCGAGCAGATGTTCGATCTCAGCCAGCGCCTGGGCAAGCGCCGCATCATCGGCCTCGACCAGCATCATCACGTCGTTGGGCCCCGCACCCGACACGCCGGCATCGAGCAGGCCGGCCTCCTTTAGGATGTCCTTGTTGGCGGCGGTGCCCATGAGCAGCGTGGCACGCTTGACGCCCTCGCGTGCCTGCACCGTCTCGGCGATGCGCATGAGCGCAACCGAGTCCTTGTAAAGATTGGGTTTGATGATGGAACGGATGGTCACGACTGGCTTTCGCATGGCACCGGGCGGGGTTCCGGCACTGTATGTGGGTGTATGTTTGTGCGTGCCCATTTTACCGTGCAAACACCGCTGCCGGCTGCAGTCGCGGCGAAAACGCCTTTCGGCGGCAAAAACGCGTACAGGCGGTGCCCCTCCCCTGCGGCCTCTTCGTCAATCATGGCGCGTTTCCGAACGACGAAACCTTACTCAGGCCCGCCTATCTGGTACACCTCGTCTATCCGGCGGTCAAGGACACCAATCAGAAAAAAACCAAAAATAAACAATGCCGATGCGGGACTGGAAGGCGGCGATGATTCCATTTACCATAAAGCTTGAAAAGTGGTTGAAGCGGCCCTGATTAAAATCCCGATTACACAAAATTCCGGATACCCGCCGATGAAGGAAAAAACCAAGCTTTTGCCCGTCGTGACGACAGGACTTACCGTGCTCGCCTTTGGGGCATTGCTTTGCTTTTCATTCGAGTCATACCTGTTGGTGCAGGCCAAAGCCTCGGCAGTGCAACATGCCAATCGCGTCGCAGGTCAACTCGAACAGCGTCTCACCCAAGGGCTTGGCGCCACCTACGCGCTCGCTGCGCTGGTTAAACAAGGCAAGGGGAGTATTCAGGATTTCCACGGCGTTTCCAAACAGCTCATTGCCATAAGCCCGGGGATCTCTTCGCTGCAAATTGCCCCAAACGGCGTGATCCAGAGCGTCGAACCGCTGAGCGGAAACGAAATTGTGGTCGGCCAAAATCTCCTGACCGACGACAAGCGCAACAAGGAAGCCAGGTTGGCCGTACAAACGGGTCGCTTGACGCTCGCCGGTCCGTTTGAACTGCTGCAAGGAGGTGAGGCTGTCGTCGGGCGATTGCCTGTGTTCCTGGGCGGCAAACAAGAGGCGTTCTGGGGTTTCACTACGGCTGTGCTGAGAATGTCCGACTTGCTGGATGCCTCGCACTTGGCCGATCTTGATCTGGCCGGATACAACCATGAAATTTGGCGTAAGCATCCCGACACTGACACCCGACATGTCCTGGCCAAGGCCAGGCAGTCTTTTTCCGCTGAGCCGGTAACAGTTCCAATTGATGTGCCCAACGGCCGCTGGTTCTTGAGTCTCGCCCCGACTGCGGGCTGGTTCAGCTTCGTACGGCTGTTCGCCGAAAGCATCCTTGTTCTTTTTGTCACCATGGCGAGCAGCTGGGCCGTGCATCTTTTTTTGCGCAACCAGCAGGCATTGATAAAAAGTGATGCGGATCTCCAGATAGCCGCCAGAGCGTTCGAAGCCCGGGTCGGCGTTGTCGTCACCGACGCCAATGCCGTGATCCTGCGGGTCAACCAGACTTTCACGGAAACGACGGGGTATTCGGCGGAAGAGCTTATCGGGCAGACCCCGCGTCTGTTCAAATCCGGCCGTCATGATGCGGATTTTTATACGTCAATGTGGCAAAGCTTGAAACATGAGGGCGTGTGGGAAGGTGAAGTCTGGGACCGTCGCAAGAACGGCGAAATCTATCCAAAGTGGTTGAACATCAGCGCCATAAAGGAGAAATACGGCGCAATCACCCACTACGTGGGCACACAGAATGACATCAGCGATCAGAAAGCGGCAGAGGCCAAGATATTGAATCTGGCCTTCTACGATCCGCTGACCAAACTGCCCAACCGGCGGCTCCTTCTGGACCGTCTGCACCTGGCTCTGGCCGCCGGCGCCCGTACCGGTCGCAAAGGGGCGCTGCTGTTTATCGACTTAGATGACTTCAAGACCCTGAATGACAGTCTGGGCCACGATGCCGGGGACCAGCTGCTGCAACAGGTGGCGCAGCGCCTGACTTCCTTGTTGCGCGAATCGGACACCGTGGCCAGACTGGGCGGTGATGAGTTCGTGGTCATGTTAAACGACCTGAGCGCGAATTTTTCGGATGCGGCCACCCAGGCCCAAACGGCGGGAGAAAGAATCCTGACCGCCCTCAACCAACCCTACTCACTTGGAAGTTACCAACACCACAGCACACCGAGCATCGGTGTGGCCCTGATAGGGACCCGTCAGGACACCGTCGAAGATTTACTTAAACGGGCGGATATTGCCATGTACCAGGCCAAGGCGGCAGGGCGGAATACCTTGCGATTTTTCGATCCTGAAATGCAGGCCGCCGTCAGCGCACGGGTGGAAATGTACAAGGACCTGCGCGAGGCAATATTGCAGAAGCAGTTTCTCCTCCACTATCAACCCCAATTGGACAAGGGCAGCCGTACGATTGGCGCCGAAGCGTTGCTGCGCTGGCAGCATCCGCAACGCGGCTGGGTACCGCCAGACACGTTTATGCCCCTGGCTGAAGAAACCGGGACCATCCTGTCTCTGGGCCAATGGGTGCTGGAAACCGCTTGTGCCCAATTGGCACTATGGGCGGCAAAGCCGTCGTTAGCCCATCTTACGATCGCGGCGAATGTCAGCGCCCGCCAATTCTATCAACCTGACTTCGTCGATCAGGTGCGAAAAACGCTCAAAGCCACGGGCGCCAATGCACAGCGGCTCAAGATCGAGTTGACTGAAAGCAGCCTGGTGGAGAACCTGGAGGACATCATCGCAAAAATGACTGCGCTGAAGTCCATCGGCGTGAGCTTCTCGATGGACGACTTCGGCATCGGCTATTCCTGCCTTTCCTACCTCAAACAAATGCCGCTGGATCAGTTAAAAATAGACCAGTCGTTTGTCCACAACATCATCACCGATCAAAAGGATGCTGCAATTTGCAGAGCCATTGTGGCCTTGGCGCAGAGCCTGGGACTGTCGGTTATCGCTGAGGGCGTCGAAACAGAAATTCAAAAAAATTTCCTGGCAAGCATCGGCTGCGATGCTTATCAAGGCTACTTTTTCAGTCGGCCAATAAGCATCGAAAGTTTCGAGGAATATGCGCAGTCGAATCAGGCGGCATGAACCTGGCAACGCAGCGATTCTTGCGTATTTTTAGCGACCTGCGTATCTCCGTCTTTCGTATGGAAACACTGAACAAGTCCTCCGCTGCGCAGTCGAGCGGGTGCGCGTTGCCCGTCGCTCTGAGGATGGTGGGTTCGATATCGTGTGCAGGCATTGGCACGATGGAGGCCAGGAACGCCCACTGATCCCGGTAAGGCCGCAAGTCAGCATCGACAAACTCACTGAAGCCCTTCTCGCGCGGTGCTTTTTGCAGTGGCAGCGCGATCAGGTTGCCGAAACCACCTTTGGGCATTGAATCCTGATTGGGAAACAGCCGATCGTAGGATTCGAGCTTGAGTTGCCGCGTGCGAGCGCAGGTGTGGCTAATAATCGCCGCACCGAGTCGGCGTGCATCCCGAGCAGACACGCTGGCGCTGAAGAAAACCCAGGCGTGCGCACCGTTGCCAGAACGTGATATCTCAAGGGCGACCGGCACGCCCAGCTCGTGACACGACTGGTAAAACGCCTTGACATCCTCACGCCATTGCGCCTCGTCGAAATCAGCAGCGAGAAAATGGCAGCTGTCGTCAGCCAGCAGCGGATAGACGCCCACTGTGCGTTTGCCAGCGAGATGCTCGTAGATGACTGTATCCGACAAGGGAATCAGCAGACGGTTATTGCATTCCCCACATTTGATGCGCGGCTTTTCGCAGACACCGGCGAGCCATTCGTTGCCGCAGGCCGGTGCATAGCCAGATTTACCGGTAGTTTTGCTTTCCCAGCGGATCGGGTAGACGTCGGTGCGGCCGCGGAATAGCCGCCGAAACAGCGCCACCTTCTCGGCCGTGGAAAAACGGGATAGTTCTGACTCCGGGACGAGCGGCGCGGGCTTGGGCGGTGGTGGCTCAGGTGGCAAGCGCCATTCGATGCCGTGATGATCCAGCAGCGCGATCAGGCGGGTGTTTTCGGCGTGCAGTGCGGCCGACTGATCGCGTTCAGTCATCGGCTCCGTAGTCGGCCAGCAGGTCGCGCATGTCATCGCTCACGCCATAGCCAAAGTTGCGACAAATTCGCTGTGCAGTACGAAGCCTGTCCCATAAGGGCTGGCGTTGCGCATCCGTTAAACT
The DNA here is from genome assembly GCA_945892985.1 of Bordetella parapertussis. Lineage (GTDB taxonomy): Bacteria > Pseudomonadota > Gammaproteobacteria > Burkholderiales > SG8-39 > CAITSH01. The sequence continues at coordinate 37,849 of CAMDDU010000033.1, forward strand.
GGAGATGGTTTTCAAGGCCTGCTCGAACATCCGCACCAGCGCGTCGAAGTAGCCCTCATCCTGCAGGCCGACATCATCACTGAACCCCGAGGCCCGCTCACAATAGAACACCATCAGTTCGGCCAGGCCTTCGGCTTGGCCAATGGCATTCCTGTAATCGGCGATAGACTTTTTGGCTTTGGCGACCGAAGTGTTCTGATTCTTGAACATATCGGGCCACAGCCAGCGATTGATGATGGCCTTGTAGGGCTTGAGCACATCGTCGCCCAGACTGAGACGGGCGTGCAGAAAGGCTTGGTTATCCGTGTTGGCCGCGTACAGGTCTTGGAGCAACCCGAGCAAGCCAGCGCGGTCGAAATCGGCCAGTCTGGTTTTGACGTCACTCCACGAGACTGAGTTTTTCCTGGTGGCCATTCCTTACTCCCTATCGCCGCCAGGCTTGCGCCCATCATTGATCTGCTTAATCACCCAGTCGAAGTCGCTCTCAAACAGGCGATCCTGCACGATGCGGTATCTCTCGAATTCACTTTCAGCATGTGCCTTGGCGATTTCTGCGGTGACCTTGCCAGCATCTTGTAGAATTTCCCTGTCCCAGAGTTTCAAAAAGCCGCTAAGGCGCTCTTCCCAATCAGCCATGGTCATAGGCATGCGGCGCATGGCTTGAAATTCTGCCATATCGAGATAGGCGGAGACAAGTTGCCCCCACCGTTGCGATAACTCCTTGTCGCGCAAGCGCATCTTCTTGATATGGTCGGCCGGATTACTGTGGCGATGTACTCACGAGCCCTCAATCACCCGCGCCACGTCACAATGACACACAGCGCACTTGCCAACCAGCAGCAGATCGCCACCCTTGATGGTTCCGCTGAAATTCGTGATCGTCACCTCGTGGCGGCATTGCCCGCACCACACATTGGCCAGCAATAACTGGCGGATGTTGGCTGGGATGGACTCCCAGCGCTGGCGGGCGGGGCGGGTGAAATTAGGAAGCGACTCAACGGCCATGGCTCATTCTTCCGATTTTTAGCCTGCGCCGCCACCGGGATGCGTATCCAGCCAGCGCAGGCCAATGGCAGTTAGGCGATAGCGCTGGTTGCGGCTAGTTGGCTTGTCAGGCAGAGTCATCTCGACCACCCTCATCTCCAAAGCCGGCTTGAGGTAGGCCGTGCGGAAGTGCTCCCCTCCTTTCAGACCAAGGGCAGACTGGATTTGCTGCCGAGTCTTCTCGCCAACCACGGCGCGCAATAGGCGTTCGACTTCCCCTGCGACTTTCCCCCCACCAACTGTCGGGACAAGGGACAAGGGATGACGCGGAAGCCGGATCACGAACGAGAGGCGGTCGTCGTCCGTCTCGAACAGCGGCGCGGGTGAGCCGTTGGCCGCCATTTCCTTCAGGATTTTCGGGATGCCAGTGGATCGCCCTTCGGTCATCTCCAGTTCCTTGAAGAACTCCCCAATCCGCCGGTTGCGGTAGCGGCGGCTGACAATACGCCCTGCGTGAAAGTCTTCCAGCCGGATCGACCGATCCGGGCCAGGAAAGCTCAAGATGACCAGTTCTTCGTTGCTGATGCGCACTTCGATGGGCTCGCGCTCCTCGTAAGACCGGTGGTAGACCGCGTTGACCAGGGCTTCCTCGATGGCGGCGTAGGGGAAGTTCCAGATCCGCGTAGCCTCGGCGCGGTCAGGATGCTTGATGACCGTCTCGCGCAAGTAGTTGCGCTGGATGTAGTTCAAAGCCTCGCGCGTCATCCGCGCCAGCGGCCCCTTGAAAATCTTTTCCTCAAACCGATCCCCGCCTGCGCCTTCTGGAAACCAGACCACATCGATCTGCACGCCGGGGAAAAATCGCTCCGGCGTCTCATTGAAAAACACCAAACCCACGTTCTTGGGCCACGGCGACTCGGTGGGCCCGCCCGCCACGTTCATCTGCCGAGCCAGTGCCTCGACCGATAACCCGTGCGCTGACGCAGCAGGTCGTTGAGATTAATGGGAAGTTTTGTCATATCAGGGCCACTGCCGCTTTCTCATCACATACTGCTAGTCAGTCCAGGCAAACTGGCTTTTCCGGGAGGATTGGCTGCCCATGCGCCGTCGCAAAGGGAGTCAATCACATCGCGCAGGGCGGTAATCAATGTCACCAAGGCATAGATGGCGTGCTTGGCGGCAGTATCCAGCTCCGAGGCTCGAACATGTAGTTGCGCCACACCCATCTGCTGCTGGTTCATGTCACTGATCAGGCTGGTCGCAGAGCCACCGAATGCGGCACTCGCCATCCGCCCTTCAATTGAGCACGTTGGCGCTCCCTCGGCGTGGCCTTCGTTTGCATGATCTGGCTGGCAATTTCGCCCCACTGCACGATGGGATCGGCCATCGCTTGATGCCCTTGGCCGGTAAGCTTGTTGATGTTGGAATAACGCCCGCCAGGGTGGGCGACATCATCCAAAAATCCCAGGATGACGATCGACAACGAATCGGCCTGAAATACATCCAGTACAGTCACGCCGTGCGTGGCGCAGACGCCCTTCGTGGCATAGAAGAGGGAACGGGGTTTGTGACCGTAATCCTCTACGGTCTTGCTGTCTGGTGGAACCAGCTTGTTGCGTTCCATATGATCGAGAATCAAGACCAGCTTCAGTACCCGTTCAAAACCAATCGACAACTCGAAGAACGCCGAATAGAACAGCCCCTTCTTGTCGCCGAGATTGGCACGGCGCAGTGCGGTCAGCCCATTGCACAGGCAAGCTGGGGCCAGCAACCCCTCTTGCTCCAGCAGAAACCAAGTCGCGCTGAAGGCCATCAAGCATCCCCCCTCTCGCTCAGCAGAGCGGCGAACGAATTGTCGTCAGCAACATGGAAGGCAACGATCTTAATGGCGAGAGCCAACGGTGGCCGGTAGTCTGTCATGGAGCCACACCTCCGGCACACTTTGATTTTTTAAATTGGTGGAGAGGATGAGGATCGAACTCACGACCTCCGCATTGCGAATTATACAGCTGATATTATAACATGTTGTTTATAAGAACAATAAACTTTAGTAGTATAGTTTGTAGTATAGCTGTGAGGCAAAATTAATCAAATAATTCCGTGACTTAGCGTGACCTTGTATTTTCATAATGTCGCCATTTGCACTTAGGTTTTGTTATCGCGTAGCCGTCGCAAGGATACGATTTAGCTGCACGCTCAAACCACCGTCGCGCTACAGAACGCTTACTAGCCGCGACCACCACGGCACAAACACTTCGCCAACTCACGCACGGCTTAGCAGCGTCGATTAAAACGACGCTTGCATCAACAAGCAACCGCGTTAGCTACCCAGCGCCATGATCTGCTGTGCTGCAACCGCGCTCTGTTGCGCCTTTGCCGCTTGTTGCCGCGCACGCTCAGCCTTCACAGCCGCTTGCGCACGCTTGACGGTGGCCTGCAATGCGGCCACGCGCTGCTGTTCTGGTGTCTTGGGCTTTACGGGTTTTATTTCTGAGAGGCGCATTGGGTATTTATATGCACGCAAAATAACGCTTCACTTAAAACGACACTTTTGTGTATCGCTTACCCACCTTCATCTGGGTTCGGATTCATCATATCGCCGAGACTCTTGAATCCTTTTTGACGAGCAATTATTTTCATTTTTTCTGCCGCTTCACAATTTTGATAGATTTTTCTCAAGACGACTTTACGCAGAGTGATTCCGATCTCGTCGATATACGGGTTTGAGCTCTCATCAAATTGGATCCTGATATACGCATTGTTTCGTCTCAACATAAGCGGTAACGGCTTATCCAATGGATCAAATGAATGCAAATAGCAAAACTTTTGCCAGCCATCCTTTTTTATGACCTCATTAACATTGCTGTCGCACGATATGCCATCTATCGCTACAGCGCCTTTACTCTTACCAAATGCACCGTCTCTACACGCGAATCCAATATTTGCGATTGGCTCCTCCAGCCCGCTAAAATTATTGCCGCGTCCATCGTAGGCTAGGTGTAAATGATTTTTCGAAAAATAATAGGGACCACCGTCAATTTCAAGCGCCTCCCCATAACTATGAACTTTGACCTTCTCACCCAATACCGCGCCCGAAAATGACATCGAATCAGATTTAACGTTTTCCACCTTCTCTGTCCCACCCCGCATCCACGCGTTTAAGCCAAATCCGCTTGCGACTAAAATCGCTATCGCCACAACAATCAGTCTCTTATTTGTAGCGCGCCCTGACGGACTTTTCTCCATACCAGCGCCAGCCAAACGTTCTGCGATGTTGGCCGTTATTGGTGGCACAACAACATGCGTAAGAACTGGTTCTGACGGTTGCTGCGAAGATGCAGACTCGGCTGCCTGCGTTCGCGCAGCACCGCAACTGCGACAAAACTTGGCCGTCGCAACGAAATCAGCGCCGCACTTGCCGCATGTATTTTCTCGTGCGACTGAGGCTGACTTCCCCGTATCGACAATGGTCCGCACCTGACCAGCACCACAGTGCCTGCAAAATTTAGCGCCAACTACAAGCTCTTTGCCACAGGCAGTACAAGCCATTGTCAATCCCCAATATTTTTTATTGCTCTCACTTTTTTGCTTTTGCAATGCATGAGAACAAGCGTCGATTAAAACGACGCTGGCGCCGATAAGTAATACGCTACCCACCCAGCGCACTGATCTACTGCGCTGCATTGCAGCGCTCTGTTGTGCATCGGCCGTTTGTTGCCACGCACGTTCCGCTTTAACTGCACCCTGTGCACGCTTAACCGTGGCCTGCAATGCAGTGACACGCTGCAGCAGCTTAGCTTGGCTTTAGGCATGCTTGGGTAGCCAGTTCGGGTTAAAGCAGCGTGTAGGCGCTTACGCAAGTCTTAGTTGAAAAGCCAAGCAAACATAGTTTGCTCATTGACAAGAAAGGAACCTATATCCTGTAAAAATATAGGTTCCATGTTTTCAACAGCAATAAATTCTCAATCCCTGTGGTTTATGCCACTTTCCACATAATGAATTTCAACTTTCAAAATTTTATTATTTCTCAATTCGTTCATACCGTTTATTAATTCAGGTATTTCTGGAACGTCGAGTATTTCAGTCTTTCCATTTCTTAGGGGCTTCCTGAAGATCGGAAAATGCCAGAGCTTCATCTATAGAGCCAAACAGGCGATCACCACATATAATCTTACCTAGAGCATCGTTTCTTTCAATTTTATATTTCTTAACTAGATAAATTTTATATCCATCATTAGCTAAGTTTTTCTCACCAATAAAACCAGAATCAGAGACAGCCTCACTAGAATTATTAGTTTTAGAAACCGCAGTCTGTAGTTGTTGTTGACTGCTTTTTGTTTCAGAATTTACTCTATCAACAGCCCGTTGCAAATGCAATTTTCCAAGCTCAATAAATGCTTTAGTTTGCACAATCTTTGCTTCAGCCGCATTTTTTTCAGCATATGTATGCGCAGTCACTAGTTTTAGTGAATCCGTCGCTAACTCAATTATTTTGGCAGATATGACATTCTCTATTGCTCTTTTGTCTCTGGTTGCTTGCACTAATGATTCAGACATACCCGCAGCGCGATTACGATGATCCATCTCATCTAGTTTAGCTTTCTCTTCTCTGCTTTTTGTTTCTTCAGCTACACGATTAAAATGATCGTTTTTAGATTTCTCTTTTCTCTGTTTAGCTTGCTCTTTTTCCGTACCGGAATAAATAAGTATTCCAGAACAAATAACAATCCCAGCTATACCAATAATCCAAGCGCTATTGACCCAAGCAATTGAGATAGATAAAAATAAAAAAACCGTACTAATTACTTGTACTTGCGTCCATTTATCTATCGCTTCGCTTTCTTCATCTAGAAAAATTTTCGACTCAGTATTTTGTGCAGTCTCCTGCACGCGGTCTACGACTCCCTCTTTAACAGTTTCACCAGTTGCCTTTTCTAATACGTCGATACGCTGCATAGCCGCACTTATGTCTAAATACACTGCACTATCGAAGCCCGATATTTTCCAATTCTTTTCACCGATCTTGACTAGAGTGTGACCTTTATAAACGGTTACCGCATCCGCTTGAGACGCTGGCGCAGCGCTTGGGGCCAGCTTAGGAGTTGAAATCGGCACCGTATCAACGAAAAGCATCGCTTCATTAAGCTTTTCATAAGCTGAATTTTGGATGCCTGCGACGCTCCATTTACCACTGCTGACCCTGAAAAGGGTTCGCCCTTTATAAATTGTCGACTCAGTAGCTTCGATTGGAATTTCTTTGGATTGCTGGCGCGGCGCTAACGGCTCTGATATTGCGATAATTTTTCTTTCACTATCTTCAACGCGCTCCCCAACCTTGGCTCCACACTGAATGCAGAATTTTGCATCTGATGCAGTTGCAGCACCACAATCTGTGCAGAACATTAGTCGCTCCTCAAGTAAGAAAAAATACGATGTTGGTGGGGCAGAATTACCGCATTTTCAAATTAGTCGCCATTGGATTGCTCCGTCCAAACACGTCCACCAGACTTCGTCCAGCAACTGTTAGCAATCTCCTGGGTGCCACCCTTTGGCGCCGCTTAATATCCAACCTTTGGCGCGGATGCAGCATCTGATGTCAGATCAAACATCACAGGAACATCAACGGTGAACTCCTTATTTTTTAGCGCTGGTGGAATCTGTGCTGACGGCTTGGCCTTCTTGATCATGTCGAGCGCCGTGTCATCTAGCATGGAAAATCCTGTCGAGACCTTGATCGCGGCGCTCTGGATCAAGCCGTTGACACCAATGAAAAGTCGAATTTCGGCCTTCCCAGTCCAACCGTTCTGCATCGCCTGCGCGGGATAGCGTTTATAAGGCCTTGCCGCATTGAGCAGAGCAAGGCGATACTGGTCAATCGCGGTCGCCACGTCAACGTCGTTAAACCGTGAGCCCGTCGATTCTAACGACGCTACATCAGTCCGCCCAAGCGCATCGTCGAAAAATTCGCGCAACATGAAATCTTCCAAGCCCGCGTTGTCTTGGGCTCGTGCGGAGAGCGTCACCCAGCGGCGCAGTTTGTGGGATTCCCACTGGAAGTCCCCAGATTCGGATTCACGAACAATAGCGATCATTTTGCGCACTACGGCTAGGCGAATGTCGGCGTTGTTACCGCGGCGTACCTCGATGTTTTGAGGAGAGTGCTTGATGTCCCGATTCCAGCCAGAGAATTTAAAATCAGCTGAATCAATGCCAAGACGTTCTATCTGGAATATGCCGCCGCTTTTGCGAGAGTCGTAACCGACGGTCTGCGGCTTTGAGGTGCCCATGTTTCCGTCTATGCTCGCCTTTCGCGCGTCAAGCATGGCCCCAACACTCTCCGTGTCTTTAGGAGGTTCTACTGTTTTTTGCAATTCCTCCTGTACACGCGCCTTTTCTTCAGCCTCTTTTTTCGCTTGATCAGCGGCCTGTTGGTCTGCGTCCCGTTTTATTTTCTCTTGCTCCCATTTTTTTCCAGCTTGAGCAAACAATTCCTCTTTGTGTTGCTGCTCCTGCTGATTCGTCCATCCCCAATACCCCACGCCGCTAACACTAATAACGACTACCAAGAGTGAGCCAATCCGCCGAGTGCTTTTCGCTTTGCTAGGCTTGGTAATATCCGTTAAATGAGCTGCTGTGTTGGCCGTTATTGGTGGCACAACAACATGCGTAAGAACTGGTTCTGACGGTTGCTGTGAAGAAGCAGACTCGGCTGCCTGCGTTCGCGCAGCACCGCAACTACGGCAAAACTTGGCCGTCGCAACGAAATCAGCGCCGCACTTACCGCATGTATTTTCTCGTGCGACTGAGGCTGACTTCTCCGTATCGGCGATGGTGCGCGCCTGACTAGCACCACAGTGCCTGCAAAATTTGGCGCTAACTGCAAGCTCTTTGCCACAGGCAGTACAAGCCATTGTCAATCCCCAATGTTTTTTATTGCTCTCACTTCGTTGCTTTTGCAATGCGTGAGAACAAGCGTCGATTAAAACGACGCTTGCATCAACAAGCAACCGCGCTACCCACCCAGCGCCATGATCTGCTGCGCCGCAACCGCGCTCTGCTGTGCCTTTGCCGCTTGTTGCCGCGCACGCTCTGCTTTAACGGCCGCTTGCGCACGCTTCGCAGTCGCCTGCAATACTGCGACGCGCTGCTGTTCTGGTGTCTTGGGTGTTAATAATTCGATCTCATTTATTAGCATTAGGTATTTATACGGCAGCGAAGCACTGATGCGCCATCATTAGGATTGAGTCGATGCTAAACGATTAGTCCCTCAGTGCTTTTTGCGCACCAGGTATTGTGGATGCGTGCCCCGCATTTCTTTCCTCTTCTAATTCTTGCCTCTCATCTCGTCGCTCCATTTCTTCCACCCATTTTTTCTGGTCCTGCGCTTGGCGCTCAACATCAGTCTCTTTTTTTTGCTCTCCATCAATAAACTGCTTGCGGAAACTAGCAAACTCCTTATCTGATAAGCGTTTCTCAAGAATCTTGTCGGAATTAACCAAAAGAAATTCTTTCGGCTTTCCGAAACACTCATAGCCCTCTTCATATCCTGACCCGCATACGTAGTAGTTAATTTGCCTAACACTTTCTGAAAATGCGGCATTTACAAATTCCGCCGAACAAAGGCCCTCATAGCAATACTGAATTTCTGGGAGAACGCCGTCCATTTTTATGGCATTTCTTCGTTTAAGAGGCAACCAGCCCTCCTTTAGAACTTTCTCGCGGATCGTTTCATAAGAAGTTGCATGTAGATATTTTGTCCATCCCCAATACCCCACGCCGCCAACACAAATAACAACTACCAAGAGTGAGCCAATCAGATGAACGCTTTTCGCTTTGCTAGGCTTGGTAATGTCCGTTGAATGAGCTGCGATATTGGCCGTTATTGGTGGCACAACAACATGCGTAAGAACTGGTTCTAACGGTTGCAGCGAAGAAGCAGGCTCAGCTGCCTGCGTTCGCGCAGCACCGCAACTACGGCAGAACTTGGCCGTCGCAACGAAATCAGCGCCGCACTTACCGCATGTATTTTCTCGTGTGACTGACGCTGACTTCTCCGTATCGACAGGAGTCCCCGCCTGACTAGCACCACAGTGCCTGCAAAACTTGGCGCCAACTGCAAGCTCTTTGCCACAGGCAATACAAGCCATTGTCACTCCCGATGTTTTTTATTGCTCTCACTTTGTTGTTTTTACAATGCATGAGAACAAGCAACCGCGATACCCACCCAGCGCCATGATCTGCTGCGCTGCAACCACGCTCTGCTGTGCCTTGACAGCTTGTTGCTGCGCACGAACGAGTTTAGGAAAATTTCGCCCGCAACACAAATAAGCCCTAGGTCCATAAAAGCGCTGGATCATCTCAACGCTTGTGCGTGCGTTTCTTGCAAGCGTGAACATGTCTAAGTTCTCAGCATTGGTGAGTCGAAACATGATGGCTGTGTGACGCAAGCTGTAGAGCGTTCGCTCAGTGCCTTTGGCGTCCCTTTTCAGCTTGGTCGTATCTAGCAAGTATGCAAACTGTCGCCTGAGTTGCACCAACGCATATTCTCTGTTTTGGTTCTCAGGCATGAACACATAGTCGTCGGGTTTGCCATAGTTGCGCTGCTTTTG
>CAMDDU010000034.1:0-47285 GCA_945892985.1 Bordetella parapertussis
GCGCGCCAGAAACGCCGCTTTGCGCGTTGCTCTTCCATGTACCTCGAATCCTTTCGCCGCCGCCAGCGTCATTTGTTTCATTCTCAATCCTCCCGTTTGCGTCTCGCTATATGACAACAGACGCGCGGACTTGTTCAGTGTTTCCCTAAGACTCAGGCTGCTTTTTTCTTCGTTTCCTTGGTCGCGGCAGAGGATGCGGCGGCGAAATTCGCCTCGGCGATCTCGGTGGCCTGCTTGGCAACTTTGGTCATGCTGTCGTAGGCGGTGTTGGCGGCAGCAAGGGCTGACTTCACTGCGGCCACGGCAACGTCGGAACCGGCCGGCGCGTTTTTGGCTACCTTGTCCAGCATACCAACCACGCTTTTGTTGAACTCGGAGGCCTGACCTTCAACGGCTTTGGTGAACTCGCCCTGTGTTGCGGTCGTCACTTCATACACATTGCGCGAGTAGGCCAGGACTTTTTCCAGCGAGGGCTGGGCAACCGATGCGTTGAGGTTCACGAGCTCCTGCACGTCCTTGACGCTGGACATGGCTTTGGCAATGTTCACACTGTTCTCGAATGCTGCTTTGGTCGCATTGAAGTTCAGAGCCGAAAGTTTTTCAAAGGCGGCGAATTGGGTGTGTGCCAGATTCATCAAGGCGTCGACGCCGGCTTTGTTGGTCGCGGCGATTTGCTCGGGGGTCACATACATTTTAAATCTCCTTGTTTGTGAGCCCAGACCGAATTGTCGAGGCTCTGTTTGGTTGATGTCTTTGCTTTACTTGTGCATATATTGCGCTGCAACAATTGAAATTTTACCGAAGAAAAGGATCAAGTCAAGCATTATTTTCTGCAGTGCAACATAATCCTTGGTGTTCCCGTAAAAACAGGTAGTTATGATTTTTTTGCCTTGACGGTCAATAAAGCAGGTCTGGCGAAACAGGGGAATTGGCGCTTTTGCGGCATAATACGATTGGCTCTGAAAACAGGCTTTAATTTCTAATTAACTGTTTATAAAATAAAAAATAGTGAGCGAGTGCTCATAACTGCAGCTAATCCCGATGAAATCCCTTGTTTCAGAGACCATCCAGCCAGTCGGTGACGGTATGTGGCTAAGACTTATGCCCGGCACTTTTGTAGTGCTTTGGGCCAGCGGCTTTATTGGCGGCAAACTCGGCTTGCTCTACGCCGAGCCGGCCACGTTTTTGCTGCTGCGCTTTGCCTTGGTGGTCGCGCTGATGCTGCCCCTGGCTCTGCTTTGGCGCGCGCCCTGGCCGGCGACACTAGGACAAGTGGCGCATATTGGTGTGGCCGGCGTTCTTATCCAGAGTTGTTACCTGGGGGGGGTATTTGCTGCGATTCACCATGGGATTTCTGCCGGGCTGATTGCGCTGATCGTAGGTTTGCAGCCGGTTCTCACGGCTTTTGTGGCGGCGCCTTTGTTAGGCGAGCGGGTGTCGCCGCGGCAATGGGCCGGTTTGTTGCTAGGCCTTGCCGGCGTCGCGCTGGTGGTGATGCAAAACACCAGCCTGTCCGGTGTCACACCAGTGAGTGCTGGCTTCGCGCTGTTGGCGCTAGCTGGCATCACTATGGGCACCATGTACCAGAAACGCTTTTGCGGTAGCTTCGACCTTCGGGCGGGCTCGGTCATCCAGTTTGTCGCCGCCGGCATTGCGCTGGCACCCTTTGCGCTGTTGTTCGAAACGCGGGAGGTGCAGTGGTCACCGGCACTGCTGTTCGCGCTCGGCTGGCTGGTGCTGGTTTTGTCCATCGGCGCCATTTCTTTGCTGGCGCTGTTGATCCGGCGCGACGCCGTCACCAAGGTGGTCAGCCTGATGTATCTTACGCCGCCGGTGACCGCAGTCATGGCGTGGCTGGTTTTTGGTGAAACGCTGTCGATACAGGCTTTGCTCGGTCTAGGCTTGGCAGCAGTCGGCGTGGCGATTGTGGTTCGTAATTGAGGTGGTTCGTGTTCGTAATTGAGTGGTTCTAAGGCGGACAGATCCTGAAGGATTGCGGCATGAGCGATAAAATTTCTATAAGCTTGGCCACGGCGACGGCCGGCGGTGGATTTCCGGCTTACGGCGCCGCCTTAGCCGAAACGCTCAATGAAGCGGATCCGACACTTTTGGTGCAGACGCGCCATACCAAGGGCAGCACAGAGAATATTGCGCTGATCGAAGCCGGGGAGGTTGACATCGCACTTGTCACGGGCGAACCCTTGTACGAGGCCGTCAAGGCTATCGGCAGGGCGCCTGCCGACTTGCGCATCGTTGCCGCCATGTATTCCTCGCCGGGCATGTTCGTCACCCGCGCCGATAGCCCGCATCGCAGCGTCGCCGACCTGTTGGGAAAGCCGGTTGCATTTGGTGCCAGGGGCTCGGGTCTGGTGATACTCGCGCGCTATGTGCTCGATGGTCTTGGCCTTGATATTAACAAGGACTTTCAGGCGGTTTACCTGGAGCGCGCTGGCGACGGCCCGGCGATGGTCGCCGACGGTCGCGTTGCGGCACTTTGGGGCGGTGGTATTGGCTGGCCCGGGTTTGTCACGATCGCGGGCAGCACGTCCGGCGCCCGTTTTATTGCGCCTGACGCCGCACAGAGAAAGAAAATCATGGCCAAGCATAGCTTCCTCAAACTGCTCAAGGTTCCGGCGGGAAGTTACCCCGGGCAGTCTAAGCCAATCACCTCGGTCGGTTCCTGGGCGTTTGTCATCGCCCGCAGCGCGCTGGCTGATGATCTTGCCTACCGGCTTGCGCGGGCGCTGCACAAGGGTGAGTCGGTCATCGCAAAACGGCTGCCGCAGGCTGCCGAAACCACTGCGGCCAACACCGTTGCCGCCGCTTTGCACGCGGAACTCATTCATCCTGGCGTGCAGCGTTACCTGCGCGAAGCGGGGTTTATGCATTAGGGGCTGCAAACGCAGCCTGGAATCTGTGTATCTCCCGATATTCGCCGAAGCTCAGGATGCTTCGTCGATGCTTGCGTGATGAGCGGTGGCAGCGCTTGGAATCGATATTGCCCGGTAAGGCTGGTGATCAGGAGCGTACCGGCGAGGATAAGCGGCAGTTGGTTGAGGAAGTGCCCGGGATAGCACACACCGGTAGTCCGTGCTGCGATCTGCCTGCTCAATTCGGGTGTTCGCGCGGCGGACTGAGCAGCAACATTCACGTCGCAGTGGATGCTTTGGGCAATCCGCTGCGAATGATACTGAGTGCGGGTCAGATCGGCGATATCGAGCGCTCCGCCGGTTTTATCGCAGGCATCCAAACCAATGCGGTCATCAAAGACAATGGCTACGATGCGGATGCTTTGCTTCGACTCATCAAGGTCAAGGTCAAGGTCGCGCCCGCGCCGATCCCGCTTCGGGTATGCTTTCGGCCTGCTTCGCCGTGCCCCCTGGCAATGTCCCGTCCCCAAGCCCACCACCGCACCGATTACCGTCATTTTCACGCCATCACAACGCGTTGGATGGATAACGACGCCTATCGTCATGTCAACAACGTTGTTTACTACTCGTGGTTTGACACGGTGGTGAACGAATACCTGATCAGGCGAGGCGTGCTTGATATCGAACTGAGTCCGGTCATCGGGCTGGTGGTCGAAACGCATTGCCAATATTTCAGCCCGGTGAGTTTCCCGGACACCGTGCATGCAGGCCTGCGCGTGGCGAAACTTGGAAACGCCAGCGTCCGCTATGACATAGGCCTGTTTCGCAATGACGATGACAGTGCCGCGGCGCAGGGGTACTTCATCCACGTCTACGTAGACCGCGCCGGCAATATTCCGGTGCCGCTGCCGGCGCCGTTGCGCCTGGCGCTAGAGCCGCTGCTTGTTTAGCGCCAGCTCGCGGCTTGGTTTGGGATGAGCAAACCTGGTTTGTTGAAGAAGGTGTCGCAGCGCGTGCCGCGCAATGCGCTCTGGCTTATCGTCGCGCTCAATGTCTTCTGGGGGCTGAACTGGCCGATGGTCAAACTCGCGGTCAACGAAATGCCTGTGCTCAGTTTCCGCGCCATTTGTGTTTATGGTGGCGCGGCGGGTTTGTTCCTTGTGGCGCTTGCCTCGCGTCAATCGCTGGCCGTGCCGCGCGGCGCATGGCGGGTGCTGATTTTTTGCGCAGCGTTCAATATCACGTTTTGGCATTTGCTCGGTGCCTATGGCGTGAGCCTGCTTAACTCGGGCCGCGCCGCGATACTCGGCTTCACCATGCCCTTGTGGGCCGTACTGTTTGGCGCCTGGATGCTGGGTGAGCGCATCACGGCGCGCCGCCTTGCCGGCCTGAGCTTGGGCATGATCGCCATGGCATTGCTGTTTTCGAGCGAGCTTGCCTCTGCGCGGGCGGCACCGCTCGGAACGCTGGTCATGCTTGGCGCGGCGCTATCCTGGGCTATCGGCACCATCATCATGAAGCGCTGGCCCGTTGATATGCCCGCCACCGTCTTTGCTGCCTGGCAGTTTGCGCTGGGCGGCGTGCCTATGCTGGTTGGCGCGCTGATGTTCGACCTTGAGCACCTGCATCCGGTTTCGCCTGGTGCTTGGATAGGCGTCACCTATACTCTTATTGTTGCATTCATCTTCTGTCACTGGGCCTGGGTGCGGCTGATCGCCACCGTGCCGGCGGGGCTTGCGTCCTTGTCCATACTGGGCGTCGCACCGGTCGGCGTGTTCACCGGTATGCTGATACTGGATGAGTCGCCGCAATGGCAGGATTACGCGGCGCTGGCGCTGGTGGTGGCGGCGATCGCCACGGTGTTGTGGCCCAAAGGTGGCATACAAGACATGGTCAAGCCGTGAGCGCTAACCCAATATTCCCGCGGCAGGCCATCGGCTTGCTCGCGCTGATGACATTCTTCTGGGGCGTCAATTGGCCCGTGCTCAAGGTCACGCTGGTTGAAATCCCACCGTTGCATTTTCGCAGTTGGTGTGCTCTGGCGGGCGTCATCGGCCTGTTCGCCATCGCCTGGGCAAGCGGACAGAACATGCGCGTGCCCAAGGGGCAGTGGGGGCGGCTGACAGCGATCGCCCTGCTCAATATAACGGGCTGGAACATCCTTGCCGTATTCGGCATCCCAATGATGGCCTCCGGTCGCGCGGCCATCCTCGCTTACACCATGCCGGTTTGGGGCGTGCTGTTCTCGGCCTGGCTGCTGCGAGAAAAACTCACACGCCGGCGTATCACCGGCCTGTTGCTTGGCATGGGGGGCATGCTGTTGCTGTTCTCGACAGAATTTGCGTCTTTGCAACGCGCGCCGCTCGGCGCAATGCTGATGATTTCCTCGGCGGTGATCTGGGCCTTTGGCGTGGTGGTGATGAAGCGCTGGCCGGTGGCCATGCCGCTGACCCCTTATATCGGTTGGCAGATGCTGATAGGCGGCATTCCAATTTTTTTGGGTGCGTTATTTATTGAACCGGGCAGCTTCGACCTGATGCGTCTGTCGTTTTGGCCGCTCACCGGCACTATTTACAACATGCTCATTGCTTTTGTGTTCTGTTACTGGGTGTTCGCCAAAATCGCCCTTAGTGCGCCGGTCGGCGTGTCCACGCTGTCGATATTGATGACTCCGGTGGTCGGCGTGTTCAGCGGTGTTATCTTCCTCGGCGAGATCCTGCACTGGCAGGATATGGCGGCGCTGGTGATGGTGCTGGCGGCGCTGGCGACTGTCATGCTGCCGTCTGGCATGCTGCGGCGCTTTTCGCGCGCGGCGAACGATCCGGGCTGATCTGCGCCCTCAGGCGTAAACAAAGCCGTCGAACAGACGTCGCGCGGTGCGATAAAACGATCCGCGTGTCGCATGCCACAACGCGCCGTCACGCCCTACCTCGGCGCCCACGCTCAGCACCCCTGAGGGCATGCCAAGGCGCAGGCGCTGCGTTGCGCCGCTTGCACAGACAGCATGCACGAGACTGCCTTCGATGCGCGCCGCAACGGCGGTGCACAGCGACGCCGCAAGTGGCAGGGCGCGATGCGGCTGACCGCTGGATAAAAAGCGCGCGGTTAAATCAATGTCCGCCGCAGCGAGCGTGCCGCCGGAGAGCAAGGGCGAGTCTTGCGCCGGCGATACAAAGCCGATGAAGGGCACGGCGGCCTTGGCGCGCGCACTGGTGATGTCCGGGGCTATGCCCATGGCCACCGAGGCATGCAAGCGGATGGCGGCGAGTTTTTCCAGCAGCGTGGTGTTGCGCTCAAGTTCCTCGGGCATCTCCACACCGCGAAGTCCCAGCGTGCGCGCTGCGACAAAAACGCATGCGTTCGCGGCGTCGATCATCGACACTTCGATCGCGCCCAGACCCGGAATGTCCAGCGTGTCACGCGTGTTGCCCGTGGGCAGCAGCGCTCCGGTGGCGGCGCCGCCCGGCTCGATGAAGTCCAGCCGTATGGGCGCGCCACTGCCCGCCACTCCGGGAATCGCAAGCCCCCCGCAGACCAGCGGGCGGCCATCGCGCACGTCGAATGTGGCGTGAATAATTTTTTTCGTGTTGGTGTTGAAAATACGCACCATCGCCTCGCCGTCCGCGGGGCACACCAGGCCTTCTTCCACCGCGAAGGGCCCAATAGCCGAAGACATGTTGCCGCAGTTGCCGCTGTAATCGACTGCGGCCTCCCGGATCTGTACCTGGGCGAAGGTGTAATCAATGTCTGCCTCCGGCCGCGATGAGGGTGAGAGCACGCAGACCTTTGACAGTGACGACAGTCCGCCGCCCATGCCGTCGAGTTGCCGTCCGGCGGGGTCGGGGCTGCCCATCGCCGCGAGAAAAATCGCATCCCATTCGGCGCGCGAGGCCGGCAGGTCGCGCGCATGAAACATCAGTGCCTTGCTGGTGCCCCCGCGCATGAAGGCGGCGGGGTATTTTTGTGGAAAATTTCGCGGAGGGTTTGTTGGGCTCATCGTGGTTGTGGTTGATTCCGTGTCGTTTATTTTCGCGGGAAGTATGCTGGAAACCCGCGCCAGACGGGCATTTTCAGTCGTTGTTCCCCGGCCTTGCGCGCGGCCTCAGGCCATCTGCATATTGGCAAGCAACAGTAGCAGACCGCCGGTGATCGCCGTGTTGTTGAGAAAAAAAAGCCTGCCGAGATTACGTTTTATCGGGTCATCCAGTAACCAGAAGCGGTGAAAAATAGCTGTGGCGGTGACGGTGAAAATGATCAGGCATAGCGCGCCGATGTTGGCGTGCCAGCCTGTGAGCAGCAGCGCGCATCCGGTGAACTGCAGCGCAATGCCGAGCCAGAAGACCGGGGTCGCTGCGGGCACGCCGCCCGCAGCGATGCGCTGGATATGGTCGCGTATGCGCGCGGGTGTCATGTTGGAGAGCCCCGCAACGATAAAGAAAATAACCAGCAGAAGCCGTCCGGCCGTTTCGAGCAATGAAATTTCGCTGGGCAGTGTCATGTCGGTTGTGATTTCTCGAGGGGTTGTGGGCGCGCGCGATATGCATGCACCCATGGTGTCAGAAGTCTCAGAAGCCCGCCGCCAAGGCGTTGCGTCGCGGTATTCGTGACAGCTGCCAGTGCGCCAGCGCCCAACGCCACACCTCGCCCACCGGACTTGTAATGAGGGCCGCTGGCGCGGCCTGGCCAAGAAAATTGAGCGCGGCGACGAGATTGGCCGCCGGCCGCAGCGCATCGAGCGGTGCGGCCAGGGTTTGCTTGGATAGTTTTTCTCCGCCGGCGTTGAGGGCGAGTGGCAAATGGGCGTAGCGCGGGATCGGGTAACCGAGAAGTCCCTGCAAAAAAATCTGCCGTGGCGTCGAATCGAGCAGGTCGGCGCCGCGCACCACATGGGTCACGCCTTGCTCGGCGTCATCGATCACCACCGCCAGTTGGTAGGCGAACAAGCCGTCGGCGCGATGGAGCAAAAAATCGCCCGAGTCCTGCGCCAGTGCCTGCGTGACCCTGCCCTGTATCGCATCTTCAAACGTGATTTGCGTATTGCCGACACGCACGCGCACCGAGCGCGCGGTTTTGCCCCGCGCGAGGCCCCCGCGGCAGGTGCCCGGGTAGATGGGTGTGCCGTCGGGGGCGAGCAGGCTGTCGCCGATTTCACGGCGCGAGCAGGCGCAAGGGTAGGTGTGGCCGGCGGCGCCAAGCTGTTCCAGGGCCGACTGGTACGCGGCGGTGCGCCGGCTTTGGTACAGGATCTCGTTATTCCAGGCGAAGCCGTGCGCTTTAAGTGCGGAAAAAATCGCCGCAGCAGCGCCTGCTTGCTCGCGTGGCCGGTCAATATCTTCCATGCGCACCAGCCACTCGCCGCCGTGCGAGTGCGCGTCCAGATAGCTACCGGTTGCAGCCACGAGTGATCCGAAATGCAAAGGCCCGGTCGGGGAGGGCGCGAAGCGGCCCCTGTAGTGCGCCATCAGGGACATACGGGACATTACTTGTCGCTTTGGATAGCGTGGCCGCCAAACCCTGCGCGCATCATCGCCGACAGCCTGGCGCTGTAGTCGTCCTTGCCCTGACTGGCGAAGCGCGTCATCAAAGCCATGGCGATCACAGGGGCGGGCACGCCCAGCGACACGGCCTCATCCACGGCCCAGCGACCTTCGCCCGAGTCGGCGACCACCGGTTTGATGCCGGCCATGCTGTTGTTCTTGCCCAGCGCGTTGGCGGTCAGGTCAAGCAGCCAGGAGCGCACCACGCTGCCATGGCGCCATAGTTCGCCGATTGCGGCGGTGTCGAGCTGCAGCTCTTTTTTCGCATCGAGCAGCGCAAAGCCCTCGGCGAGGGCTTGCATCATGCCGTATTCGATGCCGTTGTGGACCATTTTGACAAAGTGGCCGCTGCCGGCCGGCCCGCAGTGCAGCCAGCCGTTGTCCGGGGTCGGTGCCAGTAGTTTGATAAACGGCGCGACGCGTGCGATGGCCTCCTTGTCGCCGCCCAGCATCAGGCAATAGCCGTTGGCGAGGCCCCATACGCCGCCCGATACGCCGGCATCGACAAACGCGATGCCGTGCAGTCTGAGCTCTGCGCCGCGGCGCAGGCTATCCTTGTAATTGGCGTTGCCACCGTCCACCAGTACATCGCCTTTGGCCAGCAGTGGCAGCAGCGCGTCCATGGTCGATTGCGTCGCATCACCCGCCGGCAACATCATCCAGATTACGCGCGGCGCGGGCAGGGCGGCGACCAGTGCCTTTAATGTGTCGGCCGGACTGAAGCCGGCCTCAGCCGCAAGCATTGAGGCGAGTGCGTCGTTGCGGTCATGGCCGCAGACCTTCGCGCCGCCTCTGGCGAGCCGCCGCGCCATGTTCGCGCCCATGCGCCCGAGGCCTGTCATTCCGATCAGCATTGAACTTCCCCCCGACTGTTTTTTTGATGAGAGCGTATTGCAATGAGTTTGCCAATGACAGCCTAGTCTATTTTCGCGCCCGATGATTTGACGACGCGGTTCCAGCGCGGGATTTCCGTATTGATGATGTTGCTGAACCGTTCGGCCGATCCGCCGGCCGGACTGAGGCCGTCCGCTGCCAGCACCTTGGCGACATCGGCGGTCTTGATGATTTCGTTTACTTCGCGGTTGATGCGATCGACGATTTCCCGGGGTAGGCCCCTGGGGCCGGAGAGGCCGCTCCAGTTGGTGACTTCATAGCTGGGGTAGCCTGATTCGGCGACGGTGGGCACATCCGGTTCGGCGCTGATACGTTGCGGTGTGGTTACGGCGAGGGCGCGCAGGCGCCCCGATTTGACGAATTGCAGCGTGGCGGCGACGCTGCCGAATATCACCTGGACATTGCCGGCGATGGTGTCGTTGAGCGCGGGGCCGGTGCCCTTGTAGGGAATGTGCAGCATCTTGATCTTTGCGACGTCGAGAAAAAACTCGGTGGCAAGGTGGGTGGAGCTGCCGTTGCCTGCGGAACCGTAAGAGAGCTTGTCCGGATTGGCCTTGGCGTAGTCGACGAGGTCTTTAAGGGTTTTTACCGGCAGCGAGGGATGCACGGCGACGATGTAGGGCCCGGAGGAGATCTGCACGATGGGCGTGATGTCGTTTATCGGGTCGAAGTTAAGCTTGTAGATATTCGGATTGACGGTATAACTCGCCGGTGTGACCAGCAGGGTGTAGCCGTCTGGCGGCGATTTGAGCGCGAGTTCGGTGCCCAGGTTGCTGCCGGCTCCCGGTTTGTTGTCGACCATGACTTGTTGGCCAAGTTTTTCCGTCAACTTTTGCGCGATCAGCCGTGCGACGAAGTCGGTGCCTCCGCCGGGTGCGAAAGGTGTGATCAGGCGTATCGGTTTGGACGGATAGGCTTGCGCGCCGGCATTCGTCGGCAGCGTCAGCGCCAGGCTTGCCAGGATTAGGGCGGCGAGCAGAAGAACTAGCGGACGGGCGGGAATGCTTTTTTTCATCTGACTTCCTCCTGTTTGCGTCACACCGATGGCTGGAAATGCCCGTCTGGCGCGGCTTTCCGGGCGATCGACCTAGGCTGGTCGCTGCGCCCTGTCTTTGTCGTCCTGACTTTTTATCGCTGTGCGCGCGCTCCTCCACTCGGTGTCCCCCCAGGCGAACAGCTCCTTGAACGAGCCGCCGTTGGCCTGCCAGCCGGCCCCGTCAAGTGCGATGGTCTGACCCGACAGCCATTCGCAGCCATCGGCCATCAGGAAGGTGGCGAGGTTTTGCAGTTCGTGCATCTGCCCGACGCGACCCATGGGGTTGGCCTTGGCCACGGCATCGCCGTGGTCCTGCTGGCCCGGCGCGAGGCGCTGGCTCATGCCCTCTGTCGGGATGGTGCCCGGCGCGATGGCGTTGAGACGGATGCCGTGGCGACCCCACTCCACCGCCAGGGACTGTGTCATCACATGCACGCCGGCCTTGGCCATGGCCGAGGGTACGACGAAGGGCGAACCGGTCCAGACCCAAGTCACCACAATCGAGATCACGCTGCCCTTGTGTCCGCCGGCGATCCAGCGCTTGCCCACCGCCTGCGTCATATAAAACGTGCCGTGCAAAACAATGTTGGCGATGGCGTCAAAGCCGCGTGGCGAAAGGTCTTCGGTGCGGCTGATGAAATTGCCTGCGGCGTTATTGACCAGTCCCGTGAGTGGTCCGCCCTCGTCCCAGATGGACTGCACCATGGCGTCGACCGCGAGGGCGTCACGGATATCCACGGCGCGGGTGCTGACCGCACCGCCGTGCGCCTGCATCAAGGCGGCGGCGGTTTCATCGAGCACCGATTTTCGCCGTCCGCAAATGATGATGTCGGCGCCAAGGCCGAGGTATTGGGCCGCGATTTCACGCCCGAGACCGGTGCCGCCGCCGGTGACCAGGATGCGCTTGCCCTTGAGTATGCCCGGCTGGAACATGATGCTCGCCTAAACGGTGAGGACGATCTTGCCGATGTGTTGCGAGGATTCCATCAGCGTGTGTGCCTCGGCCGCATCGGCGAGGGCGAAGGTCTTGAAAATCTCCGGCTTTATTGTTTTGGCTTCGAGTAGCGGCCAAACCTTATCGCGCAGGTTTTGCGCGATCGCAGCCTTGAAGTCAATGGCGCGCGGACGCAGCGTCGAGCCGGTCAGTACCAGGCGACGGCGCAGGATTTCGTTGAGGTTTACCGTGGATTTCATGCCGCCGAGGAAGGCGATCAACACGATGCGGCCGTCGTCGGCGAGGCTCTTGAGTTCGCGGTCGACATAATCGCCCCCGACCATGTCAAGTATGACGTTGACGCCCTTGCCGCCGGTGGCCTCTTTCAGCACGGCGACAAAATCCTCGGTCTTGTAGTTGATGGCGCGGTCGGCGCCAAGGCGCACGCATGCGGCGCACTTGTCCGCACTGCCGGCGGTGGCGTAGACGGTATGGCCGAAGGCCTTGGCCATCTGGATGGCGGTGACGCCTATGCCCGAGGAGCCGCCCTGAACGAGTAGCGTCTCGCCAGGGGCCAGTTTCGCGCGGTCAAACACGTTGCTCCAGACGGTGAAAAAAGTTTCCGGCAGTGAGGCCGCCTCTATCATCGACAAACCCCTGGGCAGCGGCAGCACTTGCGCTGCGGGTGCGGTGCATAACTCGGCATAGCCGCCACCGGCGACCAGGGCGCAGACTTCGTCGCCGATTTTCCAGCCGCTGACATCCTTGCCCAGCGCAGTAATGGTGCCGGCTACTTCGAGGCCGGGGATGTCCGAGGCGCCGGGCGGCACCGGATAATTGCCTTTGCGCTGCAGTACGTCGGGGCGGTTGACGCCCGCGGCCACGACCTTGATCAGGACTTCGCCCGACTGTGGCTGTGGATCGGGACGGGTGCCAAGTTTGAGCACCTCGGGTTCGCCGGGAGTGGTGATTTCGATCGCGCGCATGCTTTTCTTCTGGTTCGTTAGGATGATCAATTTTACCCCAGTTAGAATGCGCTCTTGCCGGCCCTTCCGCACGACAACAAGCCATGGATTGAAGATGAATACCCCCACCGCACCTGCTACGCTCTCCGCCCCAGCCACCCTTGCCACCATAGGCATGCCTCTGGCGCAAGTTGACACGCCCGCGCTGATCCTCGACCTTGATGTGTTCGAGCACAATCTTGCGTTGATGAACGAGGCTGTCCGGGGCGACGGGGCGCGCCCCGGTCCGCGACTGCGGCCGCACGCCAAGTCGCACAAGTCGGCTGATATCGCCAAGGCGCAAATCGCCGGCGGCGCGGCGGGCGTGTGCTGCCAGAAAGTCAGCGAGGCCGAGGCGCTGGTGCTCGGCGGAGTCAATGACATCCTGATTTGCAACGAAGTCGTCGGCGCGCTCAAGATTGCACGGCTGGTGGCGCTGGCCAAGCGCGCGCGCATCGCCGTGTGCGCCGACAGTGCGGCGAACGTCGCGGCGCTCAATGCCGCGGCGCTGGGCGCAGGGGTGAGGCTCGAAGTGCTTATAGAGCTTGATGTTGGCGCGGCACGCTGCGGCGTGACGCCGGGTGCGCCGGCCCTCGCCCTTGCCAAAGCCGTGGCAGCCTCGCCCGGGCTGCGCTTTGCCGGCATGCACGCCTACCATGGCTCGGCCCAGCATTTGCGCAGCATCGCGGCACGGCGGGCCGCCGTCGCCGAGGCGACCGAAAAAGCCCGCGCCACACGTGAGCTGATCCTTGCGGCGGGCATCGCCTGCGATACCGTCACTGGTGCCGGCACGGGTAGTTTTTTGTTCGAGCGAGACGGCGGCGTCTACACCGAACTGCAACCGGGCTCCTATATTTTTATGGACGCCGACTATCAGCTAAACGACTGGGAGGGCTTCCCTGTCTTTGGCCAAAGCTTGCACATCCTGACCACGGTTATGAGTACGCCGGCACCCGATCGCGTGGTGGTCGACGCAGGTCTCAAGGCATCGAGCATCGATTCGGGCATGCCCCGTGTGGCGGGCAGGCCCGGGCTGGAATATCTTAAGGCTTCGGACGAGCACGGCGTGATCAGCGTGGCGCCGGGAACGGCGGCACCGGCCCTGGGTGAAAAGCTCTTGCTGGTGCCCGGGCATTGCGACCCGACGGTTAACATGCACGACTGGTTTGTTTGCGTGCGCCAAGGCGTCGTCAAGGCATTGTGGCCGGTGACGGCGCGCGGCATGATGTGGTGAAACGAAAACCCGTTCAAGGAGATGTAATGGAAAAAGAGAACTTCAATGCCGACCTGCCTTCGGCCGACGCACCCTTCAACTTGTGCGTTCGTTATGGCGACCTGATCTTTGTCTCAGGCCTGCCGCCTTTTGATGAGGCCTTTTCCGCGCAGGTCCGTGAGGCGCGGGCGAACAAGCTGCCGCTACCGCCTTTTCCGGCCATGCCCTTCGCCGACCAGGTTCACCTGGTGATGGGCAATATGAAAAAGCTCGTTGAAGAGGCGGGCTCCAACATGGATTGCCTGCTAAAAGTGATTGTGTGGCTCAAGGACCAGCGCGATGCCGGCGAATTCGATCGTATCTACCGAACGTATTTCTCCGGCCAGGAAACCCTGCCGGCGCGCACGCGCATGCAAGCCGGTCGCACGCCCATGGACTGCGGGCTCGAGGTCGAGGCGATTGCTTATGTGCCCAAGCTAGCCAGGGTGAAGCCGGTCAAGCGCGCCGTGAAGAATCCAGCGCAGAAGACAGCGAAAAAGGCGGCCAAGCCCGCTAAAAAAGCCGTTAAAAGGACGGCCAGCAAGAAACCTTAGCCACACGCCAGTCGCACGCCGGTCACACATCAGAAACATCCATAACAAGCATGCAAAAGGGGAATGTCGTGAGCAAGAATGCCAAAAGTGCAAAGTATGAAAAAGGCTTGGCGGTGCGTAAGGCCGTGCTGGGTGATGAGTACGTTAATCGGGCGCTGGCTTCGGCCGACGATTTCAGCCAGACGCTGCAGGATTGGGTGACCGAGCAGGCCTGGGGCGAGGTGTGGACCGATGACACCATTCCGCGCAAGACCCGCAGCATGCTCAACGTCGCGCTGCTGGCGACGCTAAACCGGCCACACGAACTCAGGCTGCATTTGCGCGGTGCGCTCACCAACGGCGTCAGCCGCAAGGAAATTGCCGCGGTATTGATTCACTGCGGCGTCTATTGCGGCGCGCCGGTGGCCGTCGATTCCTTCCGCATCGCACGCGAGGTATTTGCCGAACTCGACAAGCAATAGGCGTTCTGCCCTGTTCAGGCCGGTGCTGGTTTGGCCTCGGCCTGTGACGGAAAAGCGAGGGCGGCCAGAAATATGCAGGCCGCCAGCGCCGCGAGGATGTTGAACAGCAGCGTGAAGTCGCCGGTGGCCTCGTACAGGCCGGCGATCAGCGGCACTGCGGTGGCGCTGGCGGCAAAGGACAGTACGTAGCGGACCGAGTAGGCGCGGGCACGCCATTCATCGCTGGTGTAGCGCGCGATCATGGCGTCGTTGATCGGGATTTGTCCAAAAACGAAAAACATCATCGCCACGGCGCAGGCGAGCATGGCATAACCTTGCAGGCTGCCCGCCGCCAGTAGTAGGGGCACCTGCAGCGCCACCACGGGCACGAACACGGCTTTGAGCGAGCGTCGGTCCAGCCACCAGCCCATCAGCAACTGTGCCATTGCCGCGATCAGGTAGACCATGCAGACGAGCAGGCCTATGCCCAGGGTGGATTGCGTCAAGGCGTTCAGGCGTTCATCAAAGACCTTGGGCATAGACACGGTGGTGGCGTTGAATATGATGCCGCCACAAATGGTGGCGACCACCACCACGGCGAACACGCGCATCAGTACCGAGCGGGGCAGGCGGACCGCGCCGGCCTTGGCTTTGGTTCGAACCGGGTCGCCTCCGCGCGCCGCCAGCGCGAAGCCGATGCCGGTGGCGATGCAGGCGATGCCAGGCACAAAAAACGCCGCGCGCCAGTGCCACAGGTCGGCGAGGGCGCCGGCAATGAGCGCCGCCAGCGCGAGGCCGGTGTTGCCGTAGACGCCATTCACGCCCAAGGTGCGGCCGATTTTTGGTTCATTGGCGACCAGCATGGCCATGCCCACCGGGTGATAGATGGCGGCAAACACGCCCACCAGCGCGAGCCCGGCGCTGATCTGCCACTCGTTTTGCGCCAGGCCGGTGAGTATGGACGCGGCGCCAATGCCAAAGAAGAACAGCGTCATCATGCCGCTGCGGCTCCAGCGGTCGGCCAACCATCCGGCCGGGATGGAGAACACGCCGAAAGCGATGAAGCCGGGCAGTGACAGCGGCAACAGCTCGCTGTAGGGGCGCTGCCACTCGGCGCTGATCGCCAGCACCACCGTCGGGAATATCAACATGAACAAATGGTCGAAGGTATGGCCGACGTTCAGGTAGAGCTTGATGGTTTGGCGGTTTGGCATTGCAATTTCGCAAAGAAGAAGGGGTTTTGCGGGAAACGGTGGCAAAGCTTAGCTTTGCCGCATGGTGCTGTCACGTCATAAAAACGGCACTGATCATGCAAGTGCCCGCTTGAGCCGCACGGCGTGCTTGTCTGGCCGAGGTTTTAACCGGGACGAATCTGTCGTGAATTGATCGCCAGCACTGAAAAGTGCGCAGCATGATGGAAGGAAGCGGCAAATATTCACCGATCCACGCCAAGGGCTGGAAATTGGTGTCGATTCGGATAAGAATGGGCTTGTGAACGTGGCGTGAATGACTCTGCCTAAATGGGCTGCAATGTGGTCGCGGGCTTAACGGGATTGCAAACGAGGGGGGGTATCGAGATGGATATGAAATCGATCAAAACTATTGCCGGGCTGGCAATGGCTTGCTGCCTCGTCACGGTTCCCGATTGCTTGGCGGTGGAGGGCGATACGGCGCCACGCTCTTTGGCGGCACAGGATGAGCGCGTTCGGGCGGAGCAGGACCGCGCGCTTGAAACCGAGCAGATGCTTGGCGCCGTTGTCAGGGTACGCAGCAAGGCGCTCGAAGATGCACGTTCTAATTCATCACTGGGACGCACGCGCGAGGGTACCGGTGTGGTCATCGACGACCAGGGCCATATCCTCACTGTGGGCTACATCGTCATCGAGTCCGAAGCGATTGAAGTCACCACCGCGGAGCAGAAGACCGTTCCCGCCACGCTGGTGGGTTATGACCATGCGAGCGGTTTTGGCCTGCTGAAGGCGCAAATGCCGATGGGGGTTAAGCCCATCGCAATGGGGCTGTCGTCGGCGCTGGCGGTGCGCGATCCGGTGATGGTGCTGCCCTTTGGCGGGCGGGAGGCCGCCACACCCACCTATGTGGTCGCCAAGCGCCAGTTCGCCGGTAGTTGGGAGTATCTGCTCGATGAGGCGATATTCACCTCGCCGCCGACGCTCAGTTGGGCGGGGGCCGCCCTGGTGGGGCGGGACGGCAGGCTTGTCGGCATCGGCTCGCTGCTGGTGCGCGACACTGTGGAACGGGGCACGCCGCTGCCCGGCAACATGTTCATTCCGATCGATCTGTTGAAGCCCATACTGCAGGATCTCGTGCTCAAGGGGCGGGCTGCCGGTGATGGGCGTCCCTGGCTGGGCCTTGCCACCGAAGAGGTCCAGGGACGCTTGTTCGTCACGCGCGTTTCGCCCGATAGTCCGGCTGACAAGGCCGGGATCAAGCGCGGCGACATTGTCGTCGGCGTCGGCGCGGCTGCGGTGAAAACCCATGAAGAGCTCTACCGGAAAATGTGGGGCATGGGGGCTGCAGGCACCGACGTGGCGCTCAAGCTGCTGCAGGGCCTCGATGTGCGCGAAGTGCGCGTGCGTTCGATAGACCGCGCCGAGTATTTTCGCGCCAAGCCTGTATTCTGATGAATTGATGCACTGGTTTTCCTTCCGGTATCAGGCACCGCGCGCGTGACCGGCTGCTTACACGCAGGCCATGGCACGAGGTTGGGCATGCTAGCATTGCCTCCCCACTGAGGAGGACAGACCCGCGATGAGCGGGTGACATTGAACCCATGAGTGAGCAATTCAGCGGCACCATGCCGGTCGCCGGTCGCCACAGCTTCGATGTCTCCGCGCTCGAAGCCTGGATGCGCGATCATGTCGAGGGCTACGCTGGTTTGCTTGCCGTCGAGCAGTTCAAGGGGGGGCAGTCCAATCCAACCTACCGTCTCGAGGCCGGGGGGCGCCGTTACGTGCTGCGTTCCAAGCCAGGCCTGGCGGCCAAATTATTGCCTTCCGCACACGCCATCGAGCGTGAATATCGTGTCATGGGCGCGTTGGGGAAGTGCGGCATCCCGGTGCCGCGCATGCTGGCGCTTTGCGAGGACGAGTCGGTGCTCGGGCGCGCGTTCTACATCATGGAGTGTGTCGAGGGGCGGGTTTTCTGGGAGCAGTCCTTGCCCGGTCTGCCGCCGCTTGAGCGCGCCGCCATATACGACGAAATGAACCGTGTCATCGCCGCGTTGCACGCGGTTGATTATGCCGCTTCGGGACTCGCCGATTACGGCAAGCCGGGCAATTACTTCGCCCGCCAGATCGCGCGCTGGACGCGCCAGTACCAGGCCTCGGAGACGGAAAAAATACCAGCCATGGATCGGCTCATCGCCTGGCTGCCGCAGCACATTCCCGCAGCCGATGAAACTGCGGTGGTACACGGTGACTATCGCATGGACAACCTCATATTCCATCCGAATGAGCCGCGCGTGGTGGCCATCCTGGACTGGGAATTGTCGACGCTGGGGCATCCGCTGGCGGATTTTTCCTACAACTGCATGGGCTGGCATATTCCCCCGGCGCAGTTTCGTGGCATCGCCGGACTTGATCTTGCGGCGCTGGGTATTCCCTCCGAGCAGGCCTATATCGAACAGTATTGCCGGCGCACCGGGCGCGAGGGCATCGCGTCGCAACATTGGGATTTTTACCTTGCCTACAACCTGTTTCGTATCGCCGCGATTTTGCAGGGCGTGATGAAGCGCGCGCTTGATGGCATCGCCGCCAGCCAGCAGGCGCTGGATGCCGGCAGGCGTGCCGGGCCGCTGGCGGAAATCGGCTGGCGTTTTGCCAAGCGATCGGACAAGCGAAACAGTACGTAGTAGGTTTCCTCCCCCTTGGGAGGGAGGGGGAGTGCCAAGTTATTCGTGATTGCTTGCATTCACCCTCTCCCCGGCCCTCCCCGTCAAGGGGGAGGGGCTTAGAGAGTCGCATTATTGACGTTGCCATGGTTTGCTAAAAAGGACAGAAAATGGACTTCGAATATTCGGACAAGGTCAAGGCGCTGCAGCAAAAGCTCAAGGCCTTCATGGAAGAGAACATCTATCCCAACGAAAATATTTTTCACCACCAGGTCGCCGAGGGCGACCGTTGGCAGGTGCCCAAACTGATAGGCGAACTCAAGGTCAAGGCGCGCGCCGCCGGCCTGTGGAACCTGTGGCGTCCAAAGGATCACGGCGGCGAGCTGACCAACCTGGAATACGCGCCGCTGTGCGAAATCATGGGCCGTGTGCCATGGGCGCCCGAAGTATTCAACTGCAACGCCCCCGACACCGGCAACATGGAGACCCTGCTGCGTTACGCCACGCCGGCGCAGCAGGAGCAATGGCTGCTACCGCTGCTCGAGGGCAGGATTCGCTCGGCTTTCGCCATGACCGAGCCCGACGTGGCATCGAGCGACGCCACCAACATCCAGTTGAGCATCACGCGCGAGGGCGGCGACTATGTCATCAACGGCAAGAAGTGGTGGATCACCAACGCCCCGGATCCGCGCTGCGCGATTTTCATCGTCATGGGCAAGACCGACCCGGCCAACGCCAACCGCTACCAACAGCAGTCTATGGTCCTGGTGCCGCGTGATGCCCCGGGACTCAAGGTCCTGCGCCCTCTTACGGTGTTCGGTTATGACGACGCGCCGCAGGGCCACGGCGAAATGGTGTTCGAGAATGTGCGCGTGCCTGCTGCCAACATCCTTCTTGGCGAGGGACGCGGGTTCGAAATCGCACAGGGCCGCCTCGGTCCGGGCCGCATACACCACTGCATGCGCCTGACTGGCCTCGCCGAGCGAGCGCTTGAATTCATGTGCAAGCGCACCAAGTCGCGCGTCGCGTTTGGCAAGCCGGTGTCCGAGCAGACGGTCACGCTCGAGCGCATCGCCGAGTCTCGAATCATGATCGACCAGGCGCGCCTCTTGACGCTCAAGGCCGCTTATATGATGGATAAGGTCGGCAACAAGCACGCCAAGGCGGAGATCGCCATGATCAAGGTGGCTGCGCCGCTGATGGCCTGCAAGGTCATCGATTGGGCGATCCAGGCGCATGGCGCGGGTGGGCTGTCCGAGGACTTCCCGCTCGCCGATGCCTACCAGAGCGCGCGCACACTGCGCTTTGCTGATGGCCCGGACGAAGTGCATCGCAACCAGATTGGCAGGCTGGAACTGGCGAAATACCTCTGAAATACCTCTAAGGCGGTGCGGATGATTAAGCTCTGCGGATTTGGCGTCAGTAATTATTACAACAAGATAAAAATCATCTTGCTCGCCAAAGGCGTTCCGTTCGTGGAGGAGTACGTGGGTGTGTCGCATGACTCACTGCGCCTGCAGCAGTCGCCGGCGCGCAAGATTCCGTTTTTGGATGTGGATGGCGTGGTGTTGTCTGAGTCACAGGCGATCGCCGAGTATCTTGAAGACGCGTTTCCGCAGCCGGCGTTATATCCGGCGGATGTACTGGAACGTGCGCGCTGTCGCGAACTCATCGAGATCATCGAGTTGTACCTCGAGTTGCCGGCGCGTCGCCTTTACCGTGGGGTATTTTTCGGCGGAACGGTTTCACCGGAGTTGAAGGAGCAGGTGAAGGCGGAGCTCGGGCGCGGTGTGCGGGCCCTGGCGGTCACGGCGAAGTTTGCGCCTTACATTGCCGGCGGCGTATTCACCCATGCCGATTGCGCCGCAGCGGTACACCTGCCTCTGGTTTCCATCGCCTGCAAGAAAATTTATGGCATGGATCCGTTTGAGGGCATTGCCGCGATAAGGCCTTACTTGAAAATGCTCGGAGGACACCCCGCAGTGAGCAAGACCAACGCAGAGCGCAAGGCGGCTGAGACGGCGATGATCGCGGCGCGGGCGAAGCCCGCTTGAAGTTAGCGGGCCCGTAGTCGCGCTTTCGCTCTAGTCGCCCTAGTCGCTTCGGTCGCTTCAGTCGCCTCAGTCGCCTCAGTCGCTTCGGTCGCTTAAGGGATTCGTGCCGCGGGCAAGTCAGCTTTTAATGGCGAATGGATTGACGGGGTTTTTTTTCGCCAGCAGGCCTTCTGTGCGTGCGCGCACAGCACCTAGAATTCCCGGATGCGTCAGCACCCAGAAACGTTCTTCCAGCACGGCATTCACGCCGGCGTCGGCGATGTCGTCCGCCGACAGGCGTCCTGAGCGCACGGCATGGCGCAAGTCCGCTTCCTGGGTCTGGCGCACGGGGCTTTTCTCTCCGTCCCCTGCTGCAGGGCCGGGGCGGTTGCGGTCCGAATCGGCGATGCCACTGGAAAAATACGCCGGGCACAGCACCGAGCAGCGTACCGCACTGCCCTGTTGCGCCAGGTCGTGATAAAGGCATTCGGACAATGCCACCACGGCGTGCTTTGAAACAGAGTAGGCGCCCATTCCCGGAGGCGAAATCAATCCGGCGACCGATGCGGTGTTGAGGATGTGCCCCTCATTTTGTGCCAGAAGCAGTGGCGTAAATACCTGGATGCCGTGGATGACGCCCTTGAGATTGACCCCGAGCACCCAGTCCCATTCGGCGACGCTCGTTTCCCAAACCGGCCCCAGCGGCGCGACGCCGGCGTTGTTGCACACCACGTGTGCCGCACCCCATGCGGACAAGGCCAGTTCGGCGAGCGCTTTGACATCGTGAAGTTGCGACACATCGACTGGCAATGACACCACCTGCGCGCCGCAGGCCTTGAGTGATTTTTCAGTGGACGCGAGGGCGCTTGCGTCGACATCGGCAAGGACTAGTCGCATGCCCTCGGCCGCAAAGCGCGCGGCGAGTGCCGTTCCCAGCGCGCCCGCGGCGCCGGTGATAATCGCGACCTTGTTTTTTAGTTCTCGCATACTGTGGGGCGGGTGTGCAGGTGTGCAGGTGTCAGGCGTCAGGCGTCAGGTGTCAGGCGTCAGGTGTCAGGTGTCAGGCGTCAGGCGTCAGGTCCGGGGAGGCACCGCGCGCGGTTTGCGGTCTTCATCGGTGGCGACGTAGGTGAGCGTCGCTTCGGTAACTTTTACAGTTTCGAGGTCCGATGGATTGCGTTGTGCGTAGACCTCGACGTTGACGGTGATCGAGGTGTTGCCGACGGCAACGATGTCGGCGTAAAAACTTACGACGTCGCCGATCAGCACGGGTTGCTTGAAAGTGAACGCATTGACCGCCACGGTGGCGACGCGTCCGCGCGCGCGCCGCGCCGCCATCACGCCGCCGGCAATGTCCACCTGCGACATGATCCAGCCGCCGAAAATATCGCCGTGCTGGTTGGCGTCGGCCGGCATGGGCACGACCCGTAGCACCGCTTCCCTGCCCTGGGGGAGTTTGATTTCTATCATGCTATCCATTGTAGTCGCCCGCAGAAAAA
This sequence comes from Bordetella parapertussis, assembly GCA_945892985.1. GTDB lineage: Bacteria > Pseudomonadota > Gammaproteobacteria > Burkholderiales > SG8-39 > CAITSH01. Next base: position 21,904 of record CAMDDU010000034.1, read on the forward strand.
ACAGTACGATGCCCGGAAACGACCATCTGGCAACGGTTTTCAGGCGATGTGCGGGGCGGGGAGGGTTGGAGGGCTGTTACGGGCGGTGTGTTTCAAGCACATCGAAGCTGCGCGGGACTTCACCCGAGGCATGCATGCGCCACATTTGAAGATACGCGGCGTCGAGATTTTTCACCAGACGTTCAATGTCGAACAGCGGATGTGTTTCGCGATTGCGCGCGAGTCGCGCCTTGAGTGCGTGCAGTTTTTCCGGATTTATGCCGAGGTCACAGGCGAGGCCTTCGTAGGCCTGAAGGCTTGCGACGATGCAGTCCTCAAGACCGACAGCATGAAGGAGTCCGGCGGCCAGACGCGACACCCAGTGCTCGCCTGGGCAGGTGATGATAGGCACGCCCGACCAGAGGGCGTCCATTCCCTGCGTGTGTGCGGTCCAATGCAGGGTATCGAGATAGACATCGGCCAGCCGCAGTCTGGCCAGATAAGCCTCGGTGTCAATAAACGGCGCGAAGACCAGTCGGTGTGGTGCTATACCGGCGGCGCGGGCGTGCTGTTTTAAATTGCTCTCGCCCGGGCCGGCCTGAAGCCACAGCACGCTGCCCGGAACGCGTTCGAGAATGCGCATCCAGGCGGCAAACACGCGCGGATCAATTTTTTCGTGGCGGTTAAAGGCGCAAAACACGGTGCCTTGTTCCGGCAGGCCCGATGCGGCTCGTGTCGGGGTGGGCAATGCGCGCTCCCGACGCAAGCTTGTCGGTGCATAACAATGTGGCAGTCGTACTATTTTTTCGGCGTAGAAGTCTTCCGCGCCGTGCGGAATGACGGTGCGGTCGGCGATGACGTAGTCGAGCAGACCACCGCCCAGGGTTGCTGGGTAGGCGGCGTAGCCGACCTGTATGGGCGCCGACCGCAAGGCCAACGCCTCGCTGCGACCGTTGCGGTTGTAGCCGTTGAGATCGACGAGGATGTCTATGCCATCCGCGGCGATGCGTGGCGCGATATGTTGCAGCGGCAGGCTGCTTATGTCGGCGAACTTATCGCAGGCGCGACGGATGTTTTCGAAGCTCTTGCTACCATCTTCTTTGGACAGGCTGTAGCCGAATATCTCAAAGCGCCGTCGGTCGTGAAGTCCGTAGACCTGGCCGGTGAGGCGGGAGGTCGGATGCGGGCCAAAATCAGAGGACAAATAGCCGATGCGAAGCTTTTTTCGGGTGAGTCCGTGCATCGGTACGCCCCCGGATATGCCGCTTGTGTTGTGTGCGATCCCTGCGGCAACGCGGTCGGCGAGTTTTTTTTGCGCGGCGGCTGAAATGGGCAGGTTGAGCAGGTTGAAGGCGAGGCTGCGCGACTGCATGGTCCCGTATGGCGATGCGCTGATTAGCTCAGTACAGCGCGCCACGAAGGCGTCGTAGCCCGCCCAGTCGCATTGGGCGACCCGTTCGTATCCGGCTAGCACAAAGAGGTCCTCCGGTTGCATCAGGGAGGGCAGGTCTTGCGGCTCGGTGAACCCTGTTTGGGCTGCCCATTGGGTGAAGCGCTGACGTAACGCGCCCTCATCGTGTGCAAGCGCGGTATCAATGTCATGCCGTGCCTCGTCAATGCGTCCCAAGGCGGCGAGCGCATACCCACGGTTGAGTCGCGTCTGCGCGTCAGAGGGTGAGAGCGCGAGTGCGTCGCTTGCCGCCATGATGACATCCTGATGGCGGCGGGCGTTGAGGCACGACTCAACCAGATTGCGGTGTGCGACCGGCGATTCGGGGCACGTGGCGAGAAAGCGGCGGTTGTTCTCGATCGCATCGTCGGTGCGTCCGAGCCGCAGTAGCACAAGGCCGCGGTTTTGCAGCGACTGTGCGTGGGATCCGTTGATACTGAGCGCGCGATCATAGTGGGCAAGCGCCGCAATATCATTACCCATGATCTCCTGTACGAGGCCGACACTGAACAGCATTTTCGTATCGGATGGATGATCTCGCAGCCAACTTTGGCCTTGTGCGAGCGCCGCATCGGTTTGTCCGGTCTGGCATGAGAGGGCAATCCGGGCAAGTGCGGCTTGCCGGTGTCCGGGATCGAGCGCCAGCACATGTTCAAAAGCGAGCAATGCGGCTGACAGGTCGCCGATCTGATGCCGGCATGCGCCGAGCAGGAACCACGCCGCGGAGTCGGCGGGATGGGCGGCGCAATGCGATTGAAGTACTGCGGCTGCTTCGGGAGTTTTCCCAGCGGCTATTTTCTCCTCAGCTTGGCTGAGCGTGGCGCCCCGGTGTTGCAAACAGTGCTAGCGTTTCAGGGCGACCACCCCCACCACGCCGGTGCCGAGTACGGTGGTGAGAATCGAATAGGAGAAGCCCGCATTGGTCGCGCCGGCACCGGCGAAAAAACCGCTGACTGCAAGGGTGGAGGAGCTGTTGTTCAGGGTGTTGGCGCCGGTCGTAAAGTTGGTCGAGTTGCCCGAGCCGCTGAAGCTGGCGGTGCTGGTGTTCAGGGACATGCCGTTGATGGTGGCATTGAAGCTTTTTCCCGAAATCGATCCGGTGAAATTCACATTGACCACATTGCTGCTGAAGTTGCCGTTCAGCATTGCCGAATTGAGCGAGCCGGTGGCGCTGCCGTCTGAGGTCGTCGGTTTGGTCGAGCCCATCAAACTATAGCTGTACGTTGCGCCTGTTGGCAGGCTGGCGGCAGCAGTGGGCAGGCCGACGACATAGTGAAATCCCGACGGATAGGTAGTGGACGTTCCGTTGACACTGACCGGACTTGTCCAGCGCCCCCAGGAAATAATGCCCTCTTTTGTGCCGAAATCGTCAGTGCTGCCCTTCAGGGTGTTGGTGGTCGAGCCATGGACGAAAGATGTCATCCTGCTATCGTCATCGAAGGTGGCGCTCACCGGAACGCCCAGGGCGGCGGTGCTGCCGGCAGTGGAGGCGACCGCGTAGCCGGCACCGGATACGAAGGACCTGTGCCCCGACCCAAGTTCCGTGCTGCCTGTCTCGGTACGGTTTTCCCCCGAAGAGAATGTCTTGTCGCTTGAGGATGTCTTGTCTTCAGTGACGAATGTTCTTTGCCGCCTGTTCTCGCCACTCGGCGCCGGTACGTTCGGTCCCTGGCTGGTCTGCTGCGGCGGCTTGCCCGGATCGGTGGCGGTGCCGGCCCTGCCGGCAGGAATGTCGAGTGATCCGGCGCCGGTGGTCAGTGTCCATACGCCGCTTGTGCCCTGGACGAGGGTCGAACCATCCGAGGCCACCGAAATGACCCCGCCGGTGCCGCGTATGCCTATCGTGGCGGTGGGCGTGCTGAGTCGATAGGCGTCGCGGTTGCGACGGCCCACAAGGCCGGTTACGGTGCGCATTGCCCCTTTTACGAGATTGAAGAAGGCTTGTTCCAGTCCGTCGGACTTGTCATCGAACGCGTAGTTGGTGATGGAAAAATCAGTATTCGGTTGCAGCGAAACATAGGACCCGTCGGAGAAGCGAATTTGTGCGCGGCCACCGGCGTCGCTGATGATGCGGTCGCCTGTCTTGACTTCGTTGCCCTTGGCCAGTTGGCGGGCGCCGCCCTTGCTGTCGGTGACGGTGACGTTGCCCGCGGTGAAGTCCACGCGGCCGGTGTTGGCCATGGCGGTATGGGCAAAGGCGGCCGAAATGGCTGCGAGCAGCAGGCCGCGTGAACTGGGTCGGAGGCGCAAGGAATGGCTCATGGCTGAAGTCTTTGCAGGAAAATGGGACAGGGTGTATTAACCGCCAAAACGATCAAGCCGGACAGGAACTAAGTCACTTATACGGCCCTGGAATCGGGCTCTAGAAGTCTCGTCGCAGCAATACTGAAGCCATGCTGCGGGTGAATTTGCTGGTCGCGATATTCGACTTGTTGTCGGTATAGGAAATCTGCGGGCTAAGGGTCCAGCCCTGGGCGAAACTGTAATTGACGCCGGCGCGAAGGTCGGATTGCTCGTCCGCGCGTTGGGTCAGGAAGAGCGGTTCCTGCCCGTCATAGCGGCGTTGCTCGACGCTGACAGAGACAAACAATACCGTCTGGACGGCAATGTCCAGTTGGCCGCCGATGCGGGCGCCAAGCGGCTTGTGTCCGAGGTGTCTCACCCCCGGTGCGGTTTCTTTTTCCTCGCCGGCATAGATGCTGCCGAATACCACCGCATTACGCGACCCGCCAAGGCCCTCGGCAAACGCCAGCCCGTAGATGCCGCGGCGTGCATTGCGAATGGCCTGCGACGGATAGCGCAGGTCTGAGGTTTGCGTGAACGCGGTGATGGAGCGCGTGTCGCTGAAGTAATGCTGCCATTGGGCCACCAGGCCAGTGGTGTCGCGATAGCGCGTGTTGTCGACGCTGAAGCTCTGCACTTGCACGCCTGCCGAGACGGCTTCCTTGCCGCGCGCCCAGCGCGCTCCGAGATTGCCGTCTATCGAATTAGTGTCGAACTGCTTTTGCGTGCTGTTGAGCTTGCCGTTGACCGCAGCGCCGGCGAGCAGCGCCCATTCTTCCGTGATTGGCTGAACTAGATTGACGCCGCCGGCAAGGCTGGTGAAGTTGTCGCCAATGCTGGTGCCGCCGGCGCCAAGGTTGACGACCGCGCCGCCCAGTGCCGGAAGTGCAACCTGTCTGTTGCCGGTGGCGCTGTTAACGTTGCTGTCGGTGCCGACGCCCAATTCAAAGTAGGCCGACAGACGGCGCCCGTCTGCTATCAATGCACCAAGCAGCCGGTCTATGGTTTGCTTGACCGCATCCGGGGGGTTGCTGGCGAGCACGTTCTGCAACTCGCGTTTGGCATTTTCGCGTTCCCCCAGTTCCACATAGGCGCGGGCAATCTCGGCGCGCGCCTGCTGGTAGTCGGGGTTGACTGCGAGGACGCGCTCTAGCGCGAAGACGGCCTGCTGCGCATCGCCGGCATCCAGTGCGGCGAGGCCAAGCAGGTAGTCGTATTCAAGATTTCCGGCGCGGTCGCCTTCCAGCGGCAGCAAGAGCTCAAGCGCTGCTTTGGGATTTTTCTGCGCAACCATGCCCCGAGCGCGGTCGAGTACGTCATCCGCGAGCGCGAGGTTTTGCCAAGATGAAAGCAAAACAATGGCGCCGAAGAAAATGGCTTTAAAAGTCTTTGTGTTTTTTTGTTTCACTTTAAATACAATATTTTATGTTTTGAATGTTAATGTCTAATATTATCATAAGCAAAAAAAACAGGCAAAGCCGGCATCGGCATGGCTTATTGCGTTATGGCTCGGGGCCCAATCCTGATCAGACCTGTTCGCTGCAGAGCTTGCAGTCAGGCCAAAATCAGCGGTAAATCAGCGACTGGCGCGGGTTTTCAGGTGGTGCATGGGGCCGCCGCGGAAGGGCGCGAAGCCTGTGCCGAAGATCAGCCCGGCGTCAGCCAGATCGGCGTCGGCGACGATGCCCTCGGCGACGACTTTTTGTGTTTCATCCAGGTACGGACGTATCAGGCGCTCAATCAACCCTTGGTCAATGTTTCCCGTCGGGTGTTTCTGCGGTTTGCCCTTGATCCATTGGTAAAAGCCGCCAGCGGTTTTTTTGCCCAGTTTGCCGGCGTTAACCAGTTCCATCAGGCGTTTGGGCGGCTCGGCATTCGCACCTGCAAGCGCCGTTCCGGCGTGCACGCAAATATCCAGGCCCACGGTGTCTGCCAGTTCAATCGGCCCCATGGGCATGCCGAATTGTTCCATCGCCGCGTCGATGGTCTCGATCGCGATTCCTTCGTCGGCCATGCGAAACGCATTGGCCATATAAGGACCGAGCACACGGTTGACCAAAAAGCCCGCGGAGTCCTTGACGTGCAGCGGCAGCTTGTCGATCTGGCGCACGAAGGCGGCGGCGTTGCCCGCGATCGCCGCGTCGGTGTTGCCGGCCGAGACGATTTCGACCAGTTGCATCTGCGGTACCGGATTGAAGAAATGTATGCCGACAAGACGCGAGGGGCGGGCAAGGTTTGCGGCGATATCCGCCAGTTTCAGGCTTGACGTATTTGTGGCCATTATCGCGCCCGGCTTGGCGATTTTTTCCAGGTTCGCGAAAAGTGCTCGCTTCGCCTCAAGGTTTTCGAAAATAGCCTCGATGATCACATCGGCGTGGCGTGCCCCGTCGCCCGTGATATCGGGAACCATCAGGTCAGTCGCATCGCGGATGCGCGCCTTGTCGCGCAGGCGGCGTTGGAACAGTTGGGCGGCGCGTTGCATTGCCGGGGCGATGCGTTCTGCGTTCTGGTCTTGCAGCGTCACCGTCAACCCGCGCATCGCGCACACCGCCGCGATGTCGCCACCCATTACGCCGGCACCGATGATATGCACGTGCTTTGCCGTGAAGCTGCTGTCCTTGCCCAACGCCTTCATGCGTTCCTGTAAAAAGAAAATGCGAATCAGGTTGCGCGCCGTATCGCCCTCAATGAGTGTGGCCACCGATGCCCGATCGCCGGGCGGTGGCGCAAACGGATCGCCATCGTATTTTTGCCACAGGTCAAGGATGGCATAGGGTGCCGGGTAGTGCTCGCGCCGCGCCTTTGTGGCAAGTTGCTTGCGCGCCTGCGCGGCGACGATGCCCTTGAGCGGGCCGTTCATGAGCGCCATCAGGAAGGGCAGTTTGCGCGCGGGCGGCGCCTCCATCAGCATCATGCGCGCCGTGTTCTCCATGATGCGCGGCGGCACGCTTGCATCAACGAGTCCCATTTTCCGGGCGCGTTTGGCGTCTATGCTTTTTCCCGTCATCAGCATGTCCAGCGCTGCGGCCGGCCCGACAAGGCGCGGCAGGCGCTTCACGCCACCCCACGCAGGCAGGATGCCGAGCATGACTTCGGGCAGTGCCATGCGGGTTTTCGGATCATCCACGGCCACACGGTAGCGGCAGGCCAGTGCGAGTTCCAGACCGCCGCCCATGCAAAATCCGCGCACCAGCGCCAGTGTCGGAAAGGGCAGGGAGGCGAGCTTGTTGAGCACGTCCCAGCCGCGGCGCACGATGGCGAGGCCATCGGCGGCCGAACGGATCGCTGCGAACTCTTCCACGTCCGCGCCGGCGATGAACCCCGATGCTTTGGCCGAACATATGATCAGGCCTCGCGGCGGCGCGGCGGCGAGCGCATCGAGGATGGTGCTCAATTCGGCAATGACCCCGCCCGATAAGGTGTTGGTTGCGCTACCGGCCTTGTCAAAGCGAAGCCAGGTGAGATTGTCGCCATCGGTGTCGAGTTTCCAATGCAGGTAGGCACGCGTGTTCAAAGTGCCTCCACCAGCATTGCGCCGCCGAGTCCACCGCCGATGCAAATTGAGGCCATGCCCTTTTTGCCGCCTGTTCGCTTGAGCACATGCAGCAGGTGGAGCACGATGCGCGTGCCCGAGGCGCCGACCGGGTGGCCCAGCGCGATGGCGCCGCCGTCGACGTTCAGTTTTTGCATGTCCAGCGCACCCATGGCGTGATCGAGGCCGAGTTCGTCGCGGCAATAGGCATCGCTTGCCCATGCCGCAACGCAACCGAGCAGTTGTGCGGCAAAGGCCTCGTTGATCTCCCAGGCATCGAGGTCGTTCAATGCGAGATCGTGGCGCTGCAGTATGGGGGTCGCGGCGTGCACCGGGCCCAAGCCCATCTGGGCCGGGTCGAGGCCCGCCCACTGACGGTCGAGGATGCGGCCAAGCGGCGTCAGGCCGTGGCGTTGCACCGCCTCTTCGCCTGCCAGCAGCACCCAGGCCGCGCCATCGGTGATCTGCGAGGAATTGCCTGCCGTGACATTGCCGTACTTGCGGTCGAAAAAGGGCTTTAACTTGGCGAGATTTTCGGCGGTGGAGTCGGCGCGCATGCCGTCATCGCCGGTGTACAGCGCGCCGTTCGGTCCGTAGAGCGGGGCGATCTCGGCCTGCAGTCCGTCGTGGGCCTTGTCGAGCACGCCGGCCTGCTGCGATGCGATGACGCGCGCATGGCTGCCCGCCGCGTATTCGTCCATTTGCCTGCGCGTGATGCCGAAACGGTGGGCGACGTTCTCCGCCGTCTGCCCCATCAGCAGGCCGCATACCGGATCGGTGAGACCGCGCATGATACCGATCACCGGATTGAACAGTTCGCGTGGTTTGAGCTTGAGAAACAGGGCGAGTTTTTGCGCCGTCGTTCGGGCGGCCATAAAGGCCGAGAACCACATCACCATGCGGTCCGAGTAAAGCAGCGGCGCGTGCGACAGCGCATCGGTGCCGCCGGCGAGCACCAGTTGCGCGCGCCCGCTCTGGATGTTGGCCATGGCCGAGTCGATGGACTGCATGCCCGAGGCGCAGTTGCGCATCACCGTCCAGCCCGGGACTTTGAAGCCGCAGCCCATGCGTAGCGCGGCGACGCGGCCGATGTTCACCTCGTCGACCGAGGGTGCAGCGCAACCCAGAATGACCTCATCGAGCTCGGTCGGCGCGAAGGGCTGGCGCGACAGCAGCACTTTTCCGGCAGCCGTCGCAAGGTCGCCGGCCGCGAACGGGCCCGGCTTGTTGCGCGATTTAAGAAAGGGCGTGCGGCAGCCGTCGATGATGTAAACGGGTTGGTTCATGGGTTTTTCTGAGGGCTCATGTCGCGGCGTTTTGCGCCGCCGGTTGCAGCAGTGCGGCGCGTCCGAAATCTTGTGGAAAGTGGTCCACGCGTATCACCTCATCGCGCAGGGTGCGGGTGCGCTCGAGGTGGGCGTGATCTTCGTTGCTGATGACGCCGGCGGCGAGCGCCGCCGCGACCAGTTCCTGCGGCGTGCGTCCGGAAATGGATTTTGCCTTTTGTGCGTTGCGGATTGTCGTTTCTATGCCTTCGGCCTTGACGGTGGCGACGAGCGCCGCTTCGAGGCAACCTATGCCTTCGTCCTCGTTTTTTGGCAGATACATGCCGGCGGTGAGGCGGTCGCGCGTAGCGGAGGGCTCTATCAGCAGGCGCGCAACGCGGTGACCCAATTCGTCCGTGGGTGGCGAGAGTCGCGCACCCAGCGGGAAGACGATGCGCCTGAGGCCCCAGCACAGCATGGTGTTGGGGTAGTTTGATACGATCCCGCGCAGGGCGTCCTGGATGCGGTAGAGCGCATCCTGCATCGCCCAGTGCATGAGCGGCGCATCGGCGTCCTCGCGGCCATCCTCTTCAAAACGCTTTAGCGTGGCCGAGCACAGGTACATCAGGGACAGCACATCGCCCAGGCGGGCGGAGAGTTTTTCCTTGCGCTTGAGTTCGCCGCCGTAGAACAGCATCGACACGTCGCACAAGCAGGCAAAGGCGGCCGCGTAGCGGTTGAGTTGCGCGTAGTAGTAGTGCGTCTGTGGCGCGGCGCCCGAGGGGCCGCCCGGTATCAGTCGGCCGAAAATACCCAGTACGAAAGCGCGCGCCGTGTTGCTGATGGTGAAGCCGATGTGGCCGAACAGTGCCGCGTCGAAATCGGCCACCGCCTTGTCGCGCTTGTCCTCGAACGTGGCGGCAATTTCCTTCAGTACATAAGGATGGCAGCGTATCGCGCCCTGGCCGAAAATGATCAGGCTGCGGGTGAGGATGTTGGCGCCCTCGACTGTGATGGCGATGGGCAGTTGCTGGTAGGCGCGGCCCATGAAATTGGCAGGCCCGAGGCAGATGCCCTTGCCACCGAGTATGTCCATGGCATCGTTGACGCAGATGCGGCCGCGTTCAGTGAGGTGGTATTTGACGATGGCCGAGATCACCGAAGGCTTTTCCCCCTGGTCGAGGCCGGATACGGTAAACAGGCGCGTGGCGTCCATCATGTAGAGATTGCCGCCTATGCGCGCAAGCGCCTCTTCTATACCCTCGAACTTGCCGATGGCGGTTTTGAACTGCCTGCGCACGCGCGCATAGGCGCCGGTGGCACGTGCAGCAAGCTTGCCATAACCCACGCCCGAGGTCGGCAGCGAAATCGAACGGCCGGCGGCAAGGCACTCCATCAGCATGCGCCAGCCCTGACCGGCCAGCTCCGGGCCGCCAATGATCCAGTCCAGGGGCATGAACACGTCCTTGCCCCAGTTGGGGCCGTTCTGGAAGGTTGCGTTGAGCGGCATGTGGCGCATGCCGATGTTCACGCCCGCCGTGTCCGTGGGTACCAGCGCGCAGGTTATGCCGAGGTCCTCCCTTCCGCCAAACTGTTCGCCAAGCAGGTGGTCCGGGTCGTACAGCCGGAAAGCCAGGCCGAGCAGCGTCGCAATCGGACCGAGGGTGATATAGCGTTTTTCCCAGGTCACGCGCATGCCCAGCACCTCACGGCCGCCCCACATGCCTTTGCAGACGATGCCCAGGTCGGGAATCGACGCGGCATCCGACCCGGCGTTTGGATTGGTGAGGCCGAAGCAGGGGATCTCCAATCCTTTGGCCAGGCGCGGCAGGTAGTGGTTTTTTTGTTCTTCTGTGCCGTAATGCAGCAGCAGTTCGGCCGGTCCCAGCGAGTTGGGCACCATGACCGATACCGCCGCGGCGCCGCAACGGGTGGAGAGTTTCATCACCACTTGTGAGTGCGCGTAGGCCGAGAACTGCTTGCCACCGTAGGCCTTGGGAATGATCATGCCGAGAAAACCTTTGTCCTTGATGTACTGCCAGACATGCGGTGGCAAATCCTGATGGATGTGGGTGGAGTCCCAATCCACGGCGATGCGACACAGTTCCTCAGTTTCGTTGTCGAGAAAATCCACTTCCTCGGCCGAGAGCTTGGCCGGGGGCAGGGCGAGCAGTTTGTTCCAGTCGGGCTTGCCGGAAAACAGGTCGCCGTCCCACCACACCGTGCCGGCGTCGATGGCATCGCGCTCGGTTTGCGACATGGCCGGCATGATGCGGCGGAACCCGGCGAGGGCGGGGCCGCTGACCAGCGCGCAGCGCAATGCCGGAATGTTTAGTGCCAGCGCAGCAGCGAGAAATGCCAAGTCTGCGCCAAGCATCCACCAAGTGAATCCACTGGCGCTGGTGAGCACGTAAAGCATGCCGGCGAGCGCCGCGGTCCAGGCAAGGCCGGGTGCGCGAATATAGGCGAGAGCCAGCAGAACGACGAGGGAACACGCAAGAAATTCGATCATCGCTGGCTCCTTTGGTGGTGCAAATCGTGCAGCCTGCTATTTTCAGCTGGTCGCTGAGGCCTTTTGCAGGCGCCCAGCTTACGAGGTAGGCGGACGAGGGGCTCAGCTTGCCGATTTTTTCATCCAGTATCAAGCTGAACGGCAATGTGCTGCCCCTGTCTAGTTTTATCGGCCTTTTCCGCATTTGCTTGAATTGTTTATTACTTTCGCGCGTTTTGCGGACTCCGCGGCGGCAATTCCGCTACCATTGTGCATTCGGCGCAGCTTGTTTCCGGTCGGATCAAATGACGGCGTTGGTCGTCAAGAGCGCGCATAGACACAGACGCCGACAAAAACCGCTCGATTTTAGAATTGCCCACCGTAGCCTGCGCCGCAGCAAGCGTGCCGTTTGGCCCCAACCCCGTACCCATCCAGGTTTTTTCCATGTCCGCACATCACCACTCTGCCTCCCAGCCGGCGCCCGCCAATGCCACACCCCTGACCGGGAGGCGGCGCAATGAATGGCGCGCGGCGCGCATGTTGCTGCCCTACCTCTGGGAGTACAAGGGCCGGGTGCTGCTGGCGCTGGTGCTGCTGGTCACCTCCAAACTTGCCAACGTCAGCGTGCCGCTGGTGCTCAAGGACATTGTCGACAAACTCGATTCGCAGATCGCGGTGTTGGTGATGCCCCTGGCACTGCTGGCGGCCTACGGCTTGCTGCGCTTCTCAACGGTGTTTTTCGCCGAATTGCGCGATGTGGTGTTTGTGCGCGTGACGCAGCGCGCCATCCGACGCATCGCGCTTACGGTGTTCCGCCACCTGCACACCCTGTCGCTGCGCTTTCACCTCGAGCGCCAGACCGGCGGCGTTTCCCGGGATATCGAGCGGGGCACGCGTGGCGTCAGTTCGCTGATGTCCTACATGCTGTTCTCCATCATCCCGGTGATCCTCGAGTTCAGCCTGGTGGCAGCGATCCTGCTGAACAAGTTCGACTGGCGTTTTGCCGCGATCACCTTTGCCGCGGTCGGGCTTTACATTTTTTTTACCGTGGCGGTGACCGAGTGGCGCATGGAAATCCGGCGCCAGGCCAACGAACTCGATTCAAAAGCCAACACCAGGGCCATCGACAGCCTGCTCAATTATGAGACGGTGAAGTACTTCAACAACGAGGGTTTCGAGGCCGGACGTTACGACGATAGCCTGCAAAAATACGAGAACGCCGCAGTCAGGAATGAAGTGTCGCTGGGGCTGCTAAATATCGGGCAAAGCTCCATCATCGCCATCGCGGTGACGCTGCTGATGTTCCTCGCCGCGGAGGGCGTGGTGGCCAAAACGCTGACCCTTGGCGACCTGGTGCTCGTCAACGGCCTGCTCATACAGCTCTATATCCCGCTCAATTTTCTCGGCATGGTTTATCGCGAAATAAAGCAGTCGCTGCTCGACATGGACCGCATGTTCAAGCTGCTCGAGGAAAATCGTGAGATAGCTGACCGCCCTGGCGCCGTCGCATTGGCCGGCGAATCGCAGACGCTGCGCTTTGAGTCTGTGGATTTCTCCTATGAGCCCAAGCGTCAGATCCTGTTCGACCTGTCCTTCGACATGCCGGCGGGCAGCAGGGTTGCGGTGGTTGGTCATTCCGGTTCGGGCAAGTCAACCTTGGCGCGGCTGCTTTACCGTTTTTATGACGTGTCGGGCGGCCGTGTGACAATCAATGGCACCGACATCCGCGACCTGCAGCAGTCAATGTTGCGCGCGGCCATTGGCATCGTGCCCCAGGACACGGTGCTGTTCAACGACACGATTTTCTACAATATCCGGTACGGACGCCCCGAGGCCACGCGCGAAGAGGTGTTCGAGGCGGCGCGCGCCGCCCATATCCACGACTTTATCGAGTCCCTGCCTGACAAGTACGAGGCGCGCGTTGGCGAGCGCGGGCTCAAGCTCTCGGGTGGGGAAAAACAGCGCGTGGCAATCGCCCGCGCAATACTGAAAGATCCGTCCATCCTGATATTCGATGAGGCGACTTCGGCGCTCGATTCGGAGACCGAGCAGGCGATCAACGCGGAACTGACGCGCATCGCCAAAGGCCGCACCACACTGGTCATCGCCCACCGCCTGTCAACGGTGATGGACGCAGACCAGATACTGGTGATGGATGCCGGGCGCATCGTCGAGCGTGGCAGTCATCGCGAGCTGCTGGAGAAAAGCGGCGCCTATGCGCAAATGTGGGCGCTGCAGCAGCAGGAGGAAGAAAAGCAGGCGCTGGCAGCCGACTCAGATTGAGCCGGCTGCGGCTTGCACGCGTTACGCGCTTACTGCAGGAACTCGTTGGTATAGAGCTCGGCCACCGGTGATTCTTTTTGCACGATGCCCTGTTCGACATAAAATTTTTGCAGCGCGACCAGGCGCTCCCGGTCCATGGAGCCCAGCGTCGCCTGGCCCGGATAGACATAGGTGTTGTAGAGCTTGAAGGTTTCCTCGACAAAAGCTTCGCGACCCTTGTTGGCGGGCACTGCGGCGATGTAATCGGCGACCGCGCCCTTTGGGTCTTTCATGATGTCGGAAAGTCCGTGTAGCGTGGCGCGCACGATTTTTCGCACCAGATCGGGACGCTTCCTGATCACGTCGTCGGATACCAGGATGGCCTGGGCCATACTCTTGGTGTAGTCAAATGCCGGCATGATTTTCATTTTTGCGCCGGTGGCCTGCACCTCGGCGATCCACTCGGGCACGCCGGTCATGGCATCGGCCTTTTTTGCCGCGAACAACTGCCACACGCCCGCCGGCCCCGCTGCCTGCGCCTCGATATCGTTTTTGCTCAGACCTGCACTGGCCAGCATGCCCAGCAGCGCGTAATAGCCGCTGTCGGCGTAGCTCATCACGGTCACAGTCTTGCCCTTGAGGTCTTTGGGGCTGGATATGCCCGAGTTGTCCATGACCGCCAGTTGTGTCATCGAACGTCCGCCCAATACGGCAACCGAGCGCACCGGAATGCCGTTGGCCCGGGCAATGATGGGGGTGTCGCCGAAGGCGCCGCCGATGACGCCGTTGCCGGCACCAAGCTGTTTGGCCACATCGAGGCCGCCGCGGCCCGGTTGGAATATCACCTTGAGGCCTTCCTTGGCGTAATAGCCGCGTTGTTGCGCCAGCATCCAGGGTGCAAAGGCGACTTGTGCGGTCGGCGCCGGCAGCAGGTAAAGGACTTCCTCGAGTTGTTGCGCGCCCGCCGGGGCGCTCAGGCCTAGCAGCAGCGCGGCGGAGGTGGTCGAAAGCGTAGAGAGAAAGGTTCGGCGGCTGGTCATCATGGTTCTCCGGGGGGCAAGGTGAAACATTGGTATTAAAAATTCAGTATCGATTATGCGCGGATTTTCGGTTTCGTTGCTGTGGCGTGCGTCGCATGGCTTGCGGTGCCGGCCCGCAGGCGCTTGCCGAGGATGAGGTCGCACATGGTGTCTATGCTCCGGCCGGCTTCTGTGCCCGCCGGCGACAAATGCCGGTGGAGGATGAAGCCGTCGAACGCCATCACCAGCAGGTGGGCGAGCGCCGCGGTGTCTATTGCGCGCCGGCGCGATGGGGGCAGCAGTGAGGCGAGCATCGCGGCGAGACGTTGTTCCATCCATTGCAACAGGGTGGGCTTGTAGCCGTCTTGGGGCGCGACGGTGGAGATGGCCTGCATCATATTGATGGCGAAGCCATGTTGTTCTGCCGGGATGTCATGCCAAAGAGACCGCAGCAAGCGCTGCAGCCGCTCACGCGTATCGCCCGCGTTGGCAAGGTCCTGTTCGAGCGCGAGCAGACGGCTCTGCATCCAGGGCGTGTAAATGGCGTACAAGATCTCCAGTTTGGAGTCGAAATAAACGTAGACGTTGGCGGCGGCCGTGCCGGCTCTTGCCGCAATGGCGTTGAGCGTGGTGGCGCTATAGCCGCGCGTTACGAACAGCCGGAAGGCGGCGGCAAGGATGGCCTCGCGCATTTCGGTTTTTTTTGTCTGTGCCATCAGCCCGCCCGGTCGGTTTGGGCAGGGTTCCGGGCACGGCTCACTCGGGTTTGATGCCCGCTGATTTCACCACCCCCGCCCACTTGTCGATGTCGCTTGAGATCAGGGCGCGTAATTCGGCGGCGTTGCCGCGAACGATCTCGAATCCGGCCGGGCGCAAGCGTTCGCGCGTGTCGGATTCGCCCATGACCTTGAAAATTTCATCACCCAGCTTGCGCACGATTTCCGGCGGTGTTCGCGCCGGAGCGAGCACCGCATACCAGGCGGTGATTTCGTAACCGGGCACGCCCGATTCTATGACCGTGGGCAGGTCGCGCGCGCTTTCTATGCGCTTGGGTTCGGCGATTGCGATTGCGCGCACTTTGCCGCCCTGCATGAAGGGCATTGCGGCGTTGATCGAGGCGAGCATCACCTGCACCTGGCCGCTGGAAAGGTCGGTAAGCGCGGTCACCGAACCCTTGTATGGCACATGCACGATATCGGTTCCTGTAAGGCTTTTGAACAGCTCCATGCCCAGATGATGCGGGGTGCCTATGCCGACGCTGGCGTAGCTGAGCTTCCCCGGTTTGGCGCGGGCATGGGCGATGAGGTCGCGCACCGACTTGACCGGTAACTCGTTGTTGACCAGCAGCACGAAAGGCGTGGCCGCGGCAAGCGCCACCGGCGCGAAGTCCTGGCGCACGTCGAAGGGTATTGTTGCGAATATCGCCGGGTTGATGGTGAGGGTATTGGTCGCAAGCAGCAAGGTGTGGCCATCGGGCGCGGACTTGGCGACAAAGTCTGCGCCGATATTGCCGCCCGCGCCCGGTTTGTTGTCCACCAGCACCGGCTGACCCCAGGCCGTTTGCAGCCGCTGTGAAATTACGCGCGCCAGCAGGTCGTTGCCGCCACCTGCAGCGAAGGGGACGACCAGTCTGATCGGCCGTGCCGGGAAAGCGGCGTCCGATTGCGCCAGCGCTGGTAGTGCGATCAATGCGAGGACCAGGGCGATAATCCTCTTCATCCATGCTTTCATGCTTTGTACTCCCTTGCTTTTGGTTCCGGGGTTTTTGGGGGGGGGGGGGCGGCCTTATCGGCATTTGTGGCGGCCAGTTTGTTGCAGTCTAGTTCTGATAGTCGGGAAAGAGGCGCTTGGCGAGGCGCAGGCAGGCATCCCAGTCCTTGGCGGCGGCCTTTTCTGGATCGTCCATACGGTCTTGCTGCTGTGCCGCGGCGTCGCGGCAAATGGTTTCGCTCAGCACATTGACTTTCGCCCCACCAGCCAGTGCGGCGATCTGGCCTTTACACGCCATTTCCATAAAGTGGTGATCGATGAAGGCCTCGGGCAGTGTGCGGCCGCAAACAAGGACGCCGTGGTTGCGCAGTATCGCGACGCGCTCCCTGCCCAGGCTGCGCACCAGAGGTTCCCGCTGGTCCATGTTGAACTCAAAACCACCGAAGTCATGGTAGGCAAGGCGGCCGTAAAAATACACGGCATGCTGGCTTATCATCATGAGACCCTGTTGCTGCGCCGACACGCCGATGTTGGCCGGAGAGTGGGTGTGGAACACCGCGTTCAGGTCGGGGCGCGCGCGCAATATCCCGGCGTGAATGACCAGGCCGCCGCCGCGCAGGCGCGGGCCTTCCTGGAGGGGTTCGCCGTCGAGGTCGAATTTGAGCAGGTTCGAGGCGGTGATCTCCTCGAACATCATGGTAGGCGACTTGATCAGCAGGCGATCGGGCTCACCCGGAACGCGCACCGATAGATGGTTGTAGGTGAGGTCGCTGATGCCCAGGTGTGCGAGCAACCGGTAACAGGCGGCCAGTCCGGTGCGCGCCTGCCATTCGGCGGCAGACACGCCGCCAGAAGATTGCGGTGCCGCGGCAGCCGGCAAGGGCTTGATCGATTGTGTTGGCATGATTCCTCGGCGACAAAAAAGGGGGGCGGGTGTGTGGGGGGGCGGACTTGCACGCCGCCCCTCGTTCGCGAATAATAGCGAATAATAACGAACGTCATTCATTTGTCAATCTGCACACCTGTCAGTGGCGGCGAAGCGCATCGGCGCGGCCACAACGCGGCGGATGCCCGCAGGCAGGGTAGAGAGAGAACAGCATGAAAATCAGTAATACGGAAAGCCTGGGATGCTCGAAAAATGAACACTTGGCGCGGCTGGTTCAGCCCGACCGTGTCCATCACTCCGTTTACACCGATCCGGACATTTTCGAGCTGGAAATGGACCGGCTGTTCGGGCGCGCCTGGCTGCTCGTGGGGCATGAAAGCCAGGTTCGCAACTGCGGGGATTTTTTTACTACGCAGCTCGGTCGCGAGCCGGTGATCGTAACGCGTCATGCCGACGGTAGCCTGCAGGTGCTGGTCAATCGGTGCAGCCATCGCGGTGCGCTGGTTTGCCACGAGGCGAGGGGCAGCGCCAGGCAGTTCACCTGTCCCTATCATGGCTGGACCTTTGCCACTGACGGCGCGTTGCGCGTTGTGCCGGTGGCGCAGGGCTACGGTTCCGATGCAGAACAGAAATTTTCCGGCCTCGGGCTCGCACGCGTGCCGCGCGTCGAAAGTTACCGCGGTTTCATATTTGCCTCGCAGGCAGCGAGCGGTCCCTCGCTTAAGGATTTTCTCGGTCCGCTGCATCGTTCCTTCGACGACATGGTTGATCGGGCACCCGATGGCGACCTCGAGGTGGCGGGCGGGGTGTTCAAGCACGCTTACAACGGCAATTGGAAGCTGGTGATCGAAAACCACCTCGATGGCGTGCATCCGGCCTATGTGCACAGCTCTTCTGTGTTTGCTGGCCGCGAGGCGCCCGATCCGGGCGCCCCCGGCGTTGACGAGCGCTATGCCGACATTGCCGTGCGCCAGATGCGCCAGAACGGCGCGCCCGAGCAGGTGTGGGAAAACATCGGCGTGTGGACAGCCGACTGGGGGCATGGCTTTCTTGGCGACTATCACTCCGACAGTCGGCTGGTGGTGGGGCTGGACAATCCGGTGTTCGCCGAATACCGCTCCCGGCTGGTGGCGCGTCACGGCGAGGCGCGCACCAAGGAGATTCTCGGTGTGACGCGCTGGAACACCATCGTTTATCCGAGCACCTCGTTCATGAGCCAGTTTCGGCAATTGCGCATCGTTCACCCCTTGGCCGTCGATCGCACCGTGGTTTATACCTACTGCTTCAAGCTCAAGGGCGCGCCAGAGCAGATGTTTCGTGACACGGTGGCCTTCGCCAACGTGGTCAATGGCACGGCTTCCTGGGTGCTGACCGATGATCTCGAGGTGTATGAGCGCGTGCAGCGCGGCCTGACGGCGAAGACGCCCGAATGGGTGTATCTGGGACGCGGCCATGGCGGCGACCAGCCCGAACCGGACGGCTCGCGGCGCGGCGCCACCGGCACCAGCGAGATTTTCATCCGCAATCAATTTGCCGGTTGGCTGCGCCACATGACCTTAAATGAAGAATCGAACGCAACATCGAACAAAACATCAACCGACCCAAACGGGAAGGCGGGGGGCTGAGCATGACGACCGTGACTTTCAAACCCGACACCTCGATAGCGGCCTTGGCGCATTTTTTGCACCACGAGGCGCGTCTGCTCGACACCGGACGTTTCGACGACTGGCTGGCGCTGTTCGCCGCCGATGCCACCTACTGGCTGCCGCTGGAGCAGGGGCAGCGCGACCCGTTTGAGACCTGCTCCATTCTCTACGACGACCGCACACTGCTCGAAGCGCGCGTGCGCCAGTACCGGCATCCGCGTGCCCACGCGCGCACGCCCAAGGCGCGCACCGTCCACCAGATAGGCAACGTCATGGTGTTGTCGCAGGATGCGCTGCGACAGGAACTGACGGTGTGCTCGACGCTGGTGCTGGTTGAATACCGGGCGGAGCGCCAACGCGTGTTCGGCGCCCTGTGCGAGCACCGACTGCGGGCGACCGAAGGGGGCTGGCTGATCGCCGCAAAACGCGTCGATTTGGCTAATTCCGAGGCGGACCTGGATGGCTTGGCCATACTGTTCTAAGTTTGTTCCGATGGATGGTCTGGGGTGGGGGAATGACAAGGGTATGAGCACTGTTGCCAGTTAATCTGAGAAAGTTGCGCTATCCTCTTATTTTTCTTGCATAAAAGCAGTTTCGTGGCTACACTTTGCGGAACTTGTGCGGGGGAGAGTCCGACTTGAAGTATCTGCTAAAGCGCACTTTGCTTGCGCATCTGGCCACGCTGGTCTTTTTTGCCTTGTCCGCAGGGGCGTGGTCGGACGCCGCTCTTGCGGCAAAAACGCACGCCCAGGCCAAGGCGCACGCCAAGGCCAAGGCCAAGGTCAAGGCCAAGGCCAAGGCCAAGCGGCCGGCCGCAGTGTCGGTGTCGCAAAAGCTCAGCCTCAAGTCTGCAGCGGCGATCATCGTCGATCAGCAAAGCGGCGAGATTCTCTACGGCAAGAACCCCGGAAGCGTAGTGCCGATCGCATCCATCACCAAACTCATGACGGCGATGGTGGTGCTCGATGCGGGTCTCGACGCCGATGAGCCCGTTGCCATTATCGGTGACGATATCGACCTTGAAAAAGGTTCGCGCTCCCGACTGAGCGTGGGTTCGATGGTGACACGAGACGAATTGCTGCTGATCGCTCTGATGGCCTCGGAGAATCGCGCTGCGCATGCGCTGGGTCGCAGTTACCCTGGCGGTCTCGTCGCCTTTGTGCAGGCGATGAACCACAAGGCGCAGATGCTGGGTATGAATGATTCGAAGTTCGTCGATCCGACCGGTCTGTCGAGCGGCAATGTTTCAACCGCCGAGGACCTGGGAAAAATGGTGCGCGCCGCGCATGGCTACCCGCGCATCCGCGGCTATTCGACTGCGACAAGTTATGAAGTGAACACCGGGCAGCGGACGCTGGCCTATCGCAACACCAATCGCCTGGTGTCCAACGAAGGCTGGAATATCGGTCTTTCCAAAACCGGCTACATCAACGAGGCGGGCCGTTGCCTGGTGATGCAGGCCACGCTCAAGGCCCGTCCGGTGATCATCGTGTTGCTCGACTCGTTGGGCAAGATGACGCGCATCGCCGATGCCAACCGTGTCCGCAAGTGGTTGGAGGCGTCTCCGCACATTGTAGCGACGCAAAAAGCTGCTCAAATCGGCCGCGATGAAAGCGGCGGCTAACGCGCCAACGCGCCAACGCGAGATGGAAGCGGCACGCGTCCCCGGTGAACCGGGCGGAATACTGCGTTTTTACGACCTCTCGTCCCCGTCCGGAGGTTTTCTCGAAGACGTTCTGCAAGGTCTTGCCGCAAAGGAAAAGGTCATTCCCGCGCGCTACATGCACGATCAGCGCGCTGAAATGCTGTTCGCCCGTGTGTGCGAGCTTCCCGGCTATTACGCCATGCGCGCGGAAACCGGCATCCTGCGCGAGAACGCGCGGGCCATCGCCCTGTTGCTTGGCCCGGCCTGCCAGTTGATGGAGTTTGGCTGCGGCGCCGAAGCGCGCAGTCGGTTGCTAATCGATGCGGTGCGACCGCCGCTGTATGTGCCCATCGAGGCCGACGGGGATCTATTGCGACTGTTCGGGGCGCGCCTGTTTGCTGATTTCCCCAGGATGAATATTAGCGGCCTTGTCGCAGACTACGCGCGCGGTCTCGTCCTGCCCAAGTTCGCCGGATTGCAGTTGCAGAAAAAGGCGGTGTTTTACCCGGGCGCGGCAGTGGGGCGCTTTACGCCCTTCGAGGCGCAGGCATTTCTCGCCATGACGTGCCGCCTGGTCGGGCCGGGTGGTGTGTTGCTGATCGGGGTGGACCTGAAAAAAGACTGGAACATGCTCGGCGCCGCATGTGACGACCCGGCCGGGGTCATCGCAGCCTATCACCTTAACCTGCTCGAGCGCATTAACCGGGAACTTGGCGCCGATTTTCAGATGCGTCGCTTTCGCTATGGCGCGAGTTACGATGCGGCGCGCGGTTGGGTGGAAACGCATATCGAAAGTGACTATTCCCAGTTTGTGCGCATCGCCGGGCAGCGTTTTGACTTTCGCGTGGGGGAACGCATCCAGACCGGCATCGCCTGTAAATATTCAGTGGATGAATTTCGCGCGCTTGCCGAGACGGCGCATTTCAATTGCGAAAAGGTGTGGACCGATCCGCACAACCTGTTTGCGGTATTCGGGCTGGTGGCGCAGTAGTCAGGGTCTGCCCGGACCAGGCGGGCCATTCGCCGCTGAAAGCCGTTAGGGGCGAGATTTTTCAGGCCGTCAGAAGGTTCCGGGCAGCAGGATATTCCTGTCGACATGGGTAATGTCGCGGTGGCCGCAAAAAGCCATGGTGATGTCCAGTTCGTTGGCGATGAGCTGCAACGCCTTGGTCACTCCGGCCTCTCCCATTGCGCCCAGGCCATAGATGTAGGAGCGGCCTATCAGCGCGCCCCTTGCGCCGAGGGCGACTGCCTTGAGCAGGTCCTGGCCGGAGCGTATGCCACCGTCCATCCACACTTCGATATCCTTGCCAACGGCGTCGACGATCTGCGCCAGCGCGGCGATCGAGGATGAGGCGCCGTCGAGCTGCCGTCCGCCGTGGTTGGATACGATCAGTGCATCTGCGCCGCTCTTGGCTGCAAGCTTGGCGTCTTCGACATCAAGGATGCCCTTTAAGATCAGTTTCCCGCCCCAGCGCTGCTTGACCCATTCCACATCGGCCCAGGACAGCGCCGGATCGAATTGCGTCGCCGTCCAGGCCGACAGTGAGGACATGTCGCCAACGCCCTTTACGTGGCCGATAATGTTGCCGAAGCCGCGCCGCGGCGTGCCCAGCATCCCCAGACACCAGCGCGGCTTGGTCATCATGTTGATGATGTTGGCGAGTGTGAGCTTGGGCGGTGCCGACAGGCCGTTTTTGAGGTCTTTATTGCGCTGTCCGAGTATTTGCAGGTCAAGCGTGAGCATCAGCGCCGAGCATTTGGCGGCTTTGGCGCGGTCGATGAGGTTGGCGATGAACGTGCGGTCCTTCATCATGTAGAGCTGGAACCAGAACGGCTCGGATGAGTGCGCCGCCACATCTTCGATGGAGCAGATGCTCATGGTTGACAGGGTGAAGGGAACGCCGAACTTTGCCGCCGCGCGTGCGGCGTGGATTTCCCCATCGGCGTGCTGCATTCCGGTGAGGCCGACCGGGGCGAGTGCGACTGGCATGGCGACGTCGTGGCCGATCATTTTTGTGCGCAGAGTGCGCTTGGTCATATCGACGGCGACGCGCTGGCGAAGGCGTATTTTTTGGAAGTCGCTTTCGTTGGCGCGATAGGTAGTCTCGGTCCAGGCGCCCGAATCGGCGTAGTCGTAAAACATGCGTGGCGCGCGCTTTTGATGCAGTACGCGCAGGTCTTCGATGTTGGTGATGATTGTCATTGTTGCAGCCCCCTTCTTGTGTCTATCGTGTCTATTGTGTCTAGCCGGCTTGCGCCGTGTTTTTCAATCGTGTTTTTTGCCGTCGGCTGAAAAGGCTTGTTTGGCGCGGGTTTTCAGCCAGTTCCCTGTGTGCCGCGGTAGCCGATGGCGCGAGAAATTCGAGCCGCCGTGTCCTTGATCAGCGCCGCCCAGGCCGGTTTCATGCGCTCTGTCGGTGCTGAGACGGAAAGTCCCGCGACCAGCGTGCCCGCGTCGTCGCGGATTCCTGCGCCGATGCAGCGCACGCCGATCTCGGCCTCTTCGTTGTCGTGCGCGAAGCCCTGCTTGCGCACTTTGTCGAGTTCTTTGTCCAGCGCGGCCAGGGTGATGAGCGAATTTTTTGTGTAGGCGGGCAGGCGGGTGCGGTCGACGTAAGCCTTGAGCTCTGACGGATTCTCCGTTGTCAGAAAGAGCTTACCGACGGAGGTGATATGCAAGGGGGCGCGCGCACCGACAATGTTGACAACGCGCATCATGGCGCTGCCGCTTGATGTGCGCTCGATATAAACGATCTCGTCATCGCGCCGCACCGACAGGTTGACCGCCTCGTCCGTCGCGGCATGCAGTTCGCGCATGTAGGGCAGGGCGTGTTCGCGCACGCTGATACGCGACTTGACCAGGTTGCCCAGCTCCAGCAGGCGAATGCCCAGACGATAGCTGCCCGGCTCGACGCGTTCGACCAGATGGTCGGTTACCAGCGCCGTGAGAATACGGTGGGCGGTTGACGGATGCAGACCGGTCGCCTGCGCCAGCGCTTTGAGGCCCACCGGTTCGGCGTGCAGCGACAACTCGTCGAGCAGGCTGCTCATGCGTCCGATGACCTGGATGGAGTTTTTTGGTTCGGCGTCGGCCATGGGCTGCTAGCGTGAAGTACAAG
Organism: Bordetella parapertussis; assembly: GCA_945892985.1. GTDB lineage: Bacteria > Pseudomonadota > Gammaproteobacteria > Burkholderiales > SG8-39 > CAITSH01. The sequence continues at coordinate 45,194 of CAMDDU010000034.1, forward strand.
GGCTATTGAATGGCGAAATTTTACACCGCGATACGGAATGGCGCGCGATTGTGGTTTCGTATGCCGCTCTTTCCTGTGCGTTGCGCCGAAATTGTGCCGGAGTTGGCTACAATAGCGGGGTGCGGCAGGCGGGCGCCTGTCCCCGGACAGGGGATTGGGAAAACGGGCGCCGCCCCATTGTTTATTTCTTCAAATTTGCGGTCAGGGCCAGTGGTCAGTGGTCAGTGGTCAGCGGTCAGCGGTCAGTGGTCAGTGCGTAGGTGGTGGGGGCGCAAGGCAAGCGCTGTCGTGCGCGTATCGCCAAATAACTCCGATTTATGCCCGTCCCCTGAAGATATTTAGCGATATTTAGTGATATTGGGCGATCTTGAGCAACCCCTTACTTATTTCTTTGAGAAAACCATGAATAAACCTGTCGAGCTTCAAACCGTGCCGCTGTGGATCAACGGCAAGCCGGTGGCTGCGAAAAGCACCCGCACCGCCGAAGTCACCAATCCTGCCACCGGTGCGCTGACGCGCTACGCGCCCATGGCCAACAAGGTCGATGTTGACGCCGCCGTTGCCGCGGCTCAGGCCGCGCTACCGGCCTGGCGTGACACGCCGCCGCTGCGCCGTGCGCGCATCATGCAAAAATTCCTGACGCTGATGCAGGCCAACCAAGCCGAACTCGCGCGGCTGGCCTCAGAGGAACACGGCAAGACCCTGCCCGATGCCATGGGCAGCGTGCAGCGTGGCATCGAGGTCATCGAATTCGCCTGCGGCATCCCGCATTTGTTGAAAGGCGAGCACACCGAGAATGCCGGCACCGGCGTTGACTGCTACTCGCTGCGCCAGCCGGTTGGCGTCTGTGCCGGCATCACCCCCTTTAATTTTCCGGTGATGGTGCCGCTTTGGATGTTCCCTGTGGCCATTGCCTGTGGCAACACCTTCGTACTCAAGCCGTCCGAAAAAGTGCCGTCGGCCTCGATGAAAATGGCCGAGTTGTTCAAGGAAGCGGGCCTGCCCGACGGCGTCTTCAACGTCGTGCATGGCGACAAGGAGGCGGTAGACCTGATCCTCAATCACCCGGGCATTTCGGCGGTGAGCTTTGTCGGCTCCACGCCCATCGCCAAGTACATCTACGAAACCTGCGCCAAAAACGGCAAGCGCGTGCAGGCTTTGGGCGGCGCAAAAAACCACGCCGTGGTGCTGCCCGATGCCGACCTGGAATTCACCGCGGACTCGCTGATCGGCGCCGGTTACGGTTCAGCCGGCGAGCGCTGCATGGCGATCTCGGCCGTCGTGGCGGTGGGCGTTATTGCCGACAAGCTGGTCGCGACACTGGCAAAAAAAGCCATCGAAGTAAAAATCGGCCCCGGCGACGCCGCCGGCATGGACATGGGCCCGTTGGTCACCAAGGTGCATCGCGACAAGGTCAAGAGCTACATCGATGCCGGTGAGAAAGAGGGCGCGAAACTTGTCATCGACGGCCGCACCTTCAAACCGGCGGCCGGTTACGAGAACGGCTTTTACCTCGGGACGACACTGTTCGACAACGTCAAGACCGACATGAGCATCTACAAGGACGAGATCTTCGGACCGGTGCTGATCGTGTTGCGTGTGAAAACCCTGGATGAGGCGATTGCGATGATCAACGCCAACCCCTACGCCAACGGCACCGCTATTTTTACCGGTTCTGGCGGTGCGGCGCGGCGCTTCGAGAACGAGATCCAGGTCGGCATGGTCGGCGTGAACGTGCCTATCCCGGTTCCCATGGCCTTCTTCTCCTTTGGTGGCTGGAAGAATTCGCTGTTCGGCGACTTGCACGTGCACGGCATGGAGGGCGTGAAGTTCTATACGCGCACCAAGGTCATTACCAAGCGCTGGACCGACTCGAGCACGCCGGCGCCGGGGCTTAATATGCCCACGCTGGGCTAGTCGCACTCCCCGGTCATCGCCGGTAATCTGCGAATTTAAGTTCGAAGCGCAATGGGTATGGGCTTGAGCCCGAAGAGTACCTCGTGAGGGGTCAGGTAGCCAAGACACTTGCGAGGTCGATGGTTTAGGCGGTCTTCAATCGATTGGAGTTTGGCTTCGGTGAGCCGCTGCAAGC
>CAMDDU010000035.1:0-46639 GCA_945892985.1 Bordetella parapertussis
GCAACTTGCCCAGAGTGCTTATCAACCTTGCCAATTCCCTAGTCCTCATTTCGCGTCTCCTGGTCCAGCGCCTTTGCGCCACACTGCCAGTTTCCGCCCCCACAGGCTCACCAGATGAGCCACCAACATTATTCGCTATATGAGCCTTACTAAAATAAAAACTGGTTTCACTCGCGGCAGAACGATGGGTGCCGCTATAGGTGAGGCTGACTGGTCGTACCGTCACATCTGGCACAAGTTGCGGTCCGCCTACAAATTGGGTTACCCGGTTCTGGTAAGCGCGCCAGTCGGCCCCGAACACAAGCTTGTGCTCTACATCCCCCCACCTCGGCAGATTAAAATTATATTTTGCGCCGGCGATCGTCCCCGCACCCGCGATATTTAACGAGTTGGCGACGCGTCCGGAATCGACGTTGGATTGGCCCACGGAAATATCGATGGAGTCCCCCAAAGTATAAAGGGGGATGTGATAGCTAAGACCGATAACGAAAACGTTCCGGCTCGGAGTCAGCGTAAATTTCTCAGTATTGATGGGGTCGTTTGGAGCAGTTACGTACTGCCCTGACAGCGTGTGATCGCGATTCCACAGATTCGAATGCTGGAATCCTATACCAACGCGGAAATTCCCCGTTTGCGGCGTCCCTGTATTGTCAAGACTGACGCTGTACTTCAAGGGCGTTTCGTCTGCGACGCGAACCACCGCATCCACCAATCCCTCCTCGCTACCCCCCCTTAATAGTACGGTGGTCTGTTTTGACGGACTTTCGTTTGCAATACGAAGACTGTCAGCAAGCTTGAACGTGTTCGGCGCGATACCCGATTGCATGCCGGGCAAAGAGCGGCGGATATTGTCTTCGTCGAAATTCTTGTTCCCCTCGACGATTACTTTGCCGATCCTGGCCTCGATAACCTTAAATTTAACCTCGCCTTTTTCCAGTTCCTGTTCGGGCAAAAGGATCTGCACAGCGCTGAAACCGCGGGACGAGAATACTTTCTCCAGCGCCTCAAGTGCGCGCTGTACATCAGCAAAATTTTTGTCTTTGCCCGCAAACGGGCTGGTCAACGCGTCGAGTTCGGCGGCACTGACAAGGGTTGCTCCCTCGATTACATAACGACGGATTTCAAAACGCGGATCAGTCGGAGCAGGCGTTTGTGCGAACACAAACGACGCACAGCACATGGAGAACCACAGCATTACCTGCGCCAAAATTCTCGATATCCCCAGACGGCGCAAAGCCGACCTCCTCTGAGTGAATACGCAAGCGAAAAGACACAAAAAATAATGCTTATTAATCAATAATTTAAAGACCATTATTCATGTGCGACACGAGCGTAGGATGCCGCTCCCGCAGGGCGACGCGTTATAATTCATACTGCTCCCCGAGTGTAACAATATTAGCGTCAATATAGGGTGCTTTTTCGCCCTGCCAACAACCAACAACCTTATGATTTTTATCTGTTTTATTCTAAATTTATGACAAAATCCAAGCGGCACATCCGCCTACTCATACTCGGCTCCGGCCCGGCAGGCTATACCGCCGCCGTTTACGCCGCGCGCGCCAACCTAAAACCGGTGCTACTCACCGGCCTCGCGCCAGGCGGGCAACTCACAACCACCACCGAAGTAGACAACTGGCCAGCCGATGCAATGGGCGTGCAGGGGCCCGCGTTGATGGAGCGCTTCCAAAAACATGCCGAACGCTTTGAAACCGAGATCGTGTTCGACCACATTCACACCGCCCATCTGAAAGAAAAGCCCTTACGCCTGGAAGGCGATGCCGGCACCTACACCTGCGACGCACTTATCATCGCCACAGGCGCCTCGGCGCGCTACCTCGGCCTCGACTCTGAAACAAAATTCATGGGCAAAGGCGTATCCGCATGCGCAACGTGCGATGGTTTTTTTTACAAAAACCAGGATGTGGCGGTCATCGGCGGTGGCAACACGGCTGTGGAGGAGGCGCTTTATCTTTCCAATATCGCACGCCATGTCACGGTTGTGCACCGCCGCGAAAAATTTCGCGCCGAAAAAATAATGCAGGACAAACTATTTGAAAAGCAAAAAGCCGGAAAAGTCACGATCAAATGGGACCACGCCCTGGAGGAAGTACTCGGCGACGCCAAGGGCGTGACCGGCGTCAGCATCAAGCACGTCGACTCCGGAGCTACCGAAAAACTCAGCGTACATGGCCTGTTCATAGCGATAGGACATACCCCCAATACCGGCATTTTCGACGGGCAACTTGAAATGGCCAACGGTTACATCATCACGCACGGCGGTCACAAAGGCGATGCCACCGCCACCAGCATTTCCGGCGTCTTTGCCGCAGGCGATGTGCAAGACCACATATACCGGCAGGCCGTCACCAGCGCGGGCTCCGGATGCATGGCGGCACTTGACGCCGAAAAATACCTGGACAACCTCAAATCCGTCTAAACGGCAAGGGCAGGTTCGCCAATCATGGGCACTGCCTCGATTACCAGGCATTTCGCCCCGCGCACAGCGCTGCCGCGCCATGAGAAAAAAAAACCTCCCCCCTCTTGCGCATGTCCTCGATCCGGAAGAAAGCGCGCTCTTCCGAAACGCGGTGCGCGATGCCGTTCCGCTTCCCGAACCGGATCGCGTCAGCCCGACAGAGCCAATCCCACCGCCCTTCCCCGTGCAATCGCCGATCAATGAATGCGACGGGCTGTTCGCGCCCCTTCATGACGAACCGCCAAGCTGGGAAGAGTCACTAGAGAGCGGCGAGGCGCTCAGCTTCTTACGCCATGGCCTGTCTCGGCAGATACTGAAAAAACTGCGCCGCGGACACTGGGCGGTACAGGCTTGTGTGGATTTGCACGGCATGACGCGCGACGAGGCGCGCAATGCGCTGGGTGCGTTTCTTGCGACGGCAAAAAGCCGAGGCTACCGTTGCGTGCGCATTATTCACGGCAAGGGACTGGGCTCCAAAAACCGCGAGCCCGTCCTCAAGGCAAAAATAAAAACCTGGCTGGCGCGCTACGACGATGTTTTGGCCTATTGCCAAGCGCCGGATCGGGACGGTGGTGCCGGCGCCACCTTGATGCTGCTCAGGGCCTAAGTAAGCATACCGCCCTTATCTGGAGCGGAGCTTAGACCGCCGCTTCGTTGATTTCGCCGGTGCGGATCCGGACGACCTGATCAACGTTGGTGACAAAAATTTTGCCATCGCCAATTTTTCCGGTCCGTGCCGCCTTGATGATGGCCTCAATGGCGGGTTCCAGCATTTTTTCGGTCACCACGACTTCAATTTTCACTTTAGGCAAAAAATCCACGACATATTCAGCGCCGCGATAGAGCTCCGTATGCCCTTTTTGACGTCCAAAGCCCTTTACTTCCGTGACGGTCAGCCCCGTAACGCCAACCTCGGCAAGCGCCTCGCGCACTTCCTCGAGTTTGAACGGCTTGACCACTGCTTCGATCTTTTTCATGTGAAACTCCGAATACGATTGCTGCAAAGTATAACAAGAAGGCATGGCGCCGTGAAAGACCGGCTACGGGCCTAATATGTTTCCTTGTACCGGGACGTGATGGGATAACGCCAATCCTTGCCGAAACTGCGGTGAGTGATTCGGATTCCAACGGGAGCCTGCCGGCGCTTATATTCATTGCGTTTTATCAGCTCCACCACGCGCTTGACGTCCTCGGCCCGAAAGCCCCTGGCGATGATTTGCGCCGGCGTCTGGTCGTCCTCCATGAATGCGGCTATAACCGGATCGAGCACGTCATAGGGAGGCAGGCTGTCCTGATCTTTCTGATCGGGACGCAATTCGGCCGAAGGGGGACGCGTCAGGATACGCTCCGGAATGTCCGGGTTTCTTGCGTTGCGCCAGCGACAAAGCCGATAAACCAGCGTCTTCGCCACGTCCTTGATCACGGCAAACCCGCCAGCCATATCGCCGTATAGCGTGGCGTAACCGGTCGCCATCTCTGATTTGTTACCCGTGGTCAGAACAATAGATCCGAATTTGTTCGACAAAGCCATCAGGATGGTGCCGCGAATGCGCGCCTGCAGGTTCTCCTCCGTCGCGTCAACCGCCCGGCCGGAAAATTCGTCCTTGAGCGTGGCGAGAAAGGCGTCAAAAACCGGCCGAATGGAAATTTCGTCATAGCGCACGCCAAGATTTTTCACCAGCTCTCGTGAATCAGCAATACTGATGTCTGCGGTGTAAGGCGATGGCATCATCACCGCACGCACGCAATCGGCACCCAGCGCATCGCAAGCCACCGCCAGCACCAAAGCCGAATCCACGCCACCGGAGAGCCCGATCAGAGCTCCGGGGAATCCATTTTTCTGCACATAGTCGCGAACACCAAGACAAAGCGCGCCGTAAACCTCCGCCTCAAGTTGCAATTCGGGCACGATCTCGCCTTGCTGCGGTTGACCATTCTCAAAATGCACCAGCCTCAGGGATTCTTCAAAACAAGGCAACTGATGAGCAACCCGGCCCTGAGTATCAAGAACAAACGAGGCACCGTCAAAAACCAGTTCATCCTGTCCGCCCACCAGGTTGCAATAAACCAGAGACATCCCTGTCTCGGCCACGCGTTCACGCATCACGTCGTAGCGCGAAGCCTGTTTGCGCATATGGTATGGGGAAGCGTTGAGAACGAGCAGCACCTGGGCACCGGCATCACGCGCGCGGCGCGGCGCCTCGGCTTCCCAGGCATCGGCGCAAATATTAATGCCGGCGTGCATAACAGCCGCGCCGGGATTGGTCGTTGCCGGCCCCTGCCGGCCCCACGTGTCTTCACAGATATTGACGCCAAACTTGACGCCCTTCATGCCAAACACACAAGGCTCAGCCCCGGGAACGAAATAACGCTCCTCATCAAAAACTGTGTAATTTGGCAGCGCCTGTTTGCAATAAGTCGCTGTCACACGCCCATCCAGCAATACCGATGCGGCGTTGTAGCGCTTGCCATTGGCTTCGTGCGGGTGGCCCACCACCACTGCGATCCCACTCACCCCTTTGGCAAGGCTTTGAAGCGCAGCTTCGCAATCACGGTAAAACCCGTCTCGCAACAACAAGTCTTCGGGCGGGTAACCGCACAAAGACAACTCGGGTGTCAGCAGAAGGTCGGCGCCGGCCTCACGCGCGCGCAGGGCAAATTCAAGAATTTTCGCGCTATTGCCGGCAAGATCGCCGACAACGCAATTGATCTGTGCCAGGGCGATCGTCACCCGGTTTGCAGCAATAGATGATTTGGACATTTTTAAATTATAACGCCCGCCTTGCCTCGCCCGCTGCATTGCCGAATAATGCGCTCCAGATGACCAACTCGCTTCCGCCCCCCGCCACGCTGCGATACCGCGTGCGCATGCATCCCGCCCTGGCGGCGCGATCACAAACCTGACGCAGCCTGAATTGGCAAACGCCCCCCTCACCGTCCGAATTCTGGACAGCCTTGGCACTGTCGAGGCCGCGCAATGGGACCGGCTTACCGGAGGCCAGCCCTTCCTGTCGCACGCCTTCCTGCATGCCCTGCACGAAACCGCTTGCGCGAGCGACAAGAGCGGCTGGCTACCGCAGTTCATCACCCTGTGGGACGGCGATGAACTCGCGGGCGCGCTGCCGCTTTACCTCAAGAGCCACTCATACGGCGAATACGTGTTCGACTGGGCCTGGGCCGACGCCTACAGCCGCCACGGGCTCGACTACTACCCCAAGCTGCTTTCGGCGATTCCTTTCTCACCGGTTAGCGGACCGCGCCTGCTTGCGGCCGATGCCGCAAGCAGACGCCGCTTGATCGACACCGCACTTGAGCTGGCGCGCAGCCTTTCTTCGCTGCACTGCCTCTTCCCCCCTGAGGAAGAAGCCCTTGAGTGGCAGGCTGCCGGCATGATGTTGCGCCAAGGTGTGCAGTTCCACTGGAAAAATCAGGGCTACACCGACTTTGAGGCCTTTCTGGAACAGTTGTCTCACGACAAACGCAAAAAAATCCGCCAGGAACGCCGGCGTGTGCGCGAAGCGGGCATCACCATGCGACGACTGTGCGGTGCCGACATCACCCGCGAACACTGGGAATTTTTCACACGCTGCTACAACCTCACCTATCACGCCCATCACTCGACCCCCTATCTGAACCTCGCTTTTTTCGAGCGCCTGGGCGAGACCATGCCGGACAATGTGCTGCTGATCATCGCCGAACGGGACAACACACCGTTGGCGAGCACATTGAACATATTCACGCAGGAGGCGCTTTACGGACGCTACTGGGGAGCCGTGGAGCACGTGCCAATGCTGCACTTTGAGGCCTGCTATTACCAGGCAATAGAATTTTGCATTGAGCGCGGCATCCAGGTGTTCGAAGGCGGGGCGCAGGGAGAGCACAAGCTCGCGCGCGGCTTTTTACCGACCAAAACGTGGTCGGCGCACTGGCTGCAACACCCGCGCTTCGCCGATGCGGTGGAGGACTTTCTCGCGCGAGAAGCCAAGGGCATTGACCGTTATGTCAACGAATTGAACGAGCACAGTCCGTTCAAGGCTGAAACACCGACAACGCCTCCCATAGCCAGCTCTTGAGCATCCCGCGCAGCGCTCAGAACATTGGCTTTTTCTTCGCCTTGTTGTAACGCATGATTCCATCGACAATTTCTTTTTTGGCCGCAACGGGGCCGGACCAGCCCTTGACCTTCACCCACTTGCCCCTTTCGAGATCCTTGTAGTGCTCGAAGAAATGCCTGATCTGCGACAGGCGTTCAGGCTGCAGGTCCTCGGGCTTTTTCCAGTGCCGGTAAATGGACAGGATCTTGTCGATAGGCACGGCCAGCAGCTTCGCATCCTGGCCCGCTTCGTCTTCCATCTTGAGCAGGCCGATAGGGCGGCAACGAATCACCGCACCCGTCGTGACCGGGAACGGGGTGATGACAAGCACATCTACCGGATCGCCGTCCATCGACAGCGTGTGGGGGACGTAGCCGTAATTGCACGGGTAATGCATCGAAGTCATCATAAAACGATCGACAAACAAGGCGCCGGTCGCCTTGTCCACTTCGTACTTAACCGGGTCGGCATTCATCGGGATTTCAATAATGACGTTGAAATCATCCGGAACAGCCAGGCCGGAGCTGACGCGATCGAGATTCATTGGCCGGATCTACGGGGTCTTGCGAATTCCACCCAACAAGGCGGCCACCTGGCGCACCGGCCGGCTGGAAGAACGCGGCGCATCGGGCTGCTGCGGCTGCGACGAAGCCGGTGCCACCTGGGGCTCATAGGGTTTGCTGAACAAGGGATCCTGCGGCTTGCCGGCCTGACGTGATCTGGCTGGCGGCCGCTCACTGCGCTCAGCATGGGCGGGACGCTCGGAGCGCTCCGGACGCTCAGCACGCGTGAGACTGGGCCGTTCGCCACGACCGCGACCGCCGCCACCGTCCCGAGCTTCACGACCGCGACCGGGTGAATACGAAGGCACCTCGCGCGCATTGGGCTCGAAGCCCGGAACGAGGCTTTGCGGAATCGACTGTTTGATGATTTTTTCGATCGCGCCCAGCCGGTCGTGCTCTTCCGAGCACACCAGCGAGATCGCCTCGCCGGCCGAGCCGGCACGGCCGGTTCGACCGATACGATGGACATAGTCCTCGGGCACGCTGGGTAGTTCGAAATTCACCACATAGGGCAATTCAACGATATCCAGACCGCGTGCCGCCACATCGGTGGCCACCAGCACGCCAACCTTGCCGGTCTTGAACTCCTCCAGCGCCTGCATGCGCTCGCTTTGCGTCTTGTCGCCGTGGATCGCCGCAGCATGCACACCCTCGTGATTGAGTTGGTAGGCAAGCCGGTTGGTGCCAAGACGCGTGCCGCAAAACACCAGAACCTGGTTGAGGTTGCGCGATTTTATCAGGTGCACCAGCAACTCGCGCTTTTTCTCGCGCGCGACCGGATGAACGATGTGAGTGATGAGTTCGGTGACTGCATTGCGCCTCGCAACCTCGATCAGCACCGGGGCGTTGAGCATCGCATCGGCGAGTTTCTTGATTTCATCCGAGAAAGTCGCCGAAAAAAGCAGGCCCTGTCGCTGTTTGGGCAAAAGACTGATGATGCGCTTGACGTCTGGAATAAAACCCATGTCGAGCATGCGGTCGGCCTCATCGAGCACCAGCACCTCGACCTGCGACAGGTTGATGGTGCGCTGTTGCACGTGGTCGAGCAGGCGGCCCGGCGTGGCGACCACGATTTCGACGCCGCTTCTTAGCGCCTGCGTCTGCGGATCCATATTGACGCCGCCGAAAATCTGCACGCTTTTGATGGGCAGGTACTTGGCGTAGGTTTTGACACTCTCCTCGACCTGCGCCGCAAGCTCGCGCGTGGGGGCAAGAATCAGCGCGCGCACCGGATGGCGCGCCGGCGAAGCTGATGTGTTGGCGTGGCGGGCAAGCCGCTGCAAAATAGGCAGCGTAAAGCTGGCGGTCTTGCCTGTGCCGGTCTGGGCGCCGCCCATCATGTCGCGTCCGGACAGAACGATCGGGATGGCCTGTGCCTGGATTGGCGTAGGCCGGGTGTAGCCACTCTCTTTTACCGCCCTCAGCAATTCGGGCAGCAGGCCTAACTCGTCAAAAGACGTGGCGTGCGGGGTGTCGCTCATACGCTCCTAGGGTAATTCTTCGTTTCAGCGTGCCCAGAACTCGTGCGGGTTACGCGAGTTACGCAAATTACGCTAGGCTCACGGTGACACGAATGCTTGCGGGTGCCGTTAAGCACAAACCGCGTACACGAATAAGTCCGAGAGTATAGCAGACCCACCCTGTGAAGCTCCGCGTCTGCCCTGTACGCCGCCATTTCAGCGATTTCCCCAGTTTGGTGCGCCCCGGGGATGATTCCCCCCGTATAATCCGGCCCTTTTCCGCTCCGGCATGCCGATTTGATCACTCTGCGCAAACTCACCCTGCAACGCGGCATCAAAGTGCTGTTACGCGATGTCGACCTGATGGTTCACGCCGGCATGCGCATCGGACTTGTCGGCGCCAACGGCTGCGGCAAATCGAGCCTGTTCGCGCTTATGCTGGGCGAGTTGCATTCGGAGACCGGCGACCTTGACATGCAGGCGGGCCTCACCATAGCCCACGTCGCCCAGGAAGTGCCATCGACCATACAAGCGGCGATCGAATACGTCACTGACGGCGACACCGCGCTTCGCGCCATAGAGGCGGCCATCGCCGCCGCCGAAAAAAGCGGCGATGGCGAGCGCTTGGCGCTCGAACATGAACGCTACGAACACGCCCTGGGCTATGGCGCGGCCGCGCGCGCCGCCGCGCTGATGCACGGGCTCGGTTTTTCAGCCAGCCAGCAAACCACACCCGTGGCCGAATTCTCCGGCGGCTGGCGCATGCGCCTTAACCTGGCACGGGCGCTGATGTGCCGTTCCGATGTGCTGCTGCTGGACGAACCAACCAACCACCTCGATCTTGACGCCGTCATCTGGCTTGAGAACTGGCTGCGCAACTACCGCGGCACCTTGTTTTTGATTTCCCACGACCGCGAATTTCTTGATGCGGCGGTCACCTCGATCATTTACGTCGAACTGCAGAAACTCAAGCTCTACACCGGCAACTACTCCGATTTCGAGGTTCAATACGCCTCCCAACTGGCAAACCAGCAGTCGGCCTACCAGAAACAGCAGCGCGAAATCGCCCACCTGCACTCCTACGTCGAACGCTTCCGCGCCAAAGCAACCAAGGCGCGCCAGGCGCAAAGCCGCATGAAAGCGCTGGCGCGCATGGAAATCATCGCCCCGGCCCACGTCGACACCCCCTTCACCTTCCGGTTCGCCGACATCAGGGCAAGCCCCAACCCGCTGCTCTCCCTCGAGGACGCCGTAGCCGGCTACGGCGACAAGACGGTCATACAGAGCACCACACTGTCCATTCCCGAGGGCTCGCGCATCGGCCTGCTTGGCGCCAATGGCGCGGGCAAATCGACATTAATCCAGACGCTCGCCGGCATGCTGCCCCCGATCGCCGGAAATCGACGCGAGGGCAAGAACCTGAAAATCGGCTACTTCGCCCAGCACCAACTTGAGGCCCTGCGCAATGACGAGAGTCCGCTGCGCCACTTGATGCGCCTTGAGCCCACCGCGCGCGAACAGGACTTGCGCGATTTTCTCGGCAGCTTTGACTTTCGCGGGGACATGGTCAGCGGCACCGTGGAATATTTTTCAGGCGGTGAGCGCGCGCGCCTGGCGCTGGCCATCATCGTGCGCCAGCAACCCAACCTGTTGCTCCTCGACGAACCGACCAACCACCTTGACCTGGATATGCGGCACGCGCTGACGCTGGCGCTCTCAGAATACGAGGGCGGCCTGGTTCTGGTTTCCCATGACCGCCACCTCATCCGTACCACCACTGACACGCTGATGCTGGTCGCCGACGGCCGCGTCCAGCCATTTGATGGCGACCTCGACGATTACCGTGACTGGCTCACCGAGGCACGCGCCGGCCAGAAAACCGGCACTGGCGACGACGGTGGCACCGTCAACCGCCGCGACCAGCGCCGTAACGAAGCGCAGGCGCGCAACGCGTCATTTGCCAGGAAAAAAGGCGTGCTGCGCAAAGTCGAAGCGGCGGAAAAACGTATGGCGCAACTCTCAAACGAAAAAGCGCGGCTCGCAGCACTGCTGGCAAGCGAAGGCTTCTACACAGGAGATGACCGCGAGAAAATCCAGGCGGCCCTATTTGAAGCAGCGCGTGTTGACGGTGCGCTGCAACAGGCAGAAGGCGAGTGGCTGACTCTGCAGGAAGAACTCGAGACAATGGGCGTGGAATAAGCGGCCTCCGGCCACCGACAGCCCGCCCTCGCCCGGTCACGCCATCGCTGCAAGGCACCGGCTGGAAAGCCTTACCTGGAGCCGATTTCCAGCTCATTAGCACATCGAACAGCCCTAATTGAGCAGTTTGGGCGCAACATCCGCGGTGCTCGCGGCCATTGAACCGGGCAGGACCAAAGGCATATCCCACTCCGCTTTCATCACCGCCTGGTGTAGCAGGCTGGTGATGCCGTGCAACAGCTTGTAGTCAAGACCCAGATTGAGTCCTTGCCCCTCACGCGGCAACAGCGTGAGCACGTTCTGCCCCTCGGCCGAGCGCCCGCTGCTCATACGCGCCACCAGCATGGGCTCGGTACCCAGCGGGTAGCTGTCAGCCTCTTCTTTGTAGGGGGTGGCAAAGTCGGCCTGCGCCAACGCCTTCTCGTGCTCCATGCCCAGCAGCGCCTTGCGCGCTTCGGGCGCCGCCTGCGTGACGATTGCCGGTGCGCTTTCCGCCATCTTGATCAGGATGGGCCATAACAGCCTGACGCAGCGGCGCGTCAACCACAGCCGCAACTCGGCCCCCTCATTGGTGGCGAAACGCGCCAGCAAACGGTCCTGTTCGGCGTTGAACTCGATTTTGACCTGGCGGATATTCATGGGCAAAATTTTAACCGTGTTTCAGCCACGCAAAGACGGTGCAGGGGACGCACCAAATAAAAAAGCGGGCAAGCCCGCTTTTTTATTTTTCCAGGAAAGCCCGATGAAAAACGGCTTACTTGGCTTCCTTTTCCATGAGCTTGTCCACGAGCCCGGCGGGTACTTCGGCGTAGTGGGCAAATTCCATGGTGAAGGTGCCGCGACCGCTGGTGGTGGAGCGCAGGAAGTTGATATAGCCGAACATCTCGGCCAACGGGACAAAGCCCTGCACAAACGCTGACGGGCCCTTCTGGCCCTGGTCGGTGACCTGACCGCGACGACGGTTGATGTCGCCGATGATGTCGCCAAGATACTCCGCTTCGGTCACCACCTCGACGCCCATCACCGGCTCGAGGAGCTTGGGCTTACCCATCCTGTGCGCCTCGCGAAAGCAGCTGCGGCCGGCGATTTCAAATGCCAGCGCCGAGGAGTCGACGTCGTGGAATTTGCCATCGAGCAGGCGCGCCTTGAAGTCGACCACTTCGTAGCCGGCGATCTGGCCCTTCTTGCTCTCGGTGCGGATGGCATGCTCGACCGCGGGGATGTATTCGCGCGGAATACGGCCGCCGGTGACCTCATCCGAGAAATGCACGCCCTCGCCGGCACCGAGGGGCTCGAACACCATTTTCACCTCGGCGAACTGGCCCGAACCGCCCGATTGCTTTTTGTGCGTGTAGATATGCTCGACAATCTTGCCGAAGGCTTCGCGAAAGCTGACCTTGGGCTTGCCCATCACCGCCTCGACGCCCAGCTCGGTACGCATGCGGTCGATGGTGATCTCAAGGTGCAACTCGCCCATGCCGCGCAACACCGTCTGGCCGGTCTCCTGGTCGACGTTAAGACGCAATGACGGGTCAGCCTTGACCATCTTGTAGATCGCGGTCGACATCTTGTCGATGTCGGCACGCGTCTTGGGCTCGACCGACACGCTGATAACCGGGTCGGGAAAGCGCATGCGCTCCAACAGTACCGGATGGTCCGGGTCGCACAGCGAATCGCCGGTCTCGGTGTCCTTCATCGACACGAAGGCGCAGATGTCACCGGCGCGCGCTTCATCGATATCCTTGGTGATGTTGGCCTGCACCTCGACGATGCGACCAATACGCTCTTTCTTGCTGCGCGTGACGTTGTAAAGGTTGTCGCCCTTCTTGATCACACCGGAATAAACACGCACAAAGGTGAGCGTGCCGAACTGGTCGTTGATGACCTTGAAGGCCAGGGCGCGCGCCGGGGCGTCGTCCGTGACTTCCTGCACGCCAACCGATTTGCCGTCCTCGTTCACGAGCGTGATGCCACCATTCTCGCCCGGGTAGGGCATGTAGTCGATCACGCCATCGAGCAGCTGCTGCACGCCCTTGTTCTTGAACGACGAGCCGCAGAAAATCGGCATCAGCTGGCCGCTGACCACACCCTTGCGGATGCAGGCCTTGAGCACGGCCGGATCGAACTTGTCGTTTTCGACAAATTCCATGAAGGCGTCATCATCGAGCGCCAGTGCCGACTCGAGCATTTCCTTGCGCAGCTCCGGAACGCGGTCGATCCAGTCGTTGTCGGCGGTGGCGGTAAACTTGAAGCGCTCCTTGAGCTTGTCAAGGGGCACCGTCTCCCACACGCTGTCCTTGTCTTCCGAGGCCCAGACATAACCCACGCCAGCCACCAGGTCGACCATGCCGACAAATTCGTCGTGACTGCCGATGGGGATCTGGCACAGCAGGATATTGGCGCCAAGGCGCTCCTTGATGCCCTTGACGCAGTGGGCAAAGTTGGCGCCCATGCGGTCCATTTTATTGATGTAGCACATACGCGGCACGTTGTACTGGTTGGCCAGGCGCCAGTTGGTCTCGGTCTGCGGCTCCACGCCGGCCACGCCGTCAAACACCACCACGGCGCCATCGAGCACACGCAGCGAACGGTTCACCTCAATGGTGAAATCGACGTGCCCGGGCGTGTCGATGATGTTGATCTGGTAGCCCTTCCACTCGGTCGAGACGGCGGCGCTCTGGATGGTGATGCCGCGCTTGCGCTCTTGCTCGAGGTAATCGGTCGTCGTGCTGCTCTTGCCGTCCTTGGTGTCATGCACGTCGATGATCTGGTGCTTTTTGCCGGTGTAGTAGAGCACGCGCTCGGTAGTCGTCGTCTTGCCCGCGTCAATGTGCGCGATGATGCCGATGTTGCGGTAGAGTTTGAGCTCTTTCTGCCTGGCCATGATTGTTGCCCTAAAAAATAAAAAGTAATTACCCCGGCGGCTGCCGCCCCCGAGTCCGGTATCGCTATTGCTCTTGCATATTGCTAAGGGGAACTGGAATTTGAGCCGTTATGGTGCGAGGTCTTCCCGGCCCATCTCAACTGGGCACGCGCCGCAATTTCCGCCGGCCCGTTTGCCCGATTTTTCCGCAATGATTCCGTAATTGTTCCTCGCAGCGCGGCATTTTACTTCAACTAGGTTTTAAATTCAGGACTTTAAGCTGGCAGCGGCCGCGATTAAATAGCGCCCACTAACACCAGAAGGGGCGGCCAAGCCGACTGGAAAGTCGCACAAGGCGGGGGGGGGGTTGCAGTCGCGCTCCCGCTTACGCCCTGGCGCGCGCCGAAGCTGCTGCAGACTAGCCCGCGCCGTCCGAATTCAGCTCGGGCCGCTACCGGCGTGCCGGGCCAGCGCCCAGGCGACATGCTCGCGCACCAAGGCCGACGGGTCTTCCTCCCGCGAGCGCAAAGCCCTCAAGGTCACCTCCCCCGAAGGTGCGTTGCCCAGGCCAACCGCCAGATTGCGCGACCAGCGCTCATAGCCGATGCGGTGAATCGCACTACCGGCGGTGCGCTCAAGGAATTCGCGCTCGGTCCAGGCAAAAAGATCCGCCAGTTGCGCGTTATCCAGGCCATGACGCACACGGAAATCGGGCTCTGCGCTGACCTGGGCGTACTTGTTCCAGGGACACACCAGCTGGCAGTCATCACAACCATAAACACGGTTGCCAATGAGCGGTCGCAACGCGACCGGGATGGAACCTTTGAGCTCTATGGTGAGATAGGAAATGCAACGCCTCGCATCCAGTTCACGCGGCCCGACAATCGCCTGCGTCGGGCAGACATCAATACACTTGGTGCAACTGCCGCAATGCTCGGCCAGGGGAACGTCAGTCGGCAAAGGCAGGTCGGTGTAGATCTCGCCCAAAAAGAACAAAGACCCCGCCTCGCGCGAAAGCAGCAGCGTATGCTTGCCGCGCCACCCAAGCCCGGCCCGGGTGGCGATCTCCACCTCCATAACGGGCGCCGAGTCGACAAACACCCGGTGACCGAAGGCCCCGACCTCAGCCTGGATGCGATCGGCCAGCGTCTGCAGACGTCCGCGTAACACCTTGTGATAGTCGCGGCCGAGGGCGTAGCGCGCGATATAGGCCTTGTCTGCATCGGCTATAACGCCCCACGCTTCGGCACCTGCGTCAGCTTGATGTTGATAGTCGAGGCGAACTGAGATAACGCGCAGGGTTCCGGGCACCAGTTCCTGCGGACGCGAGCGCCGCGTGCCATGCCTTGCCATATAATCCATCTCGCCGTGAAAACCCTTTGCCAGCCAATCGGCAAGCCGTTTTTCGGCGATGGCGAGATCGCAATCGGCTACGCCGACCGCGCCGAAGCCAAGCTCGCGCCCCCAAGCCTTGATAGCGGCGGCCAGCATGGCGTAATCGACCGCGCTCTTCGCCGGCTCTTTGGCCGCGTCCTTGTTTAGGGGTTCCTGCGTTTGACTCATCCTGATCATATTAAAGCCTTGACCCTGCACCTGCCCGACCTGGCCGCGACCGAGCGCCTTGGCGTGCAACTGGCAGGCTTGCTGCACCCGGGGCTCAAAATTTATCTTTCCGGCGACCTTGGCAGCGGCAAAACCACCCTGGTACGCGCCCTGCTGGCCGCAGCTGGTTACGGTGGGCGGGTAAAAAGTCCGACTTATGCATTGGTTGAACTTTACGTCATTTCTAAGTTATACTTGTACCACTTTGATTTTTATCGATTCCGAGACCCTGAGGAATGGCAGGGTGCGGGTTTTCGAGAGCACTTTGATGGCAGCGCAGTTTGCCTGGTTGAGTGGCCGGAAAAAGCTGCGGGTTTATTGCCACCTGCCGACCTCGATATATCGATCGCCATACCCGACCAGCGCCAAGGCGGTGGACGGAACCTTAAGATCAGCGCCAACAGCGCATCAGGGGAAAATTGTCTAATCGCTTTGCAGCCCGCATCCTCCTCATAACGCATGTTGCACTGCGGGTCCTTTTCTTCACTATAGTTCCGCTGTTCCTGATCGCCTTTGCCGTACACGCCATCGCCGCAGCCCCACCCGCGCCCGATACAACAGCCAACACCATCAAAGCCGTGCGCATCTGGCCCTCGCCGGTCTACACCCGCATCACACTCGAGTCCAAGGCACCGATACGACACGAATTACTGTCGGTAAAAAATCCCGAACGCTTGGTGCTCGACATCGAGAACTTCGACTTCGCCAGCGTGCAGCAGGAACTCACCGGCAAGCTTCTGCCCGACGATCCATTCATCGCATCGATACGCGCCGGTCGCTACAAGCCCGGCGTCGTACGCGTGGTCTTCGACCTCAAGACCGAGGTCAAGCCGCAGATATTCACACTCAAGCCGGTCGGCGAATACGGCCATCGCCTGGTGCTCGATGTCTACCCCGCGCTTGCAACCGATCCGCTGATGGCCTTGCTGGACAAACCCGCCGCCCCGCAGTCAGAGGCATCCGGGGCAGCCAGAAAATCCGACCCTGCCCAAGCTGGGAAAACTGATCCCGCACCCTTGCCCTCCACGACGCCAACGACCGCCGTGGCGGAGAACAAACCGGCTGACAGCAAGTCCGAGGGCAAGAATGGCAAAGGGTCCGGTGTCGCACGTCTTATCACCGTTGTCATAGACGCCGGACACGGTGGCGAGGATCCGGGTGCCCGCGGTCATCACGGCAGCTATGAGAAAAACATCACCCTCACCATCGCCCGAAAACTCAAGACGGTGATCGATGCCGAACCGAACATGCGCGCGGTGCTGACACGCGACGGCGACTACTTCATCCCCCTTGGCGGGCGGGTTGAAAAAGCGCGTCGCGTCAAGGCCGACTTGTTTGTATCCGTTCACGCCGATGCCTTCATCAAGCCGCACGCACGCGGCTCCTCGGTATTTGTGCTGTCCGAGCGCGGCGCAACATCAAGCGCGGCAAAATGGCTGGCAAAAAAGGAAAACGACGCCGACCTGATAGGCGGCGTCAACATCGCGGTCAAGGATCGGTACCTCGCGCAGACCCTGCTCGACCTGTCGCAGACGGCCCAGATCAACGACAGCCTCAAACTGGCGCGCTCGGTGCTTGCCGAGCTGGGCGCCATCAATACCCTGCACAAGGCGCACGCCGAGCAGGCGAGCTTCGCCGTGCTCAAAGCCCCGGACATCCCTTCTATCCTGGTCGAGACCGCGTTCATCAGCAATCCGGAAGAAGAACAACGGCTCAATGACCAGGGCTACCAGGAAAAAATGGCGCAGGCGATTTTCCAGGGAATAAAGCGCTACTTCGCGAAAAACCCGCCTCTTACACGCCCCGTGGTCACGTCCGATGCCGGGGAGCCGGCGAAAAGGACTACCGGCACCTCCGCCTTGGAGGCGCCAACCCCCGGCGCAAAGTCGCCAAGCCGCACCAACCTGGCCGCCAACGCATCGCGCTGAACAGGCCCTGCATCCGCACACACGCAATGCTTCTAGGGCCAGGACTGTGTCTGCGCGCCCCGGCGTTTAAGGAACTTCAGGAACTTCAGAGCCGCGCTTGAACGAACCCGGGGCACAAACCCGGGGCACTCAGGCTTTGCGCAGTTTCTCGCGCAGGAATGCAAATACCAGCGGCAACAAGGACACCCCGATGATTACAAGAATCACAGCAGTCAGGTTATTGCGAATGACCGGCAGGTTGCCGAAGAACACGCCCGCATACACCAGCGACACCACCCAGACCAGCGCACCGACCACGTTATAGGTGAGAAAACGCGAGTAAGTCATGCTGCCCACGCCCGCCACAAACGGTGCAAAGGTGCGTACAAAAGGCAGGAAGCGCGCAATGATGATGGTCTTGCCGCCGTGTTTTTCGTAGAAAGCGTGGGTGCGATCGAGGGCCTTGCGGTTGAACCAGCGTGAGTCCTCCCAGTGAAAGACCTTGGGGCCCAGATAGTTGCCGATGGCGTAATTGACGGTGTCACCAAGAATCGCGGCGACCACCAGCACCAGCACCAGCGCATGCGGATTCATGTCCGATGCCGCCCACAGCGCGCCGGCCACAAACAGCAGCGAGTCTCCGGGCAGGAAGGGCATCACCACCAGGCCGGTTTCGCAAAATATGATCAGGAACAGAATGACATAAATCCAGGTGCCGTATTGCGTCAGCAATGCCGCCAGGTGCTTGTCTAGGTGCAACAACAGGTCCATCAACTGCATCAGCAAATCCATGGGCGTTCCGGAATACGATCAAGGCCCGCATTCTACCGACTGTATAATTGTTTTTGTCGTCGATTTGAGCGGACATCAGAACGGACATCGGTCGATGCCGCTCAATCACTCCTTGCCCATCCCATGCCCGCAATCCACCTGTTACCCGACACCCTCATCAGCCAGATCGCCGCCGGCGAGGTGGTGGAGCGCCCGGCCTCGGTGCTCAAGGAACTGCTCGAGAACAGTCTCGATTCGGGCGCAACCGAAATCAGCGTGACCCTCATACAGGGTGGCGTGAAGAGCATCAAGGTTACCGACAACGGCGGCGGCATCACCAAAGAGGACATGCCTCTTGCCTTCGCCCGCCACGCCACCAGCAAGATCGCCAGCCTCGACGACCTGGAGGCTGTGATGTCGCTCGGGTTTCGCGGCGAGGCGCTGGCCAGCATCGCCTCGGTGGCGCGGGTGTCCCTCGCCAGTCGCACCGGCGATGCCGCGCACGCCTGGTCCATCGCCGCCGCCGGCGGCCCCGCCGACGCGCCGCAACCGGCGGCCCATCCTCCGGGCAGCAGCATCGACGTCGATGATCTTTATTTCAACACGCCGGCGCGGCGCAAATTCCTCAAGACTGAAGCGACCGAATTCGCGCATTGCGAAGACCAATTCAAGCGCGTCGCGCTGTCGCGCCCGGATGTAGCGATGAGCCTGAAGCACAACGGCCGCGTTTCCTGGCATCTTGCCGCGAGCGATGCAACCCGCCGCGTCGCGGCCATCCTGGGCGAGGAGTTCGCCGCCGGTGCGCGCACAGTCGACGCCGCCGCCGGCGACCTCAGGCTTAGCGGCCTTGCCGGCTCGCCGGCCCAGGCACGCGGTTCACGCGACCACCAATATGTGTTCGTCAACGGCCGATTCGTACGCGACAAGCTTCTCGTGCATGCGCTGCGCGCGGCCTACCAAGATCAACTGCATGGCGACCGCCACCCCGCTTACGTGATCTTTGTCCAGATCGACCCGCACGGCGTTGATGTCAATGTGCACCCGGCAAAAACCGAGGTGCGCTTTCGCGACAGCCGCCCGGTGCACCAGTTTGTATTTCACAGCGTGTCACGCGCGCTCTCGGGCACGGCAGCCGACACGCCCGCGGCGACGGTGGGCTTTGCCGCCACGCCAAACAGCGGATCGGGCGCGGGCTCCTTCGGCGGATCCGCATCGGGTTTCGGCGCTGCTATGGGCAAGCCGTCCTGGGCGGGAACGCCGCCGCTGCCTTACATGCGCGAACAGACCGCGTTCGCCGTGGCGCAACCGGTGGCGGCCTATGCGGCGATGTTCTCCGCCGGCATGGCGCCTGCTGCCACGGCATCGCCGGTCCCCGCCGCCGAGCAGCCGCTCGGGTACGCCGTCGCGCAATTGCACGGTATCTATATCCTGGCGCAAAACAGCGCCGGCCTGGTACTGGTGGACATGCACGCCGCACACGAGCGCATCCTCTACGAAAAACTCAAGCTCGCGCTCGACCTGCGCGAAATGGCAACGCAAAAACTGCTGATCCCGGTCACCTTCAATGCCGACAGCCTGGAGGTGGCCACTGCGGAGGAGCACGGCGACGCCTTGCAGAAAATCGGTTTCGACATCAGCCCGCTGTCACCGACGGCACTGGCGGTACGCGCGGTGCCGGCCATGCTGACCTCGGCTGACATCCCCGAACTCGCCCGCGCGCTGCTCAGCGACGTGCGCGAGTACGGCGCCACGCGCATGCTCACCGAACGCCAGAACGAGCTGCTCGGGACCCTCGCCTGCCACGGCGCGGTGCGCGCCAACCGCAACCTCACACTCACCGAGATGAATGCGCTGCTGCGTGAAATGGAACAGACCGAGCGCGCCGGTGAGTGCAACCACGGCCGCCCGACCTGGTACCAGATGAGCCTCGCCGACCTCGACAAACTGTTCATGCGCGGGCGATGAACGCACCCTTGCGTATGTTGCGGGTCGCACCATTATGCATGCTTGCGGATCCTTCCCCACGCCCTGACGCGACAGAAAATAGGCTGGAAAGGCGCGCCAGTAGCGGGTTTTCAGCCATCGGCACACTGAAAAAAATGGGCTGCCTCGTCAATCCGCCCCCCCATGGGTGACCAGGCCGAGCCCCTGCCGCCCGCCATCGCGCTGCTGGGCCCCACCGCCAGCGGCAAGAGCGCCCTCGCCATGGCCATCGCCGCGCGCCATGCGGTTGAAATCATCAGCGTTGACTCAGCCCAGGTGTTCCGCGGCATGAACGTGGGCACGGCCAAACCCACGGCGGCCGAACGCGCGGCTGTGCCGCACCACCTCATTGACATCCTCGACCCGACCGACGCCTATTCGGCGGCACGCTTTCGCGCCGACACGCTGCGCCTGCTGCAGGAGATCTGCGCCCGCGGCCGCACGCCCCTGCTGGTGGGCGGCACCATGTTGTACTTCAAGAGCCTGCGCGAGGGCTTGTCCGAACTGCCGCAGGCCGATCCGGCGCTGCGTGCCACGCTTGAGCTCGAGGCCACGCGCCACGGCTGGCCGCACATGCATGCGCGGCTCGCCGAAGTAGACCCGCCAACAGCCGCGAGACTCAAGCCGACCGACGCCCAGCGCATCCAGCGCGCGCTGGAAGTCCACCACCTCACCGGCAAACCACTGTCTTCGCTGCAGCAACGCAGCGGCGCGCTGCTCGACCTGCCGGTGCGCCTGATCGGCATCGCACTCGCTCCGTCCGAGCGCGCCGTGCTGCACCAGCGCATTGCCGCGCGCTTTGACAGCATGCTGGCGGCAGGGCTGGTGGAGGAATTGCAGGAACTGCAAAAAAATAAGGCATTGCATGTCGATCTTCCGGCAATGCGCTGCGTTGGCTACCGCCAGGCGTGGGCATATCTTGCCGGCGACTATGACCGAGCCACGCTGCGCGACAAGGGCGTGTTCGCCACGCGCCAGTTGGCCAAGCGCCAACTCACCTGGCTGCGCTCCATGCCCGAATTGCGGGCCTTCGATTGCCTTGCACCGGACCTGGATCAGCAGGTCTTCGCCTATCTTGGTCAGGTCGGAGCACTCTGACTGACCACGATACTCAGCAGCTTCCCTCCCCCCCCTCGCGGGGGAGGGACAGGGAGAGGG
Organism: Bordetella parapertussis; assembly: GCA_945892985.1. GTDB lineage: Bacteria > Pseudomonadota > Gammaproteobacteria > Burkholderiales > SG8-39 > CAITSH01. The sequence goes on from CAMDDU010000035.1 coordinate 21,077, forward strand.
CGTACAGCGCACGCTTCCGGCATTAAGCGCCGTTTCTCGCCTAAAACACCCACGGGATCAGGCGGCGCACGCGCGCGGCATAGGCCGGGTAGTGGGCAAACTGCACGGCAAGACCGCGCTCTTCGAGTACCGACTTGCACAACAACACCAGCGCAAGCGCCAGCCAGGCGGCGAGCTTCAGCGCATCGGCATAGGCGATCACCTCGGCGACGGCGAACAACAGCAGCGCGGAATACATCGGGTGGCGCATAAAGCGGTACGGGCCGCTGGTGACGAGGCGCGCGGAGGCCTTGGGCTCGGGCCGGATATTGAAATTGCCCGGTCGGTTGTGGGCCAGCGTCCACACCCCCAGCACCAGCGCGGCACCGGCAAGCAGCATTGCCGGTGGCGACCAGGTTTGCGGTGTGAAGGGCCAGATTAGCCAGCCGATCAGCGCAAACTGCGCCGCAACAAGCAGCAAGCCCTGCATGCGCAGGCCGGTCACGGCTTGACGAAGCGCAGCGTCATGCGATCACTCTCGCCGATGGCAAGGTACCTGTCGCGCTCGACACCGCCCATGCGCAGCGTCGGTGGCAGCGTCCATACGCCGCCGGGGTAATCCTTGGTGTCACTCGGGTTGGCGTTGACCTCAGAGCGCGCCGAGAGCCGAAATCCCGCCGCCTCGGCAAACGCAATGACCTGCGCCTCGTGCACATAGCCGTTGCCGGCGCGCGGATCCACCGGCAATGCAGGGTTCGCACGATGTTCCACCACCCCCAGCACACCGCCCGCCTTGAGCGCGCGGTACATGCCGGAAAACACCGCCTCAACAGTCCCGGCGCTGATCCAGTTGTGCACATTGCGAAAGGTCAGCACCATGTCCGCGCCCTGCGGCGTCTGCGCAGCATCCCCCTGTGGCGGCCAAAAAGCTGGCGGCCGAAACTCCACCAGGCTTGCCCTGCCGAGCACCCCGGTCTTGTCGGCGACACGGCCACGCAGACCCGCCGTCGCGCCGCCGGCAAGTATCAGCCTGCCCTTGTCATACAGCAGGGGACCGAGGATTTCGCTGTACCAGCCCGCACCGGGCGAAATTTCGATGACCGTCATGTCCTCACGAATGCCGAAGAACGACAGCGTTTCCAGCGGATGGCGGTAGCGGTCACGCAAGCGGTTGGCCGGGTCGCGATGCGGCCCGTCAACCACAGCCTGGAGCGCCGGAGCCGCTGCGGCAGACTGCGCGCGTACGCCTGCGGAGGGCAGCGCAAGCGAGAAAACCAGGACAAACGAGAGCAAGAATCTGTGCATGGCGTAACCGGACAAGGGTTGTCAGTGCCAACAGGGTACAGCCTTGCGCGCAAGCAGGCGATAGTTACCGCAGATTCGCCAGGCTCGCGACGCCGAGCAGGCGGTGCCTTTCAGCGTATCAGCGTATCAGCGCATTTGGAAACCAGGTCGCGATGGCCGGAAAGAAAAAGATCGCCGCCAGCAGCAGCATACTGAAGCCCACATAGGGGATGACCGCCACGAACACCTGGCCCATGCGGATGTGCCTTGGCGCCACGCTCTTCATGGTGTAGAGCAGCATGCCGTGCGGCGGCAGCAGCAACCCCAGTTGCATGCACATCAGGAACATCACGCCGAACCAGGTTTCGTCTATGCCGAGACGCTTCACCACCGGCATGAAAAACGGCAGCGTCAGCAGCATGGTGCTGACCTGATCGACAAACAGCCCGAGGAAAATCAGCACCGCCATCATGATCGCCAACACCACCGCCGGCGACAGGCCGGAACCTCCGATCAGATCGATCATGCCCGAAGTGCCGCCGGAAAAACTCAGCACCTGCGAGAAGGTCGTCGCTGCGACGATGATGAACAGGATCATGCCGGAGATCGCCACCGAGCCCATCAGCGAACGCCAAAGATTCTGCAAGGTCAGCGCGCGATAGCACATGGCGAGCACGATGGTGGCAAACGCGCCGACCGCTGCGACCTCGGTCGGCGTGGCAAAACCGCCGGTCATCAAGCCGACGACGATGACGAAAATCGACGACAGCGGCAGCACGTATTTGAAGAACATGCCCCAGCGCTGCCAGCCTGTATGCAACATCACCTGCTCGTCGGGCGGTGCGAGCGCGGGATTGAGCCTGACCGAAAACATGATGTAGCCGATGAAAAACACCGCCAGGATCAGGCCCGGGATCACGCCGCCCAGCAGCAGCTTGGAAATCGAGATGCCGGCGAGGCTGCCCAGCAGAACCGCCAGCGCCGAGGGCGGGATCAGCATGTCAACGCCGCCTATCGCCATGATGGGCCCCATCGACAGCGAAGGGTGGTAGCCGCGCGACAGCATCATCGGCAGCATCAGGCTGCCGAGCATTGCGGTGGTGGCGATGGTCGAGCCGGAAATGGCCGAGAACACGGTGCCGGCCACCACTGCAATGATGGCAAGGCGTCCGGGCACGCGCGGGATGATGCGTTCAATGCCGTCTATGGCCTTGTGCGCGAGCTCGGTGTGAAAGAGGATTTCACCCATCAGCACAAACAACGGAATGGGCGTCAGCGAAAAATTGCTGACCGCGACGACGCCGTTGCGCGCGAGTTGCGTCAATCCGGCGTCACCGCCGAGAAACAACAGCGCGCCAACGATGTTGATGCCGAAAAAGGTATAGGCCACCGGAAGCCCGAGGAACAGCAGCAGGGTGGTGCCGCCCAGCAGCAGCCACAGGCTCAGTTGCCAGCTCATCAGCGCGCCTCCCTCAACTGACCGAAGTCACGTCGTCGCGCATTTGCCGCGTGCCGGTGGCGAGCCGCTGCATGCGAAACACGAATTCAATGGTCAGCAGCAACACCGCCACCGGCACTGGCGCGAGCAGCCACCACTCGGGGAACACCAGTTCCTTGAGCACCAGCGCCCCGCTCTTCCATGCATCGGCCAGCATCAGCCCGGAGTGCCAGAGAATAACCAGGCTGATGGCGAGGCCCATCGCATCAGCCAGCCACTCGATCAGCCAGGCCAGCTGGGGCGGCAGCCCGCGCAGCAGCAGGTCGACGCGCACATGCTGGCCGCGGCGCAGCAACCAGGGCGCCGAAAGATAAGTGATCAGGTAGAGCGCATACTCGGACACCTCGTTCGCCCACTTCAGCTTGAAGCCGACGGCCGGCAGGTTGCGCGACAGCACGTCGGCGCAAATGAGCAGCATCATGACAAACAACAGCACGCCGGCGATGGACGCAAAAAACGTCAACACCGCGCCGTAGCCACGCGACAGCCTGTCCATGTCAGCCCCCCCGCCTTGCCGCGGCGGTATCGGCGATGGCGTCGACGATGGCCTCGTAGCCGGTACAACGGCAGTAGTTGCCTGAAATATGCGCGCGGATCGCCGCGCGGTCTGTGGTCGGCGCCTTGTCGAGCAACTCGGCTGCGCACATCAGCATGCCCGGCGTGCAATAGCCGCATTGCAGCGCGTTGCGCCGTACAAAAGCCTCTTGCAGGTCGGCGATTTCGCCGCTCTCGGTCAGGCCCTCTATGGTATCGACCGCGGCGCCGTCGGCCTGCGCCGCCAGCACCAGGCAGCCGCGCACGATCCGGCCGTCCAGGCGCACGGTGCAGGCGCCGCAGACGCCGTCCAGGCGCACGGTGCAGGCGCCGCAGACGCCGTGCTCGCAACCGGTGTGACTGCCGGTGAGCCCCAGCGCCTCGCGCAAAAAGTCGACGAGGTGGGTACGAGCCTCGACCACGCGCTCAATCCGCCTGCCGTTGACACTCAACCTCACCGTCAGGTTCTGCGGCGCCGTTGTGAGTGCTAATCTATCCATGCTGTTTCCTGCGGGATTGTTGCATTGTCATCGAGTCTAGACGCTATGCGCGACTAGCGCCGCCAGCGCGCGCTCGGCCAGCACCGCTGCCAGGTGGCGGCGCGTGTCGGCACCGGCATGCAGATCGGACTGCGGATCAAGATCCGCCTGCATCGCCTCGCGCAAGCGCGCCTGCGTCGGTGCGGGCAGGCCCCCGCCACCTAGCACCAGCAACTCGGCGCCATAGGCGCGCACCGGGCGCTCACCGCAACCGAAAAATACCAGGCGCAAGGCCGCGAATGCCCCGGTAGCGCGCAAGGTCGCCTGTGCGGCAAGTCCGACCATGGCGTAGTCACCATGCCTGCGGCTGAACTCGGCCAGCCTGGCTGCAGCGCCGGACCGCGGTAGCGGAATTTCAATGCGCACGATCATCTCGCCCGGAGCCAGCGCCGTGGCATAAATTCCGAGAAAAAAATCTTCCGCGGCAATGCGCCGCTCCCCGCCCGCACCAGCAACCACAATGACCGCTTGCAGCGCCACCATGCAGGCGGGCAACTCGGCCGCCGGATCGGCCAGCGCCAGACTGCCGCCTATCGTGCCGCGGTTGCGTATCGCCGCATGCGCAATGTGCGGTATCGCCTGCGCCACCAGGGGAACATGCTGTGCCATCAGCGCGCTTGCTTCCAGGTCACAGTAACGCGTCAGCGCGCCCACGGCAATGACATCGCCGCGGCGCTCGATAAAGCGCAGCGCGCTGATACCGTTGATGTCGAGCAGCATGGCCGGCTCGGACAGGCGCAGCGCCAGCGTGGCGAGCAGGCTTTGCCCGCCGGCGAGCAGGCGAACCTCATCGCCGTGCGTGGCAAGGCAGTCGAAGACCTCCTCGACGCTACCGGCGCGGGCGTAGGCGAACGGTGCTGGCTTCATGCGAATGCCGGTTTCATGGAAACAGTGTCTTCAGACAGACCCGGTGCCTATCCAGCCCTTGTGCGAGATATCGAATATCACACCATCCGGATCGCGGAACTTGCGCTCGAAATCGACGCCGCCGCCGCCCTTCAACTCGCGGTGGAACTTGCCGCCGTATTCCTCTATTTTCTTGCTCATGTCCTCGAGATCATCGACGATGAAGCCGAAATGGTGGATGCCGACAAAGTCCTTGCCGCGCTCATCGCCGGCGGCATCGTCGGTGTGAAAATGCAGCAGCGTCAGATTGAACACGCCATCGGTCAGCGACAGGCCGTCGCCGTAGGGTGTTTCGACAAAATTGACGCGCTTCATGCCGAACGCGCCCTCATAGAACTTGGCCGAACGTTCGAGGTCCGGGACCGAGATCGCGATATGCCGCAGTTTTGCCATGATTGATTCTCCGAAAAATAACGCCTAGTTTCAGTTTGACCGCAGCGGTGCGTTCACGTCGAGCGCCAACTCGCGCAATACACCGTAAAGATTCGCCTTTGCCTCGTAGCCCACGCCAGGGATGTCCGGAATGCACAGTTGCCCTTCGGTAATTGCCGTGCCGTCCCAGAATCCGCCGTAGACGCGATCTGCATCTGGTGCCGCCTCTTGGCTGCCCAGGCCCAGGCCCGCGACCACATGCGCGGCAAACAAATGACCGGCATGCGGCCAGAAGGCGCTGCGCTGCCATCCGGCCGCCTCAAAGCCCGAAAGGATGCGCCGGTATTCGGGAATGCCGTAGGCGAGCAGCATGTCGACCTGGATGCGGTCGCGCGCCGGGCGCAGACCGCCGTAACGCAACAGGTTGCGCGCATCGTCCCAGGAGAACAGGTTTTCGCCGGTAGCTACCGGCACCGCGCAATCTGCGGCAAGGCGCGCGAGGCCGGCGTAATCGAGCGGCGAGGCCGGCTCTTCTATCCACGCCAGACCGTAGCCGGCGACCGTTTGCATCCAGCGCAGGTCATCGACATCGGCCTTGCCGTTGGCATCAACCGCCAGGTCTGCAGCAGCGGGCAGCACAGCCAGCGCAGCCTCAATACGCGATGCATCGCCGCGCAGGTCGCGACCGTCGACTTTGATCTTGATGGTGCGATAACCAAGGTCACGCGCGCGCGCAACCTCGTCGCGCAGCTTGCCGGCGTTGCCATCGGCCTGGAAATGCCCGCAGGAACCGTAGCTTTGGATCTGCGGCCCGGCGCCAGTGGTGCCATAGCGATCAGCCAGCGTGCGCCACAGCGGCTGGCCCTTTGCCTTGGCGAGCACATCCCACAACGCCGCGTCAAGCAGGCCAACGGCACCAGGCCGCTCGCCATGCCCGCCGTCTTTTTCGTCTGTCATTGCCACGCGCCAGCACAGTTCCGGATCGATCAGTCCGTCCGCACTCAGCAGGGACTCTGGCACCGCGGCCAGCAGGCGCGGGATGAAGCGCTCGCGCAGCAAGCCGCCCTTGCCATAGCGGCCGATGGAATCGAAGGCATAGCCGATGATCGGCGCCCCGTCCACCACACGGTCGGTGATAATGGCCAGCGCGGACGCCGTCATGCTCTGGAATGAAATCACCGCATTTCGCATCGCCGCGCCTATCGGCACGGTGGCTTCGCGTATGGCGACGATGCGCATCGGTCTAGGCGACCTTGCCGAGGACGCGCAGCACACGCTCGGGCGTGAAGGGCTGCTCGCCGAGCGCGCAGCCAAAGGGCGCAAGCGCGTCGTTGACGGCATTGGCCGCGGCGGCGCCCGCACCGATCGTCCCAGCTTCGCCGACACCCTTGCCGCCTAGCAACGTGTCCCTGACGGGCGTCTCGATATGCGCGATGACGATGTCAGGCATCTCACCGGCCATGGGCACCAGATAGTCGGCCATGGTCGAGGTCAGCAACTGCCCGCGCGCGTCATAGCGGCATTCCTCATAAAAGGCCGCGCCCAGGCCCTGCACCACGCCGCCGCGCAATTGTTCGTCGGCAAGCAGCGGATTGATGACACGGCCGCAATCCTCGACCACCCAGTGCCTGAGCAACGTGATGAAACCGCTGCCCGAATCGAGCTCGACCAGGCTCGCCTGGACGCCGTTGGCGGCAAGAAAAGGCTTCAGCGGGACGGACACCGCTACAGCCGTCGCATCGGCGGACACGCCGGGTGGCAGCTCGTGCTGGCGGTAATGCAGCAAAGCCGCGAGCTCAACCAATGTGATGCGCTTGCCAGCTGCCGAGAACGCGCCATCGGCCAGCAGCAGCCTCTCGGCAGCAACTTCCAGCACCGCCGCGGCCACTGCAGCGAGACGCTGACGCAACACCTGGGCTGCGTTGAGCGCTGCCTCCCCGCCGACAGTAAGACCGCGCGACGCCCAGGCGCCACCGCCGACCGGCGTTGCCAGTGTGTCGCCGCGCACGATGCGTACCGCCGCAAGCGGCAGCGTCATCGCCGCGGCGATGAGTTGTTGTATCCCGGTCTCGACACCCTGGCCCTGGTCGGTCGAACTGCTGAGGCAGGTGATTTCGCCCGAGGGTTCGAGGCGCAGCGCGCAACCATCCTGCGCCGTGATGGGTACCCCGGCGGCACCGTAAAAGCCGGCGCCCGGCGCCGTGGTCTCGACAAATGCGGCGAGGCCTATGCCGAGGTATCTGCCTTGCGCGCGCGCCGCGCGCTGCTCTTCACGCAATCGATCGTATTGCATCAACTCGAGCAGGCGGGCGAGACAGGCCTGGTGCGACAGGCCGCCCATGTCCATGCCTGCCGCGCTGCTCGTGCCGTGCCGGCTGTCATCACGATAATTGCGCCGGCGCATTTCAGCCGGGTCGATGGCAAGCTCGGCAGCAGCGGCATCGACCAGCATTTCGGTGATGGCACAGGCTACCGGCTGGCCGACACCGCGATACGCGCCGACTGGCGCCTTGTTCTGATAGGCGACGCGCAAGCGGCCGCGCAGCGCCGGCGCGGCATAGGGTGCGCCGACCATGGCGAGTGCCTGCACGCCCTCCAGCACGCTGCTGCGCGGATACACCGAGTAAGCGCCGATGTCGGCCAGATCGTCGGCACTGAAGGCTAGAATCCCGCCTTGCGCATCAACGGCGATGGCCGCGTCCACCTCGTGCGAGCGCGCGTGCACATCGCTGCCAAAGGCCTCGAAGCGGTCGCAGGCAAATTTAACCGGCCGCGCCAGCAACACCGCCGCCGCGACAGCGGCCATTTCATCGTCATAGACATGCAACTTTAGGCCGAAGCCGCCGCCGACATCGGGGGTCAGCACGCGCACATCGACTTCTGCGAGGCCAAACAACTGCGCATAGACAGCGCGCATCTGGTGCGGCACCTGCGTCGACTGGTGCACGGTAAGCTGGCGCGTGCCCGGGTCGAATTCGGCGATGACGGTGCGCCCCTCCAGCGGCACACCGGTATGGCGCGCAAAGCGCAGCTTGCGGCGGATGACGCGGTGCGCAATGGCGAATGCCTCGTCAACTCCGCCTGCGGCGATGTGATGTTCGTAGGCGAGGTTGTTGCCAAGCTCGGCGTGAATGGATTGCGCGCCGTCGGCCAGCGCCGAGGCCGCGTCCACGACCGGTTCCAGTTCGGCCCAATCGGCGCGTATTGCCGCCACGGCGTCTTCAGCCGTCGCGCGCGTTTCGGCGACGACAATCGCCACCGGTTGTCCCTGCCACAGCGCGCACCCCACCGCCAGCGGCGGCTGCGCGGCAGAGCGATGCGATGCAAAGGTCGCCAGGCGCGTGGTCCAACTGCCGCACACCGCGCCGACGTCGCGCCCGTCATAAGCCGCGACCACACCGCTCATGCCGCGCGCAGCGGACAGGTCGAGCGATGCAATGCGCGCATGCGCAAACGGGCTGCGCAAAAAAGCCGCATGCAGCAACCCGGGCACACGAACATCGTCGGTGTAGCGCCCGCGACCGGCGACAAAGCGCAGTGCCGCCGTGCGCGGCACGGCGGCACTGACCAGCCCCGGGTTACCCTCCGTCATGGCGAGTTCAGCCTCACGTGAATCAAGGTTTTTTTTCCAGCAGCGGACGCAGTATCGCGATCGAGTCGGGCGCGCGCTTGGCAAGCTCCGCCCAATACGCCGTGTAAGCGAGCTTCTGGTAGTCGGCGCCAAGATTGACCCCCTTGATGCCGGCATCGTTCTGGCGCTTGGATTCGCTCGCCGCCTTTTCGGCCGCCCAACGGATGTTCTCGGCCTCCAGCCATTCGCCCATGCGCGTCAGGAAGGCGCGCTGGTCGTCGCGCAGCGATTTCCATTTATTCTGGTTGACAATTATGTTAACAACGACGTTATAGAAGCCCGGATCGACGCGAAACTTGGTCTCCGGTCCCCAGCCGAGGTCGAATATGCCGATCAGCGGCCAGCCGTAGCCGTCGACGACACCGCGCTCGAGCGCGGTCTTCACTTCGCCCGGCGCCATGGTCACCGCCGTCGCCCCCAGTGCCTGGAAGAAGGTGGTGTAGTTGGGCGTGGTGCGCAGCTTCCAGCCGTCGAATTTTGCCGAGGTCGGCGGCTTGATAGTCCAGATGTGAAAGGGTACGCCCTGCCCGTAGGAGGCGAGGTACCAGGCGTTCATTTTCTGGTTGCTCAGTTTGTTCAGCGCCTCCCAGGCACCCGACTGGCGCTGCTGCTTTGTGGTCAACGGCGACAATATGGTTGCGTCGGCCTCGGGCATGTTGTTGGCGTAAAACGACGGCGGCACGCTCGCCATGTCGAGCACACCGGTGCGCACGGCGTTGCCCTGCTCGAAGCTCGGAACCGCCTCAGGACCGCCGACGAGGCGGATTTGCACCAGCCCCTTGCCCTCCTTGTTTACCTGCTCGACAAAGCGGCCGAACATCTCGCCGAACACGGTGTTGGTCGGAACAAACACCGCCGCGCGCAGCGTCGTTTCCTGGGAGAACGCCGAACTGGCGGCAATGAAGCCCGCCGCAGTGAGAATCATGGAAATATTGCGTCTGATTTGCATTTGTGGTTCCTTGTGCGTTGTTGAAAAACTCGTCTGCTGGCGGTTTAGAACGGAACGGAAATGGCGCGATGCGGCGCATCGCAGTCAAGCAGGTCGACACGCTTACTCAAGATACAAAGGCCGCCCTCGGAGCGGCGCAACTCGTGGCTGCAGCGTGCGCTGAACAGGGTCTGTTCGCCGGCACGCCACTCCATCAACAAAAGTAAGGAGCGCACCAAATAACGCCCGCCTCCAAGCTCGGCCGCGGTGACACTGCTGATGTGGTGATGGGTGCGCGAACGCGGCACCTGAACATGGGTCAGCGGGTGCGCGAGGCGTTGCACCCGCAGGCGCAGCAAGGCCTTGGATTCGTAAAAAATGGACAGGGTATCCTGCGGTGAAATCTGAGCGCGCTCGCTCGGCACCCAGTACATGCCGGTTTCATCGAATAAATCGACCCAAGCATCAAAGCGGCCTTCGTCCAGCCGATTCGCCTCCTCGAAGAGGAAGGCTTCACATTCGCGCAGCACCTCCGGCGCACTCGTCACCTCTTTCGCCCCCCCTCCCGCACCCATCAGGCCATCGCCGTCATATGCGCCCGCCAGGCGTGCATCTGGTTACGAATCGGCAACTCACTGGTGCCTGGCGAAGATGTGGAACCGTCGGCCGCGAGTCTGTCCTGGTGCATGCCGCGGCCAAGGTCGACCCAATCTGCGGCGCTGTCCTGCAGCCCACGCTGGCAGCGCTCAAAAATCTCGAGGTCGTCGGTTGCCACCAGCGATGCCGGCGAACTCGCGGTATTGAGAAAGCGCAGGCTGAGCTCGAACATTTCGGGCGGTGCGCCCTCCAGTCTGAAGCAGCAACTGGTGACGATGGTGTGATCAACGCTGACGGGCTGTACGATGCGCAGTGTCTGGAAGCGCGAGTTGACCGAAAGCGCGGGCCAAATGAGGTTGTTGAAGCGGTCAACGCCGAGGATGGCGCGCGTCTTGTCCTCGCCATGACGCTCGACCAGGGCCGCGCGGTAACGGTCAAAGACCGGGTCACTGCGCTCCGGGGCAATCACGCCATCGCGGTAAAACCCGTCCATGTAGATATGTCCCTGCGGAAAGGCCCTCAGCCCGACGCCGTCCCATTCGGACAGGCGCAAACCGTTGGCGAGCAGCATTTGGGTCGCCTGCCCCGCCATGTCCGTTGCGTCCGCGGTATGCGGTGCCTTGCGCGCCACCGCCACTGACCCGCCATGCACAAAACCCGGATGGACCAGGTCGACGGCGTTTTCCATGAACAGCTTCCAGTTACCGCGAAACGCCATGCGCAGGCGTCCCCCGGCGGCGGTAAGGCGCCCGGCAGGCGCGCGATCGACCATGTTGTCCAGGATACCGGCCAGACCGCCAAGAAATTCGGCGAGGCCGGGACCCTGCGTCGCATGCGAGGCAAAGATGAAGCCGCGGTAGCTTTCGACCCGCGGAACACGGGCGAGGCCGCGTGCGGCCGGGTTTTGCTCGAGCCGGTCCTGGTAGCCTTCGGGCATCGGTACGCTGTCGAGCGCGCCGTCGAGACCGAAGCTCCAGGCGTGATACGCACAGGTAAAGAGTTTCGTCGTGCCGCGGGACTCAACAACGACGCGCGCACCTCGGTGTGCGCAGCGATTGTGCAGGGCGGCGATGCCGCCATCGGGATGCCGCACCAGGATGACCTCTTCCGGCCCAAGTTGGGTCAGCACATAGTCACCGGCGCCGGCGATCTCGCTCTCATGGCCGATATACAACCAGGCACGGCGAAAAATCCGCTCCTGCTCAAGGGCGAACACCGCCGCGTCAACATACACGGCGCGATGCACCGCGTCCGGGCGCAGCATCGCTCCGATGTCATCGGGTTTCAACGGGCGTTCCCGCGGCTGTGCTGCATTGCTTCACCCCTCGCCGGCGCATCGATCTGAAAAGAGCCTGAAAAGCCGCGTAACCCCGAATGCTGGCGGCAAGCATTCCGCTTTAAGCCTAAACATATGCATTTGCATATATTCTTATACTAGTGGTCAAATCAAGTGTCAAGGTGCCGGGCAATGCAAGCCCGGGCGCCGCAGGACTTATGATGCAGCCCGGCGCGGCAAGGCCGGTCCCGGCAACCCGCTGAAAGGAGGCAAAACATGGTGCTCGCCAAAGACCTTAAGCATTACAGCCTGGACGAGTCGATTCCCTACCTGATGAACCGTGTTGTGGGACGACAGAACCGGCGGCTGGAGGAAGACCTGCGCAAACTGCGCCTCTCATTCCAGCACTGGCGCGTGCTGGCGGTGCTGGCGCGCGACGACGGCGTATCGATCGCCGACCTTTCCGACTACGCGGTGGTGCCCCACTCGACACTGAGCCGGCTACTGACACGGCTGGAGCGCGAAACCCTCGTCAGGCGCAGCGCCCAGACACCCGACGGCCGCACCGCGAGAATCCTGCTCACCTCGCGCGGACGTACCGTGTACGAGCGCATCCTGCCGCTCGCCATCGCACGTCGCGAGGACGCCATGGTCGGCGTGACCGAGGCCGAGAAGGCGCAGTTGCGCACGCTGCTAAAACGCATGCTGGCGAACCTCGAGTCGGCGGCGGATCTGCCGCGCGACTGAATGTCGAACCAATAGCGGTCAGGCCGGCGGCCTGCCGGTGGTAGCCCGCGCGCCGCGCGCCACCAGGCTGACCAGGTCTGCGCCGGACACCAGCCTCAGCCTGGCCTGCTGCACGAATGCGCTCGCATTCGGGCTGAGGCCCCCGGCGGCGACATAGATGCATTCGTGCGCGCCGGCCGCCTCCTTGGCCTCGACCAGCGCGCGCAGGGGGCCTATGCCCGCCTGCGCCACCTTCCAGCGCTTGCAGGCAACCAGCGCAACGCGGCCGTCCTTTGAGAGCGTAAAGTCGGCGGCATCGCCCGATGCCGCCGACACCGTGTAGCCGTCCACCTTGAACGCCGCCTCCATTTTGGCCGAGAACTCCTGCCAGGACATGGCGCGCAAGGCCTCTAGCGATTCATTGACGCGCTCGGCGCTGGGTGCGCGCAACTGCCGCCAAGCGGCGTAGCCGGCAATGGCGAGGAAAGGCAGCGTAGAGAAGGCCGCAGCGTAATCGGGCAAAAATTGCCGTACCGCCATGAACATGCCGGCGGCAATGAGAAAGCTCACCCACCAGGGCGAACGGGACAATACGGCGAACAGCGAATTTTTGTTCATCTTCAGTTGCACGGGCGCTTCCTTTTCAGATTCAATGCCGCAAAGTCGCGTTACAAGCGGGCCGAAAAATACCGTGCAATCGACTGGAAACGTCCTCCAGCCGGGCATTTCCAGCCCTTGACCCGGTCGCCGAGCATGGCACCGCAACAAAAAAGGCAGCCTCGGCTGCCTTTTTTGCGGGGAAAACCGCTTATAGCAAAGGCACGACCAGCAGCGCCACGATGTTGATGATTTTGATCAACGGGTTCACCGCCGGGCCGGCGGTGTCCTTGTACGGGTCGCCCACGGTGTCGCCGGTGACGGCGGCCTTGTGCGCATCCGAACCCTTGCCGCCGTAATGGCCGTCTTCAATGTATTTCTTGGCGTTGTCCCAGGCGCCACCACCGGTGGTCATCGAGATGGCGACAAAAATACCGGTAACGATGGAACCCATCAACACGCCGCCCAAGGCGACCGGGCCGAGGGCGAGGCCGACTACGATGGGCACGGCGACCGGCAGCAACGAAGGAACGATCATTTCCTTGATCGCCGCTTTGGTCAGCATGTCCACCGCCACGCCGTACTCGGGTTTCGCGGTGCCTTCCATAATGCCGGGGATTTCCTTGAACTGGCGGCGCACTTCAATCACCACCGAGCCGGCGGCGCGGCCCACCGCCTCCATCGCCATCGCAGCGAACATGTAGGGAATCAGACCGCCGATCAACAGGCCGATGACCACCATGTGGTTCGACAGGTCAAAGGACACCACCTTGCCCGCGGCCTCAAGGGCGTGGGTGTAATCGGCAAACAGCACCAGCGCGGCGAGCGCGGCCGAACCAATGGCGTAACCCTTGGTCACCGCCTTGGTGGTGTTGCCCACCGCATCGAGCGGGTCGGTGATGGCGCGCACCGAGTCGGGCAGCTTGGCCATCTCGGCGATACCACCGGCGTTGTCGGTGATGGGACCGTAGGCATCCAGCGCGACGATGATCCCGGCCATGGACAGCATCGAGGTCGCGGCGATGGCAATGCCGTAAAGACCACCCAGTTTGTAGGCGAGCAGAATGGACACGCAAACCGACAGAACCGGCCAGGCGCAGGACTTCATCGAGATGCCGATGCCGGCGATGATGTTGGTGGCATGGCCCGTGGTTGACGCCTGCGCAACGTGGCGCACCGGCGCGTACTCGGTCGCGGTGTAGTACTCGGTGATCACCACCATCAGTGCGGTCAATACCAGACCGACCATGGCGGCGCCCCACAGGTGCCACACAGTGATCAGGCGCTTGCTGTCGCCCATATCGAAGGGCACGCTCTTCAGCACATCACCCATAATCCAGTCGGTAATGAAAAAGAAGGCAATCGCCGAGAGCACGCCGGCGACGATGAGGCCCTTGTAGAGGGCGTTCATGATTTTCGAGCCCGGCGTGGCTTTCACAAACATGCAACCGATGACCGAGGCGATGATGGAGAAGCCGCCAAGAACCAGCGGATAAATCACCGCTGCGGAGGTTTCCGTTTTGACCATCAGCGCGCCGAGGATCATCGTGGCGATCAGCGTCACGGCGTAGGTCTCGAACAGATCGGCCGCCATGCCGGCGCAGTCACCAACGTTGTCGCCGACGTTATCGGCGATCACCGCCGGATTGCGCGGGTCGTCTTCGGGGATGCCCGCTTCGACCTTGCCCACAAGATCGGCGCCGACGTCAGCACCCTTGGTGAAGATGCCGCCGCCAAGACGCGCAAAAATCGAGATCAGCGAACCACCAAAACCAAAACCGACCAGCGGTTTGATCACTTCGGCCAGCGGCGCACCGTGCGCACCGGAGGTGACCAGGATGGCGTAGTAGCCGGCAACACCCAGCAGGCCAAGTCCAACCACCAGCATGCCGGTGATGGCACCGCCGCGAAAGGCAACCTGCAAGGCCTCGTTAAGCCCTGTACGGGCGGCCTCGGCGGTGCGCACGTTGGCGCGAACCGAAATATTCATACCGATGTAACCGGTGGCGCCGGAGAGCACCGCGCCGAGCAAAAAGCCCCAGGCGGTGGCCCAACCCAGGCCAGGCACCAGGCCGACGACGAGAAACAGAATCGCGCCCACTATGCCGATGGTGGTGTATTGGCGGTTGAGATAGGCCATGGCACCGGCCTGGATCGCCGCAGCGATCTCACGCATGCGGTCGTTGCCGGTGGGCAGGGCGAGAATCCACTTGGTGGACACCGCGCCGTAGATGATCGCGAACAAAGAGCACGCGAGCGCGAACCAAAGGCCTGCAGTCATAATTTCTCCCTAGACTTGATGAATAATTTGATCCGCGGCCGATTCTTTAGCTGGCTGTCGGCAGACCGGCGGATGACTTGTGCTTGTTAGAGCAAAATTATAGCAGCCCGGACACCCTCCGCGATAGGGTCAAGGCTTCAGGCTTGCGGGAGTTCGCCCCGGCTTGCCCCGGAAAGCCCGCTTTGGCACCCGGGGGCAGGGCAATTCGGGCCTGTCAAGGCACCGCCCTGCTACGCATGTTTGGGCTTGGGGCGGTTTGGCGTTTGGCGTTTGGCGTTTGGCGTTTGGCGTTTGGCGCCCGCCGCACACCGCACACCCAAGGCGGAGGACGCCGAAGCAAAGCGTCTGCGCAGTCGCCTCAGACCGTGAACATCCCCAGGCGCTTGGGAACCGGCACGTTTTTAAGCACCGGATAGTCAGGCAGGCCATTGCGGTAAGGCGGCGGCGACTCTCCCTGAACCAGTGGAACAAGGTACTCGCGCGCCTTTCCCGTAATACCAAATCCGCCGGCGCCGATAAACGATGCGGGTAGTTTTTTTTCCCTGTTGGCGATGCGCGCCAGCGGCGCGGGGGTCAGCGTCCAGCGATATGGCGTCTGGCTGGTGCGGCGAAGGGCCGGCATGACGGCATTCAACCCTTGCAACGCGTATTCCACCGCAGCCCTGCCCACCGCGTAAGACTGCTCAAGGTCGGTCTTGGAGGCGAGGTGCCGCGCCGAGCGCTGCAGATAATCGGCAAGCGCCCAATGATATTTGTAGCCGAGTTTTTGCCGCACAAGCTTGGCAACCAGTTCGCCCGCGCCCCCCAATTGTGCATGCCCGAACGCATCCTTGATCCCGACCTCGGAAAAGAAAGTTCCGTCGGGCGCCCGAAGCCCCTCTGAAACGCCGATGCAGCAATAGCCGTGCGAGCGCACCAGCGCATCAACGCGGGCGAGAAATCTCCTCTCGTCGAAAATCACCTCCGGAAACAGCAGCAGCAGGGGTAGGTCATGCCCCTTGTCGGCCGCAAGCCCGACCGCCGCGGTAATCCAGCCGGCGTGCCGGCCCATCACCTCCATGACAAATATTTTGGTCGAAGTCTTGGCCATCGATGCAATATCGAAGGCCGCCTCGCGCATGGATGTGGCGACATATTTGGCCACCGAACCGAAACCCGGCGAATTGTCAGTCAAGGCAAGGTCGTTATCCACGGTCTTGGGCACATGTATGCACGACACCGGATAACCGAGCCGCGCGGAAATCTTCGACACCTTGTAGCAGGTGTCGGCCGAATCATTGCCGCCGTTGTAAAAAAAATAACCGATGTCGTGCGCGCGGAACACCTCGATCAGGCGTTCAAACTGCACACGATTTTCATCAAAGCCCTTGAGCTTGTAGCGGCAGGATCCAAAAGCGCCGCCCGGCGTGTGCTTGAGCGCGGAAATGGCCGAGGCGGACTCCCTGGAGGTGTCGATCAGGTCTTCGGTGAGCACGCCCAGAATGCCGTTGCGGCCGGCAAATATCTTGCCTATTGCGGGCTTGCCACCCTTGCCGGCTTTTGCAAAGCTGCGCGCGGTTTCAATCACGCCGGCGGCCGACGCGTTAATGACGGCGGTCATCCCGCCCGATTGGGCGTAAAGGCCGTTACGCGGTCTGTGCGACATGTCCCGAATCGCGCGCTTCGCAATGGTAGGCGGTCACACGCTCGACCTCGTTGCGCGACCCGAGCACCACGCCCACGCGCTGGTGCAGCGCCGTGGGCTGCAGGTCGAGTATGCGTGTCGCACCATCGGTTGCCGCACCACCGGCCTGCTCGACGATGAAGGCCATGGGATTGGCCTCGTAGAGCAGGCGCAAGCGGCCCTTCGGTGTCTTGGCATCGCACGGATACAAGAACACGCCGCCGCGGCACAAGATGCGGAACACGTCGGCAACCATGGAGGCCACCCAGCGCATGTTGAAATCCTTGCCGCGTACGCCGGTCTTGCCGGCGAGGCACTCGTCGATGTAGCGCTTCACCGGCGCCGACCAGTGCCGCATATTGGACATGTTGATGGCGAATTCCTGGGTGTCGGCCGGAATGGTGACCGCCGCGTCGGTCAGCACAAAACTGCCAAGCTCGCGATCCAGGGTGAACGCCGCCACGCCGTGCCCGACCGTGAGCACCAGCATGGTCGAGGGCCCGTAAACGGCGAACCCCGCAGCCACCTGCTCGCGCCCGGGTTGCAGGAAAGCTTTTTCATCCGGCTCCTGAACGCCCTCGGGACAGCGCAGCACCGAAAAAATAGTACCGATGGACACGTTGACGTCAATGTTGGACGAGCCGTCCAGCGGATCAAACAAGAGCAGGAACTCGCCGCGCGGATAACGGCTCGGAATGGGGTGCGGATGCTCCATCTCCTCCGAGGCCATTGCCGCGAGGTGTCCGCCCCATTCGTTGGCTTCGAGCAGCACCTCGTTGGAAATGACATCGAGTTTTTTCTGCGCCTCGCCCTGCACGTTGTCGCTGCCGGCCCCGCCGAGCACGCCGCCCAATGCGCCCTTTGACACGGCGTTGCCAATCATCTTGCAGGCGCGCGTGACCACCTCAATCAACAGGCGCTGGTCGGCTGAAACCGCGCCCTTTTCGCGCTGCTGCTCGATCAGATACTGCGTCAGCGTAACCCTGCGCCCGGGAGTGCGTGTCATCGTTTGCTTTTCATCACTATCAAACCAGCGCGCCGAGGGCGCGGCGCTGGATTTCCTCCACTGCGCCAGTGCCGGCGATATTGCGGTATTTTGGCGCGCGCGCATCGGCGGCGGCGGCCCAACGGGAGTAGTAATCGACCAGGGGCCGCGTCTGCGAATGATAGACCTCGAGCCGTTTTTTTACCGTTTCCTCACGGTCATCGTCGCGCTGCATGAGATCATCGCCCGTCACATCGTCCTTGCCGGCCACCTTGGGCGGGTTGAATAGGACATGGTAGGTCCGGCCGCTGCTGGCGTGCACGCGCCGGCCGCTCATGCGCGAGATGATTTCGGCGTCGGGCACATCAATCTCGAGCACGAAATCGAGACCGACCCCGGCCACCTTCATCGCATCCGCCTGCGGAATGGTGCGCGGAAAGCCGTCAAACAAGTAGCCTTTGGCGCAATCGGCCTCCTTGAGGCGCTCCTTGACGAGGCCGATGATGATGTCGTCGGAAACAAGCCCGCCCGAATCCATCACCTTTTTCGCGGCAATCCCGAGCGGCGTGCCCGCCTTCACCGCGGCACGCAGCATGTCTCCGGTGGAGATTTGCGGGATCCCAAACTTCTCCTTGATGAAGCTGGCTTGGGTTCCCTTCCCAGCACCCGGTGGCCCGAGCAGGATGAGCCGCATGAGTGTGTCCTTATCGTTATGTCCGGCCCTATATACTGCCTATTGCCAATTGGACCGAATCATTAAAGTACTGAAGTACTGAACTTACCGGTTCCGCGTTCCGCGGTCAAACTCCATAGAGGGGCCGCGCGATCACAGCGCGGCAAAAATGGCGCGCACCTGAGCCAGATCCTCGGGCGTGTCCACCCCTGCGGGCGGCGCCTCAGCGCAGACCGCTACTGCGATGCGATAGCCATGCCATAGTGCGCGTAATTGCTCCAGGGATTCAAGCTGTTCGGCCGGGGCTGGCGCAAGACTGCCGTAGGTGCGTAAAAAGCCGGCGCGATAGGCGTAAAGCCCGACATGACGAAAGTAGGCGTCCTGTGCAGGCAGGTCCGCCCTCCCCTGGCCGAAACCGTAGCGCCAGAAGGGGATCGGTGCTCGGCTGAAATAATGGGCGTACCCGCGCTTGTCCAATGTCACCTTGACCACGTTGGGGCTGAATACATCCTGCCTATCGTGGATGGCATGGCATGCGGTGGCAATCGCAGCATCATCCCTGTCACGTAATAATTCAGCCACCTGCGCCAGCAATTGCGGCGGCGCCAAGGGCTCGTCACCCTGCAGGTTGACAACGATGGCATCATCCGCAAGCCCAAGTTGCATCACCACTTCAGCAATGCGGTCGGTGCCGGTCGCGTGCTCCGCGCGGGTCATCAGTGCGTCAACGCCGTGCTCGCGCGCCGCGGCAAGAATGTCGGCGTGGTCGGTGGCGATCACCACGCCGCTTGCCCCGCTCAGTCTGGCGCGCTCGGCAACGCGCACCACCATTGGCTTGCCACCGATGTCGGCCAGGGGCTTGCCCGGCAGCCTGCTGGAAGCAAAGCGTGCGGGAATGACAACGCGAAACGGGACCGGCATAAGACCAGGCCCCTTGTTATTCGATCTCTTCGAGCGGCTCGAGCTTGCGCGCCTCGCCTTCGAGCATCACGGGAATACCATCGCGAATTGCAAATGCGAGACGGTCCGCCTTACAAACCAGTTCCTGCTCGGTTTTGCGCAAGACAAGCGGCCCCTTGCAAAGCGGACATACTAAGATTTCAAGAAGGCGGGCGTCCATGAATTCGCTTCATAATGAGTTCGATCAGGGCCGGATCGACTTCGGCGTCAACCTCAAGCGCGTAAAGGTCTGCACGCCCGAAGTGACGGCATTTTACCGCATCCTTCTCGGTCATCAGTACCGCGTCGCAGTCATCAAAGTGCAAATCTTCGCGGGAAAACATATGATGATCGGGAAAGGCATGCGGCACACAGGCGAGCCCCGTCGCAGCGATCTGGGCAAAAAAACGCGCGGGGTTGCCGATGCCGGCGACCGCGTGCACACGCAAGCCGGCCAGGGCGGACGGCGCAAGTTCGCGCTCCGGTAGGTCAAGGCGATAGATCCGCCGCGTCACCAGACGCATGCCAAAGCGCCCAAGCGCGTTGGCGGCATCAAGCGACGGTGCGGATGCGACGGCGTTGATCACGCGCGCATCGACAGCCCTCGTGGCCGGTTCACGCAGCGGCCCGGCCGGTAGCATCAGGCCGTTACCCAGGCCGCGATCATCTTCGACGGCAATCTCGAAATCCCTTGCCAGTGCGTAATGCTGCAGTCCGTCATCAAGCAGGAGCACGGTGCAATCCGGATGGGCGGCCAGCAGGGCTGCACCGGCCGCCGCGCGATCACGCCCCACCCAGACCGGACATCCGCTGCGCATGGCGAGCAGCAACGGTTCGTCGCCGCTATCCGCGGCCTCACCAAGCGCCGACACCTCGCGCGGCACTAAACCGGTGCCGCCATAGCCGCGACTGACAATCCCGGCGCGCAGCCCACGCCGGGCAAATTCTCTTGCCAGGGCGATGACCAAGGGCGTTTTACCACTGCCACCGACGGTAAGATTGCCGACCACAATCACCGGAACGGCGAGGCGCGTGCTGCGAAACAAGCCAAGACGAAACGCCTGTCGCCTCAGCGCAACGAGCAGGCGAAAGAGCAGGCTTGCGGGGTAAAGGGTCAACGCTAGGGCATCGCGCCGGCTCCAGTGGCGCGCGATGAACTCGAATGAGGACATCGCGAGAGGGCTTACTTGCCAGTCTGGGTGGCGAAGGAAATCTGGCCGTAGCCGGCCTGCTGCGCAGCCTGCATCACGGTAATAACCGACTGGTGCGTTGTTGCCGCATCGGCGTTGATGATCACCACAGGGTCTTTCATAGTTGCACCGACGCGGCGCATTTCCGCAGACAGCCCTCCCGCATCGCGCGCGGCGACGGGCGTTTTGCCGATGAAATACTGCCCGGCGGCGCTGACGACGATGCTGATCTCGTTGGCACGGTCGGCCTGTTTTTCCGCGTCGGCGGTCGGCAGGTTGATCTGCAACTCGGCAAAACGGGAGTATGTGGTGGTGAGCATAAGGAAAATGATGATCACCAAGAGCACATCGATCAGCGGGATGAGGTTCATCTCCGGATCTTCCTTGACCCTGCTGCGGCCGAAATTCATTTACTTGCCGGCCTGTTCGCTGCTATCGAGACGCTCTCCATGCACCATGTCCACCAGCCTTGCCGCCTGCAGTTCCATCTCGATTACAAAACCATCGACAAGACCGCGGAAATGACGGAAGAAAATCATGCTCGGGATGGCGATGACCAGACCAAATCCGGTGTTGTACAAGGCCACCGAAATGCCGTGCGCCAATTGCGTTGGGTTGGTGCCGGTGGGCGCGTTCGAACCGAAAATCTCGATCATGCCCACGACCGTTCCGAACAGGCCCATCAACGGACTGATCGAGGCGATGGTTCCAAGCGTCGTCAAAAAACGCTCCAGTTCATGCGTCACGCCGCGGCCGGCCTCTTCAATGGATTCCTTCATCACATAGCGCGAGCTTTTGTGGTTGCGCAATCCTGCCGATAGCACCTGACCCAGCGGCGAATCTTGCGCCAGCTTGGAGAGCAGCTCGGGTGTGATGCCCTGCTGTCGGTACGCCGCAAGCACTTTATCGAGCAAACCGGCCGGAACGATCTTGCTTCTTCGAAGAGTGACGAGGCGCTCAATAATGAGCGCGACCGCAATGACCGATGCCAGCAGTAACGGATAAATCGGCCAGCCTGCCGCCTGAATAATTGCCCACATGCCAGTTTATCTTTCGATTATTTTGACCGTCGCCACTTTAGCCTGCATGGGGTTTTTCAGCAAGGCTGCACTTTGGCATCAAGACCTTGAAGCGACTTGCTGAAACTTTGCATTCGCTTTGTTGCGCTTGGCACGACAAATTTTTCTTTGAAAAAATTAATGTTATCCACTAATGTTATCCACATATGCTGTGGATAAGCTTGTGCATAAAGCACCCAATAAGGCTCAAAAGTGGCGTCAAATAAGGAGATTTCCTAGATTGCACAAAAAGTGAACTATTGTATTTGTTCAATTAATTCATGGCGTTAAAAATATCTACCTAGGGGAGGATTAACAAATCGCATGATCGCCGCCTAGACTAATGGCTAGTGTGGATAGTGTAGACTTCACCTATGCCTGAAGAGCCTTATCTGGCGCGGACTTCCGCGCCCCCCCGATCCGAGATTTTCAGTGTTTCCGCCCTCAATCGCAGCGTGCGTGACCTGCTTGAACATCGCTACCCGCTTCTATGGGTGGCTGGCGAAATTTCCAATCTTCTCCAGGCAAAATCCGGGCACTGGTATTTCTCGCTGAAAGATCAGGCCGCGCAGGTGCGCTGCGTGATGTTTCGCAACCGCTCAGCCAGCCTTGACTGGCAACCGCGCGACGGCATGCAAATCGAGGCGCGCGCCTTGATTACGATGTACGAGGCGCGTGGCGAATTCCAACTGAACGTCGAAACCATGCGCCTCGCCGGTCAGGGCGCGCTCTACGAGGCCTTCCTGCGCCTTCGCGACAAACTCGCGGCCGAAGGCCTGTTCGAAGCGTCCATAAAGCGCCCACTGCCCGCCTACCCCAGGGCAATTGGCATCGTCACGTCGCTGGCGGCGGCGGCGCTGCGCGACATCCTTAGCACCCTGCAACGGCGCAACCCATCCGTACCGGTGATCATTTATCCGTCTGCCGTACAGGGTGAAGGGGCTGCGGCGCAGCTAACGCGTGCGGTGCAACAGGCGGGTGAACGCAAGGAGTGCGACGTACTGATCATCGCACGTGGGGGCGGCTCCATAGAGGATCTATGGGCCTTCAACGACGAGGCGCTCGCACGCGCCATTCGCAACTGCCCGATGCCGGTGATCAGCGGTGTCGGACACGAAACCGATTTCACCATCGCCGATTTCGCCTCCGACCAACGCGCGCCAACACCCACTGCGGCGGCGGAACTCGCCGCCCCTTCTCGTTCAGACCTGTTGCGCGAGGTGGCCAATTTTGCCGCTGCATTGCAACGCGGGATGGCGCGCCAGATTGACAACCGCACGCAGCGCCTTGACCTGCTGACAAGCCGCCTCGGGCACCCGGATCGGCGCATCGCGGCACAGGGCGAACTGCTCGCGCAGCTCTTGCTGCGCCTCTCCAGCAGCACCTCCCATGCGCTGGAGGGAAAATCATGGCGCATGGCCGGCTTGGTGCAGCGAAGCCGCGCACGCCTGCCGCAAACCATGCTCCTCGGTTTGTCCGTCAGCCAGCTGGTCCAGCGCCTGTGCAAAAACTGGTCTGGCCGAGACCAATTACTGACAGCGCGACTGGGGCGCATCGACGCAAGCCTTGCCCATCTTGATCCGTCCGCAGTTCTTGCCCGCGGATACAGCGTAATTCGTGACACTCAGGGCCGCGTAATCACGCGTGGACTGGAGCTCGCCGCAGGCGAGCTGCTCGAGGTGACGCTCGCCGAGGGCGGCGCGCTAGTCCGGGTGGAGCGTCCCCACTAGGCTCCAATCCCGCACTTTGCGGAGGGTTTTCGAGCAAAAAGTTTATGCTAGACTCGGCTCGCTTTACAGACTGGCGTTCGTGTTTCGTGTAGCCAGCCCACCCCCAACAACCACAAGGAGTCCCTGCCATGGGCGCAATTTTTCAATCACTCGGGCGAACCATCGCGGCTGGTTTTGTCCTCGTTGCCATCCTGATAGCTGCCGCAGGCAGCGGCATAAAGTACGACCACGCATGGGGCGCATTCTTCATGCGCTATTTGCATGTCATTTCCGGGGTCATGTGGATAGGGCTGCTGTGGTACCTGAACTTCGTACAAATCCCTTCAATGGCAAAAATTCCTGACGAGCAAAAACCGGCCATCGGCAAGGTCATTGCTCCGGCAGTGCTGTTCTGGTTCCGCTGGGCTGCGCTCGCGACGCTGGTTACGGGGCTGATTCTCGCAAGCATGAACGGCTACGTTGGATCACTGTTCACGTTTGCGCGACCATTTACCGCGATTGCGATCGGCATGTGGCTTGGCGCGATCATGGCCTTCAACGTGTGGTTCATCATCTGGCCAAACCAGAAAAAAGCACTGGGCATCGTGACTGTGCCGGCCGAGGAAAAAGCCAAGGCCGCACGTCTGGCCATGCTCACCTCGCGCTTCAACACAATGCTTTCCATTCCGATGCTCTACTGCATGGTGGCGCAGCAGAACGGCGGGCTCTAAGCAAAAGCTGAGCAGCGTTACAAAAAGGGGCCGCAAGGCCCCTTTTTCATGTTGAACGCGCCGGTGCTACTTCGGCCCCGGCGCCTTGTCTATGCCCCCCAAGCGCAGTCCCGCCTGCAGTCCGCGCTTGCTAAACCAGCCCTCTGTCATTTCCAGGGCATAGCGGGCCTGTCCCCTCGCACAGTGGGTGTCCTCGGTCTGCGGCTTCATCTCCTCAACATTGAGAATCACACCTTGCTCGTCAACGAAGGCCACCGAAAGCGGTATCAGGGTGTTTTTCATCCACATGCAATGCCGTTCGCTGACATCAAAGACAAATAACATGCCCTGATTGGGGCCCAGCGATTTACGAAACATCAGGCCCTGCGATCGCGACGCCATGGTGTTGACCACTTCGGCGCGAATGATATGCATCCCGGCGTTAAGGCTGATTGTCGCTGTCGCATTTTCCGCCCTTGCGCTTGCGACGACAAGAAAGGGCGCCAGCAGCAGGCAGGTAAAGCGGCTTAGGAAAACGTAGGTTGAACTCATTGGCGACATCCCAAAAAATGCTGGACTGGCTCCAGCCAAGACATTGGCGGGCTAATGCTGCAATGGCATTATATTGCGGCGTCGCAGCGGCTGTTTGGCACGACGGTGCTTATCCGCATTCGTTTGGCTAAAACCATTAGGTGGCCCAAGAATAAAAAAAGCCGGGCAAGCCCGGCCTTTTTGAGAAACTAAGCGCTGAAATTACTTCTTCGCGTCTTTTTTCTCGTCTTTTTTCTCGGCTTTCTTCTCGTCTTTTTTCTCGGCTTTCTTCTCGTCTTTTTTCTCGGCCTTTTTCTCGTCTTTTTTCTCGGCCTTTTTCTCGTCTTTTTTCTCGGCTTTTTTCTCGTCTTTCTTCTCGGCTTTCTTCTCGTCCTTAGCCTGGGCACCAGCGTGTGCAGCGGCGAAAGCAGAACCAGCGGAAGCGGCGAAAGCAGCAGCGATCAGGATAGCGATGAATTTTTTCATTTGTAATTCCTCTTTCAGAAGCAGTTAGTAGATTTTATTTAATAAAAAAGACCGGGCGAACCCGGCCTTTTCCAAATACCTGCGGCTAAATTACTTCTTAGGCGCATCTTTCTTGGCATCAGCAGCAGGAGCAGGAGCAGCTTTCTTGGCATCAGCAGGAGCAGCTTTCTTGGCATCAGCAGGAGCCGCTTTCTTGGCATCAGCAGCAGGAGCAGCTGCTTTCTTCTCGTCCTTAGCTTGGGCGCCAGCGTGTGCAGCGGCAAAAGCGGAACCAGCGGAAGCGGCGAAAGCAGCAGCGATCAGGATAGCGATGAATTTTGTCATTGGCTCATATAGCGAATAATGTTGGTGGCTCATCTGGTGAGCCTGTGGGGGCGGAAACTGGCAGTGTGGCGCAAAGGCGCTGGACCAGGAGACGCGAAATGAGGACTAGGGAATTGGCAAGGTTGATAAGCACTCTGGGCAAGTTGC
>CAMDDU010000036.1:0-44687 GCA_945892985.1 Bordetella parapertussis
AATGCCACTCACAGGAGAGGTGCGCCCTGCGTGAGGAAATAGCGGGGGCATAGCCCCCTTTCTTCCACATTTTCGCCCGATTTATCATCAAATTGACTTTGATTCCAACGTTTCTCGTCTCAACTATCACTTGTTCAGTGATTCCCTAAGACTTGGCGCCTGGTGACGAGCGGCGAGCGACGGGCGAATAGAGAACAGCGAATAACGACTACGCCTAGCGCGGCCTCGCCTTGCAGTAATCGAAACCGTCGCGCCAACCCTGTGCCGACTGCTGCTCTGCTGGCGCAAACACCGGTGCCTGTGACAGGCTGCCGCCGTTGCGCGCCTGCGCGCAACCGTCACCATAGGCCTTGCGATATGCCGGCGGGAACCCCGCCAGATTCACGTTGGGTAACTGCGCCGAACTGCCCGAACTTCCCGCCGGCCCAGGCTTGCCGGGCATGGCGCAAGCGCACAACAGGGCGAGCGAAAGCAGCGCGACGGACAGCATGGTTCGCGACAACACCCTGCGCGTCCTCACAGGGAAGAGCGTCAAGCCGCGCACACTGCTATCATTTCTCATGCTCACACTATCGCTCATCGCGGCCTGCGCGCGCAACCGCATCATCGGTCGTGACAACAAAATGCCCTGGCACCTGCCGGCGGACCTGAAACATTTCAAGGCCGTCACCATGAGCCATCCGGTGATCATGGGCCGCAAAACCTTTGAATCGATTCTCGCCTCGCTGGGCAAGCCCTTGCCGGGCCGCAGCAACATCATCGTCAGCCGCAACACGCAGTTCAAGGCAGACGGATGCATCACCGTGAACTCGCTCGAGGCCGCCATCGCCGCATGCGCTACTGCGGCAGAGGCCTTTGTCATCGGCGGCGGCGAAATTTACCGCCAGGCACTGCCGCTCGCCAGCCGCATTTACCTCACCCAGATCGACGCCGACTTCGAGGGCGACGCCAGTTTTCCGGAGTTCGGCGAGGCCGGATGGCGCGAAGTTGCGCGCACAGTGCTCCCTGCTGGCGAGGCCGGTTTCGCCCATGCCTATGCCTTTGTCACATACGAAAAAAGCGCGCCGCATGTTTAGCGCGGCGGCGCACCTAAAACGGGGGTTCCGCATGAAACATCTTTCCCGCATGATCCCGCTGCTCGTACTGGCCGCGCTATCGGCCATCGCCCCTTCCGCCCAGGCCCGCCTCACCCAGCTTGTCATAGAGCGGGTACAGCCCTTTGCCGGCGGCATGCGCTTCGGCGAGGTCGGCGCCTACGAGCATGTCAGCGGCGTCGCACGCGGCGAACTGGACAAGAATGATCCGCACAACAAGGGCATCGTCAACCTCGGCCGTACCCGCATCAACATCCGCGGCAAGGTCGAATACGAAGTGGACTTCGAAATGCTGCGGCCGGCCGAGGCGGCGCGCGGCAACCGCAAGATCCTCTATGAAGTGAACAACCGCGGACGCAAGTTCATGCTGCCCTGGCTGCTCGATGCACCGGTCCAGGCGGTCAACGCGGCCAACGATCTGGCCAACGTGAAGGATGTCGGCACAGGACTGTTTTTCCGCCAGGGCTGGACCATGGTCTGGAGCGGCTGGGATCCGGATGCACCGCGCAGCAACAAGGGCATGGCGATGAGGGCCATCGTTCCGCTCGACAACGGCCAGCCTATCGTGCGCACCATCCGGGAAGAGCTGGTATCGGGCACACGCGCTTGATGAATGGGTCTCGACCGGCAGGGCACCGCCGGCCAGCCAGGTGCCGACACTGGCCACGCGCACGCTGGTTGCGCCCGACGCCACCGGCTTCCCCGAGCTTCCCGGCGCGCAGGTGGCGCGCTTTGGCAACAAGCTTGAACTCTTTGGTGACTGGAAAAACCCGCAACCCGACGCCGCCAAAGCCTATACGACGCTGGTATCCAAAGTCGACCCGGACGGCAACGAGCTGGCCGGCATACGCCTGCCCGACATTGCCGCGCCCCTTGCCACCCACACCGGCTGGAATATGTACAAGCCGCCCTTCACCGAAGGCGAACTGTGCGACCGCGACGGCAGTTACTTCGCCTTTGCGAAAACACGCGCTGAGCGCGCCGCCAGCAGTGATCCGCGGCCCGCGCTGGAGGAGCGTTACGCCGGCCAGGCCGACTACGTCAACAAGGTGATCAAGGCAGCGTCGGCCCTGGTCAAGGCGCGACTGTTGCTGCAAGAGGACGCAGAAGCGTATGCGCAGGCGGCGACACGGCGGCGCATTCTCGACTAGGCATGGCGCGCGACGGCGCGACCATAAGCCTTAGGCAATATGCTGAAAACCGGCGCCAACCGGGCTTTTCCAGCCTATGCCGTAGGGCGGAAGTAATCCTCGACCACCGCCACATGCTGGTGCGTGAGATCGCTCACCGTGCCGCAGCCGGTGAGCGCAAACACCCGCTCCAGCTCCTCGCCCAGGATCGTCAGCGCCCGGGCAACGCCCGGTTCGCCGCCGGCGGCGAGGCCATACAAGGTGGCACGACCGAGCAGCACACAATCGGCGCCCAGCGCGAGGGCCTTGGCGATATCCGAGCCACGGCGAAAGCCGCCGTCAACCAGCACCTGCATACTGTCACCCACCGCAGCGACGATTTCGGGCAGGGCTTCAATCGTCGCCGGCGCACTGTCAAGGCCGCGGCCACCGTGGTTGGACACCACCACGCCCTCGGCGCCAATCTTCTTTGCCAGCAGCGCGTCCTCGGCGGTGAGCACGCCCTTGACCAGCAGCGGACCGCGCCATTGCGTGCGCATCCAGGCGATGTCATCCCAGCTCAGTTTTGGATTACGCTGCGCGCGCGTGAACTCGGCCAGATCATGGGCATTGGCGCCGGCTGGCGCAAACTCGGCGACGTTCTCGAAGCGCGGCATGCCGCGGCCCAACCAGGTCGAGGCGAGCCAGCGCGGATGCGTCAACCCGTCCCAAACCACGCGCGGGGTCAGATTCACCTCATGCGCAAAGCGGTTGCGCAGGTCGCGCTCGCGCTTGCCGCCCACGAGCGAATCGACGGTGATGATCATCGCCTTGTAACCGGCCGCGGCGGCACGCTCGGCCAGCCGCGCGCACAGATTGCGGTCGCCCCAGGGATAGAGCTGAAAAAATTTGACGCCGGGCGAGTCCTGCGCAACGTGCTCGATCGAATTGTTGGACGCAGTCGACAGGGCAAAGCCGACGCCGGCCTTTGACGCCGCGCGCGCCAGGTGCAAATCGCCATCAGGCCAATGAATGCCGTTAAGACCGGTCGGGCCTATCATGAAGGGCGCGGCGAGCGCTTGCCCGAACAAGGTGATGCCCAGGTCGCGCTTGCCCTTGCCGGTGAGCACGCGCGGGCGCAGGCGGTAACGCGAAAAACCATCGCGATTGGCGCGCAGCGTACGCTCGTCCTCGGCGCCCCCATCCATGAAATCGAATATGACTTTGGGAAGGCGCCGCTGTGCCAGCAGCGCCAGGTCGTCGAGGTTGATTGCGTCTTTGAGCTTCATGTCTGCTCCGGTCTTTGCGTCAATGCGCGCACCGCCACCTGGGCCAATGCTTGCGCCGAGGCACGCGCTTCAGTCGGCACGGATGCCGGCCCGCTGGATAATGGGGCGCCATCTGGCGATCTCGGCGACGATAAGATCCATGAACTGCTGCGGCGTGCCGCTGACCGGAACCGCGCCCTGGGTGGCGAGACTGTCGCGCATCGCCGGCTGGGCGATGACCTTGTTCATTTCAGCGTTGAGCTTAGCCACCACCTCAGCCGGCGTGCCGGCCGGTGCGAGCAGCCCGTACCAGGCCGTGACCTCATAACCTGGCAGGCCGGCCTCCTCGGCAGTCGGCAAATCGGGCAGCGAAGCGACACGCTGGCGCGAGGTCACCGCCAGCGCCCTCACCTTGCCGCCACGGATATGCGGCATGGCAGAGGCGAGCGGTTCAACCATCAACTGGATCTGTCCGCCTATCAGGTCGGGTATGGCCTGGCCACTGCCCTTGTAGGGCACGTGGACCATTTCGATACCGGCCAGGCTTTTCAGATATTCGCCCGCAAGGTGCTGCGCCGCGCCGTTGCCGCCCGAACCGAAGTTGATGCTGTTGGGCTTGGCGCGCGCAAGCTCGATCAGCTCGCGCAAGGAGGCGACAGGCAGGCTTGCATTGACGATCACCACCAGCGGCACCGAGGCCATCTGCCCGATGGCGGCAAAATCCTTTACCGGATCAAACGGCAGCTTGCGGTAAATGCTCGGCGACAGCGCGTGCGCCGAGGGCGTCATGAACAGCGTATGGCCGTCGGGCGCGGATTTGGCCACCAAATCGGTCGCCAGTGTCGCGCCGGCGCCCGGCCGGTTCTCGACAATGACCTGTTGACCGAGGTTTTCCGACAAGCGCTGCGCAATCAGGCGCGCCATGATGTCGTTGCCACCCCCGGGCGGCGCGCCAACGAGAATACGCACCGGCTTGACCGGATACGCCGTCTGCGCGAGCAAGGGTGCCGCGCTCAGGCACAGCGTCAAGCCAAGGAAGGCGCAGAAACGCGATGGCGTTTTCATCATGGCTCTGCTAGTTCGCGCTCATGCCGGCGTCCTGCACCACCTTGCGCCACTTGGCCAGTTCCTTTTCGACGTAGGCGCCGAACTCCGCCGGCGTGCTGCCCACTGTCTCGAACCCGATCGCGGCAAAGCGCTGCTTCACATCGGGCAGGGCCAGCGCCTTCACCACCTCGGCCTGCATGCGTGTGACGATATCGCGCGGCGTGCCGGCCGGTGCGATCAGCCCGTTCCAGACGTTAACCTCAAAGCCGGGAAAACCCGACTCGGCCATGGTCGGCACGTCGGGCAGCGTGGCCGAGCGCGCCAGCGTGGTCACCGCCAGCGCACGCAACTTGCCGCTCCTGATATGCGGCAGCGTGCCCGAGGGCGTGTCAAAGTACAGCGTCGCCTCGCCGCTCAGCATGGCGGTGCTCGCCTGCGGCCCGCCCTTGTAAGGCACGTGAACGATATTGATGCCGGCGCTGGACTTGAACAGTTCACCCGCAAGATGCGGTCCGGTGGCGGTGCCGGCCGAGGCCATGTTGAGCGTGCCGGGCTTTGCCCTGGCAAGCTCAACCAGATCACGCACGGTTTTTACCGGCAGCTCGGCGTTGACCACCAACACCAGCGGCAGCGAGGTCAGCCAGCTGACCGGCTCAAAGTCTTTGAGCGTGTCATAGGGCATTTTTTTCTGCAGCGCCGGGTTGATGACGTGCGGTGTGGTCACCGCGCCAAAGGTATAGCCGTCCGCAGCCGAACGCGCCATCGCCTCGGTGCCTATCATGTGGCCGGCACCGGCGCGGTTGTCCACCAGCACCGTCTGGCCCAGCGACAGGGCGAGCTTTTCAGCCAGCACGCGTACCGCCAGGTCGGTGGGTCCGCCCGGCGCCGCCGGCACGATGATGCGCACCGGCTTGGCCGGCCAGGCCTGCTGCGCCGGGGCAGCAGCGCTGAACAACAGCGCTGCGAACAGCGGGACCACCACCCGGGCGAACACCTTCGTGAAACAGCTCAAGATTTGCTTCTGCATGCGGGCTCCTTTTTGCAACAACAACACGGGTCGGACCGCGCCCCTGGGCTGGCGGTCTCGTTGTGGGTGAATCTGTTCCATTGTAAAACCATGAATCTATGACGCTATGATGCGATTGCGTTACGACGCTACAACAGCTTGAAACTACCGCGCAATGACTGCCTTGCCCCTAAGCTTGGGCCTTGGACCTTGGACCACGCCCTAACCAACCGCGCGCGCCGCGCGCAAATAATCATCGACGACATAAGCGGCCGCTTCAGACGGCGCCTCTTGCGGCAACAGACCCGCCTGCTTTTGCGTGACAACCACTTTTTCCAGGCCTTTGCGGTTGACCGACATGTCACGGGTCAGCGCGTTGGTGCCGGTGTAATAGTCCCAGGCGCGTTCGGCATAGTCGAGCCGCGTCGGCAGTTCGCGCTCGGCGATCGCCGCCGTCCCGGCGCGGTTGGCATAGACCCAGTCGGTGGCCTTGGACATGGCGCGTAAAAAACGCACCATCACGTCGCGCTTGGCGCGCGCCCGGCTGTCATCGACGTTCACCGACACAAACTGCCATTCGGGCACATAGTTGTTAATCTCGCCCAGGCTGCGGAAACCGGCGTCCTCGGCGACGTAATTCCACGGAATTGACTGCAGCCCGCCGTCTATGCTGCCGGCCAGCAGCGCCTTGTGGCGCGGCGGCACGCCGCCCGTCTCCTTGACGGTGTAATCGCCCGGATAGTGCAGGCCGTGCTTGGACAGCATTTCCTTGAGCTGAAAAAAGCTGCCCTCGGTCATGTTGAGAATGCCGAAGGTGGCGCCCTTCATGTCCTCGATGCGCTCAAAACGCGAATTGACGATGAGCGAATGGCTGAGCTTGCCGTTGTTGCCGGCCACCACGCGCAATGGACCGCCGGCTGCGGCGTTCTGCAGCACCGCTTCGCAGGTACCTATGACCGCCTGCAGCTCGCCGCTGGTAAGGGGCTCGACCTGGGACGCATTGCCTATCATGGCAATCTCGACGTCCAGGTTCTCGGCGGCGAAAAAACCCTGGTCGCGCGCGGCCCACAGCGGTACATAAAAAAATGTCAACGACACAATGCCAACCTTGAACTTGTCCCCGGGCATGGGTTTTCCTTTCAACGATGCAACGAATTGCGGGCAGCGTCCAGATAGCGGCGCTGTATGTATTTTTCCGGCACGGCCAGCAGCGAGCCGGGCAGCAGTCCGGCCCTGACCTGGCTCTCGATGACGCGCGCAAGTCCGGGGCGGTTGACCTCGAGGTCGCGCGTGATGTTACCGCCGGAAATAAAGTAATCCCAGCCGCGCTCGGCATGTGCCGGCGGAATGCCGATCTCGCGCGCCGCCAGCACCGTCGCGCCGGCGCGATCGGTGTACATCCATTCACTGCCGCGCAGCATCGCACGCAAAAAGCGCACCACCGTATCGGCGTTCTGTTCCGCCCAGCACGCATCGACGTTGAAGCTGTTGAACTGCCAGTCGGGAATGTAATCGTTGATGTTGCCAAGGGTGTTGAAGCCCGCCTCCTCGGCGGTATAGACCCAGGGGATGGACTGCAGACCCGCGTCTATCTTGCCCTCCAGCAACAGCTGGTGGCGATGCGGCGCGCCGCCGGTGGGCATGACCTTGTAGTCCTGCGGATAGTGCATGCCGTGCTTTTCCAGCATGGGCTGGAAGTGAAAAAAACTGCCCTCGGTGAAGGTCAGGATGCCCAGCGTCGCACCGCGCAAATCTTCGATGCGCTTGAACCTGGGCTGGGTGATGAGGAAATGGCTCAGGCGCCCCGAATTGCCCGCGACGATGGCCAGCGTGCCGCCGGCCTCGACGTTCTGCACCACGCCCTCGGGCGGCGCGCCGGTGATCTGCAGTTCACCCGACAGCAACTTGGCCGCCTGCGTACCCGAGCCAATGACGGACATCGTGACATCGAGGCCCTCAGCGGCGAAATAGCCCTGCTCCAGCGCGGCCCACACCGGCACGTAATAAAAGGTGCGCGAAATCAGGCCAAAGGCCAGCTTTATTGGAACGCTCACCGACTTCTCCTTGGTCACAGCCCGGGTCATGTGCTGCGCCCGTTTGCTGAGTCAGACTCTAAGTCGGATGGCCGCATTGGGCAACATTGAACAGGCAATCAACTGCGAAAATCGTGGACCGGCGGATCGATGTGATCGGTGCGTTGGGCCGGCCGGCTCTGCGATCCGCCGGGCAGCGCCGCGGCGGGTTTCTTGATACGTCCGCTCTACCCGACAGCAAAAGCCCAGCACCCGTGCCTGCAAACATGCTGGAAATGCGCTCCCAGAGCGGCTTTCCAGTCATTGCCCGCCGGAACATTCTGGCCGGCCAGCGCCCTGACGCGCAACCGGCATCGGTCGGTTTAAACGCGCCACTCATTTCCCCGCAGGCCTGCCCGCGCCCTTGCGCACGCAATCGACGTAGAATTTTTTCTTGCCCTCGACGATTTCCGATGCAAGGCCGTGGATGTCGGTTTCAAAACCCGGGAACTTCTGGTTGAAGTCGCGCGCGAACTGCAGGTAGCGGATGATGGTCGCGTTGAAGCGCTCGCCCGGCACAAGCAACGGAATACCCGGCGGGTACGGTGTCAGCATCACGCTGGTGACGCGCCCCTCGAGGTCGTCGATGGCCACACGGTCGATTTCGCGGTGCGCCATCATGGCGTAGGCGTCCGAGGGCTTCATCGCCGGTTCCATGTCGGACAAATACATCTCGGTGGTAAGGCGCGCCACGTCATTGGCCTTGTACATGCCGTGAATCTGCTCGGACAAGTCTTTGAGACCTATACCCTCGTACAGCGGCTGCTTCTGGCAGAACTCGGGCAGCACGCGCCACATCGGCGCGTTCTTGTCGTAATCGTCCTTGAACTGCTGCAAGGCCGTCACCAGCGTGTTCCAGCGGCCCTTGGTGATGCCTATGGTAAACATGATGAAAAACGAATACAGGCCCGTCTTCTCGACGATGACGCCGTGCTCGGCGAGGTAGCGCGTGACGATGGAGGCGGGAATGCCGGTCTTGGCGAACTTGCCGGACACATCCAGACCGGGCGTGATCACCGTGGCCTTGATCGGGTCGAGCAGGTTGAAGCCGGGCGCAAGATCGCCAAAACCGTGCCATTTCTCGTTGGCCTTGAGCATCCAGTCCTCGCGCGAGCCCATGCCCTCTGGCGCGAGTTTGTCCGGCCCCCAGACCTTGAACCACCAGTCCTTGCCCCACTCATCATCGACCTTGCGCATGGCGCGCCGGAAGTCGAGCGCCTCCATGATCGACTCCTCGACGAGGGCGGTGCCCCCGGGCGGCTCCATCATCGCCGCGGCCACGTCACAGGACGCGATGATGGCGTACTGCGGCGAGGTCGAGGTGTGCATCAGGTAGGCCTCGTTGAACAGGTGCCGGTCGAGTTTGCGCGTCTCCGACTCCTGGATCAGGATCTGCGAGGCCTGCGAGATGCCCGCGAGCAGCTTGTGCGTCGAGTGCGTGGCGTAAATGATCGCGTCCTTGGTGCGCGGACGGTCGCGGCCGATGGCGTGCATGTTCTTGTAAAAATCATGGAAGGTCGCGTGCGGCAGCCAAGCCTCGTCAAAGTGCAGGGAATCGACATAGGAGTTGAGCACATCCTTGAGCATCTCGACGTTGTAGAGCACGCCATCGTAGGTGCTTTGCGTGATGGTGAGGATGCGCGGCTTCTTGTTCAGCGCCTCGCGCGCAAACGGGTTGGCCTCGATCTTTTTCATGATGTTCTCGGGCTGGAACTCCGACAGCGGAATGGGGCCGATGATCCCCAGGTGATTACGCGTTGGCGTCAGGAACACCGGGATCGCGCCGGTCATGATGATCGAGTGCAGGATGGACTTGTGACAGTTGCGGTCCACCACGACGATGTCGCCCGAGGCCACGGTCGAGTGCCAGACCATCTTGTTCGATGTGGAGGTGCCGTTGGTGACGAAAAAACAATGGTCGGCGCCGAAAATACGTGCGGCGTTGCGCTCGGATGCGGCCACCGGACCGGTGTGGTCGAGCAGTTGCCCCAGTTCGTCGACGGCGTTGCAGACGTCGGCACGCAGCATGTTCTCACCGAAAAACTGGTGGAACATCTGGCCGACCGGGCTTTTTAGAAACGCCACGCCGCCCGAGTGACCGGGACAGTGCCACGAGTAGGAGCCGTCCTGCGCATAGTGCGTCAGCGCGCGAAAGAACGGCGGCGCGAGGCCGTCAAGATAGCTCTTCGCCTCGCGGATGATGTGGCGCGCGACAAACTCGGGCGTATCCTCGAACATGTGGATGAAGCCGTGCAACTCGCGCAGGATGTCGTTGGGGATGTGGCGCGAGGTGCGCGTCTCGCCATAAAGATAAATGGGGATATCGGCGTTGCGGCGGCGGATCTCCTCGATGAACACGCGCAGGTTGAGCACCGCCGGATCGAGTTCGGGGCCGGGCGTGAATTCCTCATCGTCGATGGAAAGGATAAAGGCCGAGGCGCGCGACTGCTGCTGCGCGAACTGCGACAGGTCGCCGTAGCTGGTCACCCCCAGCACCTCCATATCCTCGCCCTCGAGCGCCTTGGCCAGCGCACGAATACCCAGGCCCGACGTGTTTTCGGAACGAAAGTCTTCATCGATGATGACGACGGGAAAGCGGAACTTCATGGCGTTCTCCGGAATGCGGAAGCGGTAAATGCAGCTAAAGGGAGGAATTGGGCGCCGATGGCGCCCTCAATAAGGTTCAGAGGAACGCAGTTGCGCCGCCGCACCGCGGCAATTGCCGCTACTGCAGCCACAACATACGACCGATACGGGGCTTTGGCGGAGCGGACTGCGCAGGCCTTGCCGGGGGTGGCTTGTCGTCAACGCGCACTGATCGCACCGTCAAGCCAGACGCAAAGCAATGCCACGGGCATCGTGTGCGACCGCGCTAGGGCAATCTGAGATGAGAATCACGCTGTGTGTGGGCATGGAAGAATTTTCGCGGGATTATACGCCCGGAGCATCGCCGGTCAAGACCAACACCCCATCAGTACGCCCTGGTACGACCATAAGTTTGCACCCGGGTTTGCACCCCGGAACAAGCTTAGGCTTCGCCTTGGCAAAAAATGGAAAATCTTCGCAGAACAATCCCAGGTCGGTCGAATTCTCGGTTCATGGGCGGTCGTTCGGTCTTCCTCGTCTGAGCGGAGCCAAATTGCACAATAAGGATTGCGCCCAAAGGATTGCGCCCAAGCCAAAGCGCCGCAATGCGCGGGTCGGACTTTGTCCGTCCCGATGGCCGCAATGTTTGTTTGCGCCGGCGGCCAAATAGCGCGGCCCTGTTCTGCTATTCTCGACTCGACCGCGCTTGAGCAGCGCTGAACCCGCGGCAGGCGGCACAAAAAACGCCGGGGCCAGACCACGACCACCCAGACAGGAACACTTTGGACACCATCGAATTCAAGCTTGACCGCGAGCACGTGCAACTCAATCAGCTGCTTAAACTGACCGGTCTTTGCACCAGCGGCGGTGCCGGCAAGGCCATGGTTGCCGCCGGCGGCATCACCGTCGACGGCGTGGCCGAATCGCGCAAGACCTGCAAGATCAAGATTGGCCAGGTGGTGCGATCAGGGGATACGGAA
This sequence comes from Bordetella parapertussis, assembly GCA_945892985.1. Lineage (GTDB taxonomy): Bacteria > Pseudomonadota > Gammaproteobacteria > Burkholderiales > SG8-39 > CAITSH01. Next base: position 11,163 of record CAMDDU010000036.1, read on the forward strand.
ATTTACGTGGTGGCCGCATAAGGGGAAGCCCACGGTTTTGGGGCGACACACGCCAGGAAACCGCACCCCGAAACCGTGGCCCTGATGTTTTAGCCGGCTATCTACGCCGACAATCCACTCTTGCATTGTATATGCAAATGCATCTACAATAATCTGCGTGAACATCTGGGACAAAAACAAGCAAAGCCGCAATTTGGAAGAACACGGCATTGACTTTGCAGATCTCGAGGGATTCTTTGATGGCGACTTGTTAACGCGGGAGGACGCGCGAGACAGCTACGCAGAACCTCGCTACCAAAGCATCGGAGTGTTCAACGGTGTTGCCCTGTTCGTGGTCTGGACCCCGCGCGGCCAAGAGGGCGACACACCTCACATCATCTCGGCCAGAAAGGCAGAAAATCATGAAGAAAAAAACTGGGCGCGTCACCACAGAAAGTAAGGCCAAGGGAAAGACAAATTGGGCAAAGCTTGCCGCAATGCCCGATCGTGATATCAAATTCACGAAAGACGCTCCACGCACCACACCCACGGACTGGGCAAATGCGGTAGCGCATCGCGGCCTGCCCTTGCCGTCGCGTAAAGCGCAGATTGCACTGCGTGTGGATATGGACGTGCTCGCCTGGTTCAGGGAGCAAGGGTCTGGATACCAGACCCGTATGAATGCAGTGTTAAAGGCGTTTCGCGACGCTCACAAATCGTAGTATCTGTACCATCCCGCCCAGCTATCTGTTGCAAAGGACGCGCTGGAACCCCGCGGTGCTTTGCACTACCGTTTTCGGTGCCAAAATATGGGGCCATCATTTCTCTACACCTGTCGCTCCGAAACCGTGGTCTGTCCCATATTCTCGAAATTTGCGCGGTGGCCGCACTGGCGGGAACGGGTGAAAGCGTGAAAGCAAGAGCGCTCAGATCTTGGGCAGCGTGACACCCTTCTGGCCCTGGTACTTGCCGCCACGATCCTTGTACGAGGTCTCACAGACGTCGTCCTTGTCACACTCGAAAAACACCACCTGCGCCACGCCCTCGTTGGCGTAGATTTTTGCCGGCAGGGGCGTGGTGTTGGAGAACTCCAGCGTCACATAGCCCTCCCACTCGGGCTCGAAGGGCGTGACGTTGACGATGATGCCGCAGCGCGCGTAAGTGGATTTGCCCAGGCACACGGTGAGCACGTTGCGCGGGATGCGGAAGTATTCGACCGTGCGCGCCAGGGCGAAGGAGTTGGGCGGGATGATGCACACCTCGCCCTTGAAATCGACAAATGACTTTTCGTCGAAATTCTTCGGATCGACGATGGTCGAGTTGATATTGGTGAAAATCTTGAAGTCATCCGAGCAGCGGATGTCATAACCGTAGCTGGAGGTGCCGTAGGACACGATCTTGTTGCCATTGACCTCGCGCACCTGGCCCGCCTCAAACGGCGCGATCATGTCCTGCTCTTTGGCCATGCGGCGGATCCACTTGTCGGATTTGATGCTCATGTTTGTTCTCGAAAATAAAAAGTGAAGGAGTGAAGGAGTGACAAAACCGTAGCGCTTGCCTGCAGGCTCGTTTTACCCTTCACTCCTTCACTCCTTCGCTCCTTCACTCCTTCACTCCTTCACTGCCTTTAGGTGTTTTGTATGACGATATTCGGGAATTTGCTCGTCATGTCCTTGGCCTGCTCGGAGATTTTCACCGCGATACGCCGCGCCATGGCCTTGTAGAGCGCCGTCACCGCGCCCTCCGGGTCGGACACCACGGTCGGGCGGCCCGAGTCGGCCTGCTCGCGGATACCGATATCGAGTGGCAGGTGGCCTAGCACTTCCGCGCCATATTCGGCAGCCATACGGTCGGCGCCGCCACTGCCGAAAATGTGCTCCTCGTGGCCGCAATTGGTGCAGATGTGCGTACTCATGTTCTCGACAATGCCCAGGATCGGAATACCGACCTTCTCGAACATCTTCAGGCCCTTGCGCGCATCGAGCAGCGCGATGTCCTGCGGCGTGGTGACAATGACCGCGCCGGTGACCGGCACTTTTTGCGCCAGCGTCAACTGGATGTCGCCGGTTCCGGGCGGCATATCAACAATGAGGTAATCCACATCGCGCCAGCGCGTATCCTTGAGCAACTGCTCCAGCGCCTGCGTCACCATCGGGCCGCGCCACACCATGGGCGTGTCAACGTCGATCATGAAGCCGATGGAAATGGCCTGCAAGCCGTGGCCCATCATCGGCTCCAGCGTCTTGCCATCGGTTGATTCGGGCCGGCCGGTGATCCCCAGCATGGTCGGCTGTGATGGGCCGTAAATATCGGCGTCGAGTATGCCCACGTTCGCGCCTTCGGCCGCCAGCGCCAGCGCCAGATTGGCCGCGGTGGTGGACTTGCCCACGCCGCCCTTACCCGAGGCCACAGCAATGATGTTCTTCACCCCCGGCACCAGTTTCACGCCGCGTTGCACGCCATGCGCGGCGATTTTCCAGGTGACATTGGCGCTGACCGCAGTCACACCCTCGACCGCACGCAGCCTGGTGGTGACCGCCTTGCGAATGGGTTCTATCTGGCTTTTGGCCGGATAGGCCAGTTCGACGTCAAGGCTGACGCTGCCGCCGTCGATCTTGATATTGCGCGCCACTTTGCCGCTGGCGAGGCTCTTGCCGGTGTTCGGGTCGATGACTTCGGCCAGTGCGGCCTGGATTTGCGATTCAGCTACTGCCATAGGGGCTCCTGCTTGCCGCAGGGGCTACCCTGCAACGGATAAATCGGGGAAAAGCCAATTTTATCGAAATTACCCCGTCCAAGGCGCTAAAATATTGGTTTTACTGCATTTCATTCCTTCTTTCTGCCATCACATACTGCAATGACGCACCGCCGCATCTTTGCCACCACCGCCCTGCCCTACGCTAACGGCGCATTTCACATCGGCCACATCATGGAGTACATCCAGGCCGACATCTGGGTGCGCTTCCAGCGCATGCAGGGCAATGAGGTGCACTTTGTCGGTGCCGACGACGCGCACGGCGCGCCGATCATGCTGGCGGCCGAAAAGACCGGACAGAAGCCCGAGGAATTTGTCGCGACAATCGCCGCCGGGCGCAAGCAATACCTTGACGGTTTTCACATCGAGTTCGACAACTGGCACTCGACGCACTCGTCCGAGAACACCGAGTTGTCGCAGGACATCTACCGCCGGCTCAAGGCCGCGGGACTGATTTATACCAAGTCAATCGAGCAGTTCTACGACCCGGTCAAGGGCATGTTCCTCGCCGACCGCTACATCAAGGGCGAATGCCCCAAGTGCGGCGCCAAGGACCAGTACGGCGACGCCTGCGAGAACTGCAGCTCGGTCTATTCGCCCACCGACCTCATCAACCCCTACTCGACGCTGTCGGGCGCCGCGCCGGTGATGCGATCATCAGAACATTATTTTTTCAAACTATCCGATCCGCAGTGCGTCGGTTTTCTCGCCGAATGGCTGTCGCAGCCGGGACGCCTGCAGTCGCAGGTGTTCAACAAGGCGAAGGAATGGCTGGAGGGCGACGACGACAAAGCGCTCGGCGACTGGGATATCTCGCGCGACGCGCCCTACTTCGGCATCGAAATCCCCGATGCGCCGGGCAAGTATTTTTATGTCTGGCTGGACGCCCCCGTGGGCTATCTCGCCAGCTTCAAGAATTACTGCGCAAAAAAGGGCATCGATTTCGCCGCCTTCATGGCCGACCCGAATACCGAACAGGTGCATTTCATCGGCAAGGACATCATTTACTTCCACACCCTGTTCTGGCCGGCCATGCTCAAGTTCGCCGGCGCGCCCTACAAGGTGCCGGACAATATTTTCGTGCATGGCTTCATCACCGTGTCGGGCGAAAAAATGTCCAAGAGCCGCGGCACCGGCATCAGCCCGCTGCGCTACCTCGACATCGGCATGAATCCGGAATGGCTGCGCTATTACATCGCCGCCAAGTTGAACGCCGCCGTCGAAGACGTGGACTTCAATCCCGATGACTTCATGGCACGGGTCAACAGCGACCTCGTCGGCAAATACATCAACATCGCCAGCCGCTGCGCCGGGTTCATCGCCAAGCGCTTTGAGGGCCGCATCAAGGCGCAGGGCGGCAACGCCCTGGTCACCAAGTTGCAGGCCGAGGCGCCGGCGATTGCCATGCTGATAGACACCCGCGAGTTCGGCAAGGCCTTGCGTGACATCATGGCCCTCGCCGACGAGGTCAACGCCTACGTCAACGACCTCAAGCCCTGGGAACTTGCCAAGCAGGCCGGCAAGGAAGCCGCCTTGCAGGGCGCCTGCTCCGAGGCGCTGCAGATGTTCCGTCTGCTGACGATCTATCTCAAGCCGGTCATGCCCGCGCTCGCTGCTGAAGTGGAGAAATTCCTCAACATCGCGCCGCTGGCTTGGGCCGACACGCAGTCGCTGCTGCCCGACGGCCATCGCATCAACGACTACCAACACCTGATGACCCGGGTCGAGGAGAAACAGCTCGACGCCTTGTTTGACATTCCGGCTGCCGCGCCGAAAAAGGACAAGAAAAAAATGAACAATGCACCGCAAACGCCCGCTGGTAGCGCCTTTCCAGCCGGCGCCCCCTCTCCCCTCCCCTCCCCCGCGGGAGGGGAGGGAGCAGCTGCAACCATCTCGATTAATGAGTTCGCCAAGGTCGACTTGCGTGTGGCCAAAATTGTGAAGGCCGAACACGTCGAGGGCGCGGACAAACTGCTCAAACTGACGCTGGACATCGGCAGCGAAACACGCACCGTATTTGCCGGCATCAAGTCGGCCTACGACCCGGCCAGGCTGGAAGGCCGGCTGACGGTGATGGTCGCCAACCTCGCACCGCGTAAAATGAAATTCGGCCTGTCCGAGGGCATGGTGCTCGCCGCCAGCGACGACAGCGGTGGTGTCGCAGGGTTGTTTATTCTTTCACCCGATGCCGGCGCCACGCCGGGTATGAAGGTCAAATGAGCCGCAACGCACAATGAGAGTCTGGGCGACAGCGCGCTCCCCGCGCAGCCCGGTAGTCATCGTCCTTGCCACGGGCTTGCATGCGCAGACGCGCGGCATGTCGCGCCGGCACCGCTTTATTGCGCGCATCCATCACTGCGGTCCTCCGTCCGGAATCCGGTAGCAGCACGCCCGATTCCCCTGTCACAGACCGGAGCACCCCATGGCCTCTTTTCACCTTCGCTTTCGTCCGCGCCTGTTTGACGACCTGCGCAGCTACAGCTTCGAGACCTTGCAGAAGGATCTCACCGCCGGCGTGACCGTCGGCGTGGTCGCCCTACCCCTTGCCATGGCCTTTGCCATCGCCTCGGGCGTCAAGCCCGAAGCGGGCATTTTCACCGCCATCATCGCCGGCTTCATCATTTCCGCCCTCGGCGGTTCGCGCGTGCAAATCGGCGGCCCGGCCGGCGCCTTTATCGTCATTGTCTACGGTATCGTCGCGCAGTACGGCCTCGCCAACCTCTTGATCGCCACGGTCATGGCCGGGGTGCTGCTGTTTGTCATGGGCATGCTGGGCATAGGCTCGCTGATCCGGCTCATACCGGTGGCCATCATCATCGGCTTTACCAACGGCATCGCCGTGCTCATTGCCGTGTCGCAGGTCAAGGATTTTCTCGGTCTGAAAATAGACAAGATGCCGGCCGATTTTTTTCATGCCGTGCGCGCCATTTTCGACGCCATCCACACCATTCACCTGCCGACCCTGGCCATGGGCGTGTGTTCTCTGGGCGTGATCGTCTTCTGGCCGCGCTTTGCCGCGCTCTTTAACAAGGCCCGCGCCGAGGGCGTGCCCTCGGGCCGCGGGCGCTTCATGAGCCGCCTGCCCGGGACCATCATTGCGCTGGGCCTCGCCACGCTTGCCACGGCCGCCTTCGAGTTGCCGCTCGAGACCATAGGCTCGCGCTTTGGCGGCATCCCGACCGGGCTGCCCGCCTTTGCGCTGCCCGAACTCAGCTGGGAGGGCGCGCGCCACCTGTTCGCGCCCACCGTCACGATCGCGCTGCTCGCTGCGGTGGAGTCGCTGCTATGCGCGCGCGTCGCCGACGGCATGATTGGCGACCGCCATGACCCCAACCAGGAACTGATGGCGCAGGGCGTGGCCAATTTCATCGTGCCGTTTTTCGGCGGCATCCCGGCCACCGGCACCATCGCGCGCACCACCACCAATGTGCGCACCGGCGCGCGTACGCCGGTCGCCGGCATCATCCATGCGCTGGTGCTGCTGGGCATCGTGCTCGCGGCCGCACCGCTGGCCGGCCACATTCCCCTCGCCGCGCTGGCGGCTATCCTGCTGTTCGTCGCCTACAACATGGGCGACTGGCACGAATTCCCCAAGCTGCGGCAGTTTTCGCGCCAGTACCAGACCATTATGATCAGCACCTTTGTGCTGACGGTGATCATCGATCTCACTGTCGCGGTCGAGATCGGTCTTGTGCTGGCGGCGCTGTTTTTTATCTATCGCGTGTCGGCCCTCACCACCTTTGAGGAGGTCGGTGACGACACTCTGCCCGAGGACCTGCACGTGCCCGAGCAGGCCAAGGCTTACCGTATTTTCGGGTCGCTGTTTTTCGGCGCCGTGGGCAAGCTCGAGGCCCTGGTCGAGGAATGCGACGCGCCGGGCGCGCCGCGCGTGCTGATCCTAGACCTGCACCAGGTTATCAACATCGACACCACCGGGCTTGAGACCCTGGATGTGCTGCGCAAGACCCTGGAGAAGCGCGGCGCCACGCTGGTGCTCTCGGACGCCAACGAACAGCCGCTGTCGCTGATGCGCCGCAGCGGCTTTCTCACACGCCTGGGCGAACACAACCTGCAGCCGCACCTGCCCGGCGCCATCAGCCGCGCCGAACGGCTGCTGGGTATTCTGTAGAATTGCCCTCTCCTTATACGACGACCCGCTACACATGCCCGAACTACCCCTTTACCTCATCGGTTGGATATTCCTCACCCTCAGCTGCCTCGCCATCCTGGCCGGATCGTGGGTGATCATCGCGCTGCACCGCTCCAGCGAACTGGAGAAACGCATACTCAGCGCCAACGTGTTCAGCGACATGCTGCTGTTCGGCATCTGGATACTCGGACTGGTGGGCAGTATCGGCTTGCTGCTCGGCAAGGCCTGGGCGGTGCTGCCGCTGCAGTTTTTTTGCGTCGTACTGATCCCGCTGACCCTCATCTCGGCGGCCAACCGCATGGTCGCCTTCAAGCGCGAGAGCGCCGCACCGGTGAACTGGTTCAACGCCATCAGCGGCGCCGCCGTGGTGGTGGTGCCGGTGGTGCTGATTTGTGCAGCGGCCATCATGACGCTGCGCAACCCGGCGACCTTGCGGGCGCTGGGCAGTTGAGGCAGTTGCCCCCCTGGAGACACGCCCCCCGGTTTCAGGGTTTGAGGTAGGCGTAGTGCTCGCGTGCCTGCAGGTTGGCGATGCGCACCACGCCAGATGGTGTGAAACCGGGCCCGAGGATAAACTGTTCTTTTTTAAGGCCGCGGTTCTTCAGGTGATTTCACAGATCTCGAATTTCACGCCACGCGCCGACAAGTCGCCGACGAGCGAGGCGAATTCCTGGTTGTTCGTGCTCTTGGCGCCCTCCATCAGGAAGTCCACGCCCTCGGCATGGGCGACGGTAATAATCTGCGCCTTGGGATCAACGTCGAGATGATTGCGGATGTTGCGCAAGCCCTTGGTCGCCTGCGAGATGCCGGCGTCAAAGTGGTAGACGACCTTGTCCTGGGCACTGGCGCGCACGGCGGTCAGCACTGCGGCTATGCCAAAGGCCAGTGCGGCGATGAAGCGGCGCATTTTATTCATGGCGACCTCCTTTTTATCGGCTGCGGCGAGAGCCGCGAAAGCGGCAATGCTGCGTCGGTTTGAAAATTCACGAATTTCCCGTCATTGCGAGGAGGCGAAGCCGACGCGGCAATCTCGCCGCCACTGCGAAGCCCGCAGCACGCCCACGGGATTGCTTCGCGAAGGCTGCGGCGAAAGCCGCAAAAGCGGCGACGCTACGCCGGTTTGAAAATTTACGAATTTCCCGTCATTGCGAGGAGGCGAAGCCGACGCGGCAATCTCGCCGCCACTGCGAAGCCCGCAGCATGCCCACGAGATTGCTTCGCGAAGTTTATCCCCGGAGGGGACTTCGCAAAGACAGTATCAACCGGGTCATGAACGACCAAAAAGAATGGCCAAGCATTTAATCATCACCGGAAAAGTACAAGGCGTGGGTTACCGCCACAGCCTGCGCGAGGAAGCGCTGCGCCTCGGGCTCAGCGGTTGGGTGCGCAACCGTCATGACGGCAGCGTCGAGTCGATGGTCGCCGGGGAACCGCAGGCGATCGATGCACTGCTCGCCTGGGCGCAGCGCGGCCCGCCGGCGGCCCGCGTCGAGGCAATGACGGCGACCACAGCCTGCGGCACAGACACCTTGGCCACCTTCAACGGTTTCGAACAGCGGCCGACTGCATGACGCATCGCCAAACCCCGCGCCACCCCCCGCGCCCCGCATCGGTGCCACGCTGATGTCCAACCGCGCCGTACTGCTACTGTCTGTCGCCGCCCTGGCCAGCGCCGCGAGCGTGCGTGCCGCCGACCCTTTGCTGCCGCTACTGGGAGCGCAGTTCGGTGTCAGCGCCGGCACCGCCTCCATCGTCATCACCGCCTTTGGCATCTCTTACGGACTCCTGCAGGTGGTGTCGGCGCCGCTCAGCGACCGCTTCGGCAAATATCTCGTGGTCTGCATCGCCACGCTGGTATCGGCGGTGGGCACCCTCGCCTGCGCGCTGTCGCCAAGCCTGGAGTGGCTGGCGATTGCGCGCTTTGCCTCCGGCGCCACCGTCGGCGCCATTATTCCGCTGTCCATGGCCTGGATAGGCGACACCGTGCACTACGACGCGCGCCAGGCGGTGCTGGCAAAATTCCTGCTGGGCCAGATCGCCGGCGTCGCCGTTGGGCAGATGGCCGCAGGCTTCATCGGCGAACATTTCGGCTGGCGCTGGCTGTTCGTGCTGCTCGCCGTGCTGTATGCGGTGACCGGCGCGCTGCTGCTGTCCGAGTCGCGCCGCAACCCGGCCACGCGACAGTTGCCGCCCGATGCGCCGCGCGGCGTCAAGGAGGGCTTTGTGCGCATGGGCGGCCTGCTGCTACGCCCCAAGGTGCGCCGCGTGCTGCTGACCATCACGCCCGAGGGCATGCTGATGTACGGTGCGCTGTCTTTCGTCCCGGCGCACCTGCAGCTTCACTTTGGCGTCAGTCCGGGCATAGCCGGGACCATCGCCGCCTTTGTCGCCGTGGGCGGTGCGGCCTACGCGTTCTCAGCGAGGCACTTCATCGCCGCACTGGGCGAACGCGGGCTCGCCCTAGGCGGGGGCGCATCGCTGAGCATAGGCTTCATGCTACTCGCCCTCGCCCCGGCGGCGTGGGTCGCCGCCATCGGCCTGATGTTTATCGGCTGCGGCTATTACATGCTGCACAACACCTTGCAGACGCACGCCACGCAAATGGCGCCCGAGGCGCGCGGCGCGGCGCTGGCGCTGTTTGCCATGACATTTTTCAGCGCCCAGTCGCTGGGCGTCTGGCTGGGTGCCAAGGTGGTGGACAACTTTGGCGCGCCGCCACTATTCGTACTGTCCTCAGTCGGACTCGCCCTGCTCGGCTGGGTCTTCAGCCGGCAGGCCCGCCAGCCCTAGCGGCCACCAGGCATATCGCCCGCAAACCCTTGCCTGACTAGGCTTTCCAGCCATCGGCGATAACCAGGGCGCCAAACACGCGCAAGAAAACGTGCGATGGCCTCGCTGACCTGGTCCGGCTTGTAACTCTGACTGGTGGCGAAGCGCGATTACGCATAGACGCGCGTAGACGACGCGATGAGATTCAAGGCTGAACAGCGTCGACTTCCTCGGTGGCGAAACCGCCGGGCAGCACGATCTCCAGCATTTCAATATCAAGGCTGTGCCCCAGCTCGCGGTGGCGAATGCTGGGCGGCTGGTGCACGCACGAACCGGCCTCAAGGCGCACCACGCCCTGAGCTTCGTATTCGAACTCGATCCAACCCTTCAGGATGTAAACGAGCTGGAACTCGGTATTGTGCAGGTGCGGCTGGCTGGAAAAGTTTTCACCTGCGGCGGCGCGAATGACATGGACATCCACCCGACCCTCGGTGGCGCTCTTGATACCGCGGTCGCGATATTCGTAAAACGAGCGCAGGCCGCGCTCGAACTTGGCGTCTTTGAGGTGTGCAGCGACGAAACCCTTGGTGGTCATGGGTTAGCCCTCTTTGTCAGATTGATATTTTGGCGCGAATATCACCCCGACTGGGACCGCCGGCACCCGGTTGTTAAGTGCCCACCCGGCTGACCAACGGAAATTTTTCGGGATGTCGAATAGAATCGACGGCCAGATCAATATCCAGATCGGGCCAATAAAGATGTCCGGCCGACGGAAATTCGACGTGCAGGATTTTCCCGACGGGAACATCCCGAAACCACGGAAACTCCGAAAACGGCAAGAACAGCTCCTCGTCCCCGAGCAAAAGCCAGAAACCGTGTTTGGATATGTTGCTGACTTCAACCGGGGAAGTGCTTATGCCAGGCACTGAGGATGTCATCTTGATGCTCCTGCACTAGTCGAAGTGCTTCGTTAATTTCACGCTGCGAAAAACCGACATTCTGCGCAAGTTCAATTGCAGGTTCGAGCCAGAACTTGGCCTCGCCGTTTTGACCGTGGACATGCACATACATTCTCGACTCTTCGCGAGAGAAGAAATAAAAACGAAAGCCGCCCTCGCGAAACACTGTCGGACTCATGCTCGAAACGATACGCGCACTGCAGCTGAATTGAAACGGCGGGGAACAAGTCTTCCCTCTTGCGCGTAGCAGCGGCAATCCCCCGGAAACCTTTGCCAGTTCAGCCTTTCCAGGCTATCACCCTCAACGCCCGCCCACGCCCATCAGCGCAAAATTGGCCTTGAACACACTGCTGCCCGGCTCCGCCCATTCGAGCACGGCGTCAAAGTGGTTGCGAGCGGCGAGCACGAAGAGATCGGCCCCATTGCCCTGCCCGCGCCAGTACTCGGCCACCTCGTGGCTTTGCCGCCGGTAATCCGGCGTTTCCTTTTCGCCCACCGCCACCAGCATGGGGCAGCGCACTTTCACGCGCGCACCGCTGCGCAACAGCGACACCTCGGCGACCTGCGTGGCATCGAGATTGAGGGTTTCGTTGCGAAAGGACAGGCGCACCGGCTCAAGATCGCCAAGGCCGCTCATGAAGGTGGCGCTCTTGATGATGTCCTCTGGCAGACCGAAGTCTTTCACCCAGTCTGTCATCAGCGCCTGGCCGACGAGGTTGGCACCCGAGGAATGGCCGGCGATGTGCATTCGGTCCGGGTCGCCACCGCGGGCGGCCATGTTGGTGTGCAACCAGGCGAGCACGCGGCGTACCTGCGCGCCCATGGCGGGAATGGTGGTGGCGGGCACCAGCGTGAAATCGGGCACCACCAGCGTCACGCCGGCCGCGACAAAAGCCGGCGCGGCAAAGCCGCTGTCTTCCTTTGACAGCGCGCGCCAGTCGCCACCATGAAAAAACACCATTACCGGCGCATCGGCCTGCGCCGCCGGATAGATGTCGAGTTTTTCATCGACACCGTCGCCGTAACTCAGGTTTTCAACACACTTGAGCGTGCGCTTGGCGGCCAGAGTCTGTTCGGCGTATTGCTGCGTGAAAACGGAAAAATCTGCCACCGTGCCGCGGCTGTTGTACTGCGCATCGAGCTCGGTCTGGTCAAATTCGCGCCAGACCTTGGCCGCGGCCATGCTTACTCCGCCTTGGCGCCGGAGATTTTTATCGCGCGCGCATTGCGCTGGCTGTCGGTGACAAGGAAGGCGGTGAATTCCTCCGGCGTGTTGGCGACCAACTCATAGCCCTTGGCGACAAGCTCCTTCTGGTTGAACTCGGGCTCCTTGAGCATTTTTACCACCTCGGCGTTGAGCTTCATCACCACCTCTCGCGGCGTGCCGGCAGGGGCGAACAAACCGAACCAGGCATTGGCGGGCACCTCGGGGAAACCCCCTTCAGTGAAGGTCGGCACCTCGGGCAACATGAAGAGGCGGCTTTTGCCGCCAATGGCAATGGCCTTGAGGCGGCCGCCTTTGATATGGGCGATGGACGAGGCCGCACCAGAGAAGGTCAGTTGAACCTCGCCTGCGATGGCTGCGGGCACCGCCTGCGGTATGCCTTTGTAGGGCACATGCACGATGTCCATGCCGGCCTGGCTTTTCAACATCTCCATCGCCAGGTGCGGCTGGCTGCCGCTGCCATAGGAGGCGTAATTGAGCTTGCCCGGATTAGCCTTGGCGTAGGCGATCAGCTCCTTCAGGTTGTTGGCCGGCACCGCGGCGTTGGCGAGCAGCAACTGGTTGAGCAGCACCATTTGCGTGATCGGCGCGAAATCTTTCACCGGGTCGTAGGGCAGCCTGGCGTACAAGTGCGGGTTGACCGAGATGGTCGAGTCGGTGGTGACCATCAGGGTGTAGCCGTCGGGCGCGGCTTTGGCCACGCCCTCGGCCGCCACAATGGTGCCAGAGCCGGGCTTGTTCTCTATCACCACCGGCTGACCCCAGCGCTGCGACAACTGGTTGCCAATGGCGCGCGAAATGAGATCGATACCACCGCCTGCCGGATAAGGCACGATGATGCGTATGGTTTTGTTCGGGTAGGCCTGTACTGAGCCTGTCGAAGTGGCCTGCGCGTGGACGACAATGGAGCAGGCCATCAGGCAGGCCGCGGCAATCAATCGATGAAACGGCATTTTCATACTCCTGAAGATCAAAAATTTATTCTGTTATACGCTGGAAATGCCCGACTGGCGCTGGTTTCCAGTAATTTTCATGTCATTGCGAAGTCCCCTCCGGGGATAAACTTCGCGAAGCAATCTCGTGGTCAGCTATGGACCTCACGTTGATCGACGAGATTGCTTCGGCGCTTCGCGCCTCGCAATGACAGTATGCGCAGAGCACGCGGGCGGTTCGCACCTGCCTATTGGTAAACAACCTGCACGTTCTCCGGCCGCAGCCAGTCGTTGAGCGACTGCAACAGCCTGTCCTCGAGCTTGACCTTCCAGTCATCACCCAGTCGCAGCTCGACCATGGCGCCGCCGTTGTTGTAGCAGACGGCCACAACACAGCCGCCGTCGCCGCTCTTGCGATAGGGCGTGAGCAGGGTCTTCAACTTGGCTGCCGCGGCTTTGCCGGCGCGCGAAGCCTCGCCATTGAGCGACAGCCTGACGCCGCGCGCATACAGCGCCCGCGCCTCGCCAAAGTCGAGAATTTTTTCCGCCGTCACGCGCAACTGGCTCTCGCCCTCGCCGCGGGGAATATTGCGCACCTTGACGTTGGCGATGAGCACCGCGCCATCCTTGATCTTGTCGCGATACAGGTCGTAGACCTCGTTGTAGACAACGATCTCCTGCCGCCCCGTGTCATCGGAAAGTTCGAGCACCATCATGCGGCCCGACTGGGTCTTCATAGCGCGCATGGTTTCGACAAACCCGGCGATGGTGGCCTCGCCGCCGCCGTAGCCACCGCCCGCCATGCCCGGGAGCTGCGCCAGTTTCGCGCGCACGAAGCATTCGATGTCGGTCTTGAAGCTGGTGAACGGATGCCCGGACAAATACTGCCCCAGACTGGTTTTCTCTTCGGCCAGCTTTTGCAGGTCGCTCCAGCGCGGCGCGGCGATCATTTGCGGCTTGTGCTCGTCTGACTCGCCATCGGCGCTGCCGTCACCAAAGAGGCTCACCTGGTTGGCGTTGCGCTCACGCTGCTCGGCCGCCTCGAGCGCGATGCCCACCGAGGCGAGCATGCTGGCGCGGTTGTCGTCGATGCCGTCAAAGGCGCCGGCGCGCACCAGCGCCTCGACGGCGCGGCGGTTGACCTGGCGCTTGTCCACGCGCTCGCAAAAATCGAACAGGCTCTTGAACGGCCCGTCTTGCTCCCGCGCCTTGATGATGGCCACCACCGCTGATTCACCGGTGCCCTTGACAGCGCCGAGCCCGTAACGGATGGTCTTTGCATCCACCGGCGCAAAGCGGTACTCGCCGCTGTTGATATCGGGCCGCAGCACTGTGAGGCCGCAGCGTTCGCGCGCGTCGTTGTAAAGATCGCGCACCTTGTCGGTGTCGTCCATGGCGGCGGACATGTTGGCCGCCATGAACGCCGACGGATGGTGCGCCTTGAAATAAGCGGTTTGATACGCAACGAGGGCGTAGGCGGCGGCGTGCGATTTGTTGAAGCCGTAGCCGGCGAATTTTTCCATCAGGTCGAAAATTTCGTCGGCCTTGTCAATGCTCAGGCCGTTCTTTGCCGCCCCGTCGCGGAACAGGCCGCGGTGCTCGGCCATTTCCTCGGCTTTTTTCTTGCCCATGGCCCGACGCAGCAGGTCGGCGCCGCCTAGCGAGTAAGCGCCGATGATCTGCGCCATCTGCATCACCTGCTCCTGGTAGACCATGATGCCGTAGGTCTCGGAGAGAATGGTCTCCACGCGCGGATCGGGATACTTGAAGGCGCGCCCGTGTTTGCGGTCGCAAAAATCCGGAATCAGCTCCATCGGGCCCGGCCGGTACAGCGCAACCAGCGCAATGATGTCACCAAAGCGATCGGGTTTGGCGCGCTTGAGCAGTTCGCGCATGCCCTGCGATTCAAACTGGAACACCGCGCCGGTGTTGGCCGTCGCAAACACCCGATACGACTCGCGATCGTTGAGGGGCAGCTTCTCGAGAACGATATCCGAGGCCGGATCGAGCCGCTTGATGTAACGCTGAGTCCAGTCAAGGATGGTCAGCGTGGTCAGCCCGAGGAAATCGAACTTCACCAAGCCGACCGCCTCGACATCGTCCTTGTCCAGTTGCGACACCACGCTGGTCGACCCCTGCGCCGCGTACACCGGGCAAAAATCAGTGAGCTTGCCCGGCGCGATCAGGACGCCCCCGGCGTGCATACCGACGTTGCGCGTCAGTCCCTCTAGCTGGCTGGCCAGTGCCAGCAGCTCGCGCGTGTCCTCTTCGTTGTCTTCACGCTCGGCCAGGCGCGGCTCCATCTCGCGCGCCATTTGCAGCGTGATCAGCTTGCCCGGCTGGAAGGGAATGAGCTTGGCCAGTTCGTCGGTGCGGGTGTAACCCCACTCCATGACGCGGCCGACATCGCGCACTACGGCCTTGGCCGCCATGGTGCCAAAAGTGGCGATCTGCGAAACCGATTCGCTGCCATATTTGTTGCGCACGTACTCGATAACGCGGTCGCGGCCCTCCTGGCAAAAATCAATGTCGAAGTCGGGCATCGACACGCGCTCGGGGTTGAGGAAACGCTCGAACAGCAGGTCATAGGCCAGCGGATCAAGGTCGGTGACACCGAGCGAATAGGCCACCAGCGACCCGGCGCCCGAACCGCGCCCCGGACCAACCGGCACACCGTTGTTCTTGGCCCAGTTGATAAAATCGGCGACGATCAGGAAGTAGCCGGGAAAGCCCATCTGGATGATGGTCTTAGTCTCGAACGCAAGGCGGTCGCGGTAGCGCTGCTCCTGCTTGGCCCGCTCCACAGGATCGGGGTAGAGCTGAACAAGGCGTCTGACGAGGCCGTCCTCAGCGGACTTTACAAGGTAGTCGTCGAGACCGCTGCCATCGGGCGTTGGAAACAAAGGCAGCTTGGGATTGCCCAGTTCCAGTTCGAGGTTGCAACGGCGCGCGATCGCGACGGCGTTGGCCAGCGCTTCGGGAACATCCTTGAACCATTCAGCCATCTCGGCCTGGCTGGAAAAATAGGCCAGGCGCGAGAAATTGCGCGGGCGGCGCTGGTCCGCTAGCAGCTGGCCCTCGGAGATACAGACGCGCGCCTCGTGGGCGATAAAATCGTCCGGACGCACGAACTGCACCGGATGAGTCGCCACCACGGGCAGGCCCAGCTTTGCGGCGAGCGCAATGGCACCCGCGATATAGGCCTCGGTGTGCTGCGCGCCGGCGCGCTGCAATTCGAGGTAATAGCCGCCGGGAAACATCGCCGCCCATTCGCCGGCAAGTCTGGCGGCCAGCGCGTTGTTGTTCTGGATGAGCGCCATGCCGACATCGCCGTGCAAGGCCGCCGACAGGGCGATGAGCCCGCAAGATCCCTCGCCTTTGGCGAATTCCTCGGCAAACCATTCACGACGTATTTCAGCGCGGCCGCGGTGCTGGTTGGACAGCCAGGCGCGCGACAACAGCCGCGACAACTGCAGGTAGCCGGTGCGCGAACGACACAACAACAGCAGGCGCGAGGGCTTGTCGCGCTCGGCCTCGTTGGTGATCCACACATCGCAGCCGACGATGGGCTTGACGCCGGTCTTGCGTGCCGCCTTATAGAACTTGACCATGCCGAACAAGTTGGACAGGTCGGTGATGGCCAGCGCCGGCATACCGTCGAGCGCCGCGCGCGAGACGACATCATCGATGCGTACAATGCCATCGGAGACCGAAAATTCGGTGTGCAGGCGGAGATGGACGAACTGAGGGGCGGGCATGGTGCGGATGTCGGGGCGAGCCCGATTCTAGCACCGACTCCCTCGCTTCCCGACCCCGCCCGCACCCCAATCAATGCGCCTGAAAACCCGCGTCCCTATTGGCTTTTCAGGCCGTTGCTTGGGGGAAAATTTCACCGTTTGGCCGGTCTTATTTCGTATCGGTAGCCGATTTTCAGCCCCGCAGGCGCTTTCCGCCAGCGCCGCCAGCCCGGCGGCCAGGGCGCATTCGAATCGCCGCTCCCGCATGGCCGTCTGGCGTATCCGCTGCACTGGGACAAACCCAAACCGTAGGCCGGCGGGGTCATAGCCGCACGCATCGCGGCGAACCCGATGCCGTTTTATCGTCGCCCTCGTCGCCCAGCAGCGCGCGCCACGCCGCCAGCTTTTCTCCGAACGACTTCGCCGCATGCGCCGGGCTGGTGGAGGGCAGGCGCAGATAACGCAGCGGCCGTTCCGGCCCCAGCGCAAGCCCTGGCAGCACATGCCGGCGGAAGCTCTCCTCCGCCTTGGCGCCGTTGAAGAAAACACGCGTGATGCACCGGTGAACTTGGAAAAATCCGTTGAAATCGTTGGGCATCAGCGAGGACTCGTCGATATTCGAATCGAGGCTGCCCGGGCGCACGCAGGATTCGAGCACATCCCACAACGCGATGCCGCGGGCCTTGAGCAGCGCGGTTCTCGAACGGTAGGCCATGTCAGGACCGGCACCGACAAGCTCGCCCATGATCGGCCAGAACAAATTGCGCGGATGGGCGTAGTAACGCGCAGCGCGCAGCGAGGCCTCGCCAGGCATGCTGCCGAGTATCAACAATCTTGCACGCGCGTCAGCGACGCAGGAAAAACTACTGACCCGCGCTTCGGGTGCTTCGATCTTGTGCGATGTCATGCCGCAATGTCATGCCGTAATGTCATGCCGTAATGTCATGCCGTAATGTCATGAAATAAGGTGCGCCGGTATTACTGTGCGCCCCGGTGTGATGTGACTGCAGACAATCGCGATGATAGCCGGCGTCCGGCCGTCGTGCGCGCCAGGGGTATAATGCGCGCCGCCATGAACATCCTCAACGTCGCCGCCTACAAGTTCACCGAACTCGACGGCCTCCCAGCCTTGCGATCCGAATTGCGCCAACAGGCGCTTGACGCCGGACTCAAGGGCACCATCCTGATCGCACCCGAGGGCATCAACCTGTTCCTCGCCGGCCTCAGTGGCGAACTGGAGGGCTTTCTTGCGCGGCTGCTGGCCGACGCGCGCTTCGCCGGCATGCCGGTGAAAAAAAGCCTGTCAGCCGAACAACCCTTCAACCGCATGCTGGTGAAGATCAAGCGCGAGATCATCACCATGAAGCGCCCTGACATCAACCCGGCCACGATGCCGGCACCGCGACTCGCCCCGACCACGCTCAAAGCCTGGCTTGACGAAGGCCGCGAAGTGGTGCTGCTCGACACGCGCAACGACTTTGAGGTGGGGCTGGGCACGTTTGAAAATGCCCTCGACCTGAAAATCACCTCCTTTGGCGATTTTCCCGCAGCGGTGGCGCAACTCGAACTGGCCGGCAAGACGGTGGTGAGCTTTTGCACCGGCGGCATACGCTGTGAAAAAGCCGCGCCGCTGCTCATCGCCAACGGCCTGCGCGACGTCTATCAGCTCGAGGGCGGCATACTGAAGTACTTCGAGGATTGCGGCGGCGCGCACTGGCGCGGCGAGTGCTTCGTGTTCGACAAACGCGTCGCCCTCGGATCCGACCTGCGGGAGACCGGCACCACGCAGTGCTACGCCTGCCAGGCGGTGGTGTCTCCCGAGGAACAGCGCTCGGACGAATACGTCCTGGGCGAATCCTGCCCCCACTGCAAGACCAAGTCCATCCGGCTATCTGCATGAATGCCGAGGCGACGGCTGCGGCCGCACGCGTCGCAGCCCGGCAAAAATCCCTCGCCATCGCCGCGCTGCTAATCGGTGCGGCGGCCATCGCCTTCGCGCCGATATTCGTGCGTCTGTCCGACACCAGCCCCACCGCGAGCGCGTTTTGGCGCGTGGCGCTGTCTATCATCCCTCTGTGGCTCTGGGTGTTCGCCTCCGAGCGCGGACGCGGCGCCAAGCCGGCACAGCCACTGCCCTGGAAGGCGCTGATTCTTGCCGGCCTGTTCTTTGCCGGCGACCTGGCGGTCTGGCACGTCTCCATCCGCTTTACCTCGGTCGCCAATTCCACCCTCGAAGCTAATTTTGCGCCGCTGTTTGTCACGCTAGGCGCGTGGCTGCTGTTCCGGCAAAAGGTCTCGCGCCTTTTTCTGCTGGCGCTATGCGTGACGCTGGCCGGCGGCGCCCTGCTGATCGGACCGAACATCGGCGGCAATGACAAGGCCCTGCTAGGCGACGCCCTGGGGCTGCTCACCGCCGTGTTTTACGCCGCTTATTTTCTGGCGCTCAAATCGGCCACCAGCAGCGCATCGACCGCGCGCATCATGGCCGTGAGCACCTCGGTCGCAGCACTGCTGCTGCTGCCTTACGCCTTGCTCACGGCCGACATTTTTATGGCGCAGAACTTTAACGGCTGGCTTCTGCTCGCCGGCCTCGCGCTGATTCCGCACGTCGCCGGCCAGAGCCTCATCGCCTACGGCTTCGCCCACCTGCCCGCGTCGTTCTCCTCGGTAAGCCTGCTGCTGCAGCCAGTTCTGGCGGCGATCTACGCCTGGGCGCTGCTCGGGGAGAGCATGGGGCCGCTGCAAATGGCCGGCGGCTGCGTGGTCTTGCTGGGAATTTACCTGGCCAAGCGTGGCAGCTGAGTCCTGGCGCGGGACGGCGCACCGATCACTTATTTAAGCTGAGAGCGGCACCTTTGCAATGGCGGCCATGTATGTGTTGCCGCCTTGTGCGATGTTGGTCATGAGGTCTTTGACTCCGGCTGGCTTGGGCTTGGGCTTGGGCCCGCGTCCAGGAGGAGGCGATCTGCGTACGCTCTTCCCCCACGGCTTGATCGAGTTGCTGTACGCTCAAGCCCAAAACGGCACAGGCGTCCCGGCCGCGCGCGAGCGGCTCCTTGGCGAGCCGATCGGTTTTTTCCTGCTCAATGCGCCTTGCGCGGCGCGGGAAAATGGCTGCTGTAACTACCCATGCGATAAGTAAAGCAATCGAGCAGAACCGGCGTGCCGCCGGCGGCAATGCCGCGTCCATGCAGCGCAGCGTCGTAACTGCGCGCGCATCGTTACCCTCGACTTCCAGGCAGTTGAAGCCATGGGGTTTCAAAGTAAGCGCGCATTTCACGCTGCACGCGCATCTTCGGCCAGTATTGCGAAGCCTGGCATCTGTTGTTCTCGCAGGCCAGCATGAAGGGCGGCTTCCAGATCCCGGCGAGATTTAGCGTTTCGTGCAAGCCCCCCGCCCGTTAAACGACGACTGTCTGGGCCTCGCCGACCGCGCGAGCGCGGATGCTGCCAATGCGGTACGCCGCCTCACCCGCAGCGCTCAGCAGACTGATGGCGGCGGCGGCGTCGCGCTCGGCGACCACCACGACCATGCCGATGCCGCAATTGAACACGCGATGCATTTCGGCATCGGGCACACCACCTTCTTTTTGCAGCCAGTCGAACAGCGGCGGGCGCGGCCAAGCCGATTTTTTCAGCTCGGCGGTAACCCCCTCGGGCAGCACCCGCGGCACGTTCTCGACCAGACCACCGCCGGTGATGTGCGCCATGCCTTTCACCGGCAAGGCCTTGATCAGCGCCAGTAGCGGCTTGACGTAAATGCGTGTTGGCGCCAGCAGCACATCGGACAAGCTGCGACCGGAAAGCTCTTTGGGCGGGGCGGTATCGCCGGAGCTCATGAAACTCGCAAAATCGGCATTGAGGTCCGGTTTGGCGCGCTCAATGATCTTGCGCACCAGCGAGTAGCCGTTGGAATGCGCGCCACTGGAGCCAAGCCCCAGCACCACGTCGCCGGGCGCGATGGACAGCCCGTTGATGATTTCGCTCTTTTCGACCGCACCCACGGCAAATCCGGCCAGGTCGTATTCGCCGTCCGGATACATGCCCGGCATCTCGGCGGTCTCGCCACCGATTAGCGCGCAACCAGCCTGCTCGCAGCCTTGGGCGATGCCCTTGATGACGTCGGTGGCCGCCGGCACATCGAGCTTGCCGCAGGCGAAGTAATCAAGAAAGAACAGCGGTTCCGCGCCCTGCACCAGGATATCGTTGACGCTCATCGCGACAAGGTCTATGCCGACCGTGTCGTGGCGGCCAAGGTGAAAGGCCAGCTTGAGCTTGGTGCCGACCCCGTCAGTCCCGGTCACCAGCACCGGCTCGCGAAAGCGCTTGCCGATCTCAAACAAGGCGCCGAAGCCGCCGATGCCGGCCAGAACCTCCGGGCGCATGGTGCGCTTGGCAAAAGGTTTGATCGCCTCTACGAGGGCATCACCGGCATCCATGTCGACGCCGGCGTCACGATATGTAATTGGGGTAGTCAAAGAAGGTAGAATCTGGGTCGGTTACGGAATCAGGGAACGCATGCCCTGCTCTTTCCTGACACGGCGCCCTGAAAATACAAGGCAATCCGTCTCAGACTGCGTGATCACTTCACGATTTTTTTCTGAACCAAGAGCGCAAAATGCGGCGCCGTTTAGTATTCAAGACAAAATTTTACTCGAAATGCAGCCCCCTCGCCTGAGCGGCCCGGTGAACCCCCTTTACAGCGACTGATGTCCGAACAACTCGTCCTCGCACTCGCGCCGCCTCCGGCACCCACGCTCGACAATTTCGTACGCGGGCGCAACGGGGACGCCGTACTCGCGGTGCTCGACTTTCTCGCCGGACGCGAGCCCTGCCTTTACCTGTGGGGAACGCCCGGCAGCGGCCGCAGCCACCTGCTTCGCGCCACCGTCACCGCTGCCGCGGCAGCCGGCAAACCCGCGCAGATGGCCGTCGCGCCGCGACTTGCCGCCCACGAGCTTGTCGACGCGGTCTGGCTGGCGGTAGACGATGTCGCGCTGCTCGACGATCTGGACCAGATCGAACTGTTTGACGTTTTCAACCGCATTCGCGCCCGACCCGGCGGGGCATTCATCGCCTGCGGCGACCGTCCGGCGGCGCAGTTGCCCCTGCGCGAGGATTTGCGCACTCGGCTCGCTTCTGGCGTGACGCGCCAGGTCCACGCGCTGTCGGATGAAGAAAAAGCCGCCGCCCTCGCCGCGGCGGCGAAAGAGCGGGGACTGAAAGTGTCCGATGAGATCGTCGCCTACGTCTTGACACACGTGCGGCGCGACATGGGCACGCTCACCGCCGTACTCGATGCGCTGGACCGCAGTTCGCTCGCGCTGCAACGCCAGATCACCCTGCCGCTTGCGCGCGACACCATCAAACAACTCAAACTATGAGCACAGACCTGATTCTTTTCGATCTGGACAACACGCTTCTCTCGGGCGACAGCGACCATAGCTGGGCGCAATTTCTGATCGAAACAGGCGTTCTGGACGGGGCAAGCTACGCGGCGCGCAACGATGCGTTTTACGCGCAGTACAAGGCCGGAACCCTAAATATCTACGAATTTCTCGAATTCCAGCTCGCACCGCTGGCGCAACACCCGCGCAACCGGCTCGACGAGTGGCACGCCCGTTTCATGCGCGAAAAAATCCTGCCCGTCATCACACCCGCCGCGCGCGCCCTGGTCGCCGGGCATCTGGCCGACGGCAGCCTGTGCGCGGTGGTAACCGCAACCAACGATTTCGTCACCGCCCCGATTGCGCGCGAATTCGGCATTCCCCATCTGGTCGCCACGCGCGCCCAGATCTGCGATGGCGCCTACACCGGCAAGCCCGAGGGCACGCCGTGCTTTCGCGAAGGCAAGTTGGTGCGTGTCGACCAATGGCTGGCGGGCCTGGGCAAAAACTGGCATACGTTCGCGCAAAGCCGCTTTTACAGCGACTCGCACAACGACCTGCCCCTGCTCGAGCGGGCCAGCCAGCCGGTGGTGGTTGACGGTGATGACACGCTGCGCGCCATCGCAGAAAAACGCGGTTGGCCGCAAATCAGCCTGCGATGAGCGCAAGCGCCGCCGCACCCCCCACCCTGAGCACACCGGGCCGATACGCCCGATTGCGGTATGATTCGCCGCACCCCGGGCTTGCTCCCGGGCGGCACCCATCGACTGCACCGGAAACCTCTTGATCAAGCGCTTTATCCGCCGCGTACTGCGGCTAGATTCGACCACCCAACCGGAAACCATCCCGTTCAAACGCCACGGCATCCAGGCCGAGAGCCTGAGCCGCGGTGCGCGCCAGGTCTGCCAGACGCTGCAGGCAAAGGGCTACCAGGCCTACGTCGTGGGCGGCGCTGTGCGCGACCTGCTGCTTGGCGTCAAACCCAAGGATTTCGACGTCGCCACCGACGCCGACCCTGAGGAGGTGCACAAGCTTTTCCGCCGCTCCCGCCTGATCGGACGCCGCTTCAAGATCGTTCACGTCATGTTCGGCGAGGAGACCGTGGAAGTTTCGACCTTTCGCGCCGGCACGGGCGGCGAGGCTGACGAGCACGGCCGTGTGCTGCGCGACAACGTTTTTGGCAACCGCGAGCAGGACGCCGCGCGGCGCGACTTCACCTGCAACGCCATGTATTTCGACCCCGCCGAGCTGACGGTGTTCGATTACCACCGCGGCTACAAGGACGTGCAGGGGAAAACCGTGCGTATCATCGGCGATGCACGCCTGCGCTATCGCGAAGACCCGGTGCGCATGCTGCGCGCAGTGCGCTTTGCAGCCAAGCTTGGCTTTCATATCCACGCGCAAACGAGCGCGCCTATCCGCGAACTGGCGCCGCTTCTCGAAAACGTGCCGGCCGCGCGCATGTTCGACGAGATGCAAAAACTGCTGTTGTCCGGACACGCGGTGGCCTGCCTCAAGCGGCTGCGCTCGGAAGGGCTGCACCATGGCGTATTGCCCATGCTCGATGTGATTCTCGAACAGCCCATGGGCGAGCGCTTTGTCATGCTGGCGCTGGCGCAGACCGACGAGCGCGTGCGTGAAGACCGACCGGTTTCGCCCGCCTTCCTCTTTGCCTCCCTGCTCTGGCACGAGGTGCTCGCCTCCTGGACCGCCGCCAAGGGACGCGGCGAGCGCCCCATCCCGGCGTTGCACGACGCGATGGATAGCGTGCTCGCCCTGCAGACTGACAAGCTCGCCATCCCGCGCCGCTTTACCGCGATGATGAAAGAGATCTGGATTCTGCAGCCGCGTTTCGAGCAGCGCTCCGGACGCCGCCCCCATGCGCTGCTGGCGCAGGAGCGTTTTCGCGCCGCCTATGATTTTCTCGAACTTCGCGCGCAAAGCGGCGAGGTTCCGACCGAGCTTGCCGAATGGTGGACCGAATTCCAGGATGTCACGCCGGAGCGGCGCGAAGACATGCTGCAACCCCAGAGCGATGGCGATCATCCGAAACGCAAACGCCGTCGCCGCAAACCCGGCGCAGGCGCGTCCGCGCAGGGAAACGCCGACTCGCAGTGAGCGCGGTGCGCTGTTACGTCGGCTTGGGCGGCAATATCGGCGAGGTGCGGCAAACACTGCATTCGGCTCTAGCCGCACTGGGGGGCATTCCCGGCACATACCTGGTTCGCGCATCGTCATTGTGGCGCACCGCCCCGGTCGGCCATTCCGACCAGCCCGATTTCATCAACGCCGTGGCCGCGCTCGACAGCACCCTTGCCCCGCAGGCCCTCCTCGATGCGCTCCTCGCCCTGGAGCAGCGCTTCGGCCGCAAACGCAGTTTCGCCAATGCCCCGCGCACATTGGACCTTGACCTGCTGCTGCACGGCTCCGCCATCGTCAGTGAGCCCTGCCTGGCCCTGCCCCACCCGCGCATGCACGAACGCGCCTTCGTGCTGGCACCACTGATCCAAATCGATCCAGACTGCATCATTCCCGGGCACGGTCGCGCCGCCGACTGCCTGGCGCGCATCACCGGACAGCCCATCGAAAAACTGGGGATATGATGTCATTCCTGTCCTTCAACATCGCGCTGATCTTGCAGACCAGCCTGCTGCCAGCACTGTCCACTATTTTCATGAGCTTCGCCTGGCACGCACATTTCAAGGACCTGTCGGCCAAGCCCTGACACCTCGCCGCCTTCGCCTCCTGGGGCATCGCACTGTTCGAATGCCTGCCGCGGGTGCCGGCCAATCGCATCGGCCACACCGGGCTTTCCCTGCCACAGCTGAAAATAATGCAAGACGCGATCACCTGGCGGTGGTCCTGCCTTTTGCGCTGTTCCACAGGCAACAGCCGCTCAAGCTAGACTATCGCTACGCCGCCTTGTGTATCATGGGCGCCGTCTACTTCATATTTCGCTGCTGATCGCAGAACAAACCCGGCGCCGCCATCGTGCCACACCGTCCCGTTCCGGATAAAAAGTCGTGCCCCTTTCCAAATTCAAATACATCGTCGTCGAAGGACCGATAGGCGTGGGAAAAACCACACTGGCGCAGCGCCTCGCGGCGAGGCTGGACAGCGGGCTGCTCCTCGAGCGTCCGGAGCAGAACCCGTTTCTCGCTCGTTTCTACCAGGACATGGCGCGGTACGCGCTGCCAACGCAGCTGTTTTTCCTGTTCCAGCGCATCAACCAGTTGCGCGACATGAAGCAGCGCGACATGTTCGAGAAGTCCACCGTGTCGGATTTTCTTTTCGACAAGGATCTGCTGTTTGCGCGCCTGACACTCAACAACGACGAGTTCGTGCTCTATCAGCAAATCTACGATACGCTCAAGCCGCAGGCACCGAACCCCGATCTGGTGATCTACCTGCAGGCCAATCTGGACACCCTGCAAGAGCGCGTGAAACGGCGCTCCGCAGATTATGAACGCCCCATCACGCCGGAATACCTGGCGCTGCTGGCGGAAAGTTACAGCAAGTTTTTTTACCACTATGACAGTGCGCCGGTGCTCATCGTCAATTCCGAGCGTCTCAATTTTGTCGATGACGCCGCCGACTTCGACCTGCTGGTGCAACGCATCGGCGCCATGCGCGGCCAGCGCGAGTTCTTCAACCTGGGGAGTTAGACCATGAGCCGGATCACCCTCGCCGCACTGCAAAAGCTGCGCGATGAAAAAACCCCGATAGCCACCCTCACCGCCTATGACGCGAGCTTCGCCGCGCTGATCGATGAGGCCGGCATCGAATGCATACTCATCGGCGACTCGCTGGGCATGGTCGTACAGGGCCATGACTCGACGCTGCCAGTCACACTCGATCACATGATCTACCACACCGCGTGCGTTGCACGCGGCGCGAAGCACGCCTTCATCGCCGCCGACCTGCCCTTTGGCAGTTACCAGGTTTCACCGCAGCAGGCCTTCGAGAGTGCGGCAAAACTCATGGCCGCGGGCGCGAACATGGTGAAAATCGAGGGCGGGATGGAAATGGTCGATACCGTGCGCTTTCTCGTCAGCCGCGGCGTGCCGGTGTGGGCGCACATCGGACTGCAGCCCCAGTCAGTCAACCAGCTCGGCGGCTACCGCGTACAGGGAAAAAGCGTCGAAGCCGAGACGCGCATCCTGGCCGAGGCGGCCGCGCTTGAGGCCGCAGGGGCGGGCATGCTGCTGCTCGAGGCCGTTCCGGCTACGCTCGGCAAAGCCATCACCATGGCCGCCCGCGTACCAACCATAGGCATAGGCGCGGGCCCGGATTGCTCCGGCCAGGTACTGGTGTTGCACGACATGCTCGGCGCCTTTCCCGGGAAAAAAGCGCGCTTCGTCAAAAATTTCATGCAGGGTGCCCCGTCCATCGCCGGCGCGGTGCGCGACTACGTAGCCGAGGTCAAGGCACACAGTTTCCCCGCAGCCGAGCACTGCTTCTAGAACGCCGTGCAGGTCCTCCACACCATCGCCGCGACCCGCGCGGCGCTTGCCGGCCGGCGCGTGGCCTTTGTGCCAACCATGGGCAATTTGCACGAGGGTCACATCGACCTGATGCGGCTGGCGCGCGCCGGCGACGATTGCGATTGCGTTGCCGCCAGCATTTTCGTCAACCGTCTGCAATTTTCGCCGGGCGAAGATTTCGAGAAATATCCGCGCACCTTCGCCGATGACTGCGCCAAACTTGAGGCCGCCGGCGTCGATCTGCTGTTCGCACCGAACGAGAAGGAACTCTACCCCGAGCCGCAGGAATACCGTGTCGACCCGCCGGGTGAGGCACATCTGCTGGAGGGGGCGTTCCGACCGGGATTATTTCGCGGCGTAGCCACGGTCGTGCTCAAACTGTTCAACATCGTGCAACCGCGGGCCGCGGTCTTCGGCATGAAGGACTACCAGCAACTCATGATCGTGCGCAACATGGTGCGCCAGTTTGCGCTGCCAATCCGCATCATTCCGGCGCCGACCGTGCGCGCGGCGGACGGCCTGGCGCTGTCCTCGCGCAACGGCTACCTGACAGCCACCGAGCGTACCGAGGCGGCGCGAATGTATCGCATGCTTACGGAACTGGGCGCGCGGATTGTTGCCGGCGCCCGCGACTACCCCGCGCTGGAAGCCGAAGTCATGGAAAAATTCGTTCAATTTGAATGGAAACCGGACTACGTTGCGGTACGCAAACAGTCCGACTTGCAATCGCCATCCGCATCCGACCGGGCCTTGGTGCTGGTCACCGCCGCGACACTGGGTACAACGCGCCTCATCGACAATCTCGAAGTGACGGTACAAACCTAAAGAGCAAGATCCCGACCTGGAAGCCTCTTGCCACGCGCGGCGCTGAAGTTTAGCGGTGCTCAAGCTTCACTGCTCAAGCTTCACATCACCTTGACGTAACGGATGTGGGGACAATGAAGGACAAATGCCAAAGAGCCCATAGACACCAGGCACAGGGACAGGGACACCAGGCACAGGGCGTCGACACCACTCAAGGCATAAAAAAGCAGCCGTCGACTGCTTTTTTATGCGGACACACAGGTTCAGGCAGGATAAGGCTCGAACATCAACTGCCCCACGGCACAACCGATCGCCTTGGCCATGGCGTCCATGCTCGCGTCATCAACAGCTACCGGCATGAAATCCGCCTCGCCGCCCTTTGATTGGATAAAGCCCTTGGCGGAACCCTCATCAGACCAGGTCACGACTGCATCAGGGGACACACCAGCGAGCTGGACGCAGATCGGAAATCCATCTGTTTTGTACACAATCGCAAACATATTCATCCTCCTGCTGCATCTTGGCGGGTCGGCGCCGTTGGACTGATCTTTACCGCTTCGATACTTTAACCCATGTTCCGCAATGGCTCCATTGCCTGAGCCCAACATGCACCCAATTCGCTTTTAAAACAGCCTCTTCGGCAAGCACAGGCGACCCGCGACGAGCAGCCGCAGCCGACATTCGGCCTCGGCGGTCTGCACCGACCGCGCCGTGCCGGAGAATTCATGCACGTTCATGCGACCGCCTCCCCGGCTGCTCAGATGTGACGCGCCCGCTCTTCGATAAGGGCCAGCACCATGCCGGTAACGGGTGTCGCCGCACCGGCGCGGCGCGCCAGTTCAACCACGCTGCCGATGATGCCATCGGTCTCCAGCGGCCTGCCGCGCTCAACGTCCTGGTGCATGGATATTTTCGCACGCCCGATCTTGCGCGCGATGCCGATGCGCTCCTCCACCGTCACCGGGATGCTGACGCCGTAAGCGGCCGCCACGGCGATGGTCTCGGCGATCATCGGCCGTATGACATCGAGCAGCGCCGCGTTGGCGTTGATTTCATCCATTCGCGCCAGGGTCAGCGCCGCGATGGGGTTGTAGGAAAGGTTGCCCGCCAGCTTGGTCCAAATTTCTTCGCGAATGCGCGGTGTCACCGGCGCATCGAAGCCGGCGGCTCGCATCGCCGCGGCAAGCGCGAGAATACGCGGCGACATGCCGCCATCGGGTTCGCCAACGATGTAGCGGTCGCCGCTGTTGTGACGCACCACCCCGGGCGCAACCACCTCAGCCGAACCGTGCACGACACAACCGATGAGGTGACTGGGGTCGAGCGCGGCAAACATGTCACCGTTGCGATCAAGGCAGGAGATGGTCGATCCGTCGAAACGCCCGCCTTCCTTGTAAAAATACCACCAGGGCAGGCCGTTGATGGCGGGCATCACTATGGTGTCGGGACCAAGCAGCGGGGCAAGCCGCGGCAGCATTCCAGCGATGGAATAAGCCTTGAGGCCGAGCAGCACCAGGTCGTGCCGGCCCAGATCCGCCGGCTCAGACGCGGCACGCACCATAAAGGTTTCGCGCTTGTCGCCGTCCTCGAATTTCAGGCCGTCCGCCTGCAGCGCCTCGAGGTGCGCCCCGCGCGCCAGCAGCGACACCTCGTGCCCGGCGCGCGCCATCCACGCGCCAAACCAACAGCCTATCGCGCCGGCGCCAACGACACAGATCTTCATGCTTTATCCCTCATTGGCGCTGACGTGATCTCGAAAGTAATCGTAATCTTGCGCGTAAATGCCCGTTCAACAGCGTCGCTGAGACTCATTTTCAATTTCCAGTCCGTGGACACTGGCGTTCAATCCGCACAGGTTCCACTGGTTCCACTGGTCCTTGTGCCGGCAAGCTTACCATCCGGGTCGCAGCGGGGTCATGCTTGGGTGACGGCTGAACACGCGCTAAACTCTCCGAGCTGCAATCCGCATCCCACCCATCCCCTGTTTTTTCCCACTTGTCTTTCCGTTTCTCTGTTTCTCTTATTCTCTTATTGCCAGACCCACATGAAAATCAGCCAGATCAGCTGTTCCCTCCTGCGCTTCAAACTCGATCGCCCCGTCGGCGGCACGGGCGTTGCCAGCGTCGATGTCATTGTTGCGCGCGCGCAACTTGAGGGCGGCGCCGAAGGGCTTGGCTTCAGCTATGTTGTCGCCGGCTCCAGCGCCGCCCCCTTTGCCGCCGCCCAGGCGCTGGCCGGGCTCGTGCAAGGTCGCCCCTTTCACCACCCCGAGGCTAGCTGGCGGCAACTGGCCGCCACCTTTAACCGCACGCGCCGCGGCCCCAATTACGTCGGGCTGGCCGCGATCGACGTCGCCTTATGGGATGCCTACGCCAAGACCTTGGGCGTGCCCCTGGGCGTGGCGATGGGCGGATCCGGCGGAAAAGGGGCGCGCGAAGTGCCCGTTTATGCCAGCGGCGGCTTCAACACGCAGCAATCGCCGCAAGAGGCGGCCGAGTCGGCGGTGCGCCAGTGTGCGCTGGGCTATCGCGGTGTCAAACCGCGCGTGTCGGGGCGCCGGTCTGACACCGCCATTCTGGAGGCGGTGCGCAAGGCCATCCCCGACAGCGTGGAAATGATGGCCGATGCAAACGAGAAATGCACAGCCCTCGAGGCGCGGCGCCTGCTCGCCTGCGCGGCCGACTGCGGCGCCTTGTTCGTGGAGGAGCCCCTTCCGGCAGACGACCTTGCGGGCTTTCGCCAACTCGCGGCGGCCTACCCGCGCATGATCGCCACTGGCGAACACCTGCAGGGCATGGCCGAAGCGCTGCCCTTTATCGAGGAGGGCCTGCTTGGCATGGTGCAACCGGATCTTGCCGCCATGGGCGGCCTCACCGAATGCCTGCGCGTCATGCGTGTCGCTGAAGTATTTGGCATGGAAGCCTCGGCGCACTTCCTGCCCGGCTTGTTCATCCACATCGCGGCGGCCGCGCCCAACCTCACCTGGCTGGAAGAATTCCCCATGCTGGAGCCGCTTTTCACCGGCTGGCCACAACTGAGCAAGCAGGGCACCCTCAGCCCTCCCAGCACGCCCGGACACGGCCTGGCGCTGGCCGAAGACGCGCTCACCCGTTACGCCATATAGCGCTCCCCCTTTTTGATAGTGCCTCGTTCATGCCAGCGCAAAAACAACTAATGCGTAACAATTTGTCCCGACGAGGCTGGCAACCGCCTTGCGCCGTACACACCCGGCGCCGCGGGTCAGCGCACGGACGCCCTCGTCGGGGAAGGACTCAAACCGCATGAACAAGCGCGCTTACTCGGGCATGGCCATCTTCCTTCACTGGTTGACCGCGCTATTGCTGGTCGGCAGTTTTTCACTGGGTTTGTACATGGTGGGCCTCAAATTCAGCCCGCAAAAACTCACGCTCTACTCGTATCACAAATGGATTGGCGTAAGCGTTTTTTGCCTGGCCCTGGTGCGGCTACTGTGGCGCCTTGGTCATAGACCACCGCCCTTGCCCTCATGGATGCCGGCCTGGCAGGCTGCCGCCTCGGGCGCCAGCCATACGCTGCTTTACCTGCTCTTGCTCGCCACCCCCATCTCCGGCTGGTTTTTTTCATCAGCGGCGGGCGTACCGACGGTACCCTTTGGCGTGGCGATGCTGCAACTGCCCGATATGGTGGACAAAAATGGCGATCTTGCCGTCACACTCAAATTTGTCCACATGGCCATCAATTACGCGCTCGGTGCGCTGATCTGCCTGCATATAGCCGCCGCATTGAAACACCTTTTAATCAACCAAGATGGCATCATGTCGCGCATGCTCCCCGGGCACAAAAAATGAGGCCACTGCTGTTGCGCCTGCCGCTGATCCTCGCGCTGCCGTTTGCATTGTCATTCGCAACGCCCGTCAGGGCGCAAACCGTCGACCTGTCGCGCAGCGAAATCACCTTCGGGTTCAAGCAGGAGAATGTGCCCGGCAGCGGCAAGTTCCGCAAATTTACCGGGCAGGTTAATTTCGATCCAATCCGGCCCGAGGCAACCAGGGCGCGCATCGAAGTGGACGCCACCAGCGTCGATCTCGGCGACGCCGGCTGGAACAACGAAATACAGGGTGAGTCGTGGTTCAATACCAAACAATTTCCAAAATCCGTATTCGTGGTGGCGGGCGCCAGGGCGCTAGGCGGTGACCGCTTTGAGTCGCCGGCCAGGTTCACGCTCAAAGGGCTGACGCGCGATGTCACCGTCAGCTTTACGGCAAAACCGGCGAGCGGCGGCACCCTGCTCGAGGGTAGTGTTCCGCTCAAACGCAATGAATTCAAAATCGGCGACGGCCCATGGGCCGATACCAGTGTCGTCGCCAATGAAGTGACAATCCGGTTCAGGCTATTTTTGACAAAATAATGCTAATCAATTTCAGTCAACAGGAGGCTACATGAAACAGGTTCTTGGCTTAGCTGCGCTTGCGGGACTCGCCGCATCTCTGGCCACCGCCCTGCAGGCCGCGCCGGTGTCCTACACCCTTGACCCGGATCACACACTGCCCCGCCTTGAGGTTAATCACAACGGTTTTTCCAATCACATAGCGGTGTTCACAAAATCGGCCGGAAAGGCGGTGCTCGATACCGCAGCGCGTAGCGGCAGCGTGGAAGTAAGCATCCAGACAGCGTCATTTCTCACCGGCCACACCTTCATGGAAAGCGTCATGAAGGGCAAGGACTTCTTTAACGCCGAGCAGTTCCCGACGATGGTCTACAAGAGCACACGCTTCATCTATCAGGGTGAGGTGCCGTCCGTTGTCGAGGGCGAATTGACCCTGCTGGGCATCACCAAACCGGTCACGCTCACTTTTACCAACTTCGCCTGCGGGCAGCATCCGCGCTCCAAAAAAGATCAGTGCGGCGGCAATCTCACCGGCCAACTCAAGCGATCGGACTTCGGCATGAAGGCCTACCTGCCGGTGGTCGGCGACGAGGTCAAGCTGTTGATACAGGTCGAGGCATTCAAGGACTGAATAAGGCCGGGGCGCTTTACTGCGGGCGGTGCTCGCTGTCGCGTCCTTCTTCGAACTGTTTGCGCAGGTGTAGTGGCGCCGAGCGGCGCGCGCGCATGCGGATGTTAAGCATTTCCACCACCATCGAGAAAGCCATGGCGAAGTAGATGTAGCCCTTGGGCAGGTGCGCGCCAAGGCCCTCGCCGATCAGCGCCGCACCGACCAGGATCAGGAAAGACAGTGCCAGCATCTTGATGGTCGGATGTTGGTCGACAAAATCGCCAATGGCGCGCGCGGCGAACATCATCACGCCGACCGCAATCACAATGGCTGTGATCATCACGCCGACTTGGCTGACCATGCCCACGGCAGTGATGACCGAGTCAAGCGAAAACACGATGTCGATCACGGCGATCTGCGCCAGCACCCCGCCGAAGGTGGCCGCCGCCGCGCCCGTAGTGGTGCCGGCCTGCTCAACTTCGCCCTCCAGGCTGTTATGGATTTCATGCACGCTCTTCCAGAGAAGGAAAAGGCCGCCGCCGATGAGGATGATGTCGCGGCCGGAAATTTCCTGCGACAACACCCCGAACAGCGGCTCGGTCAGGGTCATGATCCAGGCGAGCGACATCAACAGGGCGATGCGCGATCCCATAGCGAGCGCAAGACCGATGCGCCGCGCGCGGTCGCGTTGCGCCGGCGGCAGACGCCCGACCAGGATGGAAATGAAAATGATGTTATCCACGCCAAGCACGATTTCCAGCAGCGTGAGGGTGGCCAGTGCGATCCAGGCCTGGGGGTCAGCGAGCCATTCCATTTACTTCTCCAATATGCCCTCGGCAAACGCCGCCGAGGACAGTGCATCATAAGGCGGCAAGTCCCGAGTGGACATTGTAATCGGCAATATACCCGCTGCAAAACCCTAGCATGCAAAAAGATCGTAAGCCTTGAATTAACTAGACTTTACGACCTTTAGCGGACTGCTGCGGACTACCTGATGGTGCGGGAGGGGGAATCACAACATCACCGCGAACCCGCACCAATGCTTGATCTACGACTTAAGGCTTCCGAGTCTACCCCGAAATCTACCCCTCCCAGCGCAAGGCAGGGCGCGCATTGAGAATGCCAAATTGACGCGCGTCCGCCCGCAGCGCAAGCGAGGACGGGGCGTCTATGATCCCGGCTAGGGAGCAGTGGCCTTATGAGAGTCATCTCATCAAACCTTTTGGCTCTTCTGCAAATCAAGTGGGTGTTATAGATGGGTGAATCGTCTGAAAGCCGCGTGGAATAAGGGTTTGCGGGGTTCGAGAGCATGAAGAAATCTGGCATGATTTACGCATGGCTACCTCTCGACGACTTACCGATCTATTC
>CAMDDU010000037.1:0-44636 GCA_945892985.1 Bordetella parapertussis
TGCCACTCACAGGAGAGGTGCGCCCTGCGTGAGGAAATAGCGGGGGCATAGCCCCCTTTCTTCCACATTTTCGCCCGATTTATCATCAAATTGACTTTGATTCCAACGTTTCTCGTCTCAACTATCACTTGTTCAGTGATTCCCTAGGTGCGGATCGCCACGCTTTGCGCTAATGTTTCAAGTGGAAACGGTGCGATGGTCTCTCTGGCGCAAAGTCGCCTGCTTGGAGCTGATCCGCCACCGCCCCATTAATTGACTAAGGACCGACTGTATGCTCGCTCTGGTCATATTCGGGATTCTCATCGCCTACCTCGCGATCACCATTTTTTTTGTGCGCGCGACGCTGCGCTCTGCGCGCGAAGCCGGTCTTGCCACAAAACAGCGCTGGGTGCGCGGCGGGCTTGTCGCGCTGGTGTTCTACCTCATCCCGTTCTGGGACTGGATTCCGACGGTAGTGGCGCATCAATACTACTGCGCGACGGAGGCGAAGTTTGAGGTCTATAAAACGATTGAGCAGTGGAAAGCCGAGAACGCGGAGGTGGTGCAGGAGTTGCGATATGACCCACAAGCGAAATTTACTCAGATTGGCGATCTAGAACGATTTCCATTGAATCAACGAATTGTTTCGGAGCGGATAGCCGCCAAGAACATTGTTTTGTCGGTTAAGCTTGAAAGTGCGCGGATCGTCGATTTAAAAAGCGGCAAAGTATTGGCGCGATATGCTGATTTTCGTGCTGGATATCCCTCGTTAGGTGTCGGCGGTGCGGCCGCTTGGAAGTTTTGGCTTAAGCGAGAGGGTTGTGAGGACGAAGCTCTTCGCGTCGGGCCGCAATTTGCATCATACGTATCTGCATGGGCAAAACTAGGCCGAGAGCAAAAATGACCAATCCAAAAATTGCCCAAATGGCATTGCTGGCTGAGGCCAGCTATGGAAGCTTTCAGGAAGCCACGCCGATTCCAGACGAAGTAAAGCGTGCGCTTGCTGCGGAGGATGTATCTCAAATACAAATTATTGATCTGCGACGAAATTTCTCGTTGCTTTATCATCTCTCGAATAGGGATAGTGGTTTCTCAGCAACGTTATTTCAAGCAGCCGGGAGTAATAGCGGCACGGGTCTGACGCTTGCAATCCGTGGAACCGAGCCCTTCGCGCAAGCCGGCGTAGATCTTGTTCAGGCCGATCTCGGTGGCATAGTTTTAGAAGGCGCCGCCCTGTACCAGATTGTCGATCTTTACAATTATTGGAAACAGCTCACCGCCAGCTCCGGTGCAACGGTGCGCCTTGCGCGCATTGCTGAAACGAATGACCCGCTCAGCGCCGGTTTGTTCGCGGCGGTGACATTGCCCGGCAGGGACAGCAGTTTCCGCCGCATCGAATTTTTTGACCAGGTGAACGCCGGGCTGGGGGTTATTAATGGACCGGTATCCAATGTCGCGGTGACCGGCCACAGTCTTGGCGGCCATCTTGCGACGGCGTTTCAGCGTCTCTTTTCGGGCATTGTCAGTGAGGTCTACACCGTCAATGGCGCCGGGACGCGCGACAGCGACAGCATCAGCCGATTTTTCGATGTCCTTGCCGGCCATGCGACGTCCTTCGATGCTGCCCGGGTAAGCAATATCTACGGCTCAGCCGGGCCGAACGTGGTGTCCGGCGAGCTGGTCTATGCCCAGATCGGCGGGCGCAGCCAAATCTATACCGAGAGCATCAGCGACGTGGGCGGGCATGGCGGGAGGCAAATGACAGACAGCGCCGCCGTCTACGATTTGTTTATCCGCGCGGATAATCGCCTCAAGATGCAAACCGCAGGGGAGCTTGGCGTGTCGCTGCTGGGGGTGTTCAAGGCCGGCGAGTCCGATGCGCGGTTCACGCTCGAGTCGGTGGTGAATGCCTTTGGCCGGCTGCTGCTGCCCGGCTACGCGCCCATCGCGCGGGAACTTGCCGATGACCGCGACGGCTTGCATAGCCGCATCATCGCCATTCGCGAGGCGCTGCCTGCAGCGGCCGGCGACTTGGGCGTTGAAGCGCTTGTCGGCAAGTCGGCGGCGCAATTGTTCACGCTCGCCAGCACCGATATGGCCTATCGCTACGCGCTGCGGGAATTCAACCCTTTTGCCCTGACCGGGATCGATTACGCACGGCACAACATCGGCGGGCGGCTGGATGACTTTGACGCGGCAAGCGGCCTTGGCCTGTCGGCACAGTGGCTGCAGTCGCGCTCACACATGCTGCATGCACTGCTCGATTACAACCTCGTCGACGGCAGCATCAATGCCGCAGCGATCGGCGGGCATTTTGAAGACCGGCCGCGCGATATTATTTTCGGCCCGCTTGACAGTACCACGGCGCGCATTGTGTTCGGCGGCGACGGCCAGTCGCTGGTGACCAGCGGGTCGGCTGTCGGTGACAGCCTGTTCGGCGCCTCCGGCGACGACAGCCTGAGCGGACGGGCCGGCGACGATTATCTCGAGGGCGGCCTGGGCGCGGACACGCTTGACGGCGGCAGCGGCAATGACAGGCTGTTGGGCGGCGGTGGCGACGATACGCTTATCGCCGGTGGCGGCACCGATGTGCTGGATGGCGGCGGCGGGTTTGACCGCTATTACGCCGAGGCGGGTCAAGGCCGGGTTGTTATTCGCGATGGCGATGGCGCGGGGCAGGTTTTCCTTTCGGGCGAGCCGGTTGCCGGCGGCGCAAGCCAATCGGGGAACAGCTATGTCAACGAGGAGGGCGGTTTCAAGCTTTCCTTTGTTGGTGACCTCGATGCGGCCGGCACGCTGGTCATCGGCGATGCGCTGCATATTGAAAACTTCCACAACGGCGACCTTGGCATCGTGCTCGAGGGCGTGGCGTCTTCCGGCTTGCCGGTGGCGGATTTTGAATATTCGCGCTATTCCTTTCCTGACAATGTCGTCTTCGATGATCAGGATCCGGATGCTGCCGGCCTGTATTTTGGCAGCGCCGGCAACGACGTTTTTTCGTATGGCGAGGTGGACCTCGCTTTCCCATCGATCGGCAACGATGCCGATCGCAGAGTCGTGATTGAGGTTCTGGGCGAGCACTATCGTGGCTGGGGCGGTAAGGACGTGTATCACGGCGCGTATCACTATAGCGACACGTTTTTCGGCGATGGCGGTGACGACTTTATTTTTGGCGGCGACCTGGGCGCGGGCTATGTTCCCTTTGAGGGCGCCAGCGACGCGGATGTGCTTTACGGCGGGGGTGGCCGCGACCGCATTGTCGGCGGCAAGGGTAACGACGTTTTGTACGGCGACTTTGGCCGCGCTGTAATCGCGGTTTTCGGCCCCGGTGGCCCGGCCGACTTCAGCACTTCTTTTGGCGCCACAGCGGCGGACTTGGCGAGGTTGCAAAGAGTGTCGCTGGACGCCTGGTCGGCGCTGCGCGGGGTGTCGCCCGGGACGTCGCTCCAGGTGGCGGCCGAGGGGCGCACGTTCTCGGGGCAATCCTTGCTTTACGACGACGCCGCCGGGCATGGCTTCGAGGCGGCCTTGCGCGATTATCTTGGCCTCGCTTATGGCGAAAGTCTCCAGGGCTTCTACGACGACGCGCTCTCGGGCGGGCGCGGTAATGACCGCATCTTTGGCGGCTACGGTTCCGATACGCTGCGCGGCGAAGAGGGCGATGACTTCATCGAGGGCGACGCGCCTGGTCTCGCGGGTTTTCGCCTGCCGCCGGAACTGCGCGTAC
The DNA here is from genome assembly GCA_945892985.1 of Bordetella parapertussis. Taxonomy (GTDB): domain Bacteria; phylum Pseudomonadota; class Gammaproteobacteria; order Burkholderiales; family SG8-39; genus CAITSH01. The sequence continues at coordinate 3,707 of CAMDDU010000037.1, forward strand.
TGCTCGGCCGGCCGGGGGACGATTTTCTTGATGGCGGCGAGGGCAATGACAGCCTGCAGGACGTCTTCGGTGGCAACGACGCTTTTTATGGCGGTGCCGGCAATGACGTTTTGTACAGTCAAGATACGCTTGTTGATGTTGATGCTGATGCTGATGCTGAGGACGCGGTTAGCGCCGGCTATGCAAACTATCTTTCCGGCGGCGACGGCAATGACACGCTGACCTCGTATAACGGATCGGTGGCGGGCTTCGATTATGTCGATGGCGGCAGTGGTGACGATACGCTGGTGGCGAGCTGCGGCGTAAGCGCGGGCGGCGGCTATTTGATGGTGTTGGGTGGCGGGGGCGACGACGCCATTTTTGTCAGCAGCATCAATGGCCATGTCGACGGCGGTGAAGGCAATGACAGCATTCTGCTCGAAGTCCCGGATTACGACATCGACGCCGGGGAGCAGAACGACACCGGCAAGCTGTTCGTTTTCGGCGGCGCCGGGGACGACGCAATTGTCGCCGAAGGGCCGGTCGATATTGACGGCGGGGAGGGTGGCGATACGATTGAATGGTCGGCCACCTATATGCAGACCGTCGGCGGGTTTATTCGCGGTGGCGCGGGAAACGATGCCATCAGCGTTTCCGGACCGGTCAATGTTGACGCCGGCAGTGGCGATGATGCGATCCGCGTCACTCTGGGCGCCGGCCGTATCATCACCGGTGGTGGTAGTGACAGCGTGACAATCTGCGCCTCGGCGGGCGAGGCCAGCGAGTTGGTGCTCGAGGCAGGCGCCACCGATACATTGGTGTTTGAGCGCGCACCCGGCGTCGGGGCGTCTGCGGCGGACTTGCGCATGCAGCGTGCCGGCCACGACTTGCAACTTGATCTGGTCGAGACCGCCCTCGGCGGGGCGCAGACGCTGCAGGCGAGCGTGCATGTGCTGGGCTGGTTCGCCGGCGGCGCCAGCCAGCTGGCCAGTATCAGCGTGGAAGGCGGGCGCAGTTGGTCGCCGACCGAGGTGGCGAGCATCATTGCGCAGTCATCCCTGGCCGCCGGATCGGGCGAGCCCGCGGCAGTAGAGGCGCAAAGCGGTGGCGCGCTACCGCCGCCGCCCGCAATGGCCGATTCGCCGGCGAGGGTGGCCACATTGGCGCTGACGCCATCAGTGCCGCCCGATTTCAACGCTGTGGAAGTGGCGCAAATCGGTGCCGCCCTTGGCGCGCCCGCCGCCTTGATTTCCGCTGCTGTCGCGCCCAGGGTATCGGCTGTGTCAGTTGCGGACGCTGATGAGATGGCCGTCACCGACCGTGCGGAGCCGGGCCAGGCTGAGGATCCGGTCGCAGCGTTCCTGGCGCAGATCGCCGCAGATCGTGCGGCGGATTTATCATTTGCCGCTTCACTGCAAACGCGCAGCCAGTCCGGGGAGCCGCAAGCGCCCTTGAATCTTTCGCGCCCGGGCCAGACCGTGGCGCAGTGGAGTGCTTTGCATGCCTACATGGATACGCTGCTGTCTGAAGCGGACACAGACCAGCGCTACGCTGCGGTGGCCGAGCGAAATTTTGGCCAAGCCGGCGTGCCCGGGGTGCTTGGCAACGACCTATTCCCCCCCGGTGTTGCCGCTGCCGCATTGCTTGGAATTCGCGATGGCGGCCTCGGCGAAATGCGCCCGCTGCAGGGCTTGTCGGAAGGCTTCGCCCGATTGGTTTGAGCGTGTTTTGGCGGTTCGGGTCGGCTCGGTCCAAGGCAAGCTTCCCGGCGACGCCATCGCCGGCAGCTGATTAGGCTTGATTCCAATCAAAGTTCCGTATTTTTACGCGGCGATTGCATATATGCCGCAAGCATAGAGCGGTCTTTTTGAATTAGACTGTTGCACGGTGTCGGACAAGTCGTGTTTTTTAAGATTGTTCGGCATGGAGTAAGAGCGCAAGTGGGAGCACAGCACATGTCGCTTATTCGGGGTCTGCTGTATTGGTTATTTGCTGTACTTGGAGCTGCGAGCGCCCTGCCTGCGTTCGCCTTGGAAAAAACCCACCTCGAAATCGGCGAGGTGCTGCAGATGCGCGATTACCTGGTCGCGCCCGACCACAAGTCCCATGCGGTGCTGCAGGCCGACGGCAATCTGTGCGTTTATTTTGGCGACAAGCCGGCCAAGGATCCGGGCCAGAGCCAGAGTCTGTGGTGCTCGGGTTCGGCCCGCAATACCAGCAGTTATTACGCCCAGCTTCGCCCGGATGCCAACCTGTGCATTTATCGTGGGGTGGTGCCTCCGGCTGACGGCAGAGAGGGCAGCAGCATTTGGTGCTGGGGTGACAAGACCCACGTGGGCGGCCGCTATGTGCTGCGGGTCGAGGGGGCGGCTTTGTGTGCCTACGAGTTTCTTGCGTTCTCGGGTAACACCACGCCACGCCCGCCGCGCTTGTTGTGGGCCTCGCGCAAGCTCAACAAGCTGAGCGGGTTTATCGCGCGCTGAGCCGCGCGACAGCGCCCGGGGCTGCTGTGATAAACATACAGCGGCTGGAAATGGCCGTCTGGCGCGGCTTTTCAGCCGATTGCCGGCAGATCAGGCCTTGTCGGCGGCGGTGGTGAACGAGTCGGCGTAGAACGCGTCTTCGGGCAGCCCGCACTTGCCGACAAAATCGCGCTTGGCGCTGTCGACCATGATGGGCACGCCGCAGGCATAGACCTGATGGCCCGAAAGGTCGGGGAAATCGGCCATCACCGCCTGGTGCACAAAGCCCGCGCGGCCGGCCCAGTCGTCCTCGGCGGTCGCTTCTGACATCACTGGCACATAGCTGAAATTGTTGTGCTCGGCCGCCCACTGCTTGACGAGGGCGTCCATGTAAATGTCTTTTGGACGGCGCGCACCCCAGTACAAGACCATTTTGCGCTCGATGCCTTTGTGGAAGGCGTGCTCGAGGATGGACTTGATCGGCGCAAAGCCGGTGCCGCTGGCGACAAACACGATAGGCTTGTCGCTGTCTTCACGCAGGTAAAAACTGCCCAGGGGCAGCTCGATGCGCAGAATGTCGCGCTCCTTCATCTTGGTGAACACATGGTCGGTGAAGCTGCCGCCGGGCACGTGACGGATATGCAGTTGCACAAACGCGTTGTTATGCGGCGCGTTGGCCATGGAGAAGCTGCGCCGCTCGCCACCCTTGAGCATGATGTCGAGGTATTGCCCGGCGAGAAATTGCAGGTGTTCGGAGGCGGGCAGTTTGAGCTCAAGAATGATGACGTCGTCGGTGACCTTGTCGAGTTTTTGCACGCGGCTGGGGACGATGCGGATGGGAATGTCGCCCAGCTCGCGCACTTTGTCGCATTCGATCACCAGGTCGGTGAGCGGTTTGGCGCAGCAGAACAGCGCCCAGCCCTCGGTCTGTTCGGCCTCGGTCAGCCATTGCGGCTGGAAGTTGCCGTAATCGACCTTGCCCTCTAGCACCTTGCCCTTGCAGGTGCCGCAAGAGCCGCCGCGGCAACTGTAAGGCAGGCCGAGGCCGTTGCGCAATGCCGCCGCCAGAACGGTTTCGCCGGGATCGGCTTGGTAGTGCTTGTCGCTGGGCTTGATGGTGATATTGATGGTCATGGTCGGGAATGATCTGGCAGAGGTGGCGTTGCAGAGGGGCTTTTCAGGGCGGACACGCATTTTAATTCAAAGCCGCACCCCCGAACGGTTAAAGACGCGGCTTACGATGCTGTACCCGGCGCCGCCCTTGACGCAAGGCGACGAAAGTGCCGGGCGCTTGCGCTATCATCGGTGGCAAAACTATGCGGTAAACATTCTTCGTCCCCGCCGGCATCGCCGCAAGCGCGCCCGGCGTGGACCTTAATCCTGCCCCCTGGACGAGAAAGACACGCCATGAGCATGTTGGTTACAGACGACGCCGAGCTCTATTATGAGCTGCACGGAGAGGGGCCGCCCCTGGTGTTCATTCACGGCGCGAGCGGAACCCATCTTTCGTGGTGGCAACAGGTCGCTGAACTGCGTTATCACTATTCCTGCCTCATTTACGATTTGCGCGGCTATGGCCGCTCCAGGGCAAGCGGCGAATACGACCCGGGCGACGGCATGGCGCACCAGCGCGACCTTGAGCGATTGATCGCACACGCCGGTTTTGGCGACCAGCCGCTGAACCTCATGGGGGCTTCACTCGGCACCGCCCCCGCGCTGCATTACGCGGCGGAGCATGCGCAACAAATCGCGAGCGTCATTTTGTGCTGCGGCCCGGGTTGCGTCAGCACGCCGCTCATTCGCACTGGCTGGGATGAACGGACCAAGCGCATGCAGGCGCGCTACCGCCAGGTTGACGCCTCGGCTTCACCGCTGCCGGCCGGTGTGCCCGCCGTGCGCAGCCCCGGTGAAAAAGAACGCTTCGCCACGGCCTATCACCCCTATGGCCCGGTCGGCGAGGCCATGCACCTGGATTTTCCCGCACTGACTTTTCTTTACGCCGAAATCATGGCCTCCGCAGGCGGGCCGCCCACGCCCAGTACCTTTCCGGTGTTCTCGACGCGACCGGTGAGCGCGGAGGAGGCGGCCACGCTCCACTTCCCCTTGCTGGTGGTGGGCGGCACCGAGGACCCGCTGTTTTCGGTGGCCGAGCTCGAACAGGTGGCAAGCCTTTTCCCCAATGGCCGCAGCCGCTTTTTCAAGGGCGCCGGACATCTTGCCTACTACGAACGCCCGCGCCGTTTCAACGACACGGTAATGGCGTTTTTGCGCGATCCATCGGCAGTGCGCTAGCGCCATTGCGGCTTTGGGTGGATACGCCGGTGGTGGTTGGCGGTGCGCCTGGAGCCGGGGCGGATGAAGCAGTTAAAATTCGTCATGGCGCACATTCACGCATGAAAAAACTGTTGATCATCGGCTGCGGTGATGTTGCGCGCCGCGCACTGCCGGCACTGACCGCGTGTTATGAAGTGGCCGCGCTGTCGCGCCACCCACAAGACTTGCCGACAAGGGTGAGGGCCATCAGCGCCGACCTTGATACGCTGGAAACGCCCGCCTGGAGCGGATTTCCAGCCGATTGTGTGTTGCACAGCGCGCCGCCCGGCGACACCGGCGCCATCGACCAGCGTACGCGCAGGCTGCTGGCGTGTCTGGCCGCGGGCGGCGTCCTGCCCCGGCGCCTGGTTTATATCAGCACCAGTGGCGTGTACGGCGATTGCGCTGGCGAATGGGTGGATGAATCGCGGCCGGTGAACCCGATGTCCGATCGCGCGCGCCGCCGCGTTGATGCCGAGGCGCGCCTGCTCGAATGGGGCGCCGCGACCGGTGTCAAGGTCAGCGTGCTGCGTGCACCGGGCATATACGCCGCCGACCGCTTGCCGGTCGAGCGCCTGCGTCGCGGCACGCCGGCCTTGCGCGATGAGGACGACGTGTTTAGCAATCACATCCATGCCGAAGACCTGGCGGCGATATGCGTCGCCGCGCTCGAGCGCGCGGGCGCGGGCGGCGTTTACAACGCCTCTGACGACAGTGCGCTCAAGATGGCGGCGTATTTTGACCTCGTGGCCGAACGTGCCGGCCTGCCGCCGCCGCCGCGCATTTCGCGTGCCGAGGCGCGCCAGCAACTCAATCCGATGCTGCTGTCATTCATGAGCGAGTCGCGGCGACTGATCAACACGAAGATGAAAAATGAACTGGGCGTGGTGCTGCGCTATCCTACGGTGTACGCGGGTGTGCCCGACATGCGAGGCCACGCCAGCAAGGCCGGCAACGAAAGACCGACATGAAAACCCTGCTGGTGTTCACTAACATGCCCGATCAGGCGAGCGCCGAAGTGCTGGCGGCGGCCCTGGTCGAGCAGCGCGTCGCCGCCTGCGTCAATGTACTGATGCCGGCGCAGTCGGTGTTTCGTTGGAAGGGCCATGTTGAGTCGGCAAGCGAGGTGCCGATGGTGATCAAGACCACAGTTGAGCGTTATCCCATGCTCGAGCAGGCCATCCTTGCCGGCCATCCTTACGAACTTCCTGAAATCATTGCTGTCCCAGTGGAGTACGGATTGCCCGCCTACCTCGACTGGGTTGCCGCCGAGACCCGCCCCATCCCATGATCATGCCTGTCCGAATTTTTTTTCTGCTGCTGGCCTTGCTCGGCCCGCTCCCCTGCGGTCATGCCGCCAATCCTGAGGACTTGCTAGAGCCGGAAAAGGCGTTCCGCCTCTCCGTGCGCGCGCTTGACCCCGCGACGCTGGAAGTGCACTACCAGATCGCCGATGGTTACTACCTGTACCGCGAGAAATTCCGCTTTGCCGCCGAGCCGCGCTTGCCGTCGCCCGCGGGCGCGGCTGCCGTCACCATCAAGCTGGGCAAGCCCGAGTTTCCCGCCGGCCAGGTCAAGCAGGACGAATTTTTCGGCCGCGTTGAAACGTATCGCAAAGACTTGTTCATCCGCATTCCAGTTGAGGGCGGGGCGCAACAGCTCAAGCTGCTCGTGACCTCGCAAGGCTGCGCCGATGTCGGCGTGTGCTACGTGCCGCAAACGCAGTCGGCCGATGTCAGTTTGGTGGCCGCGGGCATCGCCGGTGCGGCGTCCCCTTCACTGTTCCCCTCGCGTGCCGGCGGCACATCGGCGCTGGAGAGTCGGCTTGCCCAGGCCGCGCCCGGGGGGCAATCGATGAGCGAGAGCGTGCGCCCGGCCGCGGGTAGTGACTTTGAGATCGCCGCCCTGTTCCAGTCGGATAAGCCCTTGCTGGTGCTGGCGAGTTTTTTTGGCTTCGGCTTGCTGCTCGCGTTCACGCCCTGCATGCTGCCGATGATTCCCATCCTGTCTGGCATCATCGCCGGCGAAGGCCGTGACCTGTCCAAGAAGCGTGCACTACTGCTGTCGGTCACCTATGTACTGGGCATGGCCGTGACCTACGCCGTCGCCGGCGTGGCCGCCGGCTTTTCCGGCACCCTGATTGCCGCGGCGCTGCAAAACGCCTGGGTGCTGGGCGCATTTGCCCTGGTGTTCGTGGTCTTGTCGCTATCGATGTTTGGTCTTTACGAGTTGCAATTGCCCGGATTCCTGCGCCACCGTCTGCATGCGCACAATCACAAGCTGCAGGGCGGGCGCATTGTGTCGGTGGCCTTGATGGGCGTGCTCTCGGCGGTGGTGATGAGTCCTTGCGTTGCCGCGCCGCTGGCCGGCGCGCTGCTCTACATCGGCCAGACGCGCGACGCGCTGATGGGCGGCACCGCGCTGTTTGTCATGGCCTTGGGCATGGGCCTGCCGCTGGTGGTGGTGGGCGTGTCCGAGGGCGCACTGCTGCCGCGTGCCGGATCGTGGATGAACGCGGTGAAACAATTCTTTGGTGTGCTGCTGCTGGCCGTGGCGGTGTGGATTGTCTCGCCGGTGCTGCCGCCGGCCGGGGTGTTGCTGGCGTGGGCGGCTTTGCTGATCGGTTCGGGCGTGCTGTTGCGCGCCATTGATCCGCTGCCGCCGCAGGCGCGCACCGTGGTGCGCCTGGGCAAGGCGCTGGGGCTGGTGGCCTTGCTTGCCGGTGCGGCGATGCTGGCCGGCGCGCTCGCCGGCAGCCGCGATCCGCTGATGCCGCTGGAGGCGTTTCGTTCCGGCGGTATCGCCGAGGGCAAGCCGGTCACGTTCGAGCGCATCGCCTCGGTGGCTGAACTTGACGCGCGGCTTGCCGACGCCGGCCGGCCGGTGATGCTCGATTTTTACGCCGACTGGTGCGTGTCGTGCAAGGAAATGGAGCGCTACACCTTCAGCAACGCGCAGGTGGGCGATCGTCTGTCGGGCATGCGCCTGTTGCAGGTCGATGTCACCGGCAACACTGCGGAACACAAGGCCTTGCTCAAGCGTTTCAAGTTGTTCGGCCCCCCGGGCATCATATTTTTTGATGCGCGCGGGAGGGAAATCCCGGGTCTGCGCGTGGTCGGTTTTCAGTCGGCCGAGAAATTTGGCAAGACGCTGGACATGGCGCTGCGCTAGCGCGTGCGCCAAGGCGTGGATTGATTGCGCGGGCAACAAGCCTCAAGCCCAAGCCCAAGCCCAAGCCCAAGCCCAAGCCCAAGCCCAAGCCCCAAACTCAAGGTATCTGCCGCGCCCAATCGACGAGCCTTGATGCGGCTCTGCCCTTGAGCTTACTCAATCACGACATTGGCAAAGGCTGCTGTGCTCAGCGCGTTGGCGCCAGCATATGCTCCGTCAACTGCACCCAGTAGCTCGATCCTATGGGCAGGATCTCATCGTTGAAGTCGTACTGCGGGTTGTGCAGCATGCAGCCGCCCTCGCCCGGACCATTGCCTATCCAGACGTAGCAGCCGGGCCTAGCCTGCAGCATGAAGGCGAAATCCTCGGCGCCCATGGTCGGTTGCAGGTCGCGCAGCACGTTTTCCGTGCCGACCATTTTTTCCAGCACCGTAGCGGCGATCAGGGTTTCCGCCGGAGAGTTTACGGTGGGCGGGTAGCGGCGCTGGTACGTCACCTCGGCGGTCGCGCCGTGGGCTGCCGCGATGCCGTTTGCAAGCCGCGTGATGCCCGCCTCGATTTTGTCCTGCACGCGCGGCTTGAAGGCGCGCGCCGTGCCGCGCAGCAGGGCTTCCGAGGGAATGGCGTTGATTGCTTCCCCGGCTTGAAACTGCGTCACGCTGAGCACCACCGGATCCACCGGGCTGATGCTGCGACTCACCAGGGTTTGTAAGGCCAGCACCAGTTCGGCGCCTATCACCACCGGGTCAATGCCGTGATGGGCCATGGCCGCATGGGCGCCGCGGCCGATGATGCGGATCTCGAAGTTGTCCGAGGAGGCCATCATCGGGCCGGGCATGACGGCGAACTGACCGGCCGGGATGCCCGGCCAGTTGTGCATGCCGAAAACCGCGTCCACCGGAAATTTTTCGAACAGGCCCTCGTTGACCATTTCACGTCCGCCGCCCTCGCCCTCTTCGGCCGGCTGGAATATGAAATACACGGTGCCCTCAAAGTTTTTGCTCTGTGCCAGATATTTGGCCGCGCCGAGCAGCATCGCGGTGTGGCCGTCGTGGCCGCAGGCGTGCATGCGGCCCGCATTTTTGGATTTGTAGCCGAAGCTGTTTTTTTCCTGGATGGGCAGCGCGTCCATGTCGGCGCGCAGGCCTATGGCGCGTCCACCGATACCGCTGCCGCAGGTGAGCTTGCCGACGACACCGGTTTTGGCGAGGCCGCGATGCACTTCGATGCCCCAGGATTCCAGTTTTGACGCAACCAGTCCGGAGGTGCGCAGCTCCTCAAACGCCGTTTCAGGATTGGCGTGGATGTCGCGCCGGATGGCGCTGATCTCGGCCTGCTGCTGGATGATTTTTTCGACGATGTTCATGGCTGTCACCGGGATTAGGATTACGCGTGGACAATTTATAATGTTGCCACATCCTCACCGGTTTCCCCATGCGCAAACACATCCAGGGCGTCGATCACATCGTCATCGCCGTGCATGACCTTGATTTGGCGGCTGAAACATTCACGCGCCTGGGCTTTGCGCTGACCCCGCGCGGCTATCACGACTTCGGCTCGCAGAACCATTGCATCATGTTTGGCGACGATTACATCGAGCTTGTGGCGGTGCCCAGGCCGCATCCGTTCAACCAGTATTACAGCGATTTTCTGGTGCGCGGCGAGGGACTTGCGGCCACCGTGCTCAAGTCCGATGACGCGGCCGCCGCGGCGAAGGAGTTTGCCGCGGCCGGTTTCGCACCGACCGGCCCGTTCGCCCTGTCGCGGCCGGTGGTGGTGGACGGGGTCGCGCAGGATGCGCGCTTTGTCTTGACGGGGCTGCCCTTGAGTGCGACGCCCGGGCATCACGTTTTTGTCTGCCAGCACTTCACGCGCGATCTGGTTTGGCGGCCGGAGTGGCAGTCGCATGTGAATGGCGCGATGCGGCTTGCCGCGGTCGCCATCGCCGACGAAATGCCCGAGGCAGCGGCCCTTCCCTATCAGCGGATTTTCAATACGAGGGCAAAGCCGGTGGCCGAGGGCCTGGTGGTGGAGACCGGCGACATGCCGCTGGCGTTTGTGTCCGCCGCTTCCCTGGCAAAAAAACTCCCGGGCGTTTGGGTCTCGGGCCGGCCGGAACCGGCGGCGGTGGCCTTGTTTGTGCATGTCGCCGATCGCGACGCCGCCGATCTGGCGTTGCGGCGCGGCGGGTTTCACTGCATGCGCATGCCCGACGGGTCTATCGCCGTGGGCGCCACCGAGGCGCATGGCGTGGCGCTGGTGTTTGGATAGAGCCAAACTTCTGATTGACGTCACTTCGTGCGAGGCAGACACTTTGATCCGATGCGGGTGGCGCGGAATGTTTGAGTCGGTCCGCCAGAGTTTCACCGTCACGAGCGAAAGCAAAGAGGTCTGCATATGCCCGAAGAACACCCGATCGAAATGATCCAGGAAATGCTCAAGCTGATGGTCGACCGCAAGGCTTCCGACCTGTTCCTGAGCGTGGGCTTTCCCCCGGCTTTTAAAATTGACGGCAAGGTGACGCCGATCTCCAAGCAGTTGCTCACTGCGGTGCAGACGCAGCACTTTGCCCGCGCGCTGATGAATGACAAGCAGCTCGCTTCATTCGAGGCGACCAAGGAATGCAACTTCGCCATTTCCCCTGGCGGGCTGGGCCGCTTTCGGGTGAGTGCATTCTTCGATCTTAACGGGCCGGGGCTGGTGCTGCGCACGATCACGGCCAAAATTCCCGGCTTCGCCGAGCTGGGCCTGCCGCAGGTGCTGAGCAAGGTGGCCATGATGGCGCGCGGCCTGGTAATCGTTGCCGGTGGAACGGGCTCGGGCAAATCGACGACCTTGGCGGCGATGATCGGTTACCGCAACGAGCACAGCCAGGGTCATATCATCACCATCGAGGACCCGATTGAATTTGTGCATGAGCACCGCAACTGCATTGTCACGCAGCGCGAGGTGGGCATTACCACGGAGTCGTGGGCGGCGGCCCTGAAGAACACCTTGCGGCAGGCGCCCGACGTCATCTTGATCGGCGAGATACGCGATCGCGAGACGATGGAACACGCCATGGCTTTCGCCGAGACCGGACATTTGTGTTTTGCGACCCTGCATGCGAACAGCGCGAATCAGGCGCTTGAGCGCATCATCAATTTTTTCCCCGACGATCGCCGCCAGCAGCTGCTGATGGACTTGTCGCTCAATGTGCGCGCATTCCTGTCGCAGCGCCTGGTACCGCGCGAGGGCGGTAGCGGCCGTGTTGCCGCGTTCGAGATCATGCTCGACTCGCCGCTGGTCAAGGATCTTATCTTCAAGGGCGAGGTGAGCGGCATCAAGGAGTTGATGGGGCGCTCGCGGGATCTGGGTATGCAGACCTTTGACCAGGCCTTGTTTGATTTGTATCGGGCGAATGCGATCAGTTACGAGGATGCGCTGCGTTTTGCCGATTCAGCCAACGACTTGCGCTTGCATATCAAGCTGGAGTCCGATGGACGCAAGCCGGAGCAGGTGAGGGACGGTCGCGACATTCACGTCGTTTAGTCGCTTGGCGACGTGCCGACCACAGGGCGGTGTTCAGGCGGTGTTCAGGCGGTTTTTAGCGCCTTGGCCGCGTCCAGCGCGAAGTAAGTGAGGATGCCATCGGCACCGGCGCGCTTGAAGGCGAGCAGGCTTTCCATCATGCACTTGGGTTCGTCGAGCCAGCCGTTTTGCGCGGCGGCCTTGAGCATGGCGTACTCGCCGCTGACCTGGTAGACGTAGGTCGGCGCTTTGAACTCGTCTTTTACGCGCCGCAGGATGTCGAGGTAGGGCATGCCCGGTTTGACCATCACCATGTCGGCGCCCTCCTGTAGGTCCAGGCCGACCTCCCACAAGGCCTCATCGGAGTTGGCTGGATCCATCTGGTAGGTCATTTTATTGCTCTTGCCCAGGTTGGCGGCCGAGCCGACAGCGTCACGGAAGGGGCCGTAAAAGGCCGAGGCGTATTTGGCCGAGTAGGCCATGATGCGCGTGTAGCTTAATTTTTTTGCATCCAGCTGGGCGCGGATGCGGCCGATGCGGCCGTCCATCATGTCCGAGGGGGCGACAATGTCGACGCCGGCTTGCGCCTGTGTGAGCGCCTGTTTTTCCAGGATGACCAGGGTGTCATCATTGAGGATGTAGCCGGTTTTGTCGATCACCCCGTCCTGGCCGTGGCTGGTGTAGGGGTCGAGCGCCACATCGCACATGACGCCCAGTTCTGGAAATTCCTTTTTCAGCGCCCTGACTACGCGCGGGATAAGGCCTTTGGCGTTCATGGCTTCGCGCCCGTCCAGGGTTTTGAGTTTTGCGTCTATGACCGGGAACAGGGCGAGGACCGGAACGCCCAGTTTGAGACAGTTTTCGGCCACTGGCAGCAACTTGTCCAGGGTGTAACGTTCGACGCCGGGCATGGAGGCGACGGCTTGGGTCTTTTTCGCGCCCTCCATGACGAAAACCGGATAAATCAAGTCGTTCGTAGTGAGCACATGCTCACGCATTAAGCGCCGCGAGAAGTCATCCCGGCGCATGCGACGCATGCGCACGTTGGGGAAGCTGCCGTAGGTCTTCATCCTTAATTTCTCGCTATGTTCAATAAATTCAATCGATTAACAAATTGTTACGAATTTCTATCTTTGCCGCCTGAAACTTTTTGCCCGATTCCACCGTCTTACCTGCAGATGGTTTCGATCGTCTCCCGTTTCATCTCCCTGAACGGGTGCCTTAATCCTGTTAAGGCGTTTTTGCCCCCGGGCTTATTCCCCTTCGCCCGGGGTTTTTTATTTCAGGCCTCGGATGTACCCGCGTACTTCCGGGGCCTCGTTCTTGTCGTGGCCGCCCGAATTTCTTCGCGCACCTCTTTTCTGTGTTCAGGCGTGGTCATGGACACGTTCGGCAGCCAGCCGGCCAGTAGGGCTTCGGCCTCATCAATGCCGGTTCTTTTGGTGCTCGAGAACAGTTGAGCTGAAAACAGCGGTGAGGATTTGGCCAGTGCGACTTGCACTTCATGCAAGGCTTTCCTGCCTTGGTTGGGCGTCAGCTTGTCCGACTTGGTAAGCAGCACGTGTACCGGTTTGCCCGTGGGGATGAACCAGTTGAGCATGACGATGTCCAGATCGGTGAGGGGGCGCCGCACGTCCATCATCAGCACCAGTCCGCACAACTGGTCGCGCGTGGTGAGATAAAATTCCAACAGGCCCTGCCAGTGCGCGCGCACTGTGTGCGGCACCTTGGCGTAACCGTAGCCGGGCAGGTCGACGAGGTAGTCACCCGTCGCCATGCGGAAAAAATTGATCAGCTGCGTGCGGCCCGGGGTCTTGCTGACAAAGGCGAGCCGGTTGTGGTTGGCGAGTGCGTTGATCGCACTTGATTTGCCGGCGTTGGAGCGGCCGGCGAAGGCGATCTCGAGGCCGGCGTGCGGCGGCAGATCGGTCAGCTCTTGCGCGGATTGGATAAAGCTCAGGTTTTGAAACAGTGGCATCGTTGGCTTTGCTGCAAAGGAAGGCGCGATAGTACCGCGCAACGGGCTTGGCACGCCGCACCTTGCCCCGCCGTTGCCCAAATATGGCCTAAAAACACGACTCTAAGATAGAATACCAGCTTTTGGTATGAGTCTATTCTGCAACTGCGCGCGCAGTGCGTACAGCAGCCCGGAATGGGATGGGGTCAGGCCCTTTCCCGACTCAATTTCAGGAGTCCGCATGAAATTCGGCATGAAACACGTTCTGGCCCTCGCCGCCGTCATCGCTATTACCAGCATTAACACGCTTGCCACTGCCGCCGATGCGCCGGGCAAGGCCGCCGCCAAACCCGATGCGGGCAAGGGGCAGACCATCGCGACCCAGGTGTGCGCCGCCTGCCATGGTGCCGATGGCAACAGCAGCATCAGCGCCAATCCCAAGCTGGCCGGTCAGATGCCCGAGTACATCAGCAAGCAGCTTGCCAATTTCAAGGCGGCGCCGGGCAAGAAGGCGGAGCGCGAGAACGCCGTCATGGCCGGCATGGTCGCGGCCCTGAGCCCCGATGACATGAAGAATCTCGGTGCCTATTTCGCCGGTCAAAAACCCAAGGATGGGGCAGCGCGCAACAAAGACCTGGTCCAGCTTGGCCAGAAAATCTGGCGCGGCGGCATCAGTGCAAAAGGCGTGGCCGCCTGTGCGTCTTGCCACGGGGCCAGCGGTGCCGGCGTGCCCTCGCAGTACCCGCGCCTTGCCGGCCAGCATGCCGAGTACACCGAGACGCAGATGAAAGCTTGGCGTTCCGAACAGCGCGCCAACGATCCGTTGAAAATGATGCGCACGATTGCGGCCAAATTGTCCGACAAGGAAATCCAGGCGGTTTCCGATTACATCGCGGGCCTGCGCTGAGCGCCCATCACCGCCTGCGCGGTGATGCGGTACAAGGGGCGGCCCTGCCGCCCTTTTTCTTTTGCGCATTTGACGATGTGGCGCGATCTTGCGTGCTGTTGTGCGATGGCCCCGATTGCGCGCGGTGATACTATGACTGCCTTGATGCGCCCCCTTACGCGCTGTTATAAGCGCACGGAATAAAGCCACCCACCCGGCTGTTTGCCTCAATGGAAACCGCACACACCATGAATCCGGAAATCGCGCAGCACATCCCGCGCCTGCGCCGCTATGCGCGTGCGCTGGTGGGCGACCGCTATCGCGCCGACGACCTGGTGCAGGACACGCTGGAGCGCGCCTGCCGCAAGTTTCATTTGTGGCGGCAGGGCAGCGATCTGCGGGCCTGGCTGTTCGCGGTGATGCACAACGTGTTCGTCAACCAGGTGCGTGCGCGCAGACTCGGGCTCGAGGAGTTCGACGACGCGCCGGCGCTGCCGACGCAGATGGAGCGCATCGACCTGCTTGATATCGAAAAAGCGCTCGCGCGCCTGCCGGTCGAGCAGCGCGAGGTGATCTTGCTCGTCGGCATAGAGCAGATGGGATATGCAGAAGTGGCAAAAACACTGGACATATCAATCGGTACCGTGATGTCGCGGCTGTCGCGCGCGCGCGAACGCCTGCGCGTGTTGTTGTCCGGCGGCAATGATGCCGATATGCCGGGTGCCGGTTTGAAGGTTGTGAAATGAACGAAGAACAATTACACGCTTACGCCGACGGCCTGCTCGACCGGGACGAGCGCGCACGCATCGAGGCGGCACTGGCCGCCAGCCCCTTTGACGCCGCGCGCGTGCAGTCCTGGATGCGCCAGAACGAACTGCTGCGCGCAAGCTTCGACCCGGTGCTGCTCGAGCCCGTGCCCGACCGCCTGCGCCTGCTGCGCATCCGCCGCGCCTGGCTGCCCTATGCCATGGCCGCAGTGTGGGTGGTGCTGGGCATCGCCATCGGGGTCGGTGGCGCGGACTTGCTGCGCGATCGCGACGCGGCGGCGTCCGCTTCGCTGGCGCGCCGCGCGGCCATGGCCCACGCCGTCTATTCGCCCGAGGTGCGGCATCCGGTCGAGGTTGGCGCCGCCGAACAAGACCATCTGGTGCGCTGGCTGTCCAAGCGCCTGGGGGCGAACATCAAGGCGCCGCTGCTGCAGGCATTGGGTTACGAACTGGTGGGCGGGCGCCTGCTCCCGGGCGAAAACGGTCCGGTGGCGCATTTTATGTACCAGGACGGCCGCGGCCAGCGTCTGACCCTGTATGTGTCAACGCGCAAGGGTGATCCGCGTGACACCGCCTTTCGCTTCAGCCAGGAAGGGCGCGTCGCGGTGTTCTACTGGATCGACGCCAACCTGGGCTATGCGCTGTCGAGTGAACTCGACAAGGCAACGTTGCTCAAAGTAGCGACATCCGTCTACCAGCAGTTGAACCCTTAGCGGTACCCGAAGCGGGCGGGCGCACTGCCGACACACGTAAAAGTCGGCCGGATGTGTAAGGAATCCGGCCGCCGCAACGACTCGTATTCCATCAACAAACACTTTCTGGAGCAGTCCCATGCTGATCAAGCGCCCGAACGATATCCTGCCCTCCGACATCACCGACCTGAAGTTCTACCAGCGGCGGCGCGAGTTCATGAAGATGGCGGCGGCCGGGTCCATCCTCGGGGCATCGTCCCTGTTGCCGGCAGGGGCGGGCGCGCAGACGGCGGGCCTCGCCAAGCTCAATGCGGCAAAAAGCCCGCTGAGCACGATGGAAGTGCCCACCGCCTACAAGCATGTCACCAGCTACAATAATTTTTATGAATTCGGCACCGACAAGGCCGACCCGGCCGTGCACGCCAAGAACCTCAAGCTCAAACCCTGGACCGTGGTGGTCGAGGGCGAGGTGAAAAAGCCGCGCACCATAGGCATCGAGGAGCTGCTGAAATTTTCGCTGGAGGAGCGCGTCTATCGCATGCGCTGCGTCGAGGCCTGGTCGATGGTGATCCCGTGGATAGGTTTCGAGTTCAACCAGATCGCCAAACTGGTCGAGCCCACCGCCAACGCCAAGTTTGTCGAGTTCGTCACCGCCTACCAGCCCGAGGTCATGAACGGCGTGCGACTGCCGGTGCTCGAGTGGCCTTACGTCGAAGCCTTGCGTATCGACGAGGCCATGCATCCGCTCACCATCATGTCGGTCGGCCTTTACGGCGAAGTGCTGCCCAACCAGAGCGGCGCACCGGTGCGCCTGGTGGTGCCATGGAAGTACGGTTTCAAATCGGGCAAGTCCATTGTGCGCATCCGCTTTGTCGAAAAGCAGCCCAAGACCGCCTGGGAAAAAGCCGGTCCCAACGAATACGGCTTTTATTCAAACGTCAATCCCGATGTCGACCATCCGCGCTGGACGCAAAAGCGCGAGCGCCGCATCCCCGATTTCTTCGCATCAAAGCAGACGCAGCTGTTCAACGGCTACGGCGACCAGGTGGCGAAGCTGTACGCCGGCATGGACCTGAAGAAATTTTTCTGAGGGCGGCGGCCGGTTTGCGCGCGGTTCTCGCGCCATGCAACTGAGTCCGGCAAAGCTCACCGCGCTCAAAATCGCGGTGTTCGTGCTGGCACTGGTGCCGCTGGCGCGGCTGGTCGCGGGGGTAGTGGTCTTTCCGGAATGGCTGGGCGCCAACCCGGCCGAGTTCATCACGCGCGCGACCGGCGACTGGACGCTGCGTTTTTTGCTCATCACGCTGGCGGTGACGCCCTTGCGCAAACTCAGCGGCTGGGGCTGGTTGCTCAGGTTCAGGCGCATGCTGGGCTTGTTCACGTTTTTCTACGGCGTGGTGCACCTGGCGAGCTATGTGTCCTTCGACCATGTGTTCGAAGTCGGCGAGATCATCAAGGACATCATCAAGCGCCCCTTCATCAGCGTCGGCTTCGGCGCGCTCTTGCTGATGCTGCCCCTCGCCATCACCTCGACCAACGCCATGGTGCGCCGTCTTGGCGCCGCGCGCTGGCTCAAGCTGCACCGGCTCATTTATGTTATCGGTCCGCTGGGCGTGCTGCACTTCTGGTGGATGGTCAAGCGCGACCTGACCGAACCGATTATGTATGCGCTGGTGCTGGCGCTGCTGCTCGGTTACCGGCTGGTGCTGAAGTTGCGTGAGTCGCGCAGCGCACCGGCAGCGACGGCGCGCAAACCCGCGTAACCCCGGTTACATCCCGGGATAAACCGGCTGGAAACCCGCGCCCGGCGGGGGTTTCCAGCATGTACACCTTAATGCGGCCGCTGGCTGCCGAGCCCTGAACCTTGAGCTATGAGGCTTAGTCCGCGGCGTCGAGCGCCGCCTCGGCGCCGCCGCGGGCCTGCTTTCCCTCCAGCCGCTGCTGCAGGCGCTCGAAGTAGATGTAAATCACCGGCGTGATATAGAGGGTCAGGAATTGCGACACGATCAGGCCGCCGACCACCGCCAGGCCAAGCGGCTGACGCGCCTCGGCGCCGGCACCGATGGCCAAGGCGATAGGCAGCGTGCCGAACAGCGCGGCGAAGGTGGTCATCATGATCGGCCGGAAACGGATGATGCAGGCCTCATGGATGGCTTCGCGCGCGCTCTTGCCCTCGTTGCGCTGCGTCTCGACGGCAAAGTCGATCATGATGATGGCGTTTTTCTTGACGATGCCGATCAGCATGATGATGCCGACGAAGGCATACATGTTGAGCTCCATGCCAAAGGCCCACAGCGTGAGCAGCGCGCCAAGGCCGGCTGTCGGCAGGCCCGACAGGATGGTGATTGGATGGATGAAGCTCTCGTACAGGATGCCCAGCACGAGATAAATGACGAAAATCGCCACGATCAGCAGAATGCCCATACCGGCAAGCGAGCTCTGGAAGGCCTGCGCCGTGCCCTGGTACTTGCCGGTGATGGTGGCCGGCACCTGCATTTCACCGACGGCCTTGTTGACCACGGTGATCGCCTCGGACAGCGACAGGCCGGGCCGCAGGTCGAAGGCAAGCGTGACCGAGGGCAGCTGGCCGGCGTGGGTCACCGACAGCGGACCGACGCCGAAGCTCAGCTTCGCCACCGAGGTGAGCGGCACCAGAACGCCGGTGGTGGAGCGGATGTAGAGCATGCTCAGCGCAGAGGGATCGCGCTGGTACTTCGGGTCGAGCTCGAGGATGACCCAATAGTTGTTGGTCGCGGTATAGATGTTCGACACCTGCTTCGAACCGAAGGCGAGATTGAGCGCCGAGGAGATCTGCTGCGGCGTGACGCCGACCGACGATGCCTTCTCGCGGTCGATCTCGACGGTGACCTGGGGGCGCGTGATCTGCAGGTCGGTGGTGACGTCCACGAGTTCGGGCAGGGTTCGCAGCTTGGCCTCGATCATCGGCGCCCATCGGTACAACTGCTCGGTGCTCGCCCCCTGCAGCACGTACTGGTAGGGACTCTTGGTGAGCGAACCGCCGATGCGGATGACGGGCACGTTCTGCACGAACACCTTGACGCCGACCACGCTCTGCAATTTGGGCCGCAGGCCGCGCACCACCTCGTCGGCCGGTTTGCGCTTGCCGAAGGGCTTGAGCGCGATGGTGGCGCGGCCGACATTGAGCGACGGGTTGAAGGGGCTCGCACCGATGAAGCCCATCGACGCCTCGACGTTCGGATCGGCGTTGATGATGTCCAGCACCTTGCGCTCGGCATCGGCCATGGCTTCGAACGAAATATCCTGCGGGCCCTCGATGAAGGCGAACAACTGGCCGCTGTCGTCGTTGGGCAAAAAGCCCTTTGGCATGCGCATGAACAGCGCCACGGTGGCGATGACGATGATAAGGAACACGACCATGACGATGCGCCCATGGTCCATCGACCAGACGAGGGTGCGGTCGTAGCCGTTCTTGCAGGCCTCGAACATGCGCTCGGTCAGGTTGAACAGCCTGCCGTGCTTTTCCTCGCTGTGCGGTTTGAGGATGCGGCTGCACATCATCGGCGTCAGCGTCAGCGAGACGAAGCACGAGATGAGCACGGCGATGATGATGACGACGGCGAACTCGAACAACAGGCGCCCGAGGATGCCGCTCATGAACAGCACCGGGATGAACACTGCGATGAGCGAAATCGTCATGGATAAGATGGTGAAGGAGATCTCCTTGGACCCGTCCAGGGTTGCCTGCAGCGGCGACTTGCCCATCTCGATGTGCCTGGAAATGTTCTCCAGCATGACGATCGCGTCGTCAACGACGAAGCCCACGCACAGCGTCAGGGCCATCAGCGACAGGTTGTCGAGGCTGAAGTTGAACGAATACATCAGCGCAAAAGTGCCGACGATGGAAATGGGCAGGGCGATGCTGGGGATGAGGGTGGCGCGGATGCTGCGCAGGAACACGAAAATCACGCCCACCACCAGGCCGAGCGCGACCAGCAGCGTGAACTCGACGTCCTCGACCGAGTTGCGGATGGTGATGGAGCGGTCGTAAAGGATGTCGATGTCTATGCCCGCCGGCACCTCGGTGCGGAAGGTCGGCAGCAGCTGCCGGATCTTGTCGACAACCTCGATGGTGTTGGTGCCCGGCTGGCGCAAGATGGACAGCACGATGCCGCGCTTGCCCTTGGTCCAAGCGGCGACCTTGTTGTTCTGCACGCCGTCGACGACGTTGCCGACCTCGCTCAGCCGGATGGGCGAGCCGTTGCGATAGGCGACGATGACCGGGCGGTAGGCGTCGGCCGTGAACAACTGGCCGGTCGCCTGCACTGCATAGACCTGGTTGGTGCCGTAGAGCGTGCCGGTGGGCAGGTTGACGTTGGCATTGGCCACCGCCGTTTCGACCTCGTTGATGCCGACACCGCGCGAGGCGAGCGCGCTCGGGTCCACCTGCACCCGCACCGCGTACTTCTGCTGTCCCTGCACCTGCACCTGGGCCACGCCGTTGATGGTGGAGATGCGCTGCGCCAGCACCGTCTCGGCGTACTCGTTAACGGTCGACAGCGGCAGTGTGTCCGAGGTCAGCGTGAGGAAGAAAATCGGTGCGTCGGCGGGATTGACCTTGCGGAACGAGGGCGGCGAGGCCATGTTGGTGGGCAACTGGCGCGCCGTCGCGGCGATGGCCGAGTTCACGTCCTGCGCCGCCGCGTCGATGTCGCGGTCGAGCGAGAACTGCATGGTGATGCTGGTGAGGCCCTGGCTGCTGATCGAGGTCATCGAATCGATGCCGGCGATGGTCGAGAACTGCTTCTCGAGCACCGTGGCCACCGCGGCGGCCATGGTTTCCGGATTGGCGCCAGAGAGCTCCGCCGTGACCTGGATGGTCGGGAAGTCGACGTTGGGCAGCGACGATACCGGCAGCTTCTTGAAGCCGGCGACGCCGAACACCACAATGCCCAGCATGACCAGCACGGTCATCACCGGACGGCGGATAAATAGTTCCGAAATATTCGCGCCCATCTGTTCTTACCTCTGTCCGTATCTCAGTGTGTCGCCCTGAAGCCCAGGACGCCAGGCGGGTGGGGCTCGCTCAGGACTTCGCCGCCGGCCCGGTGCTTATCTTCACCCCCGGGGCGAGCCGCAGCTGGCCCCGGGTGACCACTTGTTCGCCGTTCTGCAGTCCCTTGGCGATGATCAGCCTGTCGCCAGCAGGGCGATCCACGGTGACTTTGCGCACCTCGGTGGTCATGTCCGGCTTGACCACGAACACGAACTGTCCGTCCGGGCCGGTCTGCACTGCCTGCGCCGGCACCATCAGCGCGTCCTTCTGGTCGTAGAGCGTGAGGCTGACATTGACGAACTGGCCCGGCCACAGGCCGTTATTGGTGTTGGGGAAGCGCGCACGCAACTTGATGGTGCCGGTGCTGGCATCGACGGCGTTATCGACAAAAATCAGCGCGCCCGAGGCGGGCGCCTTGCCGGCGGCATTGGGCGGGGAGACCTCGACGACGAGCGCGTTCTTGCCCATGTGGGTGCGCAGCAGCGACAGACTTTGCTCCGGCACCGCGAAGCTGACATAAATTGGTTTTACCTGGTTGAGCACCACCAGCGCATTGGTGTCGTTGGCCTTGACCAGATTGCCCATCTGGATCAGGACCTTGCCGGTGTAGCCGTCTATGGGCGAACGTATTGTGCAGTACTCGAGATTGAGTTTGGCGTTGTCGATAGCGGCCTTGCTCGACTGCGCTACGGCTTCCGCCGCATCGGCATTGGTGCGAATCTGCGCGTAGGCCTCTTTCGACACAAAGTTCTTTTGCAGCAATTCCTGGTAGCGCTTTTCCTGTGAGCGCGTCTGGTCGCGTTGCGCGGTGTCGCGCAGGTGATTGGCCTCGGCCTGGCGCAGCGTCGCCTCGTAGGGGCGCGGGTCTATCCTGAACAGCACGCTGCCCGTGCGCACCTCGTTGCCTTCCTTGAAGCCGACCTCGACGATCTGGCCATCGACGCGCGCTTTGACGCTGACTGTGGACAAGGCCTCTACATTGCCTATCGCCTGCAGCTTGAACGGCACGTTCTCCTGCGTGACCGCTGCGACCGACACCGGCACCACGCCCGAACCCTTGCCGGCACCGCCCTTGGCCGCGCCGGCTTTGCCAGCGTCGCCTTTTTCACCTTTTTCACCCTTGGCGCCGCCGCCAACGGCGGGCGCGGCGTTGGCCTTGGCTTCGAGCGTGCCCTTGGGCATGCCCATGTAGGCATACAGTCCGCCCCCGGCGATGACGATTGCGAGCAGGCTGAAAAATATCGTGCGTTTGGTGCTCATAAACGGCTTTTCGGATGACGTGCGAATGATGGGATCGTTCATGGAATCTGTCTGCTGCTGTCCTGGAGTGATTGCCGCGCTAGCGCCCGGTTTGCTTGTTGCGCCCTAGCCCGTCTACCACGCCGGTTTCGGCCCGGCGCAAGGCTGCAAATTTACGGTAAAAGCTGTTCCAAGGCAAAGAGTTCCTCAGGTTTTTCTCGGGCACGAATCTGGTGCGCCTGTGCTCCGTCAACCATCACTTCTGCGGCACGGCCGCGGCTGTTGTAATTGGAGCTCATGCTCATGCCGTAGGCGCCCGCAGACATGACTGCAAGCAGGTCGCCCTCGGCCAGCGGCAACCGGCGCCCGCGCCCCAGCCAGTCGCCGGTTTCGCATACCGGGCCGACGATATCGTAGCTTTTTGCCGCGCCCTCGCGCTGCCTGACCGGGACGATGTCATGCCATGCCTGATAGAGTGCCGGCCGCATCAAATCATTCATGGCGGCATCGACAATGGCGAAGTTCTTTTCCGCGTTGTGCTTGAGATACCCCACGCGCGTCAGCAACAGGCCGGCATTACCGACCAGATGACGGCCCGGCTCGAACATGATTTTTTGCCCGCGCCCGACCAGCCGTGCGAATAGTGGCGCAAGATAGTCGTCGACCGCAGGCGGTGTTTCATCCTGATAGCGAATGCCCAGGCCGCCGCCAAGGTCGAGGTGCTCGAGCACGATGCCTGTGGCGGCGAGCTCGTCCACCAGTTGCAGCACCTTGTCCAGCGCGGCGATGAAGGGTGCGGTTTCAGTCAATTGCGAGCCGATGTGGCAGTCGATGCCGACCACCGCAAGGTGGGGCATGGCCGCCGCCTTGCGGTATATCGCCGCGGCTGCACCGAATTCGATGCCGAACTTGTTTTCCTTCAGTCCGGTGGAGATATAGGGATGGGTCTTGGGGTCGACATCGGGGTTGACGCGCAGCGACACGCGCGCCTTGCGCCCCGTGGCCGCGGCAACCGCGTTGAGGCGCGACAGTTCGCTTTCCGACTCGACGTTGAAACACAGGATGCCCGCTTCGAGTGCGCTGTGCATTTCATCCGCGGTCTTGCCCACGCCCGAGAAAACGACCTTGCCCGGATCGCCGCCGGCGGCGAGCACACGTGCGAGTTCGCCGCCCGACACGATGTCAAATCCGGCGCCGGCGCGCGCGAACAGGTTGAGGATGGCCAGGTTGGAGTTGGCTTTTACGGCGTAGCAAATGAGTGTGTCGGGGCGGCCGTTTCGGGCGCACGCCTGCTGGAATTCGGCCAGCGCTGTCTGCAAGGCATTGCGCGAGTAGACAAAGCACGGCGTGCCGAAGCGGCTTGCGATATCCTCAAGCGCTACGGACTCCGCATGCAGCTTCCCTGCGCGGTAGGTGAAATTGGACATTAGGAACAACCTAGGTAAATGCGGTAAATGCGGGTGGTGGATCGCGCCTGGGTGGCGGCGTGCAATAGGCGAGATACGGTCAGGTGCTTGCACCCCTTGTCCGCCTTCGGCATGGGGTGTCCGGATCGGGATTGCACGGCGCCCTCTCAGCGCCCCGGCGTTGCGGGCTTGGTTTCAGGCGTGCCGCCAGGTGGCGGCAGGTATAACGGGCCCTTGGTGCCGCAGGCTTGCAGCGAGAGCATGACGAGCAGGGCGATCAGTAGTGCGGGAGCGCGGGACATGGCGGACAGAGGCTTACTTAAAAGGAAATGTTAGCACGATGACAGAGAGCGAATTCAACCTTCTGGCCGATGCCGCCCTTGAGCGCATCGACCGTGGCCTTGAGGCGAGCGGCGCCGACATCGATTGGGAGCTCAAAGACGGCGGTGTGCTCGAGATAGAGTGTGCCGATCGCAGCAAGATCATCGTTAACCGCCACGGCGTCGCGCGTGAAGTCTGGGTCGCCGCGCGCTCGGGCGGCTTTCACTTTCGCCATGATCCGGTCTCCGGCGGCCAAGGCGCATGGATCAATACCCGCGACGGCGAAGAGTTGTTTGCGGCGCTGTCCCGGCTGGTCAGCCTGCAATCGGGCGAAAGCGTCAACCTGGCTTGAGTTTGGCCGGGGCTTGGGCCAAGGCGCGGCGTGTAGCCAGGCCAAGCCCCCCCCGGCGCGGGCGGGGCGCTGGATATCAAAACAGCTGGTTTTTGACCTCGTCCGAGGGTTTCGCCCCGGCCGCACCGGCCTCGGCAGTTGGGATGCTTTCCTTGAAGAAAAAATCGCTCAGCTTGCCGTCGGCCGTCTGTATGCCCGCCTCATTGATGCGCGCGCTGACCACACCCTCGGGGGCGCTGATGGGAACTTCGGGCACGCCGGCCAGGGCCTTGCTCATGTAATTGATCCAGATGGGCAGGGCTGCCGACCCGCCGGTTTCGTTGTTGCCGAGCTTTTTGGGCTGGTCAAAGCCGATCCAGGCCACGCCCACCAGCGTCGGATGGTAGCCGTTGAACCAGGCGTCGATAAAATCGTTGGTGGTGCCGGTTTTGCCGGCCAGATCCTGGCGCTTGAGCGTGGCCGAGGCGCGCGCCGCGGTGCCGTAGCGCGTGACATCGCGCAGCATGCTGTCCATGACAAAGGCGTTGCGCGCATCAATCACGCGAAGCGCCTCATCCCCCGCCTGTTGCGGCTGCGCCTGCGCCAGCACATTGCCGCGGTCATCGACGATGCGCGAGACGATGAACGGTTCGATGCGGTAGCCGGTATTGGCGAAGGCGCTATAGCCGCGGGCCATCTGCCACATTGTCACCGAGCCGGCGCCCAGGGCCATGGTGAGGTAGGGCGGGTGCCGCTCGGCTTCAAAGCCAAAGCGTCTGACGTAGTCCTGCGCGTACTGCGGACCGATCGCCTGCATGATGCGGATGGAGACCATGTTCTTCGATCTGGCGAGGGCGGTGCGCATGCGCATCGGGCCCTCGTATTTGCCATCGTAGTTTTTTGGCTCCCAGGTCTGACCGCCGGTCAGAAAAGGGTCGACCACCACCGGCGCATCGTTGATGACCGTGGCCGGGGTGAAGCCTTTTTCCAGGGAGGCGGAATAGATGAACGGCTTGAACGAGGAGCCCGGCTGGCGCCAGGCCTGTGTGACGTGGTTGTATTTGTTGCGGCTGAAGTCGAAGCCGCCGACTAACGAACGTACCGCCCCGTCATGCGGATTGACCGAGATGAAAGCCGCCTCTACATCGGGCAGTTGCACAACGGACCAGGCGCCTTTTTCGTCCTTCTGGATGCGCACGATGGCGCCGCGCCGGATGCGCTTGTTGGGCGCGGCCTTGTCGTCGAGCATGCGCGCCGAGAACTTGAGCCCGTCACCGCTGATGACGTGGGTCTCGCCGCCGCGGCGATATACTTTGACCTGCTTGGCACTGGCCTCCAGCACCAGCGCCGCCAGCAGGTCGTCGCTGTCGCTCGAATCGGACAACGCGTCCTCGTACTCCTCGTCGGTCGAGTCGGTGAGCTCGGCATAGCCTTCCGCGCCGCGATAGCCGTGACGCCGGTCGTAATCGAGCACGCCCCGGCGCACCGCCGCGTAGGCGGCATCCTGGTCGGCTTTGGTCAGGGTGGTGTAGACGCGAAAGCCCTTGGTGTAGACCTCGTCAGGATAGCGTTCAAAGAGCATTTGCCGGACCATTTCAGCGGCGTATTCGGCGTGCATGCCAAAGCCGTTGGCGTCGCGTTTGATGTTGAGCGCCGCTTTTTGCGCGTCGGCGAATTGCGCATCGTTCAAGTGCCCCAGTTCGTGCATACGTCGCAACACATACAGCTGACGCAGCTTGGCGCGTTTGGGGTTGACCACCGGGTTAAAGCTCGACGGGGCTTTGGGCAGCCCGGCGAGCATCGCCGCCTCGGCCGCGCCGATGTCCTTCAGGTTTTTGCCAAAGTAGATCTGCGCCGCCGATGCAAAGCCGTAAGCCCGCTGGCCAAGATAAATCTGGTTGATGTAGATCTCCAGAATCTGGTCCTTGGAAAGGCTGGCCTCGATTTTGAACGCGAGCATGGCCTCGTAGGCTTTGCGCGTGATGGTTTTTTCGCTGGAGAGGAAAAAGTTCCTCGCCACCTGCATCGTTATGGTCGAAGCTCCCTGGCGTTTCCCCCCGCCAACCAGATTGGAGTACGCGGCCCGCAAAACCCCCAGCGTATCGACCCCCGCGTGCTGGTAAAAGCGTTCATCTTCAGCGGCTAGAATGGCCTGTTTCATTAGCGCTGGTACTTCGGCGATCTTCACCACGGAGCGGCGTTCTTCGCCGAACTCCCCGATTAGGACGCCATCAGCGGAGTAAATGCGCAAGGGAATTTTCGGCTGATAGTCGGTCAGCGCATCGATCGAAGGCAGGTTTGGATAGAGCAGCAGCAGCACAAACGCCCCAACCGCCACTCCGAGCACGGCTAGGCCCGCGAGGAGCGCAAAAGGAAAAACGAGGAGTCGCAACCACATAGGAAAAAGGCGAGAAGTTCGGGCGGACGGGGGACGCGACATTATAGGGTTTGGGCGCGATACTGACAAAACAAGCGTGAATAATTCACTTTACAGTGCCTAGGCTTGTTGCTAGGATTTAATGTAAATTATACTATTATGGCCTAACAGTACGATTCAAAAGCCGATTCAAAAGCGATTCGGGCAGCTGTCAGGGCAGAATGTGGTCGCAAACTCGGCTGAGTCCGCGACCAGTTAATGGCCAATGCTTAGGGCCGCGGCTTCGGTTTTTTTGGCAAATGCGGTACGGGCAAGGTTTCAGTGCCTTGTACCCGAGGCTGAAAGACCTGAGACCTGAGACCTGAGGCTGAAAGGCTTTGCACTTTGAGGATTACCGGGGAAGACTAGCCGTGCAGTTCGACATTTTTTCACCGAAAACACCGCCTTTGATCGGCTTGGACATCAGTTCGTCCTCGGTCAAGATGGTCGAGCTTGTCGATGCTGGCAAAGGACAGCATCGCATCGAGCGTTATTGCATTGAGCCCCTGCCCAAGGATGCGGTGGTGGACGGCAACATCGCCAATCTTGAGGCGGTATCCGAGACGGTTACCCGCGCCTGGAAAAAGCTTGGCACGCGCACAAGAAACGTCGCACTTGCCCTGCCAACGGCCGCCGTGATCACCAAAAAAATCATTGTCCCGGCGGGCTTACGCGAGGAAGAGCTTGAGGTCCAGGTCGAAAGCGAGGCCAACCAGTACATCCCGTTTGCGCTCGAAGAGGTCAACCTGGATTTTCAGGTGGTCGGGCCGGCCCCCTCCTCGGCCGAGGAGGTCGAAGTGCTGATCGCCGCCAGCCGCAAGGAAAAAGTCGAAGACCGCGTCGCCGTGGCCGAGGCTGCCGGTCTGAAGGCCCTGGTGATGGACATCGAATCCTTTGCCATGCAGGCCGCGTTCGAATTGATCGCCAAACAGCTGCCAAACGAGGGCAAGGACCAGAACGTCGCGCTGGTCGATATCGGCGCCAACGTCACCAATATCACCGTGCTGCGCAACGACCAGGCGGTCTATTCGCGTGAACAGGCCTTCGGCGGCAACCAGCTGACGCAGGACATCATGCGCCAATACGGCATGAGCCAGGAAGAGGCTGAGAACGCCAAGCGCAGCGGCGGCCTGCCGGAGACGTTTGACGCGGAGGTGTTGCGCCCCTTCATGGAGAACGTCGCGCTCGAAATCGAGCGCGCCATGCAGTTCTTTTTCACCTCGACCCAGTACAACACGGTGGAGCATATTTTGCTCACCGGCGGCTCGGCGGTGATAACCGGCCTCGACGATGTGGTTTCCACGCGCACCCAGGTCAACACGCTGGTCGCCAATCCATTCGCCAACATGGCCGTGTCGCCGCGCATACAGCTCAAAAAGCTGCTGACCGAAGCCCCGTCGCTGATGGTCGCCTGTGGACTGGCCATCCGGAGATTCGATCCATGATCCGCGTAAACCTGCTGCCCCACCGCGAGGAGCGCCGCAAGGCCCAGCGCAAGCAACTGGGCGTGCTCACCGGCATGGTTACCGCGCTTGGCATCGCTATTGTCGTGCTGGTGCACGGTGTTATCGCCGGGTATATCGCCATCCAGACCGATCGCAACGACTTCCTGAAAAAAGAGAACACCAAGCTCGACAAGGAAATCGAAGAGATCAAGAAGCTCAAGGACGAGATTGCCGCGTTGCTGTCGCGCAAGCAGGTCATCGAAAGGCTGCAAGCCGAACGAAGCCAGTCGGTCAACCTCCTCGATCAGTTGGTTCGCCAGGTGCCGGACGGCGTCTATCTAAAAACCCTGCGCCAGCAGGGGCTGCGCGTTGCGCTTACCGGTTACGCGCAGTCGAACGCGCGCGTGTCCACGCTGATGCGTAACTTCGGCTCATCGCCATATCTTGAAAATCCGGATCTGGTTGAAATCCGCGCCGCCACCGTGAACAACAAACGCATTTCCGAGTTCGTCATGAACGTCAGCATCAAACGTCCGCAACTCGAAGACGCCAGCAAGGCGGGCAAGGCGGCGCCGGGTGCCACTGCTGTTCCTGCCGCGGCCGCCGCTGCGAAAAAGGGCTGAGCGATGAAGCAATTGCTCGAACAATTCAAGTTCCTTAATCCGAAAGATCCGGGAAGCTGGCCGCCGCTGCCCAAGGCCGCGGCCCTGCTGGTGCTGCTGATCGGGATTCAGGTGGGGGCCTATTTTGGCGACTGGGCCGGACAGGTCGAAGAGCTCGACGCGGGTGCCGCGCTCGAGACCAAGCTCAAGGACGAGTACGTCAAGAAAAAACAGCAGTCCGTCAACCTCGATCTGTACCAGCAGCAGTTGCGTGAAATCGACAGTTCATTCGGCGCCTTGCTCAAACAGCTGCCCAACCGCTCGCAAATGGACGCGTTGCTGGTTGACATCAACCAGGCCGGCCTTGGACGCGGGCTGCAATTCGATCTCTTTAAGCCGGCGCCGGCCGAGACGACGCGTGATTTTTACGCCGAACTGCCGATCGCGATCAAGGTCACCGGGAGTTATCACGACATGGGCGCGTTTGCCAGCGACATCGGCCAGCTCTCGCGAATCGTGACCCTCAACGATCTGTCCCTCTCGGCTTCGCCCAAGGACAACTCCCTCGTCATGGATGCGACGGCCAAGACATTCCGCTATCTTGACGATGAAGAAGTCGCCAAGCAACGCAAGGCGGCGGCACCGAAGGCGGCGGCGAAGAAATGAAAAAGCGGGCACTCATTCCCATCGCCGTGCTGCTCGCGTCCTGCGGAGGGGGCGAGTTTGCCGACCTCAAAGACGAACTCAAGGGCCTCACCAAGGACTTGCGCGGCAAGATCGAAACCTTGCCAGTGGTCAAACCCTACGAGCCGGTGCCCTATGCCGGCTACGACATTCCCGATCCGTTTGGCCCGGCCAAGATTGAGCTGGTCAACAAGGGCGGCGCCGTGGCCGCGCCCAAGGGCTTGCAGCCGAACCTGACCCGACCCAAGGAGCCGCTCGAAGCATTCCCGCTCGAGTCGATGCGCATGGTTGGCGTTATTCAGCAGCCAAAAATTAATTTCGGCCTGATCAAGGCGGACGCGAGCATTTACCGGGTCAAGATCGGCAATTACATGGGACAAAATTTCGGCATCATCACCAACGTCACTGAAAATCAGATCACCTTGCGTGAGCTGGTACAGGATGCCGGTGGAGATTGGACTGAACGGCAAAGCTTGCTACAGCTCGTCGAAGCGGGCGGAGGTGGACGATGAAGATGACATACGGCAGGATCCTTATAACGGCGCTGTTTTTCCTGGCAGGGTTTGCCCCGGAGGCGCACGCGCAGTCCAACAGCATCGACGGATTCAACGTCACCCAGCAGGGCGGGCGCATCGTTGTGCGCGTCACCCTGAAGGAAGCGCTGAAAACCGCGCCGGCGAGCTTCACCGTGGCCAACCCGGCCCGTATCGCTTTTGACTTCCCCGACACCACCAATGCCCTTGGCCGCAATGCGCAGAACATCGGCGAGAGCGAGCTGCGCAGCATGAACATGGTCCAGGCCGGCGACCGCACGCGTATGGTGCTCAACCTGCGCAACATGGTCAGCTATGACACCCAGGTCGATGGCAAGACCCTGCTGGTCACGATGACCCCGATCGCCTCCGCGGCCAAACCGGGCGCCGCGACGGTATCGCACTTTGCCGAGGCCAAGACCGAAGGCAAGCACAACCTGCGCGATGTGGACTTTCGCCGTGGCAAATTGGGCGAGGGCCGCCTTGTCATCGAATTGTCCGATACCACCACCGGCATTGACATCCGACAGCAGGGGCAGAGCCTGATTGTCGACTTCCTCAAGACCAACCTGCCCGATGCGCTGAGAAAGCGCCTCGATGTCGTCGACTTCGCCACGCCGGTGCAGAGCATCAATATTTTCCCGCAGGGCGAAAACGTGCGCATGGTGATCGAGCCCAAAGGGCTTTGGGAGCACAACGCCTACCAGACCGACACCCAGTTCGTGGTCGAGGTCAAGCCGGTGCAATACGACCCGAACAAACTCACCCAGGGCAGCCGCGGCGGTTATAACGGTGAAAAATTGTCGTTGAATTTTCAGAACGTCGAAGTGCGCAGCGTGCTCAACGTCATCGCCGACTTCACCGACCTCAACATCATCACCAGCGATTCGGTCGCAGGCAACCTGACCCTGCGGCTCAAAGACGTGCCCTGGGACCAGGCGCTGGACATCATCCTGCAGACTCGCGGCCTCGACATGCGCAAGAACGGCAATGTGCTGTGGATTGCGCCGCGCGACGAGCTGGCGACCAAGGAAAAATTGCAGCTCGAATCGCAGTCGCAGATTTCAGAACTCGAGCAGACGCGTACCGAGAGTTTCCAGCTCAATTACCAAAAGGCGGCCGAGGTGCGCACGCTGCTCGCCTCGCCGCAGCAGTCGCTGCTGTCCAAGCGCGGTAGTGCAGTCGTCGACATCCGCACCAACAAGTTGTTCGTGCAGGACGTCCCAAGCCGGCTTGAAGAGGTCAGAAAGCTGATTGCCCAGATCGACATTCCGGTGCGCCAGGTGCTGATCGAGGCGCGCATCGTCGAGGCGACCGACAATTTCAGCAAAAACCTTGGCGCGCGCCTGGGCGTGAATGCGCTTACCCCCAACACCATCACCAGCTCGCCTAATTCGCCAAGGTTTGCGATCGGCGGCGGCATCAACCAGACCTTGACCTCCACCGGCGCCGTGGCGCAGGGATTCGGCACCGCGTCCCTGGACAACAGCCTGTCGGCCAACCTGCCCGCCGGCGGTATCAGCGGCCTCCCGGCTGGCGTGTTCTCGATGATCCTGTTCAACGCCAGCCAGAACCGCTTCCTCAACCTGGAAATTTCCGCGCTTGAGGCCGATGGCAAGGGCAAGATCATTTCCAGCCCGCGCGTCGTCACCGCCGACCAGGTCGAGGCGCTGATCGAGCAGGGGACGGAATTGCCCTACCAGCAGGCCACCTCCAGCGGTGCGACCAGCGTGTCTTTCCGCAAGGCCAACCTGGCACTCAAGGTCAAACCGCAGATCACGCCCGATGGCAACGTCATCATGACGCTGGACATCAACAAGGACTCGGTCAGTCCGATATCCACGAGCTCCGGCCTGGCGATCGACACCAAGCACGTCAAGACAGAGGTCTTGGTCGAGAACGGCGGTACAGTGGTTATCGGCGGCATCTACACCCAGGACGAGAACGTCAACACCACCAAGGTGCCGTTCTTCGGCGACTTGCCCGGCATCGGCGCCTTGTTCAGGAACACGCAGCGGCGGGACAATAAAACCGAGCTGCTGGTGTTCATTACGCCACGCGTGATCAATACCAACCTGTCTATCCGCTAAGCGGACACGCAGCAGAAAAAAGGCCGGCCGCAAGCCGGTCTTTTTGCTTTCCGGAGCGACGCGTCAAAGCCGGGCCTAAAACCGGAATTGGAGGCGGGCGGGGCGGGCGGTAGAATGGGCGGGTGAAGAACACCAGCAATATTTTTCTCGTCGGGCTGATGGGCGCCGGCAAAACCACCGTCGCGCGCCTGCTCGCGCGCAGGCTCGACCGCGCCTTTTACGACACCGACCACGAAATCGAGCGCCGCACCGGCGTCAAAATCCCGGTGATATTCGAGATCGAGGGCGAGGTCGGGTTTCGCGCGCGCGAGTCGCTGGCGCTGGCCGAACTCGCGGCACAGGACAAGCTCGTGCTTGCCACGGGCGGGGGCGTGGTGCTGAGCCCCGAGAACCGCGCCGTGCTCAAGGAGCGCGGCATCGTCGTCTACCTGCGCGCCCAGCCGCGCGACCTGTGGCATCGTACCCGTAACGACAAAAATCGTCCCCTGCTGCAGACCCCGGATCCGCTGGGCCGCCTGCAGGAACTCTATGAGGCGCGCGACCCGCTTTACACCGAAGTCGCCGACCTTATTGTTGACACCGGCCGGCCCAATGTCGGACCTCTGGTGACCCAATTGCTGATCAAACTGGAATCCCTGTGCAAACAGTCCGCGTAGAACTGGGCGAGCGCGCCTATCCCATTCTTATCGGCCGCGGCCTCATTGGCAAAGCCGAGTCCTTCCTGCCCTACCTCGGCACGCCTTCGTCACAGTCGTCCCCTTCGTCCCATGCGTCCAAGGTCGCGGCCATCGTCACCAATACCACGGTCGCCGGCTGGTACCTGAAGCCGCTCAGCGCGCTGCTCGAGGCCAGCGGCGTGCGCGTGGTCGAGATCATTCTGCCCGATGGCGAAGAGCACAAGCATTGGCAGACGCTCAACCGTATCCATGACGCGCTGCTCGAGGCGCGCTGTGACCGCAAAGTGACTCTTATCGCGCTCGGCGGCGGTGTCATCGGTGACCTCGCCGGATTTGCCGCCGCCACCTACCAGCGCGGCGTGCCCTTCATCCAGGTGCCCACCACCCTGCTCGCCCAGGTCGACTCCTCGGTTGGTGGCAAGACCGGCATCAACCATGCGCTGGGCAAAAACATGATCGGCGCTTTCCACCAGCCGCGCGCGGTGATCGCCGACCTCGCCACGCTCGACACCCTGCCCGAGCGCGAACTCAAGGCGGGCATGGCCGAGGTGGTCAAGCACGGCTTCATCCGCGACGAGGCCTATGTCGGCTTTCTTGAGAAAAACATGTCCAGGCTGCTCGCCCATGACGCCGATGCGCTGGCCCACGCCATTCGTCGTTCCGTCGAAATCAAGGCCGAAATCGTCGCCGTCGATGAGCGCGAACAAGGCCTGCGTGCCGTGCTCAATTTCGGCCACACCTTCGGCCACGGCATTGAAGCGGCCATGGGCTACGGCGTCTGGCTGCACGGCGAGGCGGTCGCGGCGGGCATGGCGCTGGCCGCCGACCTGTCGCAGCGCATGGGCCTGATCGACAGCGCCGCTGTCGAACGGGTGCGCGCGCTGGTGGCCGCCGCCGGACTGCCGGTGGCGCCGCCGCGCATCGAGCCGGCGCGGTTTATCGACCTGATGACGCACGACAAAAAATCCTCCGGCGGCAAGGTGCACTACATCCTGCTCGATGCCATCGGCCGCGCCGGTGTGCGTGGCGATGTGCCCGATTCGCTGGTGCTGCAGACGCTTGCGGCATCGCCTTCGGCCTGAGGATTGAGGCGGCGCTTGCCCCTGCCGCCGGGTTTTTCTTCCGGACCCATGCCGCAATGCGGAAAAGTGACCTAAGCACTTGAAGTTACGAGGATTGCACGGTATATTCTACGGTTCCCCCTGAGATAACGTGGCGGACCGCATGCGGTCCGCTGCATCAGTACGAGAGGTGTTTCGTGAACCATCCGGCGACCCCCCCACGCCAGGGTCTTTATGACCCCGCGAACGAGCATGATGCCTGCGGCGTAGGCTTTGTCGCTCATATCAAGGGCAAGAAAAGCCATTCCATCGTTGAACAAGGCCTGCTGATCCTGAAAAACCTCACGCACCGCGGTGCCGTGGGCGCGGATCCGCTGGCCGGCGACGGTGCCGGCATCCTGATCCAGGTTCCCGATGCGCTGTTTCGCGAAGAAATGGCCAAGCAGGGCGTCACGCTGCCGCCGCTTGGGGAATACGGCGTGGGTATGGTGTTCCTGCCCCAAGAGCCCGCCTCGCGCCTGGCCTGCGAGCACGAAATAGAACGCGCCATCAAAGACGAAGACCAGGTGCTGCTCGGCTGGCGCGATGTGCCGCGCGACAACAACGGACTTGGCGTTTCGGTCAAGCAAATCGAGCCCGTGGTGCGCCAGGTGTTCATCGGTCGCGGCCCCAGCGTCACCGTCACCGACGCGCTCGAGCGCAAGCTCTACATCATTCGCAAGGCTTCGGGCCATGCCATCCAGGCGCTGCACCTCGCGCACGGCAAGGAGTTTTACGTGCCCTCGATGTCGGCGCGCACCATCGTCTACAAAGGCATGCTGCTGGCCGACCAGGTTGGTTCCTATTTCAAGGACCTGCGGGACCCGCGCGTGGTTTCCGCGCTCGCACTCGTGCACCAGCGCTTCTCCACCAACACCTTCCCCACCTGGGACCTCGCGCACCCATTCCGCCTGATTGCGCACAACGGCGAAATCAACACCCTGCGCGGCAACGTCAACTGGATACGCGCGCGTCAGGGCGCCATTTCCAGCCCCATCCTGGGCAAGGACCTCAACAAAGTGTGGCCGCTCATCTACGACGGCCAGTCCGATTCAGCCTCGTTCGACAACGCGCTCGAGCTGCTGACCATGAGCGGCTACTCCATCGCGCACGCGGTGATGATGATGATCCCCGAAGCCTGGGAAGGCCACACCCTCATGGACGGCAGCCGCCGCGCGTTCTACGAATACCACGCCGCCATGATGGAACCCTGGGACGGCCCGGCGGCCATCGCTTTCACCGACGGCCGCCAGATCGGCGCCACGCTCGACCGCAACGGCCTGCGTCCGGCGCGCTACATCGTCACCGACGATGACCTCGTCATCATGGCCTCCGAGTCGGGCACGCTGCCCATTCCGGAGGAAAAAATCGTCCGTAAATGGCGGCTGCAGCCGGGCAAGATGTTCCTTGTCGACCTTGAAAAAGGCCGCATCATCGATGACAAGGAATTGAAGGACACGCTCGCCGGCAACAAGCCCTATGCCGAATGGATAGAGCGCATCCGCATCAAGCTCGACGATGTCGAAACCGACAAACAGCAGCCGGAGCGCTCCGCCGTATCCCTGCTCGACCGCCAGCAGGCCTTCGCCTGGACGCAGGAAGACCTCAAGTTCATCCTCACGCCCATGAGCGCCAACGGCGAGGAGCCCACCGGCTCCATGGGCAATGATTCGCCCCTCGCGGTGCTCTCGAGCAAGAACAAGACGCTGTACCACTACTTCAAGCAGTTGTTCGCCCAGGTCACCAACCCGCCGATTGATCCGATCCGCGAAGAGCTGGTCACGTCCCTGGCCTCCTTCATCGGCCCCAAGCCCAACCTGCTGGGCATAGACGAGATGAACCCGCCGCTCAGGCTGGAAGTGAAACAGCCGGTGCTGGATTTTTTCGAGATGGAAAAAATCCGCAATATCGACCGCTACACCGGCGGCAAGTTCAAGTCATTTGAGCTGGACATCACCTATCCGGCGGTCTGGGGCTGCGAAGCCATCGAGGCGCGCCTCGCCTCGCTGTGCGCCTCGGCCGAAGACGCGGTGCGTTCCGGTTTTAGCATCATCATCATCTCCGACCGCAAGGTGAACCGCGAACAGGTGGCGATCCCGGCGCTGCTCGCGCTCTCGGCCGTCCACCAGCACCTCGTTGGCAAGGGCCTGCGCACCTCCTCCGGCCTGGTGGTCGAAACCGGTTCGGCGCGTGAGGTGCATCACTTTGCCTTGCTCGGTGGCTACGGCGCTGAAGCCGTGCACCCCTATCTGGCCCTCGAAACACTCTTGTCCTTCAATCCCGAAGAGGGCAGGAAGGCGATCAAGAATTTCGTCAAGGCCATCGGCAAGGGCCTGCGCAAGGTCATGTCCAAGATGGGCATCTCGACCTACATGTCCTATACCGGTGCGCAGATCTTCGAAGCCGTCGGCCTGTCGAGCGTGCTCGTTGACAAATATTTCACCGGCACCACCTCCAACGTCCAGGGTATAGGCGTGTTCCAGGTGGCCGAAGAGGCCTTGCGCGTGCACAAGCTGGCGTTCGGCAATGATCCGGTGCTCGCCGGTGCGCTCGATGCGGGTGGCGAATACGCCTTCCGCGTGCGCGGCGAAGAGCACATGTGGACCCCGGATGCCATCGCCAAGCTGCAACACGCCACGCGGCAGAACAACTTCGCCACGTACAAAGAGTACGCGCAAATCATTAATGACCAGACGCGCCGCCACATGACCTTCCGCGGCCTGTTCGAGTTCCGCCTCGATAAAGTCACGCCGATAGCGCTGGAGGAAGTCGAACCGGCGACGGAGATCGTCAAACGCTTTGTCACCGGCGCGATGTCGCTAGGCTCGATCTCGACCGAAGCGCACACGACGCTGGCCATCGCCATGAACCGCATCGGCGGCAAGTCCAATACCGGCGAGGGTGGTGAAGACCGCAATCGCTACGCCATCATCAAGAAGGGCGAGACGCTCGCGTCGCGCCTGGGCAAGGCCAACGTTGAGCGTGACCTCGAGTTAAAAGAAGGCGATTCGCTCAAGTCCAAGATCAAGCAGGTCGCCTCGGGTCGTTTTGGCGTCACCGCCGAATACCTCGCCTCGGCCGAACAAATCCAGATCAAGATGGCGCAGGGCGCCAAACCGGGCGAGGGCGGCCAGCTGCCGGGGAAAAAAGTTTCCCAATACATCGGCAGCCTGCGCTACTCCACGCCCGGCGTGGAGCTCATCAGCCCGCCGCCGCACCACGACATCTACTCGATCGAAGACCTGGCGCAGCTCATCCATGACCTGAAAAACGCCAATCATCGCGCCTCGATCAGCGTCAAGCTGGTATCCGAAGACGGCGTGGGCACGGTCGCCGCAGGTGTCACCAAGGCCAAGGCCGATCACCTGACCATTTCCGGCCATGACGGCGGCACGGGTGCCTCGCCCTGGAGCTCGATCAAGCACGCCGGCACGCCGTGGGAACTGGGCCTTGCCGAAACGCAGCAGACACTTGTTTTGAACCGCCTGCGCGGCCGCATCATCGTGCAGGTCGACGGCCAGATGAAAACCGGCCGCGACGTGGTCATCGGCGCGCTTTTGGGCGCCGACGAGGTGGGCTTTGCCACCGCACCGCTCGTCGCCGAGGGCTGCATCATGATGCGCAAGTGCCACCTCAACACCTGTCCCGTGGGTGTCGCCACGCAAGACCCCGCGCTGCGCAAAAAATTCCAGGGCAAGCCCGAGCACGTCATCAACTTTTTCTTCTTTGTCGCCGAAGAGGCGCGCCAGATCATGGCGCAGCTGGGCGTGCGCACCTACAGCGAGCTCATCGGTCGTGCCGACCTGCTCGACATGAGAAAGGGCGTGGCGCACTGGAAGGCGCAGGGCCTCGATTTCTCCAAGGTCTTTCACCAGCCCAACATGGAAGCTTCGGTGGCGCGCCGCAACGTCGAGGGCCAGGACCACGGCCTCGACAAGGCGCTTGATCACCGCCTGATCGAACTGGCGCGTCCGGCCATCGACAAGGGCGAGCGCGTCACCATCGACATGCCGATCCGCAACATCAACCGCACCGCCGGCACCATGCTCTCGGGCGAGATTGCGCGCATCCACGGCCATGAAGGCCTTGCCGATGACAGCATCCACATCCGCTTCGCCGGGTCTGCCGGGCAGAGCTTTGGCGCCTTCCTTGCCAAGGGCGTGACGCTGGACATCATCGGTGAGACCAACGACTACGCCGGCAAGGGTCTGTCGGGCGGACGCATCTGCGTGCAACCCTCGCCCAAGTTCCGCGGCGACCCGGTGGAGAACATCATTACCGGCAACACCGCGCTGTACGGCGCCATCGCCGGCGAGGCGTATTTCCGCGGCGTCGCCGGCGAGCGTTTTGCCGTGCGCAACTCGGGCGCGCATGCGGTGGTCGAGGGGGTCGGCGACCATGGCTGCGAATACATGACAGGCGGTACCGTCGTCGTGCTGGGCAAGACCGGCCGCAACTTCGCCGCGGGTATGTCAGGGGGCATCGCCTTCGTCTTCGATGAAGCGGGCGAGTTCAAAGAGCGTTGCAACCCGGCCATGGTTGAACTCACACCGGTGCTCACCGAAGTGGAGCAACAGGCCAAAGTTTCGCGTGATGTCTGGCATCTGGGCGACTCCGACGAGGCCACGCTCAAGCGCCTCATCGACAACCACGCGCGCAACACCGGCAGCCGTCGCGCGCGCGAGATCCTCGATGACTGGGCGCAGTCGCGCACGCACTTCGTCAAGGTGTTCCCGCACGAGTACAAGCGCGCCCTGGGTGAGCTTGCAGCAGCCGGCCGCAAGGCCGTGGCCTGAAGGTGAAGGGCGTTCACGGCGGGCTCGCCCCGCCGGTGACGCCCGATGGCAACACCAGTAACACCAGCAACAACAGCAACAACGGCAACGACAGACACGAGAGAGACGAACGAACATGGGCAAAGTAACCGGATTCCTCGAGTACCAGCGACTGCAGGAAGCAGCCGAAGAACCCGTCGCGCGCAAAAAGCACTACCACGAGTTCATCGTCCATTTGAGCGACGAAGAAGCCAAGGTGCAGGGCGCGCGCTGCATGGACTGCGGCATTCCTTTTTGCACCACCGGCTGCCCGGTCAACAACATCATCCCCGACTTCAACGACCTTGTTTTCAAGCAGGACTGGAAAGCCGCGATCGACACGCTGCACTCGACCAATAATTTCCCCGAGTTCACCGGCCGCATCTGCCCGGCGCCCTGCGAGGCCGCCTGCACGCTTAACATCAACAACGACGCCGTGGGCATCAAGTCGATCGAGCACGCCATCATCGACAAGGCCTGGCAAAACGGCTGGGTCGTGCCGCAGCCGCCCGCCGCCAAGACCGGCAAGAAAATCGCCGTCGTCGGCTCCGGCCCGGCCGGCCTCGCTGCTGCGCAGCAGCTGGTGCGCGTCGGTCACGACGTTGTCGTGTTCGAAAAGAGCGACCGCATTGGCGGCCTGCTGCGCTACGGCATCCCCGATTTCAAAATGGAAAAATCCCATATCGACCGCCGTGTCGAGCAGATGCAGGCCGAGGGGGTCGAGTTCCGCACCGGCATTTTCGTTGGCAAGGGCGCGCTGCCCGCCACCATTGGCAACGACAGCAAGACCACGGTTTCGCCCGACACGCTGCTCGCTGAATTCAACGCCGTGGTCATCGCCGGCGGCGCCGAGCTGCCGCGCGACCTGCCGGTGCCAGGGCGCGAGCTCGAAGGCGTGTACTTCGCCATGCAATTCCTGCCGCAGCAAAACAAGGTCAACGCCGGCGACAAGGTGAAGGCGCAGACCATGGCCACCGCCAAGCACGTCGTTGTCATCGGCGGCGGCGATACCGGCTCGGATTGCGTCGGCACCAGCAACCGTCACGGCGCCGCGAGCGTGACGCAATTCGAATTGTTGCCGCAACCCCCCGAGACCGAGAACAAGCCCCTCGTCTGGCCCTACTGGCCGACCAAGCTGCGCACCTCGTCCTCGCATGAAGAAGGCTGCGAGCGCGATTGGGCCGTCGCCACCAAGCGCTTCGAAGGTAAGGACGGCAAAGTCACCAAGCTCATCGCCGCGCGCGTCGAGTGGAAGGACGGCAAGATGCAGGAAGTGCCCGGCTCCGAACACGAAATGAAAGCCGACCTGGTGCTGCTCGCCATGGGCTTTGTCAGCCCGGTGCAGTCCGTGCTCGACGCCTTTGGTGTGGAGAAAGACGCGCGCAGCAACGCCAAGGCCAGCACCGACGGCGAGGGCTGTTATGCCACCTCAGTGCCCAAGGTGTTCGCTGCCGGGGACATGCGGCGCGGCCAGTCGCTGGTCGTGTGGGCGATCCGCGAAGGACGCCAGTGCGCACGGGCAGTGGATGAGTTCCTGATGGGGGCGTCAGACCTGCCAAGGTAGGCGACCAGCTGGAAATGCCCGACTGGCGGGCATTTCCAGGCGATGGCGATCGGAAACTACCGTCATTCCCTGCGAAAGCGGGAATCCATTTTGATATTTCATCGCTGCGCGAGCCTGGCTTCTATTCTTTAGCTGGTTAGCTTCGCCCCCTCGCGGGGGGCGACTTACTTTCTTTGCTTGTGCAAAGAAAGCTAAGCAAAGAAAGCACCCCCCGACCCCGCCCCTTCGGGGTGCCCTCGGATGCTCGGTGAAGCGGGTCGGTCCCTGAACTCGCCCCTGCGGGGCTCAGACAACGGGACCGGAAGGCTCCCGCTTCGCCTGCGCTCCTCGGCGGCGCCGCAGGGGCCCCGAAATCAAAGGCAAGGTCAAAGGCAAGATCAAAAGCAAAACGACGGCATGCGATGGCCGCTCGCTTGCGCTTCGCTGCTGGTTAAGCGACGTTTTTGACTTTGACTTTGACTCTGACCTTCAGTCCCGTAGGGGACGCCGAGAAGCGCAGCGTCCTCGGGAGAAGTCCGGTCCCGTTGTCTGAGCCCCACGGTTTTATCGTGGGGCGAGTTTAGGGGCCGGCCCGAGGATGCGAGCATCGCCGGGCAGCCCCCGCGTGACATAGTCAGCGATTGATTTAATGAAAGCCGGGGGCCGTCACCTCCGGGTCGCCTTTTCTTGGTTACTTCTTTTGGCGAAGCAAAAGAAGTAACTCGCCCCCCGCAGGGGGCGAAACCGCCCAAGCTAAGAAATCAGAAACGCGTCGCACAGCGAAGAATCACCGCATCGAGAGGGCCGGACATCTGCGAATTAAACCTCGAAGTGCAACATCCGGGCTTTAGAGGAAGGTGAGATGCCCCAGGGTGTACCTTTCTGTTTGCGAAGACGGATAGGAGCATCCCATGCGCTACAAGCATCTCACCTTTGAGCAACGCTATCACATCGAGC
>CAMDDU010000038.1:0-44278 GCA_945892985.1 Bordetella parapertussis
GATTTGGCGTGCCGTGATTTCGATGCTGCCCATGCGGCCGACGACAGGGCTGGAGAAGAAAGCCAACTGCGCCAGCGCCGGTCCGGTGTTGACCAGGCAAGCGAGGCTCATCGCGCCGGCCAGTAGCGCGAAGCGATAGGAAATAGGAGCGGGGTCTGAGCGCATGCGAAAGTCCTTTAAAAGTTTCGAAACCGCAGTCCGGGGTGGTCATTGCCTAGACCTTGCGTGAATCAATGCGGTGCGGCGAATCGAAGGGGCAAGTGTAGATGACGCCCTTTTTTTTTGAATTCTTCTCGGGGGCGTTATGACAATTTTTCCTTTGCTCTATCTGCTGCCATTAGAACATCAGGGCGTTCTGAACAATCAGTTAAAACAACTTTGAAGTGCTGAAACAATGAAAATATAAGCACTTTGTTGTGGTGAAATAGCCTGCTGTTTGCCCTTCTGAATTATGTCCGCGCGATGGCGAGGCGACCTGGCACGCTGGCACGCTGGCACCCTAGCACCCGGGCGCCCGGGCGCCTGCGCCGCCCTTGCGCCGCTTGATTTAATTACCGTAACGCGTTACATTAATTAAATGGAGAAAAGAAAGCGCGGTCGCCCCCCGACCGGTTCGGCGCTAAGCGCGGCCGAGCGCATGCGCGCCTATCGGCGCAGGCTGCGCGAGCGCGGCATGGCGGTAAAGTCGGTGACAATACAAGACCCCGTCGTCGCGGCCGCCCGTTTTCGCCGCGAATCGCTGTTGACCCCGGCAGAAAAAGACGTCATCCGGCGCTTTTGCGCCGGCATGAGAAAGCTGCCCGCGCTGCCCGAACGCGTCGCGGTTTTCGGCAGTCGTGCAAAAGGCGGCGCGCATATCGATTCTGACCTTGACCTCGCCGTGCTCATCAGCGGTGAAAAATCGGCAAAGATCGATTCTTGCCTTGCCGCCATGTCTGCGTGGGCGGTTGAGCCTTATCAGGAAAACGGTATCGGCATTAGCTTGAGGCCGGTTGCGCTATTTTCGGCAGACCGGGAAAGGACTTTTTTTAAAGCGATTTGCAATGATATGGATACCGTATGGACAAAGCCACGCTAAAACACGAGGTAGCCAACAACCTGATCCTGCTCGAGGAGGAGTTGCGCTCGTTTGCGGCCAATGCCGGGGCAAAACTTTGGAGAAAAGCGGTCACAAACCTGTACTACGCCGCTTACGATGCGACCTGCGCGCTACTGTGGTCAAAGGGCGTCAAGACTGAATCGCACGAAGGCGCGCAATCGATGTTGTCATTGCATTTTGTCAGGGCCGGCGCCCTGCCAAAAGACACCACCAAAAATCTCAGCATGTTGATGTCGCTACGGCACGCGGCCGACTACAAGGGCGATGTGTCAATTGCTCATCAGGATGTCATTGACCAGCGCAAATGGGTCGTCGGTTTTGTTAAAAGTGCGCTGGACATCATTCGCTCCGAAGGCCCCGGCGCCAGCGTCAGTGCTGCGCTGGCCGCGCTCGAGCAAGCGGAGCGACTGGTGATAGCCGGGGCTGGCGACGACACAAGTCCACCGCCGTCCCGCTCTAAACGGCGCGGCACGCCTTAACGGTTTTGCGATTCAATCGGGCCCGTGCCTCCTGTGGCGCCGTGAGCATCACCCCTGCTCAACGCGCTCGATAATCCCGACGCGTACCACCAGGCCAAGCCACTGCGGGCGGTGGCGACGGCAATGACGTGTTTGTTGCTATTCTCGTGCCTGCTGCGGGGGGCATACGGCCGCTCAGCACCTTTCGGGAAGCATCATGAACACATTCAGCAAAGTCATTCTTTACACCGACAGCGACGGTCGCGCAAAATTTCGCGATGAGTTGATTGCACTCACCGAGGGCACGCCGCAGTCGGCACTGTCGGCGGTGCTGCCGGCGAGCGGCTGCCAGATGCGCCAGAGCCCGGTTGGTTTTCGCAGCCAGTTTCATTGCAGCGCCAAGCCGCAATGGTTGTTTGTGCTTTCGGGCGAGATGGAGATCGGCCTGCAGGACGGCAGCACGCGCAGCTTCAAGCCGGGCGAACATTTTTACTCGGCCGACACGCTGCCCGGGGGCGCCGTGTTTGACGCCAAGGTGCACGGCCACTGGAGCCGCCAGGTCGGTGCGCACCCGCTGGTGACCCTGTTCGTCAAGGTCTGAACGGGGCGGGGCGGGCCCCCGCGGTGTGCCTGATCTTGCCGGTAGCCGGTGCTATTGGTTGAGCTGTATGCCCGAGGTCTTGATGACGCGCGACCACTTGTCGGCCTCGGTGCGCAGAAACGCGGCGAAGGCCTCGGGCGAGGTGCCGGTGATATCGGCGCCCTGCTTGACCACCGTCTCTTTGAACTCGGGGGCGAGAAACAGCTTGTTGATGTCGCGCTGCAGGCGCGCCACCACATCGGGGGGCGTGCCCGCCGGCGCGATGATGCCCGACCAGCCCTCGATTACCACGCCGCCATAGCCCGACTCGGCGATGGTCGGCGTGTCGGGGAAGATTGCGCTGC
The DNA here is from genome assembly GCA_945892985.1 of Bordetella parapertussis. GTDB lineage: Bacteria > Pseudomonadota > Gammaproteobacteria > Burkholderiales > SG8-39 > CAITSH01. Next base: position 2,503 of record CAMDDU010000038.1, read on the forward strand.
GCGCGCGACCGCACACCGCCACGAGGCGCAGCTTGCCCGAGCGTATGTGCGGCAGGGCGGCCGGCAGCGTGATGATGGTGAAGTCGGTGTTGCCGGCGATGACATCGAGCAGCGCCGGCGTGTCGCCCTTGTTGGGGATGTGGCGCATCTTGATGCCGGCCTCGCTCGAGAGCAGTTCCGCGCCAAGGTGGCTGAGGTTGCCCACGCCGGGCGAGCTGTAGTTCAGGCTGTCGGGTTTTTTCTTTGCCAGCGCGACCAGCTCGGCGACGCTTGTGACCGGCAGCTTGGGGTTGGCCACCAGTACGAAGGTGATGCCGGTGGTCTGCGTCACCGGCGCGAAATCTTCCAGCGGCTTGTAGGGCAGGTCTTTGTAGATGAACTGGTTCACGGTCATCGGGCTGGGCGCGGCCATGGCGATGGTGTAGCCATCGGGGCGCGCCTTGGCCAGCGCGTCCATGCCGATGATGCCGTTTGCGCCCGGACGGTTGTCAACGATGACCTGCTGGCCCCACGACTCGGACAGGCGCTGCGCGACCATGCGCATCAGGATGTCGGCGCTGGAGCCGGCGGCCTGCGCGACGATGAGCCGCACCGGCTTGGTTGGGAAGTCCTGAGCCTGGGCGGCCGAAAATATCACGGTGCAAAGCAGTGCGAAAAGCAACATCGACCAATTTGAAAGCCTTTTCATCGTTCTTCTCCCTGGTTTATATGAGGTAATTGCTCGCACCGGTATTGCGCATTTATGTCCCAGTCCCTGTCATTGCGAGCGCAGCGTTTTCCGTCATTGCGAGCGCAGCGAAGCAATCTCGTCGCTCTTGTGACGTACACCGCAATGCCACAAGATTGCCGCGTCGGCTTCGCCTCCTCGCAATGACGACTAATATCGCGAGCGCAGCTTTTCCATCATTGCGAGCGCAGCGTTTCCCGTCATTGCGAGCGCAGCGAAGCAATCTCGTGGCTCTTGTGACGTACACCGCAATGCCACAAGATTGCCGCATCGGCTTCGCCTCCTCGCAATGACGACTAATATAGCGAGCGCAGCTTTTCCCGTCATTGCGAGCGCAGCGAAGCAATCTCATCGCTCTTGTGACGTACACCGCAATGCCACAAGATTGCCGCGTCGGCTTCGCCTCCTCGCAATGACGACTAATATGGCGAGCGCAGCGTTTCCCGTCATTGCGAGCGCAGCGAAGCAATCTCATCGCTCTTGTAACTACCGTCGCAGCACCACAAGATTGCCGCGTCGGCTTCGCCTCCTCGCAATGACGACTAATATAGCGCGCGCAGCTTTTTCCATCATTGCGAGCGCAGCGTTTTCCGTCATTGCGAGCGCAGCGAAGCAATCTTATCGCTTTTGTAACTACCGTCGCAGCACCACAAGATTGCCGCGTCGGCTTCGCCTCCTCGCAATGACGACTAATATAGCGAGCGCAGCGTTTCCCGTCATTGCGAGCGCAGCGAAGCAATCTCATCGCTCTTGTGACTACCGTCGCAGCACTACAAGATTGCCGCGTCGGCTTCGCCTCCTCGCAATGACGACTAATATAGCGAGCGCAGCGTTTTCCGTCATTGCGAGCGCAGCGAAGCAATCTCGTCGCTCTTGTAACTACCATCGCAGTACCACAAGATTGCCACGTCGGCTTCGCCTCCTCGCAATGACGCAATGACGCAATGACGCAATGACGCAATGACGCGGTGATGCGATGATGCGTTGTTACGTATCAAATGCAATTCAGTCCTACGCCGCCGCCTTCTTGCCCTCGGTTTCCCACCAGTGTTGCAGCACACCCTTGGTGCCGCCCAGACGAACGGTGTCGCGCAAGCCCTCCGGAATGGGCGAAAAATCATGCTTGATGTCGCGCGTCAGGTTGATGAACTTGCCGCTGGAGAAATCGACGTCGATGTCGTCGCCGCCCTCGGCCATTTCGCTCACACCGGCACACTCGGCCATCAGCATCAGGCCGACGCTGATGGCGCCGCGATAGGTGAGGAAGGGCATTGATTCGCACAGCATGCCTATGCCCATGGCCTGCATGGCGATGTAGCCTTGCACGTGCGCCTTGCCCTTGCCGAAGTTGCGACCGGCGATGATGATGTCGCCGCGCTTGGCGCGGGTGCGAAATTCCGGATCGGACTCTTCGAACACGTGCGGTATCAGGATCTCCGGGTCGGTGACGCGGTCGATGACGTATTTGAAGTTCATCACCGGGCCGTCATGGCCCATATCGTGACCGAACTTGTGGCATTTGCCCTTGAGGCGCCATTGAAATGCATCTTTGTTGTCGGACATGCTTGTCTCCGTCAAACCTGCGATAAAATTTTAATCAGTAAGCAAGCGAACGCGGGTCGGAAATCTTGCCGGCGACCGCCGACACCGCCACGGTGGCGGGGCTGCCCAGGTAGCACTCCGAATCTTTCGCACCCATGCGCCCGGCGCCGTTGGTCGCCGCCGTGGAGATGGACACCTCGCCCGAATGCATCAGGCCCAGCACGCCGCCGGCGCAGGGGCCGCAGCCCGACTGCAGCATGATCGCGCCGGCTTCCTGGAACACCGACATCAGGCCCTCGTCGGCGAGGCGCTTGGCCGTTTGTACCGAGCCGGGCACCACGAACAGGCGCGTGCCGGCGGCCACCTTGCGGCCGCGCAGCACCCGTGCCGCCAGTGCCATGTCTTCGTACATGCTAGAGCCACACGAGCCGATATAAGCGTGGTTGACCGGCTTGCCCACTACCGTTGACACGTCGACGGCGTTCTCGGGCGCACCCGGCAGCGCCACCTGCGGCTCCAGTGTGGAGAGGTCAAAGCTGAGGTCGGCTTCGAACTGTGCGTCCGCGTCGCTGTAGACCGGGGCAAGATCGGCGATTGTTTTGCCCGCGGCGGCGGCGATGCGTTCGAGCACCGCCTGGGAGGGCGGCGCGAACACATTGATGGCGTTGATCTCGGTCGGGGTGTTGCACAGTGCGACGCGCTGCTCGAGCGCGAATGCATCCAGGCCGGGGCCGGCCAGCTCGAGCACGCGGTAGGTGATGTCGGTGCCCCAGTCGCCTTTTTCGCCGCCGGCCAGGTGTTTGGATACGCGAAAACCGACATCGCGCCCGTACACGCCCGGGCGCAGCTTGCCATTGAGGGTGAGGCGCACGGTCTTGGGTACCAGCGTCCATAGCGTGCCCATGGCGAGCACCGAGGTGACCTCGCTGCCGGCGCGCAGGCCGAAGGCGCCGACCGCGCCAAAATTGGTAACGTGCATGTCGTTGGCGAAAATGAACATGCCGGGCATCACCATACCGGTCTCGATCGGGAACACGTGGCCGTGTCCGCCCTGGCCGACATCGAAGAAATTCTTGATCTTCCAGGTCTTGGCGGCCGAGCGGATGTTGACGCCGCGCTGGGCGGCGCGCGGCGAGGTGTAGATCACCTCGTGGTCGGTGACAAACACCACCTTGTCGGCGTTGCGCACGCGGTCTATGCCCAGCTCATCGAGCATTTTTTTGCTGTTCTCGACCTGGCCGTCGTGCAGGAACACCAGGTCCGGGTTCGGGTGCACGACGTCGCCAGGCTTTACCGAAGCCAGGCCGCAGGCGCGCGCGATGATTTTTTCAGTTGCGGTCATTCCCATTGCAGTTCTCCGTTGTTCTTCAGGGGCCGCGCTTCAGGCCTTCATGGCCTTGAGCGCCGCCACCGCCGCCTCGGGCGCGAACTTGCTCGCGCCGTTGATCAGCATGTCGGGCAGGTTGCCCAGGATGAGGCAGTCCTCGCGCATCTTGCCACCGCATTGGTGCACGCGGTCGGCGATTTCGGCCATGGCTTTTTTCACCGCCGGATGGTTTTGCTCGCCCGGGTAGCCCAGGCTTTGCGCGAAATCATTGGCGCCGATGTAGATGCAGTGGATGCCGGGCACGCGGCAGATCTTTTCGATATTGTCCATGCCCTCGACGTCTTCGATCATCGCGGCGACAAAAATATTGTCGTTGCTCTGGCGGTAGTAGGCGGGCATGTCGGGGATGCCGATCTGGTAATTGACGCCGCGCGCACCGCCGAGCGAGCGGGTGCCCACCGGGCCGAAGTAGCAGGCGCTCACCAGTTGGCGCGCGTCGGCCTCGGTCGCCACGTGCGGCGCGACGATGCCGCGGATGCCGCGGTCTAGGCGCCGGTTGACGGTGGCCGAACTGACATCGGGCACGCGCGCAATCGGCGTCACCCCGACGAGGTCGGCACTACGGCAGATGTCGTCCAGGTCGGTGTTGCCGAACACGCCGTGTTCGTCATCAATGAGCACGTAATCAAAGTCGAGCACGCCGAGCATCTCGACAATGGCCGGCGCGGGGATGGTCAGCCTGTAGCCGTGCGCCTTGCGCCCCTCGGCGATGGCCTTGTTGATGCGGTTGGGTCTGGTCACTGTGTGTTCACCTTATTGGGCTGCCCGGCTTGGGGGAGCGGCGGGGTTTGGTATCGGGTCTGGCTGCAACTTTGGGTTCAAGCCCGGCAAAGCGCTGCATTGTTGTTGTGTTTGTCATGGCCTTGCCCCGGTAACGCGCTTGCGTGAGCGTTCTGCTGCGCTGAAATCCGCATGCGCGATTCTCTGCATGCTTGTGTTGCGTGATGCGGTGCCTGCGCCGGCCTCGGAGCGCCGGGAGCCATTGTCGACGCAGCGCGATGGCGTTGTCAAAACCTTTTGCCGCGCAGTGCAATGAGCCGCCTAGTGCGAATGGCGCTTACTTAGCACGTTCCCTCTCCCCTTGCGGGAGAGGGACAGGGAGAGGGGGAATGCCGGCAAATTCGATCTTGCACGCATTCACCCTCTCCCCCGCCCTCCCCCGGCTAGGGGGAGGGAGTACATTGGTCGCGGTTTTGCAAGATGTCATGATTTATGAAAAGCGCTTCAGCATTCCGCTAAGTAAGTGCCATTCCCGCCTGGTGCTGGTTTTCTTTGATAGGTTTAGGTTATGGCTTGGCCAACATGTCTTATGGACGGCCGCCGCAGCCTATGTGTTAGGCGTGTTAGTCGTGTTAGCCGTGTTAGCCGCGGGTCAATTGCGGGTCAAGCGCGGGTCAAGCGCGGGCGATCATCCGATCATGATCAGCTAAGCATGAGGTAAGCATGAGGTAAGCATCAGGCAAGCGTCAGTGAACCGTCAGGGAGCAATCAGGGAACAGCAAGGGAACAATCGCGGAACAGCAAGAGAACAATCAGCACAGGGTGAAATAAAACCGCGCGCCCTTGTCCTTTTCGCCTTCGGCCCAGACGGTGCCGCCGTGCTTCTCGATGATACGCTTGACCAGACTGAGGCCGATGCCGGCGCCCTCGAACTCGTTGTGGCTGTGCAGGCGCTGGAAGGGCGTGAACAGTTTCGCGCTGTAGTTCATGTCGAAGCCGGCGCCGTTGTCGCCGACAAAATAAACCTGGCGGCCCTCGTGTTCTTCCATGCCGATGTCGATACGCGCCGCGGCGACCTTGCTGGTGAACTTCCATGCATTACCGATAAGGTTGGCCAGCACGACCTCTAGCAGTCCGGAGTCGCCATTGCCGGGCATGGGCGCGTCCAGCCGGATCTCGATCTGGCGTTTCGCGTCGTTTTCGGTGAGCGCCGCCAGCGCTTTGTTGGCAAGCGGCGAAAGGTCGATGTCCTGGCGCAGTAATGGCTGCCTCGAAATGCGCGCCAGGTCGAGCAGGTCATCCACCAGTTCGCTCATGCGCAGCCCGCCTTCCTGCACCCGTTTCAGGTGGGCGGCCGATGCCGGGTCGAGCTTGCCCTGGTTTTCTTCGAGCACGATGGCGCTAAAGGCGTTGATGGCGCGCAGCGGCGCGCGCAGGTCGTGCGCCACCGAATAACTGAAGGTCTCGAGCTCCGCGTTGGCGCGTTCCAGTTCGGCTGTGCGCTGTTCCACCCGCTCTTCGAGCTGGGTGTTGAGCTCGAGCAGTCGCGCCTCGTCCCGTTTGGCCGGGGTGAGATCGCGCCCGATGCCTAAATAGCCGGAAAACACGCCGTCTTCGCCGAACACGGGTTCGCCGCTGATCATGCGGTAATCGATTTGTCCGTCCTCGCCTTGGCGCGCGTACTCGAAGCCGTGGAAAGGCTGGTGTGCGTTCATGGTCTGGCGCAGCCACGCCCAGCCGGACATGCCCGGCGAAATCGATGGTATGTCCCAGCGCATTTTGCCGATTTTCGAAGTGAGGCGCGACGACACCGGAAAATGGCTGCCGTGCACTATGTTAGTGAAGCGGTGTTCGCGGTCGGTCTCCCACAGGCTGTCCGATGACAGCGACACCAGGTTGCGAAAGCGCGCCTCGCTGCGGCGCAGGGTGTGCTCCGACTCGACGCGTGCGCTGATGTCGCGCAGCACGGCAACAATGAGCCAGTGCCCGTCGGATTTCACTGCGCGGAGTAAGACCTCGACCGGAAATATTCTGCCGTCCTTGCACCTGGCGTTATTGATCAGGCGCGTTGTCCCGCCGCTGGCTATGGTCTGGGCGAATTGGTGCGAAAACTCTGCGCGCGAAACATCGCTCACATCCGGCGGCCCCATTGATAACATCTGCGCGCGCGTGTAGCCCTTCCTTTCGCAGGCGGTGGTGTTGATGTCGACGTAACGCATGGTGACAGGGTCTATCAGCGTGACCATGTCCGCGGACGTGTCCATGGCGAGGCGAAAGCGCCGTTGCGCTTCTGCGGCTTTTTTGTGCTGCAGGATATGCCCGATTTGCGCGCTTATTGCCTCGACGGTGTCAAGCAGGTCTTGCTTTGGCGTGGTGGTTTTACGGCTGTTGAAAACCAGCAGGCCGATGATGGTGCCATCGGCCCACACCGGGAAGACACACTCGCTGCGCATGCCATGGCGCTGTGACAGTGTGTTTTCCGATGCGTGCCCGTGCAGGTTCATATCGGCCGACCACGCCGGCCGGCCTTGCTTCCAGGCGAGGCCCCAAAGTTCCTTGTCTGCGGCATGGGTCACCTCCTTTGAGGCACGCAGGAATTCTGCGGTCAACGGATCTTTTCCCGACCAGCCTTCGGAAAAATGCAGCACCGCAGCCGCCTCGCGCGGCGCAAAGTAGCGTGCGCAGTCCCACTGCTCAAATTCGCAAATGGCGCGCATGGCCGTCTGCAAGGTGGCAGAGGCGCTGTCAGTCACTAGCAGTTGGCGGGTGATGCCGTGCTCAAGTTCTCGCAGCGCGTCGGCACGCATCAGCTCGGTGATGTCCTCCACCACCGAAATATCGTAAAGCGGCCGGTCCTGGTCGTCACGCATCATCGATACGTTAAGGGCCACCCACACGATGGCGCCGTTCGTTTTGAGGTAGCGCTTTTGTGTCTTGAAAGAATCGATTTCACCGGCGTGCATGCGGACGCGCAGCTCGTCGGTGAGATTAATGTCCTCCGGATGCAACATCGCGCGCACCGATTTTCCGAGCAGTTCGCCGGGTCCGAAGCCCAGTATTTTCTCCAACTGCCTGTTTGCCAGAATATAGCGGCCGTCTGCATCGACATGGCCGATGCCGACGGATGCATGGTCGAAGGTGGTTTTGAAGCGCCGCTCGCTGGTGCGCAGCGCCACGCTGGTGTGCAATTGCGCGCTGCGCAGGCGCAGTGCTTGCATGCCGAAAGCGATGTCGCGCGCGATCTCCTCGAGCAATTCGAGTTCCAGGGCGCCAAAGGCAAGGGCTTCGTCGGCAACGAGGCACAGCACGCCGACAACCGGGCCGGTCTCACCCTCGACTCGAAGCGGCAGCGCCGCCACCGCCCGGTGCCGGGGGCCGAGCACAAGCGGGCGCCATGTGCCGAAGTTGTGTGCGCCGTGCAGGTTTTGCACCACCTGGCAATGCCCGCTGCGCACGGCGGTGCCGGCCGGGCCTTTGCCCAGATCGGAGTCGCCCCAGGATGCGCGGAGCTTGCCAAACACGCCGTCCTGATCGTAGGCGAGGCCCACCGCTTCGATGCTGCGTGCCTCGTCGTGGCGCAGCAGTCCGATCCAGGCCAGCTTGTAGCCGGCCAGTTCCACCGCGATGCTGCACATGTCCTGCAAGAAAATCGCCTCGTCTTTGGCGCGCACCAGCACCCGGGCTGATTCGGACAGCAGGCGGCGCGCGCGCGCAATGTCGCGTAGAGGGTCTTGCTCGTCTTGGCGTTTGGTGGCCTTGGGCATGTTTGGTTTATGCGGCGCTTTTATCCTGGCCGCGTATCCAGGGTGCTTGGAGAATACGTCCGGGCCGGCGCGGTGCATCCCTGGGTCAGGCGGTTAAAAACAGTTCAGTTCCGGCACAAACCGGCGGTTCGCTTTAGTGCGGGGGCCTGCCCCCGGATCTTTGCGGCCGTATCCGGAAGGTCGCAGATACTGTGCGTTTATTGTAAAGAAATGTAAAGTAATATATGGCAATGTTTTCGACGTCCAGCCGGTGTTTGCGTCAAGCTGCCAGTCCATGGCTACCGAACTAGAACTCAAACTTGCGCTGGCGCCGCAGGACGTCGCGGCCCTGCGGCGGCACCCGCTGTTGGCGGGGGCCAAGCCCACCCGCCAACGCCTGCTCAACACCTATTTCGATACGCCGGAGCTGGCGCTGGCAAAGGCGCGCATGACCCTGCGTCTGCGCCACATAGGCGGGGTGGGCGCAGGCGGCGGCACCCGCGGCAGACCTGACACGTCTAAGCCAGGCGGGGGCGGGGTCCGCCGAAGTCCCCGGGGAGGCAAGTGGTTGCAGACGCTCAAGGCGGGGGGCGCCGCGGCAGGCGGACTGCATCAGCGCAACGAATGGGAATATCCCTTGCCCCGCGGCAAACTCGATCTTGCGCTTTTCCCCGCCGGCGTACTTGATCAGGCCGATGGCAGCGCCGGGCGGGTCGCGGACCGTCTGGAGTCGGTGTTCACCACCGATTTCGTGCGCACCGTCTGGCTGGTCAGGCCGGCGCCCGGGACGTGCATCGAGGTGGTCCTGGACCAGGGCCGTATTTTCAGTGCTGTCCGTGGGCGGCGTGAACTGCCCATTTCAGAGCTCGAACTCGAACTCAAGGCGGGTGATGCTGCTGCGCTCTACGCCTTTGCGGCCGGGCTGCAGCAGGGCATTGCCTTGCGGCCAGACAGCGTCAGTAAGGCGGAGCGCGGCTACCGCTTGTTTGATGGGCGGGCTGGCGCGCAGAGTGGCGCTGAAGGCTTGCAGGCGGTGAGATTCAAGCCGCCGCGCATTGATGCGACTACCCCGCCCGCGGCGGTGCTGCGCCTGACTGTCGGCGCCTGCCTCGCTCAGGCGGAAGCGAACGCCGCAGGCGTGCTGCAATCATCGCGTGACAGCGAGTTTGTGCACCAGGCGCGCGTGGCCTTGCGGCGTATGCGCGCCTGCCTGCAACTGGCGGGAAAAATAAATCCGCATGACGCATGCGTGACGGAACTGGGCGCAGGCATCAGGCCGGTGGGCAGGGCCCTGGGCGAGGCGCGCGACTGGGATGTGTTGACAGAGCAGATACTGCCGCAGCTACTGCGCGCCTGGGAGGTGCAGGCTGGCACAGCGGCCGGCGGTGCCACCCTGCTGGCGTCGGCGCGCCGGCGGCGCAATGCCGCCTATGCCGGCGCGCGCGATGCGCTGGCCGGCGCGCCGTGGTGCATCACGCAATTGGCCTTGTCGCAATGGCTGGCCGGCGCGGGTGCGCCGGAGGGCGGCGCGCCTGGCGTGGTGGCGTTCGCGGCGGTGCAACTTGCCGTCCGCGACAAGCGCCTGTCGCATCACAGCCGGCGGCTTGCGCAAAAGACCCCGGACGAACGTCATCGCGTACGCATTCATGCCAAGCATCTGCGTTACGACGTCGAAATGTTCGGGTCGCTGTTTGCCGCGCGGCCGCTGCGCTCTTATCTGGATGCGCTCACGGTATTGCAGGATGCGCTCGGAAGGGCCAATGACGCGCGCCGCGCCGCGCAACTGATCGTCGGACTGGCACCGGCGCCGGCGCTGGCGCGCTTTGCGGCGCGCTGGCTGGAACGGTGTGAGGCACGCGCGGTCAATGCGGCGCAAAAAGCGCGCAAGCGGCTCGCCGTGCGCAAACGTTTTTGGCGTGACGCGGCGGCCAAGGCCGGCTGAGATTGTTGTCGCGCAGCGCTAAATGCCGGCTGGAAACCCGCTCCCACCCGTCGGGCCTTTACAGGCGGCTGGAAATCCCGCGCCAGTCTGGCCTTTACAGGGCGGCTGGAAACCCCCTGGAAAGGGTTTCCAGCTATCGTGCCTGTTTTAGACGCATGCCTCGCCAGAGCTATGGCGTGGCTTTTGGCGACGCCAGGCCTTGGGCAGCAATAGCCACATCTGTCCCCAGGAGCGCGTTCGCCGCGTAATAGTTTTGTCATTGCGAGCGCAGCGAAGCAATCCCCTCGTCCTTGTGAGCGCCGTCGCAATGCCACAAGATTGCCGCGTCGGCTTCGCCTCCTCGCAATGACAGGGCCTTGTTATATCCCGGGTATTGCACTCGGTTGTTGTATGGCAATGGCTGGAAAGCCTCGCCCACCCGTCGGACCTTAACAGGCGGCTGGAAATCCCGCGCCAGTCTGGCCTTTACAGGGCGGCTGGAAATCCGCGCCAGTAAAGGGTTTCCAGCTATCGGCCTGTTTTAGATGCATGCCGGGCCAGCGCTATGGCCTGGCTTTTGGCGACGCCATGCCCTTGGGCAGCACTAGCCACATCTGTCCCCAGGAGCGCGTTCGCCGCGTAGTAGTTTTGTCATTGCGAGCGCAGCGAAGCAATCCCCTCGTCCTTGTGAGCGCCGTCGCAATGCCACAAGATTGCCGCGTCGGCTTCGCCTCCTCGCAATGACAGGGCTTTGTTATATCCCGGGTATTGCACTCGGTTGTTGTATGGCAAGGGCTGGAAATCCGCGCCCACCAGTCTGGCCTTTACAGGTGGCTGGAAATCCCGCGCCAGTCTGGCTTTTACAGGGCGGCTGGAAATCCGCGCCAGTAAAGGGTTTCCAGCGATCGGCATGTTTGAGACGCATGCCTCGCCAGCACTATGGCGTGGCTTTTGGCGGCGTCATGCCCTTGGGCAGCAATAGCCACATCTGTCCCCAGGAGCGCGTTCGCCGCGTAGTAGTTTTGTCATTGCGAGCGCAGCGAAGCAATCCCATCGTCCTTGTGGCCGCCGTCGCAACACCACCAGATTGCCGCGTCGGCTTCGCCTCCTCGCAATGACAGGGCCTTGTTATATCCCGGGTATTGCACTCGGTTGTTGTATGGCAATGGCTGGAAATCTTCGCCAGGCGCGGCTTTTCAGCCAGCGCCGTGGTTTTGCGGGTTTATTTGGCGCGTGTCGCCTTCCATGCGCCGCCGCCGGCCGAGGACTTGAAGCTGCCCTCGATGCTGTCACCGCTCACGCGCCCGCTGTATTGGGTGGCGCCGACGCTGAAGCTGATCTGGTCGGCGCTCAACTTGCCGCCGCTGAGCGGCGCGCCGCCGACGCTGCCGCTGAAGCCCTGGTATTCCTGTTTGAACGCAAGCTCGCCTTGGGCGCTTTTCCAGTTGCCCTCGATACGCGCCGGCACTATCCACATGAAGGCGGTGCAGTAGGTGCCGCAACCGAGTTCCACCGTTTCGTCCGGTGACCAGTCGCCCATCCGGAAGGAGTTGGAGACGACGCGCGTGCCCGGTTTCATGGTGAGAATGGTCGGGCGCAGTTTGACGTTGAGGTCTGGCAGCAGGAATAGCGTGATGACCGTTGCCTTACTGAGGTCGGTCTGGAAAATATCGCCCTCGATGAAGTTGGCCAGTTTGGCGCCGGCCTTCTCGGCGTTGCGGCGCGACAGCACCACCATGTCGGGGTTGTATTCGACGCCGGTGGCGCGCACGCCGCGTTTGGCCGCGGCGATGACGGTGCGGCCGTCACCCGAACCCAGGTCCATCAGGTAGTCATTGGGCGTGACCTTGGCCATGTCGAGCATCTTGTCCACCAGTTGCTCGGGCGAAGGTACCCACACCACGTCCTTGCCCGGCTGGCCGACCTCCGGCGCGAATTCTGTTTTGGGCTGGGCGTGGGACGGTGTGGCGGCGACACCTATCGTCAGGATCAGCGCCATCAGCGTCGCAAGTCGGCATGCGTAAAAAATTTGGTGGGTTGCGGTCACATTGATCTCCTTTTTGAATTGACGGGATACATTATTTAGCATTGAAACATAAGCCGGCGCACGTGATCTGGCAATCAATCCATTACGCCATAAAAAAATCAGGCCGCCATATTTTATTGGTGCTTGGTGCTTGGTGCTTGGTGCCCGGTGCCGAAAAAACGTGGCCGATTAATCGGCGCGAATGCCCACCTCGCGGATCAGCTTGCCCCATTTGGCCGTCTCGGCGGCGACAAAGGCGGCGAATTGCTCCGGTGTGGTGGCGATGATGCGCGCAAACACATCGGCAATGCCGCCGGCGGCAAAGGGCACGACCAGGCGCACTGATTTTTGCGGGTAGGTTTGCGCTGCGACTGGCGGGGCCAGCAACAGCGTAGCGGCGAGCAGGCCGATGAGGGCGGAAATCAAACGACGGGACATGGCGGCTCCGGGGGTGAAGGGCGCAAAGGGGGAGGCGGATTGCATGCCATGAATGCTAGCACTTGCTGCGTTCGCTATTGTGATGGTGTTTCTGGTCATCGGTGAATCGGATGCTTAAGGCTTTGTCGCTGCGCCGGCTTGGGCGTTCTTTTTTAGTTGGGTGGTTTCGCCCCCTGCGGGGGGCGAGTTACTTCTTTTGCTTCGCTGTAAAAGAAGTAAGCAAGAAAAGGCGACCCGGAGGTGACGGCCCCCGGGGAGTGGCAGTGCAGTATGCAGATTGGTCAGGCGGGGGCTGCCCTGCGATGCTCGCGCCCCCGGGCCGGTCCCTAAACTCGCCCCTGCGGGGCTCAGACAACGGGGCCGGACACCTCCCGAGGGCGCTGCGCTTCTCGGCGTCCCCTACGGGGGTCAAGGTCAATAAGCGCGCAACGCTGCGCTACGCGATGTTATTCGTGCGCAACGGCTCACTTTGTCGCTGCGCGGGCTTGGGCATTCTTTTTTTGGGGTGGTTTCCCTTGCCGGAGAGGGACAGGCAGAGGGGGGTAGGCGGATTCGATGCTGCATGCATTCACCCTCTCCCCAGCCCCGTCGAGGGGGAGGGGGTAATGCGTCGTGAAAATGAAAGCCGCACGATTTATGCAACGATCTGAGTCATAAAAATGAAAGCAGTACGATTTGTGCAGCGATCAACTGCTGCGCCGCGCCCGCGCCAGCAGTGCGCGCGCGCGGTCTATGACCGGCTTGTCTATCATCTGGCCGTCGATCTTGATGGCGGCGCCGTCACCGGCGAGGGCGACGAGCTTTTCCGCCCAGGCGACTTGCGCCGCGGTCGGCGCAAAACCCTGGTGCACCGGCCCGATCTGCGAGGGGTGTATGCACAGCTTGGCGCCAAAGCCCAGCTCGCGCGCGCGGCGCGCATCGCGCTCGGCGTCCTCGGGCCGGCCTATGGTGACGGTTACGCCGTCCACCGGCGCGGCGAGATTGGCGAGGCGCGAGTGCAGTACCACTTGTGAGCGTGCCAGCAGCAGCGTCTCCCAGGAATCGACACAACCGAGGTCCAGCGCCAGGTCGACCGTACCGATGGCAAGGCGCTGCACCGCCTTGTTGGCGGCGATGTCGGCCAGTTGCGCGATGCCGCGCGCCGATTCGATCAACGCCAGCACCGGCACGGCCATGCCCAGCGCCGCCACATCGTTTGATGATTCGGTCTTGGGCAGCACAATGCCGGCGAGGCCCTTGCCGGCGGAACGCAGTACGGCAAGATCGTCGCCATGCCAGGCGGTGCCCACCGCATTGCAGCGCACCCACACCGGCGTCTCGCCTTGTCGCAGGAACGCGACGAGCGCGGCGCGCGCCGCCGGTTTGTCGGCGATCGAGACGGCGTCCTCCAGGTCAACGATGACCGCATCGGCACCGGCCTGCCAGGCCTTGGCCACGCGATCCATGCGTGTCGCCGGGACGAACTGGTAGCTGACTGGCAAAGAGGGGGAGGCGCTCATGTCAGTGTGACCTCGCCGTCGAGCGCGACCTGGCCGCTGTTGTCGCTGGTCCAGGTGGCAAAGCTTTTACCATCGGCATTGGCATTGGCGTGCAGGTGGAAGGGGGCGTAATCGAAGGTTGGTTTTTTCATGCGAAAGCTGAACCTCTCTATGTTGCGACCGGGCGCAAGATCGAACTCGACAAAGTCGAGCGCAAGGGTGGCGATGAGCGGCCCGTGCACGATCAGCCCGGGATAGCCCTCGACATTGCGCACGTAGTCGTAATCGTAATGGATGCGGTGGCCGTTGAAGCTCAGCGCCGAGTAACGGAACAAGAACACCGGGTCGGGCGTGACCTTGCGCAGGTGCGCGCCTTCGCGCTCGAAGGCCAGCGCAACCGGCGCCTTGGCGGCGAGCGACGCGGTCTTGTCGTCGCGGGGCGGATCGTCACGATAGACGATGTCGTGCTCCTCCTCGAGCAGCAGCTTGCCGCTGTCGCCACCGCTAGCTTCGACATAGGTATAGCCGACCTTGACGAAAATCATCGCCCCCGATTTGCCGGTCTTTTCGGTGACATCGAGCACGCGCGCCGTGCGTGTGACCGTGCGCCCGGCGATGAAGGGCGCGTGCCAGTGCAGCCGGCTGCCTGCCCACATGCGGCGGGGCAACTCGACTGGCGGCAGGAAATTGCCGCGCATGGGGTGGCCGTCGGGCCCGAGTTTGGACTGTGTCTCGAGCTGGTTGAAAAACAACCAGTGCCAGCCGGCGGGCAGCTTGTCGCCGGACTCGAACGCCTGCGGCCGGTCCATGGTTGCCGCCATCTTGGTCAGCTGCATGGTGTCGAGCGTTTCGCTGGTGATGAGTTCGCGGCCTATCCATTGGGAAAGATCAGTCATGGTGTTGTCCGACTAGGTATTTCATATTGACGTCATTGCGAGCGCAGCGAAGCAATCTCGTAGCCATCATGAGTTGGTCAGCTATACGACGAGATTGCTTCGCTGCGCTCGCAATGACGGAGGTTTCAATTGAGTATCTGTGAGCAAAGTTCATTGTCATTGCGAGGAGCGAAGCGATGCCCCGAAGGTAATCCCCGGAGGGGACGAAGCAATCTTGTCGTATTGCTGAGGCCGTCGCTGCTTGCACGAGATTGCTTCGCTGCGCTCGCAATGACGGAGGTTTCAATTGAGTATCTGCGGGCAAAGTTCATGGTCATTGCGAGCAGTGAAGCGATGTCCCGAAGGTAATCCCCGGAGGGGACGAAGCAATCTTGTCGTATTGCTGAGGCCGTCGCTGCTGGCACGAGCTTGCTTCGCTGCGCTCGCAATGACGGGGGTTTTAATTTTTTCAATACGAGCGCGGCATGCCCAGCACGTGCTCGCCGATGTAAGAGAGGATCATGTTGGTCGATATCGGCGCCACCTGGTACAGGCGCGTCTCGCGGAATTTGCGCTCGATGTCGTATTCGGCGGCAAAGCCGAAGCCGCCGTGTGTCTGCAGGCAGACGTTGGCCGCCTCCCATGATGCGTCTGCGGCCAGCATCTTGGCCATATTGGCCTCGGCGCCGCAGTTGCCGCCGCCCTCGAACACCTCGGTGGCGCGATAACGCATCAGGCTGGCCGCCTCGACGTTGCAGAAGGCGCGCGCGATGGGGAACTGCACGCCCTGGTTTTTTCCGATCGGCCGATCGAACACCACGCGGTCCTTGGCGTAATTGGTGGCCTTCTCGACAAACCAGTAACCGTCACCGACGCACTCGGCGGCGATGAGGATGCGCTCGGCGTTGAGGCCGTCAAGGATGTATTTGAGGCCAAGGCCTTCCTCGCCGATGCGGTTCTCCACCGGGATCTCGAGGTT
Source organism: Bordetella parapertussis (assembly GCA_945892985.1). Classification (GTDB taxonomy): domain Bacteria; phylum Pseudomonadota; class Gammaproteobacteria; order Burkholderiales; family SG8-39; genus CAITSH01. The sequence goes on from CAMDDU010000038.1 coordinate 18,339, forward strand.
GTCGATAAACAGTTCGTTCGTCTCGTGGTTGACCATGTTACGGATCGGCCGCACGGTGATGCCCTTGCCTTCGCCCACAGCCTGGCGCAGGTCGACGAGAAAAACCGACAAACCCTCGGTTTTTTTCTTCACTTCGGCGAGGGGCGTGGTGCGTGCCAGGAGCAACATGTAATCGGAATGCTGCACGCGCGAGGTCCAGACCTTCTGGCCGTTGACGATGTACTTGTCGCCCTTCCTCACCGCCGTGGTCTTTAACTTGGTGGTGTCGGTGCCGGTGGTGGGCTCGGTCACGGCCATCGCCTGCATGCGCAGTTCGCCGGTGACGATTTTTGGCAGGATCATGTCCTTTTGCGCCTTGGAGCCGTGGCGCAGCACGCAGCCCATGACGTACATCTGGCCGTGGCAGGCGCCCGAGTTGCCGCCGGCGCGGTTGATCTCCTCCATGATCACGCTCGCCTCGGTCAGGCTGAGGTTGGCGCCGCCGTATTCCTCCGGGATCAGCGCCGACAACCAGCCGCCGGCAGTGAGGGCGTTGACGAACGCCTCGGGGAAGGCGCGCGCCTCGTCGATTTTTTGCCAGTACTGTGAATCAAATTGCAGCACCTGGGCGCGCACGCCTTCGCGTATGTCCAGGTATTTGTCGTCCATGATGCGTTTCATGATTGCTCCATCGTTGATGCTGTTATTGATGCTGTGTTTTTTTCAACTCATGGCATGTCATTGCGAGGAGCGTAGCGATGCCCCGAAGGTAATCCCCGGAGGGGACGAAGCAATCTCGTTGCGTGGCTGGCGCACTCGCCCGATGGCGACGAGATTGCTTCGCTACGCTCGCAATGACGGAAAATACTACGCTCGCAATGACGGAAAATATTTCGCTCGCAATGACGGGAAATACTACGCTCGCAATGACAGTGGAGGGGTGAAGTTTATCCCAGACATGGCCTCAGGCAGCCGTTTCTTACCTGGCGGCGGCGTACATGTTGCCGCCATCGACGTTGATGACCGTGCCCGAAAGGTAGCCGGCGAGCGGCGAGCAGCAAAAGGCCGTCATCTCGGAAATTTCCTCGGGTTCGGCCAGGCGGCCAAAGGGCAGGCCGGTGGTCAGTTCCAGCCAGCGCGATGCATCACCCAATTTCTGTTCGGCCGTTTGCTTCATCATGACCATCATGCGGTCGCTGCGCGTGGGCGGTGGGTTGATGCCGAACACGCGCACGCCCTCGCGCGGGCTCGCCGCGCCTGTCGCCTGGGTAAAGGCCATCAGCGCGGCGTTGGCGGTTGAGCCGCAGATGTATTCGTAACGCGGCGCGGCGCCGGCCATGCCGATAATGTTGGCGATGACGCCGGATTTTCGCGCCGCCATTGAGGGCAGTACGCTGCGCGTGATGTTGATGTAACCGTAGAGCTTGAGCTCCCAGGCCTCGCGCCAGCGCGCGTCGTCGATCTTGACCAGGTCGCCGCCGGGAATGGCGCCGGCGTTGTTGATCAGCACATCGATGTCGCCGCCGAACTTGAGCAGGCGTTCGCCGGCGTCGGCGGCCGAGGCGTCAAGGGCCAGTGCCGATACCTTCGCACCGGTCTCGGTGCGGATTTGTGCCGCAGCGGCTTCGAGGCGCTCGGCGTTGCGCGCGGCCATGAATACCACCGCGCCTTCGCGTGCGAAGGTTTTGGCGATGGCAAAGCCTATGCCTTTGGATGCGCCGGTAACGACGACGCGCTTGCCCTTGAGTTGCAGATCCATTGTTGTTCCTTTAGTGACGCCGTGATCGATAAAAACCTTGATAGTACGTCCCCTCTCCCCTGGCGGGGTGAAGCCGGGGTTTCGCGAAGTGCAGCGTCGCGCCGGCTGAACGGCCTCGGCCTATCGGCCGATGCGCGCCCTGCAAGAGAGGGACAGGGAGAGGGGGAGTGCGTGCAGATTCGCATATACATGCATTCACCCTCTCCCCAGCCCTCCCCCGTCGAGGGGGAGGGGGTAGATTGGTCGCGGTTCCGCTTATGTCACGAATGATGGAAATCCTCAAAAATTATTTCGTGAACGGCACCTGCTTGGTGAACCAGTCGCAGATCTGGCTGCCCTGCATGAAGCACACGCCCGGCGTTTTCATCAGCAGGTCGAGCATGGTCTCCAGGCTGCCAAAACGGTGTGGCACGCCTATCAGGTGGGGGTGCAGGCCGATGGCCAGTACGCGCGGCCGCGTTGCCGATTCGCGCACAAATAGCGCAAGGGTGTTTTCCAGGCGGCGCAGCATTTCGTCCGTGGCGTGGCGCTCGACGGCGTAGATGATGGAATCGTTGATCTCGAGGTTGTAGGGCAGGGCAACGAGCTTGCCGGTTTTGGTGCTCATCCAGTTGGGCAGGTCGTCTATGCACCAGTCGCAGACGTAGTCGATGCCGGCGGCGGCGAGCAGGTCAGGCGTGTCATGGCTTTCGCGCAGGCCGGGGCCGAGCCAGCCGCGCGGGCGCGTGCCGGTGAATTTTTCTATCATGTCCAGCGTCGTGGCGATCACTTCGGGCTCGGCACCGGCGTGGTTGAGTGCCTTCTGGTGCACGCCGTGGCCGATGAACTCCCAGTTTGCCGCCAGCATCGCCTCGGCGGCGCGCGGGTAGGCGTTGATGACCCCGGCGTTGAAGCTGGTTGAGGCGGGCAGGCCGCGCTCGGTGATGGCGCGCAGGATGCGCGGCAGGCCGGCGCGCATGCCGTAGTCGGCCCAGCTGAAGTTGGGCACATCGGGCACGGTTTCCTTGCCGTGCGGCGGCGTGATGATGGTGCGCGGCATGGCGGCGTCAAACTGCCAGTGCTCGACGTTGACCACCAGGTGAACCATGATGCGCTGGTCTGCGGGCGCGCTGAGTGCCGGGCCTTCATCGGAAAAACCATAGGGGACGCGGGGATTGGCCATGTTCGGGGCGCTCTGAAAAAAATGGGGGGCGAAAATCGGTGGCGAATGGGGGTGTCCGGCGCCAGATTGTCTGGTGTATTGGACGCTACGACTAGTGACGGATGAGGCGCAGGATTTCGCGCTTCATCGCGTTGAAACTGTCCGAGGTGGTGACCTCGATGGCCCGCGGCCGCGGGATGGGCACGGCGACTTCGCTCTGGATGCGCCCCGGGCGCGCCGACATCACATAAATTTTGTCCGACAGGAACAGCGCCTCGTCGATGTCGTGGGTGACAAAGACGATGGTCGGTTTGAGTTTTTGCCATACCGTCAGCAGCAACTCCTGCATGGTCAGGCGCGTCTGCGCGTCGAGTGCGCCAAAGGGCTCGTCCATCAGCAGCACGCGCGAACCGAGGGTCAGTACGCGGGCGATGCCCACGCGCTGGCGCATGCCGCCCGAGAGCTGCACCGGCAGGTGTTTCTTGAAATCGGCGAGGCCGACGATGCGCAGCATCTCCTCGGCGCGCGGTTCGTAGTCTGCGGCCGGCAGCCCCTGCACTTTCGGGCCGAAGACGACGTTTTCCCACACATCCAGCCAGGGCAGCAGCGCCGCTTCCTGGAACACCACGCCGCGCTGCGGGCCGGGCTTGGTCACCGCTTGGCCGTCAACGAGCAGGGTGCCTGCGCTCGGTTGTTCGAAGCCGGCAACAAGATTGAGCAGCGTTGATTTGCCGCAACCCGAGGGGCCTAGCAGCGCGACGAACTCGCCGCTGTTGATGTGCAGGTCTATGCCTTGCAGCGCCTGCACGTCTTGCGCGCGGTTCTTGCCCGGATAGGCCTTATCGAGGCCGGTGATGTGAATGTCAGACATGGCGGTTCAGTTTGTTCGGGGCAGCTGGGTTCGGCTCGGTTCGGCTCGGTTCGGTTCAATCGGTCGGTCGGTCGGGCTAGTGGCTTTGCATCTGGCGCCAGACCAGGGTGCGGCGTTCGATAAACACGATCAAGCGGTCACTGAGGTAGCCCATGATGCCGATGGAGGCCATATCGGCGATGACGATGTCCATGCGCCCGACGTAATAGGCGTCCCACAACACATAGCCGAGGCCGGACTTGACCGCGACCATCTCGGAAACGATAACCGCAGTCCAGGCGATGCCAAGGCCGATGCGCAGGCCGGTGAAAATGGAGGGCATGGCGGCGGGCAGCACCACGCGGCGCAGGATTTGCACGCGCGTTGCGCCCATCATCAGCGCGGCACGCATGAGGTTGCGCTCGACATCGCGCGCGCCCTGGGTGGTGTTGACGACAATGGCGTAAAAGCCGCCGAGGAAAATAAGGAAAATCGAGCCCATGTCGCGAATGCCGAATATCGCGATGGAAAAAGGCAGCCATGCGGTGATGGGTATCGGCCGCAGGCCCTGGATCATGGGGTCGAACAAGTGCGCCATCAGCCGGCTCCAGCCGATCAGCAGGCCGAGCGGCACGCCGATCAGCGCGGCCAGCGTGAAGCCCTGGGCCACGCGATAAGCCGAATACTGCACGTTGGACAGCCAGGTACCGAGGTAGGGATTGAGCCCCATCCCCGGTTTGCCGAACAGCCACTGATCCCAGCCGCGCAGCACCGCCAGCGGCGTGGGTACGATGCTGGCGAGATCCGGGGCGCTGCCGATCACCTGCCAAGCGATCAGCGCCAGCAGCGGGATCAGCAGTCCCATGCTGAAGCGGCCGGCGTTGGCGCCGGCGATGGCAATACCTTTCATTGATTCAGGCGCAATAGCTCAGCGCTTGATTTCACGCGCCAGCGAATCGTCGTACAGCGCGGCGACCTCGTTGGTGACGTCTTTCTGGATGATGCCCTGCTTGAACGCGGCCGCCGCCTGCAGTTTGACCTGCTCGGTGTTGATGACGCCGCCAAGCTTGATGATCTTGGAGGACTCCCTGGTGACATCGAGCGGCAGCCCGGTGTAGCGCGAGTAGGCCTCAGCGAACAGCGCGGGATTCTTGATCATGTCCTCCTCGGCCTTGAGATAAGCCCAGAGGAAGCGCTTCACCGCTTCGCGCTTGGTGGTGAGCGCCGTACGCGTGGTGGCGAGCATGCCCAGTTCGGCACCCACCGACTTGGACTGGCTGTAGTCGAGCTTCTTGGCGAAGTAGGCCGAGTCATCAGCGACCAGTTGCGACTCGAACGGCTCCCACAGCACGATGGCATCGACGTCGCCGCGCTTCAGAGCCTGCACAAAGGCGGTGCCCCCGCCCTGCACGTTGACGGCGTTGAAACTGGTGTAGGGGATGTTGTTCTCGACCAGGGTCATGGCCCACTGGAACCACACCGCCGAACCGGGGGCGATACCAATTTTCTTGCCGGCGATGTCTTTCCAGTCATTGATGGTCACGCCTTTGCGCACCACCAGGTATTTGGGCGATCCGGCCACGCCGGTCAGGCCGATCAGTGCGTTGCTGCCCTGCGATGCGGCGATGGCGAGGTCCCCGGGGCCGATGATCGAAACGTCGACCGAGCCCGAAAGCAGTGCGGTGCGCGCATCGGCGTAGCGCACGAATTCGGCGCGCTTGACCTCGATATTCATCTTTTTGAGGGCTTCTTCGATGCCGACGATAGGCGAGACGTGCCCGACCTTGACGAAGCCCACGGTCAGGGTTTCTTTTTGCGGCAGAGGTGCGGGTTCGGGTGAGACCGCCTGCGCCAGGGAGCTCGCCGCAGCGAGCAGCAATACCAGCCAACGATTCAGTTTCATGATGAATTCCTCTAGAGAAGTGAAGCAGGTGGAGCCGGGGTGAAGTCAAGGTGGTACGGATGAAACAATCCATTTCTGCCGCAAAGGGCATCGAGCCGCTGCGCAAACATGGCCATTACACCAAAGTATCGGGGCGGTCGGCGAACTTGCTCAGTCCCGATAAAACAAAACCCACAGCAATTGGCGTGCCAAGCACATACCGTAACTGAACTGCGGGTCTTGCGCCAGACGATAACCGCAATCGGGTGTGCCTATTGTGACTATTGTGCCTATTCTGCTTATTTAGGGGCTCTTTCAGCCTAATCCTGCCCTAAACGTGTCCCCCGATTGTGCCTCCGATTGTGTCCCCGGTGTGCCCCGGGTGTGCCTTCAGCGCGCCCTGGCGTGGGTAAAGTCGAGGGCAAAGCGCAGCAGCGTGTGTTCGTGAAAGGGGCGTGCCAGGGCTTGCATGCAGATCGGCCGGCCGCGGCGGTCTTGCGCCACCGGCAGCACCAGCGCCGGAAAGCCGAGGTAATTGACGAAGCCCATGAAGCGATGCAGCGCGAGTAGGCGGCGCGGTGCGAAACCCGTGCTGCGCGTGTCCACGGCGTCCCAGTCGGGCAGCGCTTCGGGCAGCGCGGGCAGCAGCAGGATGTCGCTGTGGCTGAAATAGCGCGCCGCAAAATCGCGCGCGTGTTGCGCCCGTGCGGCTTTGGCCGCGTTGTGCCATGCGTCGGGAATGGCCACCCCGGGCAGCGCGACGGCGCGGGCGCCATCGGGCAGGTCTTGTTGCTGCAGCCCGCCGCGGTGCAGGCGCGAGGCCTCGACATGCAGCAGGGTGTCGGCGAGGCGTGTCAGTTCGGCGTGAGCGGCAATCTCGCCTTGTGCATCGGCACCCGGAGCAAGCCCGAGGGCTTCGCAGAAGGCGGAAAGTGCGCCCGCCACCTCGTCATCCAGGGACTTGATCGACAGGCGCGCGCTCAGTCGCGGCGCCCAATGCGCATCGCCGGGCGCTTCGCGCAGCTGCGGCGCCAGCACGCGCAGCACGGCGGCCGCATCTGCGGCGTTGCGCGCGAGCAGGCCGACGGTATCGAGTGAGGGCGAGAGCGGCATCACCCCCTCGGTGCCGAGTAATCCTGCGGTGGTCTTGAGCCCGATTACGCCGCAGGTGGCGGCCGGAATGCGCACCGAACCGGCGGTGTCGGTACCGAGTGAAACGTAACAGAGGCCTGCGGCCACGGCGACCGCCGAGCCGCTGGATGAGCCACCGACGGCGGCAGCGGCGTCGGCCGGGTTGATCACGCGCTGGGCGCTGTTGGCGTTCTCGCCGGTGGCGCCACAGGCAAGGGGCGCCATCACCAGCGTCGCCGATTGCGCCGCGCCGGCTTGTTGCAAAGCGGCGATCACCACTGCGGGGCGGCTTGCCGCATCTTCCCTACCGCCATGCACGCCGCAGCCGGGTGCGCGGCTCTGCAGGCTGAAAATATCCTTGTGGGCGAGGGCGATGCCGGCGAGCGGGCCGGCCATTGTGGTTTCAGGCCGGGGCAGGGCGTTGACCACGCAATGGCTGCTCGCATTGATCGGCTCGATGCGGGCGAACTGTGCCGCCAGCGCTTCGGCAACGCTGATGCGCCGCCCGCTGATAGCCGCGCGCAGTTCCAGCAACGTGGCCGGCAATTCAGCCAAGGCCGATGTCCTGCAGTGCTTTGGCAAAATCGCCGGGTTTGTGCTTCGCGTCTGGCGCCGGTTCCAGGCGCAGCAGCGCCTTGGCGCAGGCAAGCCGCTGGCGCTCATCCGCGCTGATCTGCGCCGCGCCAAGCGCGGCGTCGACCATGCGGCCGGCGAGTGCAAGGTCGAGTGTTTTTGCTGCGGCGTCATGCATGTCGCGTCGATTCGATAGGCTTGCGTTGAACGGATTTACAAATCGGAATACGCCGTGCTATACCTTGAGTTCGCCATTGGCTCAATGACCTGTGAAGGGTTAAAAATTTAAAAAAACTTATGTCATTGCGAGCGCAGCGAAGCAATCTCCTCGTACTTGTGACCGCCGTAGCAATGTCACCAGATTGCCGCGTCGGCTTCGCCTCCCCGCAATGACCGATAATGCCCAGACAGACTGATAAATGGCGTCCCGCCAAATAGTATCAAACAACACTTTCGAATTTTTTTCATGCTTGATCAAGGAGTAGTCATGAGTGCCGAGCAATACCTGCCGCGCGACGCCCTCGGCTATCGCGCAAAAATCGGCGTGGTTGTCCCCGGCACCAACACCATTGTGCAGCCCGAATATGAGGCGCTCAAGCCGCCGGGGGTGAGCAACCACGTCATGCGCATGCTGCTGCCGGCACGCCCCTACGATGACATGAAAAACTACCAGCAAGCGCTCGAGACCGAGCACGGCAACCTTGAAGAGGCCCTCGACACGCTGCTGTTGTGCGAGCCGCAGGTGGTCGCGCACGGGCACTCGATACATTCGTTCCGCGGCGATGTCGAGCGTGCCCTGGCCGAAAAGGAGTACCTCGAAAATTATTGCAAGCTGCCCTTTATGACGCCCTCGTTGAGCCTTCTTGCCGGCCTGGAGGCCATAGGCAGGCCGCGCAATCTGGGCATCCTGACGCCCTACTGGCCGCCCGCGGACGAGATGATCGCCAATTGGTTCCGCTCGGCCGGTTACAAGCCGGTGCATTCAAGCGGGCTGAAAACCGTCGGGCCGATTTCGGTGGCGATGGTCAGGCCGGAGGTGATCATGGCCGCCTTTGATGCCATCAACACGCCCGATGTCGAGGCGCTGATCCACGTTGGCACCAACCTGCCGGTGAGCGGTCTCACCGAGGCGATCGAAAAACGCTGCGGCAAACCGCTGATTGGCGTCAACGTCGCCACCTACTGGGCGGCACTGCGCCGGCTGGGCATCAAGGACCGCATCGAGGGCTTTGGTATGCTGGTGCGCGAGCACTGAAGGCCTGAAACGGGCCTGCGTGAGGTGACTAAAAAGTCACGTCAATCAACGCAAAAGCCGCGCACAGCGCGGCTTTTGCATTTTTAATGTCGAAGAAATAAGTCGCAGGCGCGCTGCATCGGGCGATGCGCTGGCGCCAGCGCCCCGGTCAGCGCGCTTTTGTTCCGGCCGCATGCAGCGCAAGGATGTTGCACACCGCCTCGTTGGCCGGTGTCGGCACGCCCTTGGCGCGACCGAGTTGTACCACGCCGCCGGCAAGCCAGTTCACCTCAAGCGGATTGCCGCGATCAAGATCGTGGTACATCGATGAGGTCATGTCCTCGGGCAGCGTGTCGGCAAAGGCCAGGCGGTTCTCGGCAAAGTCCGCCGGCAGCGCCACGCCGTGGGCGCGGCCCACCGCAACCGTCTCGCGCATCAGTTGCAGCAAAAAACTGCGCGATTGCGCGTTGGTGCGAACCGGCCCGAGCGGCAGGCGCATTGTCGTTGTGGTCCCCGACAGGCCGACGAGGAAGACGTATTTCTCCCAGATCGACTTGCGCACGTCGGTCGAGAGCTCCGCCTTGACGCCGGCCTTGAGCAAGGCCTCGTGCAAGAAGGTGGCGCGTGCCGATGCGCGCCCGTCGTATTCGCCCTGCACGATGCGCTGCATGGTGCCGGTCTGCTGAATGACCCCGGCGCGCGCGATGTGGGAGGCGATATAGCTGACGCCGCCCATCACGGCGGCATCGCCCAGTTCGCGCCGCATGATGTCGTCCTTGATGACGCCGTTTTGCAGCGACAGCACGCCGGTGTCGGGGCCGAGCAGTGGTTTGATGGCGCGCGCCGCCGTCTCGGTATCCCAAAGCTTGACCGACAGGATGACGATATCTGCCTGGCCTAGCGTGGCCGGGTCGTCGGTGACGCGCACCTTGGCTACGTGGATATTGCCCTGCGGCGCGTTCTCGAGCAGCAGGCCGTGATCGCGCATTGCGGCTAGATGTGCGCCGCGTGCGATAAAGCTCACGTCATAGCCGGCCTGCGCCATGCGGCCGCCGAAAAAGCCACCAACGCCGCCCGAACCCATCATGACTATCTTCATGTTTCCTCCTATGATGAATTCCGGTGTGCCGGATCCCGGTTTAAATCAGGCTGCAGTTTGCATCAAAATCCGGGCGCTTGCCCATGCCCGCCTTTGGTGTCGGTGCGCTCCCGCGTAATGTGACAAAAACGTCACCAAATATAGCCGGAAAGCCCTATCCGAAGCTGGTTTTAAATAATTAATGTCGATAAATTTAGCTAATTCAAGTGGCCACCTCGCCTGCCGCCGCCCGGTTTTGTGCGGGCCGGGCCCACACCGTGACCTTTAGATGCCGCGAGTCGCTATAATGCGTGCCTCGCCGGATTAGCTCAGTTGGTAGAGCAGCGGTTTTGTAAACCGAAGGTCGCGGGTTCGATTCCTGCATCCGGCACCAGACACTGGCGATTGATGTGTATTGCAAAGCCTGCATTACCGTGGTAATGTAAATTTCATGTCCATCGCCCACTCCAAATTGACCACCCAAAGCCAGATTTCCGTGCCGGCCGAAATTCGCAAGAAACTCGGTGTCGGACCGGGGTCGGTACTTGAATGGCTCGAGAAGGATGACGAGGTCGTGGTGCGAAAGGCGGGGCGGAACAGTTCCGCCGATGTGCACCATGCACTCTTTCCCGAGGGTGCCCCCGTGCAAAAGCGTATCGACGTGAAAGAGGCGATTCGCCGGCATATTCGCGCGAAGCATGCACGCCCTTGATACCAACCTGCTGGTGCGGCTGGTGGTGCGAGATGATGCTGCACAGGTAAAGGTGGCCGAAGCCTTCATCGCGAAAGGGGCGTGGGTTTCCCACCTTGTGCTTGCTGAAACGCTGTGGGTTCTCGACACGGTCTATGAGCGCTCGGCGGCGCAGATCGCCAATGCGGTCGAACGACTGCTCAGTCATCGCGAATTGACTTTGCAGGACGCGGACGCCGTCAGGCTTGCGCTGGACCACTATCGCGCCCGTCCTTCGCTGGGATTCTCCGACTGCCTCGTTCTCGAGATCGCCCGCAAAGCCGGCCATTTGCCACTTGGCACCTTTGACCGGACACTCGCAAAACTGGACGGTGCGCATCGCTTGTAAGGCGGGAAGCGCTGAGTCTGGCCCCATGAGCGTCTCCAGCCCCGACGAACCTTTCCAGCGCGCGCTTGCATTGCACCAGTCCGGGCAACTGGACCAGGCCTCCGTGCTGTACCGGCAAGTTTTGGCGGTGCAACCCGAACATCCCGACGCTCTGCATTTCTCCGCGCTGCTGGCGCACCAACTAGGGCGGCATGACGAGGCGATTGAGCTGTTCCGGCGGGCGCTGGCAGTGGCGCCCGATGTCGCCTTCATTCATTCCAATCTCGGTCTGGCCCATGCTGCGGCCGGCCATGGTGACGCCGCCATCGCCAGCTTTGTGCGTGCCATCGATATCGATCCGGCCTTCGCTGTCGCGCATTTCAATCTTGGCGCCAGGCTGCACACCGGCGGGCATTACGAAGAGGCGCGGCACCATTATGAAATCGCGCTCAGGCTGCAGCCCGATTACGCCGATGCGCGCTGGAATCTTGCCGATCTGGCGCTGGCCACAGGCGATTGGCGCGAGGGCTGGGCGCAGTATGGCGCGCGCTTTGAGCGGCCCGAGCTTGCGGCGGCGCAGGCGCCTTGGCGCGCCGATGCCGCGCCCGAATGGGATGGCGTCGCGTCGCTGCAGGGCAAATCGGTACTGATCTACCCGGAGGGCGGTTTCGGCGACCTGCTGATGTTTGCGCGCTTTGTCGCGCCGCTGGCGGCGCGCGGCGCACAGGTGCGTTTGCTGGTGCCGCGTGAGCTCACGCGCATCCTGCAGGGCCTTGCCGGTGTGGCCGAGTGCATCGCTTTCGATGGCGCCGGCCTGGTGCCGCCGCGCTGCGATTTCAAGCTGGCGCTGTTTAGTTTGCCGCGGGTGCTCGGGGTCACGCCGGATAATGTGCCGGCGGCGGCCTATCTCAAGGCTGATGCCGCTGCGGTCGCGCGCTGGCGGCAGCGCCTTGGTGAAATCGATCCGGCGCGGCGCTTTCGCATCGGCATCAACTGGGCGGGGCGCGCCGACAATGCGCTGGAACCGCAGCGCGGCGTGCCCTTGCACCTGTTGGCGGGCTTGGCTGGGTTGGCCGGGCAGGCGGCGGGGCGCGTGCAACTTGTTTCAATGCAAAAAGGTCCGGCTGCGGCGCAACTTGCCGCGAGTAGCGGCATTGCCGACCTTGGCGGCGAGATCGCCGATTTTACCGATAGCGCGGCGCTGGCCTGCGCGCTTGACCTGGTGATCAGCAGCGATACCGGGCTGGCGCACTTGCTCGGTGCGCTGGGCTTGGACGCCTGGGTGTTGCTGCACCACCCCTGTGACTGGCGCTGGTCGGGCGTTGCGGGGAGGGCGGGCACACCCTGGTACCCGGGGCTGCGCTTGTTTCGGCAGACCGTTCCGGGCGATTGGGGGACGGTGCTCGCCGCGGTGGCGGCCGCTTTGCCGGCGCGTATCGCCGCCGGTTGTTCGCAAAACTAAAAAATGGAAGAATGGGGCGCCGGCCGCTGTTAGCGCATCACATTGCCCCGGGTATTGCCTCGGGGATGGGCGATCGGTTTCGAATGTCATGGGGTCGAAACTTGCGTTCGAAACATTCATTCGCAACGGATCGCAACTGACCGCAACTGACCGTTGAAAACACCAGGGAGATTGAACATGAAAACGCATCAACTGTTTGCCGCCGCAATCACCGGCCTCGGTTTTATGCTGGCCGCGCAGTTGGCTGTCGCACAGAACACCAATCAGCGCATTCGCGGCATCATCACCGCGGTCGAGGGCAATGTGCTCGCGGTCAAGACGCGCGAAGGCCAGGACATCAAGATCAACATGCCTGACAACGTCGCGGTGTCGGCGGCCAAGGCGGTGAAGCTGTCGGATTTCAAGGCCGATGCCTACGTCGGCGTGACGGCGCGCGTGAATGCCGCGGGCGCCCTGGTGGCGAGCGAAGTGCACGCGCTGCCGCCGGCAGCCGCGCCCGGACACACGCCCTGGGACAGCGCGCCCGGGGACACCATGACCAACGCCAACATGGTCAAGGTGGTCAAGACCGCGGCGGGCAACGAGCTCACCATGGAATTCAAGGGCGGTTCCAAGCAGATCCTGGTGCCCGAGGGCACGCCCATTGTCGACTTTGTACCCGCTGATAAATCGCTGCTGGTGCCGGGTGCGAGCATTTTCACCGGCGCATCGGTATCGCCGGAGGGCAGGATCACCGCCGCGCGCATCGCAGTCAGCAAGGACGGCGTCAAACCGCCGCAATAATTCGCGTATCGCACCCACGGCCGCAGCCCCGCCGTCGTCGCCGCTTAGGGCGCTTATAGGGGCCGGTTTGGTGTGTGAAGGGATGCGCATGCGTTGAGATGGTCGTTTGATCCATGTCAAGCGGGCGTGAGTTCTGGCCGCCTAGTATGGAGATGTCTTGATGTTTTTAATCGGCCGGATAACGCGCCGCAGAAAATTAGGGTGGCCTGTGGCACTGCCACCTTTGCCGTCCGGGATTACATACGCACAGGAGGCGTGCTGAGGGTCGTCGCCTACGCGCTTATTTTGTTGTTCAGCGCAAGCTGTTGGTCGTGCTTGGGCTATATTTAACGCCGCAGCGCCCTTGAGCGCGGCTTGGGTTTTGTCGTTGCAGCCTTTGGGAGGATCAGCCTTGTCAGAACAATCCAAATCCGCGGGCCCGGCTCCGGTCGATCTCGATGAGGTGGCCAAGCTGGTCGCTTCAATGGAACAAGATCTTGCCGGCGTAAAGGCCGGATCAGGCGACCTGCAGGCCTTGCGCGACGAGGTGCGCGCACTGGGTGTGATACTGGGTGCGTCACCGGACCAGGAGGGGGTCGGCCATCGTTTGCGCACCATCCATGGCATTATCGATAATGCGGTGGATGTCGTCATTGACGATGCCCTCAAGGCGGCCGATTACGCCGGACGCATTGGCAGGATGCTGGGCCTGTAAAACCGGCAAGCGATTTGCAATATTTTCTTTCAAGGAGCGCTTGATCATGTTCAAAAAAATACTAGTTCCTGTGGATGGAAGTCCGACCTCGGGCAAGGGCTTGCAGCAGGCCGTCAAGTTGGCCAAGGCGCAAAACGCGACACTGATTGTGCTGCACGTTGTGGATGAGAATATCGTCACGCAAAGCGCACTGGGAGGCGGCTATTTCATCGAGGGCCTGCTCGAGGGCTTGCTCGAGAACGGTAAGAAAGTCCTCGCCAAGGCGGTGGCTGAGGCGAAAAAGCAGCAGGTCACGGTCAAGCCGGTGCTGATCGAGGACATCGGACTGCCGGTGTACGAGGTCATCGTGGCGCAGGCCAAAAAGCTCAAGGCCGACGTCATCGTGATCGGCACGCACGGCCGGCGCGGCATATCGCGCTTGTTGATGGGCAGCGACGCCGAAGGCGTGGTGCGCTTGGCGACTGTGCCGGTGCTGCTGGTGCGGGCGCCAGGCAAGCGCTGACGCGCTGCTGCAAAGGGGGCTAGCCCCTTAGATATCCCGACCGGCGGATGCAATCATCCGGCCGGTCAATTTTTTTCTTCGCCGAGTTCCACGCGGAAGTCCTCCAGCCTGGCGTGGTAGTTCTCGGCCTCGCCAAACCCGAGAAAATGCGCATATCGGGCATGCGTGCCAAGGGCCTTGCGCGCATGCTTGATCGGGCAAAAATACTGCTCGGTGCGTGCGGTGATCTCGCCGATATAGGCGATGAGTCCGTTGGCGTAGGCGCAGTAAGTGCAGTGAAAGCGCTCGAACCAGTTTAAGTAGCCCAGTTCCTGCCGGTCGAAAACGATGTAATCGGCACGATGCACCCTGCCTATGCCGTAGACTGGAAAACACGCCGCCTGGTAGAGCGTGACACACAGGTCGGCGAAGCTGAGCGGTAGGATAAGTCCATAGATGAAGGGCGCGGTGAGAAGGTTCTGCGGCCGGTCGGTGAGCACCCAGCGGAAGAAATTGCGCTTCAACTTCAGGTGTGCGTCGCGCACATTGCGCTCGAACTCGACGCGCTTGCCCTTGATCTGGAAAAACATCCGCTCTTCCTGCTCGTGCAGCGCGGTGCGCAACTCCCCCTCCAGCGCGTTCATGTCGTTCATCAGCTTGCGTATGCGCTCGTTCATGCTGTTCCTTTTTTTAACTTGTGTCCCAGCGTTGGCACCGCTGCACCCCGGCACCCCGGCACATGAGGTATCGCGCGGGTGCGGGGCGAGGCGGCTTTCTGCGAGAATACGCTTCATCGCCCCGCGGGGCATGTCGGTCACGCACATCGAACATGAGCAAATCCGGAAAAGAAGAAACCAGGCTCGTCCATGCCGGACGTCACCCTGAGGACCAGCATGGTGTCGTAAACACCCCCGTGTATCACGCCTCTACGGTACTCTCGCCAACGCTCGCCGAGTGGGAGCAAAAGCACAAGGATTACGCCGCCGACAAGCCGGGCGTGTATTACGGCCGTCATGGCACGCCGACGCTCGCCGCCTTGGAGGAGGCCGTTGCCGAACTGGAGGGCGGCTATCGCAGCATGCTTTATCCCTCCGGGCTCGCCGCCTGCGCCTGCGCGCTGATCGCGTACGTCAAGGCCGGTGATCATGTGCTGATCAGCGACAGTGCTTATGGGCCGATGCGCCGTGTGGGCTGGCGGTTTTTGCGCCGATTCGGTGTCGAGGTTGAGTTTTACGATCCGCTGGTCGGCGCGGGCATTGCTGCGCTGATGCGCTCGAACACGAGCGTCGTCGTCGTTGAGGCGCCCGGCTCGCTCAGTTTCGAGATGCAGGATATTCCCGCCATCGCGGCGGTGGCGCACCAGCAGGGCGCGACGGTGATCATGGACAACACCTGGGCGACGCCGCTGTATTTCAAACCCTTCGAGCACGGTGTCGATGTGTCGATTCATGCCGCGACCAAATATATCGTCGGTCATTCCGACGCGATGCTCGGCGTGGTCACCACGACGCGCGAGACCTGGAAGGCGCTCAAGGACACGCATGTCGATCTGGGTCAGACCGCAGGACCCGGCGATGTGTTCCTCGCGCTGCGCGGACTTCGCACCATGGCGGTGCGGCTCAAGCAGCATGGCGAAACCGGCCTGGCGCTCGCCGCGTGGCTGGCCCGGCGCCCCGAGGTCGAACGCGTGTTGCATCCGGCTTTGCCCGGGGACCCCGGACACGCCATCTGGAAGCGCGACTTTAGCGGCGCATCGGGATTGTTCAGCGTGGTGCTCAAGCCGGTTTCGCACCAGGCCTTCGCCGCGTTCATGGACGGCCTGCAGCTCTATGGCATAGGCGCGTCCTGGGGCGGTTTTGAGAGCCTCGCCATGCCCTTCAGCCTGGCCGATGCGCGCAATGCGACAAAATGGGCTTACAGCGGACCGGCGTTCAGAATTCACGCCGGCCTTGAGCATGTGGACGACCTGATCGCCGATCTTGAAGCCGGGTTCGTGCGATTGGCAAAATAATACTGCGATGAACACGGCCGGCAGATAATAATCAGGTCAGCGTGGCGGACAAGATCGCGGTTTTGCAGGGAGGGAATATGAAACTGTTGTCGAAAGTTTTTTCTCGGCCTTGTTGCTCGCCCACGCGGCGGGCGGTTTCGCCCAGGATGCGGCGGCGGGTTTTTCATCGCGCCCGATTCGCATCATGGGCCAGGGGCAGGGCAGCACTGCCGATTACCTGTCGCGATTTCTTGCGCAGCGCCTGCAGGAGCGCTGGGGCCAGGCGGTGGTGGTCGACAGTCGCGCCGGGGCCGGCGGCACCATTCCAACCGATGTGGTGGCCAAGTCACGCCGGATGGGCACAACCTGGTGATGGGCCACGCCGGGTCCTTTGTCAGCGCGCTCACCCTTTACAGCAAGGACTTGCAGTACGACCCGGTCAAGGATTTCGAGCCGATCAGCAGGGTCGCCACCAGTGTTGTGGTGCTGGTGGTGCATCCGTCGGTGCCGGTGTCCAACGCGACGCGTTTTGCCGGCGCGCCCGAAATTCCAAGCGCCGTCGAGGCGGGTATCCCCGGCATGGAAGCCAAGCTATGGTTTGGCTTGTTTGCGCCGGCGAAGACGCCGCGTTCGGTGGTGATCAAGCTCAATCGCGAAATCGGTGATATTTTGCGGCGCCCCGAAACGCGCGAGCAATTGCTGGCACAGGGCGCCGAGCCCACGCCCTCCTCGCCCGAGGAGTTGGGTGAATGGGTGTAGACCGAAATAGACAAATGGACGCCGCTCATTCGCAAGACCGGCATCACCGCCGACTAGGCACGACTGCCCGTCCGGGCGGTAAAACCTGATATCGAAAAGGAAGCATCGATGCAACAACGCAGGCTGGGAAAAAATGGTCCCCTCGTTTCGGCTGTGGGCCTTGGCGCGGGCAGTACGACCACGGACTTTGGCGAGCGCGACGATGATGTGCAGATAGAGACCATTCACCGTGCCCTCGATCTGGGTGTGACGCTGTTTGACACCGCCAACCGCTACATGGGCGGCCGGCACGAGCGCATAGTCGGGCGCGCGCTCAAGGGGCGGCGCGACGAGGTGGTGATCGCGACCAAATTTGGCAACTTCGATCTGCCCGATGGTACGAAGGGCTATAACGGCCGTCCCGATTACGTGCCGCAGGCCTGCGACGCCAGCCTCAAGCAGCTTGGCGTTGATGTGATCGACCTCTACTACCTGCATCGCATTGATCCGGACGTGCCGATCGAGGAGACGGTGGGCGCGATGTCGCGGCTGGTTGAGGCCGGCAAGGTGCGCTGGCTGGGCCTTTCCGAGGCCGGACCGAAAACGCTCGCGCGCGCCTGCAAGATCCATCCGATCGCGGCGCTGCAGACAGAATATTCACTTTGGGCGCGTGATGTCGAGGATGAAATCCTGCCCGCCTGCCGCGAGCTGGGTATCGGCTTTGTGCCCTATTCGCCGCTGGGGCGCGGCCTGCTTACGGGCAGGGTGCGCAGCCTCGATGACATTGCGCCGCACGACCTGCGGCGCAGGCAGCCGCGGTTTCAACCCGGCAACATGGAAAAAAACCTGGAGCTGCTCAAGCCAATCGAGGCGATTGCCGAAAAACGCGGCGTGAGCCCGGCACAGGTGTCGCTCGCCTGGCTGTTGTCGCGTGGCGACGACATGGTGCCCATTCCCGGCACCAAGCAGAAAAAATGGCTGGAACAAAACGTCGCCGCGGCCGACCTTGTTCTTGACAAGGATGAGATCGACCTGCTGTCCGAGACCTTCAAGCCCGGCGCCCGCGCCGGCGAGCGTTACAACCCCGGTTATTTTGTCACCCTGGGCGCCTGATCCGGCCTTGTAACCAAGGGCGCGCAGCCCTCCAAAAAAATCCGGAATCGATACATGCCCGCGTCACCGCAGTCCGCAGAAAAAGACCCCCGTGTCCAATCGGCCATTTCACACTGGGCGCCGCGCTAGGTTGCCAACGGCGTGCCGCTCAGCGATTTTGAGCAGGTCACCTCTAGCTGTGCGCGCTGGGAGGACTGGTGCAGCGCCGGGCAAGCAGGACCGCCTGATTGCGTGGCAGGATGCACAGCGCCTGGTTGACGAGGCATCGGGGCCGACGGAACTGCTCATCGTCGAGGACGGCAACCACATCGCCAACAACCGTCCTTACCGCTGGCGTTCGCGCAGCGCCGACTGGCTGGCAAAGCAGTTGGGTTTGCCGCAACAGTAGAGGGCGGATTTTGAGGAGAGCATTGATATGCAAGCGTGGAATAAGTATTGCTGTTGCGGCGGCTTTGCTGGCGCTTGGGGCATCGCAGCAGGTCATGGCCCAGGCCTGGCCCTCGAAGATGATCAGGCTGGTGTCGGGTGCCTCCCCGGGCAGCGCTGCCGACCTTGTCGGCCGCGCCGTGTCTGAAAAAATGCAGGCCGAACTGGGCGTGGCGGTGATCCTCGAGAACAAGATGGGCGCCGGCGGCGTGATCGCCACGCAGCATGTGGCCACCTTGGCACCGGACGGCTACACCGTGTTTGTCTACACCGCCGCCCATACGGTCACGCCGCTGATCTCCAAGCGGCCCTACGACCCGGTGCGCGAGCGCCTGGCCAAGCTGGGTGCCGAGCCGTTCAGCCTGAGCCCTGAGCAATTCGACAGTTACATCAAGGAAGAACTGGCGCAAAATGCCGAGATCATCAAGGCCGAATAGTTGTTTTTGCGGTCATTGCGAGGAGGCGAAGCCGACGCGGCAATCTCGTTGATCTTGCACAGCGCTACGAGATTGCTTCGCTGCGCTCGCAATGACGGAAGACTGTTTTTATGAATTGAAATGTCGGGAGTAATCATGATTCGTATCTTTGCAGCCATTGCTGGCCTCATTCACATATTGCTTGCCGGGACCGTGTTCGCACAGGAAGCCTGGCCCGCGCGGCCGGTCAGGTTCGTCGTTCCGTCTTCGCCAGGCGGCGGCACCGACACCTACGCGCGCTTGCTGGCGCAGGCGTTGACCGACTCGCTCAAGCGTCAGTTCGTCGTCGAGAACAAGCCCGGCGCCAGCGGCAACATCGGTGCCGATATCGTCGCCAAGTCCGCTCCCGACGGCTATACGTTTTTGCTGTCGGCCAACCCGGCGCTGACGGTCAATCCCAGTCTCTACAAGAATCTTGCGTATAACGTCGAGCGCGACTTTGTTCCGGTGGCGCGCGGCGTGGTCGCGCCGCAGGTGATTGTCGTGGGCTCCAGCGTCCCGGCCAAAACAATGGCCGAATTTGTCGCCCTCGCCAAACGCGAACCGGGCAGGCTCGCTTACGGTTCGGCCGGTTCGGGCAGCACCACCTACCTCGGTGTGCGCCAACTGGAAGAGACTGCAGGGACAAAATTTCTGCACATTCCTTACAAGGGTATGGGTCATGCCTATCAGGACCTGCTCGGCGGACAGATTAAATTCATGTTCCCCGATGTCGCGTCGGTGCTCGGGCACATCAAGTCGGGCAAGGCCGTGCCTTTGGCGGTCACCGAACGCACCGAGCTGCTGCCCGGTGTGCCAACCCTGGCGGAGGCGGGTTTGTCCGGGGTCGACGCAACCAGTTCGTTCAGTGTTGTCGCGCCGACCGGAACGCCGGCGGCGATCGTGCAACGCCTGTCGGCCGAGATTACCAAAGCCATGAAAGCACCGGCGCTGGCGGAAAAACTCCAGGCCCAGGCGCTCAACGCCGTGTTCGACACGCCTGAGGTGTTTGCCCTCAGCCTGAAAAAAGAGCGCGATGGCTGGGCCGCCTTCATCAAACGCAACGGTATTGTTCTGGAAGAGTAAGGGCGTGAGCACGCCGGCCGGGCCACCGCGCGTTATCGTCATCGGTGCGGGCATTGTCGGCGCCTGTGTCGCAGCGTATTTGCAGCGAGACGGGCACGCCGTCACGCTGATCGACCACAACGAGCCCGGAGCGGGCGCCTCGTCCGGCAATGGCGGCATGCTGTCGGCCTCGTCCATCATTCCGGTGGGCATGCCGGGGGTGGCGGCTAAGGTTCCCGGCTGGTTAATGAACCCCGAAGGGCCGCTCACCATTCGCTGGCGCTACCTGCCGCACATCGCGCCCTGGCTGTGGCGGTTTTTGCGCTCGGCCACGCGGGACAAGGTGGAGGCGCAGGCAAGCGCGCTGCGCGCCTTGCTGGCCGGGTCGCTGGAAAATTACACGCCCTTGCTTCGCGATGCGGGCGCGCAGCATCTGCTGCATCAGCAGGGCACGCTCTATCTCTATGGCGGAGAGAAAAGCTGGCGCGAGGACGCGCTCAAGACTGATATTCGCCGTCGCAACGGCATCGTGATCGAGGATGTGACCGGGCCGGCCTTGCGCGATCTTGAGCCCGACCTGGGGCCGCAGTTCACCCATGCACGCCTGGTTCGCGCCAACGGCCACACCTCCGATCCGCGTGCGCTGGTGCGCGCGTTGGTCGCCGGCGTCGTTTCGCGCGGCGCCCTGGTGTTGCGCGAGCGCGTTACCGGTTTTGAGCACAACGGGGTGGCCTTGAGTGCGGTGCGCACCAGCGAGGGCTGGCATGCGGCGAGCCAGGTCGTGCTCGCCTGCGGCGCGTGGTCCAAAGTGTTGGCCGAACAGCTTGGCGACCGCCTGCCGCTGGACACCGAGCGCGGTTATCACGTTATCGTCAAGAATCCGGAAAAAGGTCCGCGTACGCCCACGCTGTTTGTCGACGGCAATTTTGGTGCGACCCCCATGGAC
This sequence comes from Bordetella parapertussis, assembly GCA_945892985.1. Classification (GTDB taxonomy): domain Bacteria; phylum Pseudomonadota; class Gammaproteobacteria; order Burkholderiales; family SG8-39; genus CAITSH01. The sequence continues at coordinate 39,177 of CAMDDU010000038.1, forward strand.
ATGGGCCTGCGGGTCACCGGCACGGTCGAGTTGGCCGGACTGGATGCGGCGCCGAACTGGCGCCGGGCCGACCTGTTGTTGCGCGGCGCGCGCCGTCTTTATCCCGGACTGCTGCCCGAGGACGATGTAATGCGGGTCACGCGCTGGATGGGCTTTCGCCCGAGCATGCCCGATTCACTGCCAGTTATAGGACCGGCTTCGCGCCTTACCAACGCCTATTACGCCTTCGGTCACGGCCACGTCGGTATGTGTGCCGGATCGACAACCGGAAGGCTTATTGCGGATATGGTGGCGGGGCGCACGCCGTGCGTGCCCCCGCAGCCCTTCAGCGCCGCCCGGTTCCGCTAAACGACTGTCTTTCCGGCAGTGCAAATCGACTGGAAACCCGCACTGGGCGGGCTTCTCCAGTCAGGCGTACTCGGCGCGCAGTATTTTTGCAGCTGCCACCATCGCGCGCATCTTGCCGTCGGCGACATCGCGCGGCAGGTATTTCATGCCGCAGTCGGGGGCGAGAATGACGTCTTCCTTGGCGATGAAAGGCAGCGCGCGCTTGATGCGCGCAACGACGATTTGCGGCGTTTCTATGCTCATGTCCAACAGGTCGATACAGCCGACCATGACCTTCTTGCCGGCCAGTTTGGTCAGCACCGAGCAATCGAGATTGGATTGCGCCGTTTCGATAGACACCTGCTTGCACGTGCAGTTGGCGAATTCGGGCAGGAAGGAATAGCCCTCCGGCCGGGCGTGGATCACCGCCGCGTAGCCGAAGCAGATGTGCACGGCGGTGGTGCCGGTGATGCCCTCGAGCGCGCGATTGAGCGCGGCCAGGCCGTACTCGCGCGCCTTTTCCGGACGAGCCTGCATATACGGCTCGTCGACTTGCACGATGTCGGCGCCGGCGGCGAAGAGGTCGCGAATTTCCTCGTTCACGGCCTCGGCGTAATCCATCGCCGCCTCGGCTTCGGTCTTGTAGAAATCGTTTTGTGCCTGTTGGGTCATGGTGAACGGGCCGGGCACGGTGATCTTGACCATTCGCGTGGTGTTGGCGCGCAAGAACTTCATATCCTCGACCTCCACCGGGTGCAGGCGCTTGATCTTGCCGGTGATGCGCGGCACCGGGTTGGGGTGGCCGGAGCGGTCCAGGCCGGTCCCCGGATTGTCGATGTCAATGCCTGAGAGCGCGGTGGCAAAGCGGTTGGAATAGCTTTCGCGCCGGATCTCACCGTCGGTAAGGATGTCCAATCCGGCTTCTTCCTGGGCGCGAATGGCGATCAGTGTCGCATCCCTTTGCGCTTCCTCGAGGTAGGCCTCGGGGATGCGCCACAACTCCTTGGCGCGTGTGCGCGGCGGAAAACGCCCGGCGAGTTTGGCGCGATCGATCAGCCATTCCGGTTGGGGATAGCTGCCGACGAGCGTGGTGGGAAACAGCATGGAGTTGGCTCCTGGTTGGTTTTTATTCGCGTCCGGGCGGGGCCGCCGGCACAAAGACTGAGACTGAAGCTGGGACTGCGCCACATTTTACCGGAGTGCGCACCAGGGTCGTGCGATTTTTATGCTGTCCCCCTTCTCACATCGTCGGCAATCATCGCCGGCAATTGGCGCTAGAATTATGTCAGCTCATGAAGAATTTTCGTGCCATACGAATGACCGCTGCGCTGTCCTGCCTGCTGCTGCTTGGCGCTTGTTCGGGCTCGCTTGCGCTGCGCAGCGGCAGTCCCGCATACCCGCCTTCCGCGTCTGGCACCGCTAACAGCATTAGTAGCGGTTCCAACGGCGTGCGTGCAAACATCAGTTCCGGGTCGGGACCGCTGTTCGGGCTCATTGTTATCGGCGTGATGATCGCCGATGGCGTGGACTATGTTCGCGGCAGCGGGCGCTGGACGCGCGCCGCCCCGCCCTTGGCGGAAGACCGAAAAATCAACATTCAGGATTGCACCAGGCCGATCGAATACAGCGCCGGCAATATCAGTTGCCGCTGAAGATGCGCTGGCGATGAAATGCCGCGGCTAAAGGCAAACGTCCCGTTCAGGCCGTATCGAGCAGAGCCAGGATGTCCTCGACACGGTGCCTCCAGGTATGGCCGGCGAGCGTGATGGCGCGGGCCGCCTCACCTTGCAGGCGCAGTTGTTCGGGCTGCGATAACAGCTCCGGGATGCGTTCGCTCAGGGTTTGCGTCTCCGCGCCCAGATAAAAATACATGCCTTGGCCGGGCCCGAAATGCGACTCCACCCAGCTGCGTGAATTGGTGAGGCAGGGTGTGCCGTTGAGCGCGTAATTGAAAATCCGGTCGTTGGCGCCGTCCGGATAAGAGGACGAATCGACGCACAAACGGGCGCGTCCCGCCAGATCGAGCATGCCGGCATAACTCATCAGCGGCAGCACGGTGACATTGGCGGGTAGTTCAATTTTGTCCCATCCGCCGCCGACGACATGGATTTGTGCGCCCGACTGCGCCGCCGCGCGCACCACGGCAACGCGGTTTTTTGCGCGCAGGAAAAATTCCACGCTACGCAGCAAAGCGCACCATTGCCCGGCGTCCGGGGACCGTCCCAGGCTGTGGGCGATGTCGATGGCGGTGCGGTGAAGCGGAACGTCGCCGCTGGCGGCATCGGCAAGCGCATCGCATGATTCGTGGTCTGCCTGCGGATGCCATTCGCGACTGAGCGCCTCAACCTGCAGGTTTCCGGTGTAAAGCACATCAATGTCGCGCTCGGACCAGGGGGTCGAGCGGTCGTTTTGCGGCCGCACGCCGGGCGGGGAGAATACGCTGCCTGCAAGCGGCAGGGACGGTTCGATCATGCCCAGTTGTTCGAGCACGCTGGGGGCGGGAAACGCGGCATACAGGCGGCGTGCATGAATGGAGGCGATGGGCTGGAAATAGGCCTGGTCGAGCAGCATCGCGACGCAGCTGACGCCGCCGACGTCGTAGATGCGGGCAGCGTTTTCTTCGCTGTCGAGCCTCGCCTGCGACAGGGCATGACCCCAGCAGCAAAGGTCGAGGACCAGCTTGCCTTTTCCGGCACGCGCCCAGCGCACGGCCGTTTCGGCTTCAGCGGCGCTAAGCACGCCGACTTCACCAAGCGGGAACCACTGCACGGTATGCCCCAGTTCCTGCAGCGCGTCCTGGATGCCGTTGGCGATGTCCTGGTAGAAAAGTCCCAGAGGGATGGAGCGGACGATGGGTAGTACTACGATCATGCGGGCTTTCGAAGGGAGCCCTTGTGCATGGCGGTCGACGCGGAACAAGGGGCGCGCGTATTATCGCGGATTCAGGGTTGTTTCGCAGCCATTGGTCTTCAGGGTTTTTTGTCTTTAGCGAGGGATACGGCAATGATTCATTTCGTGGTGCACGACGAGCACGACTCGGTCGGTGTGGTGGTGGTTGAGGGGGTGAAGGCGGGGCAGGATCTGGCCGGCTGGATCATGGACCAGAACAAAGATCTCAAGATCAAGGCGCTCAACGACATCCCCATCGGTCACAAGCTGGCGATACGCGAACTCAAGGACAAGGACACGGTGATCAAATACGGTGTCGACATCGGCCGCACCGTCGCGGCCATCAAGCTGGGCGAGCACGCCCATGTGCACAACATCAAGACCAAGAGGTGGTAAGCGTGGATCTCTCCAAAGCGACTTTTCAGGGCTACAAGCGCGAGAACGGCCGTGTCGGCGTGCGCAACCACGTCATCATCCTGCCGGTTGATGACCTTTCCAATGCCGCCGCCGAGGCGGTGGCGCACAATATCAAGGGCGCGATGGCGATCCCGCATCCCTATGGCCGGCTGCAGTTTGGCGCCGATCTGGAGCTGCATTTTCGCACGCTGATCGGCACCGGTTCCAATCCCAACGTGGCGGCGGTGGTGGTGATCGGCATTGAGGACGGCTGGACCAAGCTGATCGTCGATGGCATTGCCAAGACCGGCAAGCCGGTGGTCGGTTTTGGCATCGAGCAGCATGGCGACCACGACACCATCCTGCGCGCCTCCAAAGTGGCCAAGGAGTATGTGCAATGGGCCTCGGAACTGCAGCGTGAAACGCGTCCGCTCAAGGACCTGTGGGTTTCCACCAAATGCGGCGAGTCGGATACGACCTCCGGTTGCGGCGCCAATCCCACCGTTGGCAACGCCTTCGACAAGCTTTATCCTCACGGCACCACGCTGGTCTTTGGCGAGACCACCGAACTTACCGGCGGTGAGCACCTTGTCGCCGCGCGGTGCCGCACAGACGAAGTGCGTAAAAAATTCCAGTTCATGTTTGACCGCTACCAGGATGTCATCAACCGCCACAAGACCAGCGACCTGTCGGACTCGCAGCCGACCAAGGGCAACATCCTCGGCGGCTTGACCACGATCGAGGAAAAGGCGCTGGGCAACATCCAGAAGATCGGACGCAAATGCCTCATCGACGGCGTGCTCGACAAGGCCGAGGAGCCGACCGGTCCGGGGCTGTGGTTCATGGACTCGTCCTCGGCCGCGGCGGAGATGGTCACGCTGTGCGCGGCCTCCGGCTATGTGGTGCATCTCTTTCCCACCGGGCAGGGCAATGTTATCGGCAACCCCATCCTGCCGGTGATCAAGATCTGCGCCAATCCGCGCACCGTTCGCACCATGTCGGAACACGTCGACGTCGATGTGTCTGGCCTGCTGCGCCGCGAGATGTCGCCCGACGATGCCGGCGACAAGTTGCTCGAGTGCATGTTTCGCACGGCCAACGGCCGGCTCACCGCGGCCGAGGCGCTGGGGCATCGCGAATTCGTGCTGACGCGGCTTTACGAGAGCGCCTGAGTTCCCGGCTTGCTTTTTCGGGATGTCTTGGGGCCGGGTCCGCCTGAAGGCGGGCCCGGCCTCAGCGTTTGGTAAAGACGGAAATGATTTCGTGGTGATTGAGTTCGATGTGGGACCAGTCGAATTCAAGCCCCGGGTTTTGGTCGCGCACCAGATCAACGAAATAAAGAAAGGCTCATATAGCGAATAATGTTGGTGGCTCATCTGGTGAGCCTGTGGGGGCGGAAACTGGCAGTGTGGCGCAAAGGCGCTGGACCAGGAGACGCGAAATGAGGACTAGGGAATTGGCAAGGTTGATAAGCACTCTGGGCAAGTTGC
>CAMDDU010000039.1:0-42733 GCA_945892985.1 Bordetella parapertussis
CGGGGTCGCTCGGCCCCGGCGCTTTTCTTTTTTTGGGGGGGATACAATGAAAATTGCAGTTTTGCCTGGTGACGGAATCGGCAATGAAATTGTCGCCCAAGCGGTAAAAGTGCTGAAGGCTCTCGAAAAGGATGGGCTAAAACTGGAGCTTGAACATGCCCTTGTCGGAGGTGCGGGATACGACGCGCACGGTGATCCATTGCCGGCAGCAACCCTGAAGCTGGCAAAGGAAGCTGATGCGATCCTTTTTGGCGCAGTCGGCGGTCCGCAGTACGATAATTTGGAGCGGGCAAAGCGGCCAGAGCAGGCCATTCTCGGATTGAGGAAAGAGCTCAACCTGTTTGCCAATTTGCGGCCTTCCATCGTCTACCCGGAGCTTGTGGATGCTTCGACGCTCAAGCCCGAGGTGGTTTCCGGGCTGGATATCCTGATATTGCGTGAACTCACCGGCGATATTTACTTCGGAAAGCCCCGCGGCACCCATGTGCTGCCCAACGGAGAGCGTGAGGGGTTCGACACCATGCGTTATAGCGAGTCCGAGATCAGGCGTATTGCGCATGTCGGGTTTCAAGCGGCGCGCAAGCGCGTCGGAAAGCTGTGTTCGGTCGACAAGGCAAATGTTCTCGACACAATGCAACTGTGGCGCGATGTCGTGACTGAGGTCGGGACCGAGTACCCAGACGTCGCGCTCTCGCACATGTACGTCGATAACGCCGCAATGCAACTGATACGCAATCCGAAACAGTTTGATGTCATCGTAACTGGAAACTTGTTTGGCGATATTCTCTCGGATGAGGCTTCCATGCTAACCGGGTCGATTGGCATGCAGCCATCGGCTTCAATGAATGAGAAACAAGGGGGGCTGTACGAGCCCATACATGGTTCTGCGCCAGATATCGCCGGCAAGAATATTGCCAACCCTTTGGGAACTATATTGTCGGCAGCCATGATGCTTCGCTATAGCTTTGACCAAGAAGGGCTTGCCTTGAAAGTTGAGGCGGCTGTGAAAAAGGTCCTTGCGCAAGGCCTTCGAACCGCTGATATTTATCAATCTGGAACCAATCGAATTGGAACTGCGGGTATGGGCGATGCCGTTGTAGCGGCGCTGTAGTGGTTTGGCGTGAGTCTCTGGGGCCGTTTAAATACATGTTTGCAATAACTATCTTTATCAGGGAACGATGATGCGGGTCGGGTTTGTTGGATGGCGCGGTATGGTCGGTTCTGTGCTCATGCAGCGCATGATTGCGGAACATGATTTTTCGCTTATAGAGGAATCGGTGTTCTTTTCCACTTCCCAAGCGGGAGGTGTGGGGCCTCGCGTCGACAAAGAGACTGCGCCGCTCAAAGATGCCAATAATCTTGGCGACCTCAAGGCGATGGATGTGATTGTCACCTGCCAGGGCGGTGACTACACCAACGACGTGTTCCCGCGCCTTCGAAAAGAGGGCTGGCAAGGTTACTGGATCGACGCCGCCAGCGCGCTGCGCATGCAGAATGATGCGGTGATCATTCTCGATCCGGTCAACGAATCGGTTATCAAAGCGGCGCTTGCAAGCGGCGGCAAGAACTTCATTGGTGGGAATTGCACGGTCAGTCTAATGTTGATGGGCTTGCACGGTTTATTCAAGGCTGGGCTGGTCGAGTGGATGACTGCGATGACCTACCAGGCGGCATCGGGCGCCGGGGCGCAAAACATGCGCGAATTGCTCTCCCAGATGGGCGCTGCCAACGCAGCGGTGACCGCGCTGCTCGATGATCCGTCTTCGGCGATTCTGGAGATTGATCGAAGGGTTGCCGACGCGATGCGCGGCAACGCGTTTCCCCGTGAACAGTTTGGGGCTCCCCTAGCGGGAAGCTTGCTGCCGTGGATTGACAAGGATCTGGGAAACGGACAAAGCCGTGAGGAGTGGAAGGGCATGGCCGAAACGAACAAGATTCTGGGTGGTTCTGCTTCAATCCCCGTTGATGGCATTTGTGTGCGGATCGGGGCGATGCGTTGCCACAGCCAGGCCCTGACCATCAAACTCAAGCGCGATGTCCCGATTGACGAGATTGAAGGCATGCTTGCCGCTGCAAATCAGTGGGTCAAGGTGATTCCGAACAAACGCGAGGAGAGTCTTCGTGAGTTGACTCCGACTGCGGTGACCGGAACACTAAGCGTGCCGGTGGGGCGTCTGCGAAAATTGCCGATGGGCGGTGAATATCTCACGGCGTTTACCGTGGGCGATCAACTGCTCTGGGGGGCGGCAGAACCATTGAGGCGCATGCTCCGAATTTTGCTGGAAAATTAGTTGCCCGAAGCTTACTTTTTCGGCCTAAAGGCCGCCATAAGGCAAAATAGACTGAAAAATTGGTCACTTGAAGATAACTCTAAGAAGAATTATCGGCTTGCATGGCTAACACTATGATGTTATGTTGGTTATCTTCGATTGGTGTGTCCAAAAGGTGGCGGTGTGGCAAAAATCACCATTAAAATATGCTTATCGGCAATAGCGCTCCTGCTGCTGCCTCTGACAGCGTCTGCGGCTGGACTTGGCAAGGTCACGGTTCAATCCGCGCTGGGACAGCCGTTGCGTGCGGAAGTCGAAATTTCCTCGGTTCAGGCGAACGAAGCGGACTCGCTGACGGCGCGCATGGCTCCGGCGCAGGCGTTTCGCGATGCCGGCATCGAAGTCAATGCAGCGCTCACTGCAATGAAACTGGCGGTGGAGCGGCGCCCGGAAGGACGTTACGTCGTGGTACTTACCTCGATTGCTCCGGTCAACGAACCGTTTCTAGACCTGCTCATCGAGTTATCCAGTTCCGCCGGCCGCCTTATACGTGAATATACGTTCCTGCTCGACCCACCGGAATACAAAGCCCCACAAGCGGTGGCTGCGCCTGCAACACCGGCGGCGCCCCCGGTGACACGTGCGCAGCCGGTTGAGCCGCCCAAGCAACCTGAGGTGCGGGCACCCAACCCTGCAAGTGAAAGAGCGCCGGTATCCGCCCCCGTTGCGCCCAAGTCCAAGGATGCATCCACTTACGAAGTGAAACGCGGGGATACTCTGGGCAAGATTGCCGGAGCAAACAAGCCTGACGGCGTTTCGCTGCCACAGATGTTGATTGCGCTTTACCGGGGTAACAAGGATGCATTTGATGGTGACAACATAAACCGTTTGCGTGCCGGACGGATTCTTACCGTACCGGGCAAGGATGCCGCGGCGGGAGTTGATGAAAAAGAGTCTCAGAGTCTGGTTATCGCTCAAAGCCGGGACTTCAACGAGTACCGTCGTAAGCTAGGCGGAGCGGTGGCGCAGGCGCCCGCCGAGGCGGAAGGCACGCGTCGGGGTGCCAGCGGAAAAATCACCGCGCAAGTCGATGATAAAGCACCGCCAGTGAAGGATCAGAAGGACCAGCTTAGGTTGTCCAAGGCAGATGCGGTGCAGTCGTCCGGCAAGGCGTCTTCGGAAGATCTGATCGCAAAGGATAAAGCGCTGAAGGAGGCAAATGAGCGGGTTGCAGACCTTGAGAAAACTGTAAAGGAGATGCAGAAAGCATTGGAGTTGGCTAGCAGGTCAATGGCCGAGGCGCAAAAGCAGGCGATGGTAAAGGCTTCGCCTCCCGTCGTTCCGGCAGCAAGCAAAGCAGATTCGCCTAAAGTGGCTGAACCGGTGAAGGCACCGTTGATGGAGGCCGCCAAGGCTGTTTCGACTGTATCCAAGTCAACTGAATCAGCCAAGGTTCCGGAGGCAAAAGCGCCCGAAGCTGCTCAGGCAGCCCCGGCACCTCCGAACGCGGTTGCGGCCGCGGTACCGGTTGATGTTGTAAAGGTCGCCGAAGCCCCTAAAAGCGCTGAGACACCCAAGTCTGCAGAGGCGCCTAAAGCCGATGCCGCGAAAGTCGCAGCGAAGGCGGTTGCTAAGGTAGCGCCACCGCCTTCGCCGGCAAGCTTCACCGATGAATTACTCGAAGATCCAGCCATGCTTAGCGGCGCGGGTGCTGTTCTTGTCGGCTTGTTTGGATATGGTGCATATGCTTACCGCAAAAAGCGCAAATCCCAGTTTGAGAATAGTGTCATGGGCGCATCGACGCCGATGGATTCGAGTTCGGTATTCGGTTCGTCCGGTGGTCAAAATGTTGATACCGGAGGCAGTCAGTTCCAGACTGACTTCAGCCAAAGCGGTGTCGGGGCGATAGACACTGACGAAGTCGATCCCATAGCGGAAGCCGACGTGTACATGGCCTACGGGCGTGATGCGCAGGCGGAAGAAATCCTCAAAGAGGCGCTTATCAAGGATCCGACCCGGCATGTTGTGACAGCGAAACTGCTGGAGATCTACGCCGCGCGTAAGGATTTGAAGGTGTTTGAGGCAAGCGCTTCAGGGCTGCACGCAGCGACCGGCGGTCGGGGGCCTGAGTGGGCAAAAGTTGCGGCTATGGGCCTGACTATCGACGCAAGCAACCCTCTTTACGGCGGTAGCGGGGATGCCGTCCGTGGGGTAGAGCAGTCGGTTGATGCGGCATCTGCACCAGCCCCGGGGATAGACTTTGACCTTGGTGCAGTGGCAGAACAAGAGCCAACAGCAGGCGCCGAAGAAGAAACTTTGGGTATCACTGTGCCCGTGGCAGAAGACGCGCCGCTTGATCTCGGATTTGATTTGGGTGAGAGCGCGGGCCCGATGCCCGCAGCTGCAGGCAACGACTTTACACTTGACGCTGCACCCATTATCGATGCTGGGGCGGTTTCCGTTGAGGATGCTGCTCCGTCCGCGCCGCCGCTGGATCTTGGGCTGGATATCAACTTTGATTTGCCTGCAGAGGCTTCCGTTGCGGAGCCTCCGGCTGCTGTTGCGGACCTCGGCGGAGCTTCAATCGATTTCGATCTGGCGTTGGGAGAGCCCGTCGAGAAGCCTGCTGAACCCGTAGCCTCCGCGGTTCTGGATATGGATTTGTCCTCAATCAGTTTTGATCTTGGTACTCCGGCTGAATCCGCCGCGCCATTGGGCGACGCCCGTTGGCAGGAGGTCGCGACCAAGCTTGATCTTGCCAAGGCTTACGAGGAAATGGGTGACAAGGATGGTGCACGCGAGTTGTTGAAAGAGGTAACGAAAGAGGGTGATGCCGCGCAACAGCAGCAGGCGCAAACAATTCTGGCGGCGCTTGACTAACGCCTTTGTCCGACTAGTACAATCGGCGCCTTGTGCGCCGATTGTTTTTTGCGCTGTGAGATTTGAGGTGATCGGAATGGCGAAGAGATCCCGGATAGCATTTTTATCGCGCTCCAGGTTTTGGCAGTGTGACAGCAGAAAATTCGACTTCTTACTCTCCCCGAATAGCGCTCAAATTTACCTGACGAAGCATACGATTGCCTGATTCATGAGAATTGCGCTAGGTATTGCCTATGACGGAACCGACTTTGACGGATGGCAAAGCCAGCCGACAGGGAATACCGTGCAAGACCATGTTGAAAGGGCGCTAGCCAATGTTGCGCGGCATCCGGTTCGAATCACGGCGGCGGGGCGAACAGACGCTGGCGTACATGCAATGGCGCAAGTGGTGCATTTTGATACCGAGGTCTCAAGACCTGATAGTGCCTGGGTCCGCGGTGTAAACGCCCATCTTCCTGGAGCGATCGCCGTGCAGTGGGCGTTGCCGGTAGAGGGTAACTTCCACGCCCGTTTTTCCGCCACTTCAAGGACTTACAGGTATCTGTTGCTCAACCACCCGGTGCGGCCTTCGATTCTGGCGCATCGTACAGGTTGGTTCCACGCACCGCTTGATCTTGAATCAATGCGGGCGGCGGCCGGGAAGTTGGTCGGCGAGCAAAATTTCAACGCGTTTCGCTCGTCGCAGTGCCAGGCTAAGAGTCCGATACGGACGATGCGGAAAATATCAATCACCCGCCATGGAAACTACTTTGTCTACACGTTTTCGGCGAACGCATTTTTGCATCATATGGTCCGCAATCTCGTTGGATGTTTGGTTTTCGTCGGGAATGGCAAGCATCCTCCGGATTGGGTGACTGACGTATTATCCAGTCGGGACAGGGGGCGCTGCGCGCCTACTTTTGCCCCGGATGGGCTGTATCTCTCGGGAGTCGGTTATGGTGAATGTTTTCAGTTCCCCGAATTCTCGCAAGCAATCCCTTTATTTCCGGCTGAGGTTGAATCATGCGAACCAGAATAAAAATCTGCGGGATTACTAGGCCGGACGATGCAATTGCTGCCGCATCAGCAGGTGCCGACGCGATCGGACTCGTTTTCTATCCACCCAGTTCACGCGCGGTTTCAATTGCAGATGCGAATACTATTGTCGAGGTACTTCCGCCCTTTGTGGCCAGTGTCGCCCTGTTCGTCAATCCAACAAAAGTTGAAGTCGAATCCGTTCTTTCCGCATGCCGAGTTGATGTAATCCAGTTTCACGGAGAAGAATCAAGGGAATTTTGCAAGCAATTTGGTCGGCCCTATTTGAAGGCAGCGAGGGTCAGGGCAGGGTTTGATCTGATAAAATACCTGCAAGAATTCAGTGATGCCAGCGGCTGGTTATTGGATGCCTTCCACGAAGACGCATACGGTGGGAAGGGGGCCGTATTCGACTGGGGCCTCATCCCGCCAAAACTCGCAAAACCGTTGATATTGTCAGGTGGGCTTACTGTGCACAACGTCGCCGAGGCGGTTCGTCTGGTGCAACCTTGGGCGGTCGATGTTTCAAGCGGTGTCGAGATTGGCAAGGGTATAAAAGATGCGAACATAGTCGCAACGTTCATTAGCGAGGTAAGAAATGCAGATGTATGACCTTCCCGATAGTCGCGGACATTTTGGTCCTTACGGTGGGGTGTTTGTATCAGAAACTCTGGTACATGCGCTTGATGAGCTCAAGCGTACCTACGAACATTACTCCAAGGATCCAGAATTTCTCGAAGAATTTCACTACGAATTACGACATTTCGTCGGACGGCCAAGTCCTGTCTACCACGCGAGGCGACTGTCGGAACTGTTCGGGGGCGCGCAAATCTACCTGAAGCGCGAGGACCTGAACCACACAGGCGCCCACAAAATCAACAACACCATCGGACAGGCCTTATTGGCACGTCGCATGGGTAAGAAGCGGGTTATTGCCGAGACCGGTGCGGGGCAGCATGGTGTCGCCAGCGCCACCGTGGCGGCACGTTTCGGTATGGATTGCGTTGTTTATATGGGGGCGGAAGACATCAAGCGGCAGGTACAGAACGTGTACAGGATGAAATTGCTGGGTGCTACGGTTGTACCCGTGGAATCAGGATCAAAAACCCTGAAAGATGCTCTCAATGAGGCCATGCGCGATTGGGTTTCATATGTCAATGAAACGTATTACATCATCGGAACGGTCGCCGGTCCGCACCCGTACCCGATGATGGTTCGCGATTTCAATTCCGTTGTTGGCAAGGAGTGTCTGACGCAGGTGCCAGAAATGATCGGGCGTCATCCGGACGCCGTTATTGCTTGCGTCGGTGGCGGATCCAATGCGATGGGGATTTTTTATCCTTATATTCAGCATGAAGAGGTACGTCTAATCGGTGTGGAGGCTGGAGGCTACGGTTTGGCCAGCGGCAAGCATTCCGCTTCTTTGACTGCCGGCCGGCCCGGCGTTCTTCATGGGAACCGAACCTACTTGTTACAGGATAAGCACGGCCAAATAATTGAAACGCACTCGATATCGGCGGGCCTGGATTATCCTGGCGTAGGGCCCGAACACGCTTGGTTGAAGGATTCTAAACGCGCGGAGTACGTCACGGTAACCGACGATGAGGCGCTAAAAGCGTTTCACGACTTGTGCCGTTATGAGGGGATAATTCCGGCGCTCGAGTCGAGCCATGCTCTGGCATACGCGGCGCAACTCGCGCCAACCATGCCCAAGGACAAGGCCCTGCTTGTAAATCTGTCGGGGCGAGGGGATAAAGATATGCAAACGGTTGCTGAGAAATCTGCGCTAACGGTTTGAGTCCTGCGATCGTCTCCCTCTTTAACGAGGACGTCCTCACAGGTATGGCTAGAGTGGCCGATCGATCGGTCGATCTGGTGATCGCCGACCCGCCGTATGGCCTTAAAAAAGATTACGGCAATGATTCAGATATGCTTTCCGGTCCGGCTTACGTCGAGTTCAGCCGTAACTGGATCGACGCCGTACTTCCCAAACTCAAGCCTGATGCAAGCCTGTATGTGTTCCTATCCTGGCAAAATGCGCCGGAAGTTTTCAGCCTCATCAAAACCAGAATGTTGATGATCAATGAGATCATATGGGATCGTCGTGTGCCGAGTATGGGGGGGAGTACGCGAAAATTCAGTTCCGTCCATGACAATATCGGATTATTCGCAAATTCGAAGGACTATCATTTCGATGTCGATGCGGTTCGTGTCCCCTACGATGCGAAGACAAAGAAAGCCCGTTCCCGGTCCATTTTTGTCGGTAAAAAATGGCTGGAAATCGGATACAACCCCAAGGATCTCTGGAGTGTTTCCAGGCTACATCGTCAGGATCCGGAGCGAGAGGATCACCCGACGCAGAAGCCACTTGAAGTTGTCGAGCGTATGGTACTGGCGAGCAGCCAGCCCGACGATTTGGTTCTTGACCCATTCATGGGGAGCGGCACAACGGCGGAAGCGGCCCTTCGTCATGGACGGCATTTCACCGGTTTTGAACTGAACTCCGCTTATTTTTCTGTTGTAGAAAACCGCGTCGCACGACTTCGGGGCAATCCGTCGCGCGATAATGTATCGCGCGAATCTGCGTTGAGAGTCTGATCGAAAGCCTGACCATGTCACGTATCCAAGGTGTTTTTTCCGCGCTTGCCGATAAAAAACGTACTGCGCTGATTCCGTTTGTAACCGCCGGAGACCCGGACCCCGCACAGACTGTTGAATTGATGCATGCGCTCGCGGCAGCGGGCGCTGACGTGATTGAGCTCGGGGTTCCTTTTTCGGATCCCATGGCTGACGGCCCGGTCATACAGCGCGCAAGCGAGCGCGCGCTCAAACACGGTGTGGGATTGGACCGCGTTCTTGGTTTCGTCGCAGAGTTCCGAAAAACCAATACGCATACGCCGGTTGTGTTGATGGGCTATGCCAATCCAATAGAGGCAATGGGTACGAGCATTTTTGCCGAGGCAGCTCAGGCGAGCGGCGTGGATGGCGTGCTGGTTGTGGATTACCCTCCCGAGGAGAGTGTCGAATTTGCACAACTGATACGCGGACGGGGAATGGATTTGATATTCCTGCTCGCACCAACGTCTACCGATGAGCGGATCGCCGAGGTCGCCAAGCTTGCGTCCGGCTATATTTATTATGTGTCGCTCAAAGGGGTAACTGGTGCCAAGACGCTGGATATAGGTGCCGTTGCGGATAAACTGCCACAAATTCGTAAACACACAAACCTTCCGCTCGGGGTTGGCTTTGGCATTCGCGACGGAGAAACCGCCAAGGCGGTTTCCATGATCGCCGATGCTGTGGTTATCGGAAGCCGGATTATTGAGCAGATGGAAAATGCCCCTGCGGGGGAGCGCGTCAAACTGGCGAGGAGTTTTGTTGCTGGCATACGCAAGGCGCTCGACGCATGAGTTGGTTGCAAAAGCTCCTGCCGCCGAAGATCAACAGATCTGGCACCGGAACGAAAAAAATCGTCCCGGAAGGCCTGTGGAGCAAGTGTCCCTCTTGCAGTGCAGTGCTTTATGCGACTGATCTGGAGAGCAATTCTAGCGTCTGCCCCAAATGCGCTTACCACAACCGCCTGACCGCGCGCACACGAATTGACATGTTGCTTGATCCTGAGGGGCGGTTCGAAATAGGCGCGGAGGTCGAACCTGTGGATACACTTCGGTTCAAAGACAGCAGGAAATATCTGGAGCGGCTCGATGAGGCGCAGTTGGCCACCAGCGAGACCGATGCCATGGTGGTCATGCAAGGTGCGATTAAGGCAGTACCGCTTATTGTGGCGGCCTTCGAGTTTGATTTTATGGGGGGCTCCATGGGGTCGGTGGTCGGGGAGCGATTTGTGCGAGGCGTTCACGCCTGTCTTGATCAGAACCTTCCCCTGGTCTGCGTGGCGGCGAGCGGTGGCGCGCGCATGCAGGAGGGGTTGCTATCGCTCATGCAGATGGCGAAAACGACCGCTGCGTTGACGCTGCTTTCCAAGCGAAAATTACCTTTCATTTCGCTGCTCACCGACCCGACGATGGGGGGGGTTTCGGCGAGCTTTGCATTTCTTGGCGATGTTGTCATTGCCGAGCCAAAAGCCCTCATAGGATTTGCCGGACCCCGCGTTATCGAGCAGACCGTTCGCGAAAAACTGCCCGAAGGTTTTCAGCGTGCGGAATTTCTTCTGGAAAAAGGTGCTGTTGACATGATTGTCGACAGACGCCAGTTGCGCGGCAAGCTGGCCAGCCTGATTACCTTACTGATGCGCCAGCCGCCTGCCGGTAGTTGAGTGGAGTCGCCAAAGCTCTTTTGCAAGCCTGCAATGATTGGCACCCACGCGTCTATGGTCCGCCCGACAGTAGCTGCCTATAGCTGAAATGGAAGATTAAAAATGCAGTTAAATCTCCAGGGCTGGCTAAGTTACATCGAGCGACTTCACCCTAAGGCGGTCGATCTGGGCCTTGAACGTGTTGCAGAGGTACGTAACCGGCTTGCGGCCAGCGTGCACTGCCCGGTGATCGTCGTGGGCGGAACCAATGGCAAGGGGTCGACTTGTGCAATGCTGGAGGCGATTTTGACGGCCGCCGGTTACCGCACCGGCGTATTCACCTCTCCCCACCTACTTCGGTATAACGAGCGGGTGCGCATCAACGGACGTGATGCCGAGGATGCTCTCTTGGTGGAGGCTTTTTCGAATGTGGAGTCGGTGAGGGGAAATGTCGCTCTGACCTATTTTGAATTTTCCACGCTGGCTGCATGGGATTTGTTTTGTCGTAGCAAGCTCGATGTGCTGATCCTGGAGGTCGGATTGGGCGGTCGTCTTGATGCCGTTAATTTATTTGACGCCGATTGCACGATTCTTACCAGTGTCGATCTTGATCATATGGACTGGCTGGGCGATACGCGCGAGAAAATTGGGTGGGAGAAGGCGCACATTTTCCGTCCGGGTCGGCCGGCAATTTGCGCAGACCCAAGGCCTCCCCAAAGTGTTCTCGACTATGCTTCCCGGATAGGTGCAGATTTGCAGCTAATTGAGAAAGATTTTGGATACCAGGGCGACCGGCAGCAATGGGGTTACTGGGGGCGTGGCGGCAAGCGGGCAGGGCTTGCATACCCTGCCTTAAGGGGAGCCAACCAATTGTTGAATGCGAGTGCCGTACTTTCGGCGCTGGAGGTGTTGCGTGAGCGCATTCCGGTGGGAATGCACGATGTGCGCAAAGGCCTGTCCCTTGTGGAGTTGCCGGGCCGGTTTCAGGTATTGCCCGGGAAGCCGGTCATTGTTCTTGACGTGGCTCACAACCCGCACGCTGGCGCGGTACTCGCGGAAAATCTGTCCAACATGGGCTTTGCACCCAACACAATCGCGGTATTCGGCATGTTGCAGGACAAGGATATCGCGGGCGTTGTGCGTAAAGTAGCGGCGCGCATAGACCGCTGGCATCTTGCGACGCTCGGCTCGCCTCGTGGCACCAGGGCGTGCGATCTTGCAAAAATACTGACAGTGGCAGAGGTCAGGGCGCCTATTCTTGAGTTCGAATCGCCGCGCGAGGCTTATTTGGCTGCGTTGGATGTGGCAGGCGAAAATGATAGAATTGTCGTGTTCGGATCTTTCCTTACTGTTTCTGAGGTACTGGCCGCTCGCGCGACCCAAACTAGCTGATCTCATGTCCGAAAATCCAGACGCGCTCCTGCTAAAAAAACGTGCACGCCGTCGCTTAATCGGGGTCGTGGCGTTGGTGTTGTTCATCGTCATTGTTTTGCCTATGGTGCTGGACAAGGAGCCCAAGCCGTTGCAAAACGAGCTGTCGGTCCAGATTCCACGTCAGGACTCGGGAGGTTTCAAGACACGCGTGCTTCCGCAAACGGCAGTGTCTGAAAAGGTAGACTCCACTGAGCCAGTCAAAACGGAGTCTCTCCCGTCGGAGGTGACGGGGAAGAAGTCGGAGTCGCCCGCGCAGAAGCTCGCGCCCGCCAAAAAAACAGAAACGGTGCCCGCGATTGAGCTGTCCCCCAAAGCCGATGTCAAAGCATCCCCCGCGATGGCCAAGCCCGGCGCTGATGCACAAGCTGCGCAGGCCCTGCTTAACGACGAGGTTTGGGGGGTTCCCCTAGGTACCTTTTCCAATCCAGGCAACGTCAAGCAACTCCAATCCAAGCTGGAGGCTGTCGGCGTAAAGTCAGTTACTGAGGTGCTGAAAACTAAGGACGGCGAAAAAATTCGCGTGCTGGGCGGTCCGTTCAAAAACAAGTCGGATGCTGAAAAGGCGCGTGAAACTCTCAAGGCTGCCGGACTCGATGTGGGGGCAGTGACAGTCCGATGACATGGTTTGATTACGCTGTGCTCGGTGTGATCGGGCTTTCGATGTTGATCGGGATATTTCGCGGTCTGATAAAAGAAATGATTGCTTTGGCCGGATGGATATTGGCTGCGATGGCTGCGTCCATGTTTGCGTCACAGGTCGCAGAATGGGTGCCGGAAGCTGTGAGTACTCCTGTGGTGCGCGTAGCAATGGCATTCGTGATAGTGTTTCTCGCAGTGCTGCTGCTTTCCGCGTTGGCGGGCTGGATTTGCTCAATGTTAATCAAAGCAGCAGGGCTGGGTTTCGCAGACCGGGTTTTGGGAGCCATGTTTGGATTTGCGAGGGGAGCGATTGTCGTCCTTGTCGTTGTGATGTTAGGGGGCTTGACGATGCTACCCAAGGATCCCATCTGGCGGCAGGCAATTTTGAGTGGCCCTCTGGAAACGGCGGTGGTTGCAGCGAAGCCGCTGTTGCCCGAGGAACTGGCTCAGCGGGTGAAATTCGATTGATTGATTTACGTGCACGTGCCGATAGAGCTGCGGACCGGGTGGGTTGGGTATTTGGAATAACGAATGTAAGCCGAGATGTTCGGCCATGCGCTCCCGGAAACGCAGTTTGCCCCATGGGTAAGCCGGTTTCAGTATGTTTTTACCAGTAGAGAGGCTGTAGTCCATGTGCGGAATTCTGGGAGTGGTGTCAAAGACGCCGGTAAACCAGCTCTTGTATGACGGGTTGCTACTCTTGCAGCATCGCGGTCAAGACGCTGCAGGCATCGTGACCAGTGAATCAAAGACCTTTCATATGCACAAGGGGTCCGGCTATGTGCGTGACGTGTTTCGTACCCGGGACATGCGCTCGCTTCCGGGAAATATGGGCATTGCGCATTGCCGCTATCCAACGGCAGGTTCTGCCTCTAACGCGGCGGAGGCGCAGCCTTTCTACGTTAATTCGCCATTCGGTATTGTGCTTGCCCACAACGGGAATCTGACAAATGCGGATGCGCTAAAGCAGGAAATGTTCAGGCAGGATCTCCGGCACATTAATACCAATTCCGACTCGGAGGTGCTACTCAATGTTCTGGCGCACGAATTGGAAATGTGTTCAAAGGGGTTCCGCCTCGACCCGGAGACAATTTTCAATGCTGTGACCAATGTATATCTTCGTTGCCGCGGTGCTTATGCGGTGGTGGCGATGATATCCGGACATGGATTGCTTGCTTTCCGCGATCCCTACGGGATCCGCCCGCTCATTATCGGACGCAATCGCACCGAGTCCGGCGATGAGTATTTGCTCGCATCCGAGAGTGTCGCACTGGACGCCTTGGGGTTTGAAACAGTGCGCGATGTGCTGCCCGGCGAGGCAATTTTCATCGACGAGCAATCGCGTCTATTCAGTTTTCAGTGCGTCAAGAGCAAGGTGCTTAGCCCGTGTATTTTTGAATATGTTTATCTCGCACGTCCTGATTCACTGATGGACGGCGTTTCTGTTTATGAGTCCCGCTTGCACATGGGGGAACATCTTGCCGAAAAAATCCGCAGAACAATGCCGGATCATGATATCGACGTAGTCATCCCGGTGCCCGATTCGAGTCGACCAAGCGCATTGCAACTGGCCAAGGGGCTTGGCATTTCGTACCGTGAAGGATTCGTGAAAAACCGCTATATCGGCCGTACCTTCATCATGCCGGGAAAAACCATCCGTAGGAAATCTGTTCGGCAAAAATTAAATGCCATCGATATGGAGTTCAAGGGAAAAAACGTGCTTATCGTCGATGATTCGATTGTTCGTGGCACGACGAGCCGGGAGATTGTGATGATGGCGCGCGAGGCGGGCGCGAGCAAGGTTTACTTCGCGTCTGCGGCGCCACCAGTGCGCTTCCCCAATGTCTATGGCATTGATATGCCTACGCGCCAGGAGTTGATCGCCACCGGCCGCTCAGAGGAAGAAATCGCGAGGGAGATCGGAGCGGATGCGGTGATCTATCAGGATCTCGATGCGCTGATTGCATCTGTGCGTGAGGCCAATCCACACTTGACCCAATTTGAAACATCGTGTTTTGACGGCAAATATATCACCGGTGATATTACGACTGAGTATCTCCGGTCCGTGGAGTCGCAGCGTAACGGGGCGCGGGGAGATGGCAATGACGAGTCTGAGCCAAATCAACTGGACCTTAACCTGGCCTAGCAAGGCGTACCAAAGACCGCGGGCAAAGTTGGCCGCCAGATGACGGTTGTGTATTTTCTGGATCGCGCCGATTTGATATACAGCTTGCGGGCGCGTAATAAATACGGCTAAAGCAAGGGCGCCCCGTCCTGGCTGGATGCCACGACGGGTTTAATTATTTCAAGGCTCATCATGTCTGAAAACTTCGATCGGGAAACGCTCGCGGTACGGGCTGGGATAGCACGCAGCCAGTTCAACGAGCACTCCGAGGCGCTGTTCCTCACCTCGAGTTATGTGTTTGAAAATGCAGCACAGGCGGCGGCCCGGTTTAGCGGGGTGGAGCAGGGGAACATTTACTCGCGATTCACAAACCCAACGGTCACTGTTTTCCAGGACAGGCTGGCGGCGCTTGAGGGGGCGGAGGCTTGCATAGCCACTGCCAGCGGAATGTCGGCGATACTGGTTTGCGCGATGACCGTTCTCAAGGCGGGAGATCACGTGATCGCATCGCACAGCCTGTTTGGCTCAACCGTGCAATTGTTCGCCAACCAGATGTCTCGGTTCGGTGTGGTAACGACATTTGTTGATCTGACCAAGCCAGAGCAATGGCAGGCTGCCGTTCGGCCAGAGACACGCATGCTCTTTATTGAATCACCGTCCAACCCGCTCACAGAGGTGGCCGATATCGCCGCCTTAGCCGGCATTGCCCACCGTGCGAGTGCTGTATTGGTGGTGGACAATTGTTTTTGCAGCCCGGCGTTGCAGCGCCCTATTGAGCTTGGCGCCGATATCATCATTCACTCTGCCACTAAATATTTGGATGGCCAAGGCAGGGTATTGGGAGGTGCGATTGTGGCCGACCGCAAGTACATTGACGAGAAGGTCTTGCCTTTTATGCGCAACGCGGGACCGGCACTCAGCGCGTTCAATGCCTGGATTCTGCTCAAGGGAATGGAAACGCTGCATATCAGGATGGAGGCGCAGTCCTCCAGCGCCCTGGAGTTGGCGCGATGGCTGGAGCAGCATCCCGGCATTGACCGGGTTTATTACCCAGGGCTTGCGTCACATCCACAGCACGCCCTTGCGATGAAGCAGCAACGTTTGGGAGGTGCGGTTGTTGCATTTGACGTCAAGGGTGGCAAAGACGGTGCCTGGCGCGTTGTTGATTCGACCCGCATGATTTCCATTACGGCCAATCTGGGCGATACAAAGACCACGATCACGCACCCGGCAACAACCACCCATGGCCGGATCAACCAAGCGGCAAGGGTCGCGGCGGGAATTGGCGATGGCTTGTTACGGGTCGCCGTTGGTCTTGAGTCGGTGAAGGATTTACGCGAGGATCTTGCACGCGGCCTGGCCTAGGGTAGGGGCAATTCTGCGGGAATGTAGGGGCGAAATGGCTGGAAAGTCGCGAGAGACGGCACTTTCCAGGCATCCTTGCCCCTTGTTCGAACCGGACGGGTTAAACCGTCTCCTCCCGGCAACCCTGTTCATCACAAATGAGCACTGCACCCTGTTGGCACCAGTCTGCGAGTACCCATCGCTCGCAGAGGTGCCCGTCTACAACATGTTCGTGCCTGGCCGGACGATGGGTGTGACCGTGTATGAGACGTGGATAGCCCAGGCCACGTAATAGCGCTTCGACGGTGTCTGTGCGGACATCCATGATCAGGTCAGTTTTAGATCGTTTCTCTTCCTCGCTCTGACGGCGCAGCCCACTGATAATGGCCTTTCGTTCCTTGATTGGTTTGGACAGAAAATCGGCAGCCCAAGACGCAGAGCGAATTTTTTCGCGGAAAATCATGTATTCGTGATCATCGGTGCAGAGCGTATCTCCATGCAGCAGCACGGTCGGTGTGCCGAATAGGGTGATGTGGATTAGGTCTGGAAGCATCGTCAGGCCGGAGCGTCGGGAAAACTCCTCGCCGGCCAGGAAATCGCGATTGCCATGCATGAAATTTACCGGAACACCGGAAGCTCGAAGTTCAGCGAGGGCAGTAATTACGGTCTTGTTTAAAGGGGCATCGCAATCGTCATCGCCAGCCCAGTAATCGAACAGGTCGCCAAGTATGTAAAGGGCTGAGGCGTGCGAGGCCCGTCCATTAAGGAAATGGAAAAATAAGTCGTTTATATCCGGCCTGCTCTCCGAGAGGTGCAGGTCGGAGATGAACATGGCCGGTTTCATGGATCAAGCCGTGACTTCGGCCCGCGCAATGATAACGTCCTCGACCGGCACATCCTGATGAAATCCGCTTGAGCCGGTTTCCACATCCTTGATCTTGTCGACGACATCCTGTCCGGCGATAACTTTGCCAAAGACGCAATATCCCCACCCCTGCCCGCTGGGCTCTGTGTGATTGAGGAAAGTGTTGTCCTTGATATTGATGAAAAACTGCGCTGTCGCTGAATGCGGATCAGATGTGCGTGCCATCGCGACCGTATAGTGATCGTTCTTGAGTCCGTTGGCCGCTTCATTCTTGATGGGGGCTTTGGTCGGTTTTTGTTTCATGCCCGGCTCGAATCCGCCGCCCTGAATCATGAAACCGTCAATCACGCGATGAAATACCGTATTGTCGTAATGGCCGCTTTCGACGTGTTCAAGGAAGTTCTTGACTGTTTCAGGGGCTTTTTCTACGTCAAGTTCAAGTGTGATGATGCCGTGGTTCGTGTGCAGATTGACCATAGTGTTTTCGATTTTAAAAGATTAAAAATAGTTCCAAGGCGGCTTTTTATTTTACCGGGACGACTGTCATCGATTCGATGACTATGGCCGTGCGCGGCACGTTTTGATGGGGGCCCGCTGTTGCTGTCTCGACTGCGGCAATTTTTTGGACAATTTCCATGCCTTTTGTTACTTTTCCGAACACAGCGTATCCCCAACCAGATGGTGTGGCTGAGCTGTGGTTCAGAAAGTCGTTGTCCTTGAGATTGATGAAGAACTGTGCGCTGGCAGAATCCGGATTTGAGGTTCGCGCCATGGCTAATGTGCCGGTGGTATTCCGCAGACCGGCCTTGATGCCAATATCCGCTTCGTTTTTCACCGGCGCACGGGTGCGTTTTTCCTGCATATCCCGCGTCAATCCACCAGCCTGGATCATGAAACCGTCAATGACACGATGAAACACTGTTCCGCTGTAAAAACCATCTTTAACGTATTGCAGAAAGTTGGCCACCGTGGCGGGTGCTTTGTCCCCGTACAACTCAATGGTGATCGACCCCTGGTTGGTTTGTACTTGGACCTGCTGTGAAAATGCTTCGCCCCAAGTAAGGCACATTGCAAAGGCGAGCGCAAATCTGCTGTTCATGTTTTTCCTTTTTCAGGACCGGCTTATGCGGCCCCCTCGTAGACGATGCGCCAATGGCCGCTCTCGTTGATCCAGTACTGGCGCTTTTTCATGCCGTTGGCCAGATTGTTAGATTTGTAATCCTGCTGGAAACTTACGACGACCAGTTCCTGGCCCGGACTACGGAACATGCTTAAGCCATTAAGGCCTACCTTGATCCATTCTTTTCCGCTGTTAACGGATTCCTTGTGCTTTGCCCAGGCACTGAAATCCTGGCTTCCCGAGGAAAATTTCTTCGAATAATGTTTCAGGTAGCGACCGGTGTCCCGGCTTTCCCAGTCGATACGCCAATGCTCGATAGCATCTTTGAGCGCCTTGCGGTCTGCCGCAAGTTCTTCAATTGATTGCCACTCTATTTTTTCGCTGATGATCACGGGGGTAAGCCCGACCTGCAGGCTCTTTGCCAACGCATCGAGGTCCCGGTTTGATAAAACAACACACCCATTACTCGCCCGAGGTGGGCGACTGAAGGTATCCGACGGGGTACCGTGCAACCAGATTCCATGTCCGTTGCGTCCCCGCCGTTTGTCCCACTCATTGGGATAGCTGATCGGGAAGGCGCCGCTACCGTAAAAGTCTGTTAGTTTGGATCGCGGCAGATTTGCTGTGACATGGTAGACGCCTATGGGCGTTTTTTCGTCACCTTCACGAATCTTGTCCATACCCCGTTTCCCGGCGCTAATGTAGTAGTCGGCTACGAGTCGCGGGATGCCATCGACATTTTGGTACAGGAACAGACGTGCGCGGTGGGCATCCACAACAACGGCGTAGCGTTGTTCCGGCTGCATTGCGAGGATATAACGAGGTACCTTGTCGGCCGGTGGGCGTTCCCGGTAGGCTTTGAGCCGTGCGATGGCTTCTGCGCGTAAATCTTCCAAGCGTTCATGGGGTGCATTCGGTGCATCCCCTAGGCTGCGCAGGGGACGGGCACGAGCGATGAGTAAATCGCCCTTGATCAGATTAGCCAGGCGGAAATTTGGGTTGCTGCGCAGCAAGGCCTCGACCTGGGTGAGGGCATTGTCCAGGCGGTTCTGGTTGATGGCTTCGAAAACCTGATTTAGCAGCGCTTCCGGCCCTGTATCGGCACGTAGGGGGGATGCGCTGAAGATCGCAGAGAAGGCGGCGGCGAGAGCGAGTTGTCTGACGTATTTGACCTCGTGCATCAGTTGCCGACTCGTTCCTGCTGGATCAGCCATTTGCCATCACTTTTAACCATCACCAAGGTTTTGCTGCTGCTTGCCTTCAGCGTGTCAGAGCGATATTGCTGACGGAAGCTGATTGTTGCTGTGTTCGCGTCTGCGAGTATGACTTTTGGTGCATCGACCCCGACATCAATTTTCTTGGGTGCAAGAATACGTTGCCTCCGCGCACTTTCCCACTCCGCGCGTGCTTCTCCGTTCGGAGTTTTGAAGTTCTTGGCGTAATAGCCAAGGTATCCATTGACGTCTTTTTTCGACCAAGCCGCTGCCCAAGCGCGTACCGTCTTGATGACTTCATCGGGGGCGGGTTTTGTTGTGGCTGGGGGGGGGGCGGGTTTGGCTGCCTCAGCTACTTTTGCCTCTGGTACTTTGGGTGCAGCGACTGCAGCGGCAGTGGTTGGTGCCGCTGCGGCAGGGCGAGTGGGCTCGGGTACGACAATGCGCGCAGGTTCGGACTTGGCGGAGGTTTTTCCTGGGCGCGTCGATCCAGTGAACAGATCGCGGATTAGCGAGAGCTTCGATTGTGCGGTGGGGTTGTTCGAGTCGAGTTGTAAGGCTTTGTCGTACGCTTGCGTGGCAAGCTTCGCATACACATCGCCGAGATTTTCATAGGCTGTCGCATAACTCGGGTGTGTGCGGATAGACATCTCAAGTGATGTCTTTGCCTTGTCATACTGCCCCTGCGAGGCGTAAAGCACAGCAAGATTATTGTAAGGTTCGGGCAGCTCCGGGTAGTCCTCGGTCAGTTTTGTGAAAACCGAAATAGCTTCCGCTGTTTTATTTTGTTCGACGAGAATCAGTCCCCGCAGAAAGCGGCCTTGCGCATCTCGTGGCTTGGCCGAAAGGAATTGGTTCACCTTCTCAAGTGCTTGCGCGGACTGACCCTGGCGAAGAAGACGCGTTGCTTCTTGAAGGTCCTCGGTTTGCCCCCAAGAGGCGCCGCATAGAATGAAGCCGAGAAGTATTGCGCTGAGCCTGAACGTGGTTTGCATCGTGGTATACTTTTGGGCCGTTGGATAGCTGGAGATTTTATCAAAAATCTCCGCAAACTTCACAATAATCAAGATTTTCCGCTGATTTCGGGGAATTAGGGTTAATTCCCAATCCGCCCGACCGGGGCCGCCCTTTGATGCTCAAAATTTTCAACACTCTTAGTCGTCGAAAACAGGATTTTGTTCCTTGTGTGCCCGGCCGGGTGGGTATGTATGTCTGCGGCATGACCGTTTACGACTACTGTCATTTGGGACACGCCCGGGTCATGGTCGGATTCGATATCGTTCAACGCTGGTTGCGCGAATCCGGCTATCAGGTCCGATATGTTCGGAACATCACGGACATCGACGACAAAATTATTCGACGTGCCGTAGAAAATGGTGAATCCATAGGCGCTTTGACGGACCGTTTCGCCCGTTTCATGGACGAGGATGCGGTGGCGCTTGGAGTGCAAGCCCCGGACGTGGAGCCGCGCGCGACCAATTATGTGCCGAAAATGCTTGATTTGATCGGCATTCTCGAGGCGCGTGGTCTTGCATACGCCGCGGTCGATGGTGATGTGAACTACTCCGTAAGAGATTTTCCCGGATATGGCGCCTTATCCGGCAAGTCCCTGGATGACTTGCGGGCGGGGGAGCGTGTCGATGTCAATTCGACCAAGCGAGATCCGCTCGATTTTGTTCTATGGAAGCACGCCAAGGAGGGGGAGCCCTTTTGGGAATCACCCTGGGGCAGGGGACGACCGGGTTGGCATATTGAATGCTCCGCGATGTCAGCTGAATTGTTGGGGGCTGAGTTCGATATCCATGGTGGCGGCCAGGACCTGCAATTTCCGCATCACGAAAATGAGATTGCGCAGTCGGAGGGGGCGATGGCGGGGGGCATATCGTCCGCGCGATTCGTGAACACTTGGATGCATGTTGGTTTTGTGCGCGTTGACAATGAAAAAATGTCCAAATCGTTGGGAAATTTTTTCACTATTCGCGAGGTGCTGAAGAAATATGATCCTGAGGTTGTCCGGTTTTTTATTGTCAGGGCCCATTATCGAAGCGCGCTTAATTACTCTGATCAGCACCTCGACGATGCGCGTAGCGCTCTTACCCGTCTTTACACCGCGTTAAAGGACGTTCCGCTCGGGGGAGCCTCGATTGACTGGTCCCTGCCGCATTCGAAGCGCTTTCGCGCGGCGATGGATGACGACTTCAACACACCGGAAGCCGTGGCGACCCTGTTCGAGCTCGCTACAGAGGCTAATTGCGGCGATGCGGCAGCGGGGCCCTTGCTTCGCGCACTGGCCGGGCATCTGGGCCTGCTGCAGCGTGATTCTGCCGTGTTTTTCCGCCGTGGTGCTGCGGATGAGTCGACCTTTGACGAGGCAGGCATTCTACGAATGATCGCTGAGCGGGGCGCGGCGAAAAAATCAAAGAACTTTGCGGAGGCGGACCGCATACGTGCCGCGCTCGCAGCGTCTGGCATTGTCCTGGAGGACAGTGCGGCGGGCACGTCCTGGCGACGCGCCTGAATCGCCAGGCAAGCGCTTAACTGGCGGACCGTGTGATTCGCCTAGTAGCTGAACTGCAGATCCTTGCCGATAATAGTCAATTCGACAAAAGTGCTGCCGTTATGATCGGATGGGGAAAAATTGACAAAATACTCGCCAGCATCCCATTTTTGCATCGTGTCGAGCGCCTTGGCGAGAGAAGCCCGCGATAGTCTTGGTCCGGCGCGACGGATTCCCTCTCCCAGGGTTTTAGCGGCAATATAAGCCTCAAGCGCGGTAAAGGAATACTCTTTCTTTCCGGTCAGTTTTTCAATTGCAGCCTGGTATTCCCGAACGATCGGCAGGGATTTTCGCGTGGGAGGGGGAACCACTTGCGCGACGGCTACCCCAACACCGTCCTTTCCGAGTTCTTTCGCGAGCGGGCTGGCGCCGGGAAAGGAATTGCTGACAAACTGCGCGTTAAGGCCGCTTTTTCTTCCCGAACGGATGAAGTCGGCAGATGCCTTGAACAGGGTGGTCAGGATGACGACCTCCGGCTTACCTTTGGCGACCTCTTGCACGCCACCCTCGATGTCGGGTTTGGCGCGATCCTTAAATGCCGTGACTGCGGTCGCAGTCAGGCCGCGCTTTTTAAGCGCACGTTCCACTGCTGAAAAATTCTCTTTGCCGACGACATCGTCGTAGTACACGACAGCGAATCGCTTCGAGCCGGTGGTGAAATAGTACTCAACGATCTTCTCAAGTTCGTCGGCGTAGCTCGCGCGGACGTTGTAGATATAGGGGTTGAATTTTCGCATTGGGTCGGCGCCCGTAAAGGGGGCGAAAAACGGCGCCTTGTACTGTTCGACGAAAGGCAGTGCAGGGCGGCTCAGGGTTGCGCTGGCATAGCCAAACAAAGCAAGGACGCCTTTATTCGCAAGCAGTTCCTTGCCATTCTCGCCGGAACGTGTGGTGTCATTCGCATCGTCCAGAGACAGCAGTTCGATGGTGCGACCGTTGATACCGCCGGCGTCGTTGATCTTTTTAAAATAGGCCAGGGCGCCGTTCCGAATGTCCTCACCCAATTCCTTGTTTGCGCCGGATAGCGGCGTTGACTGGCCGATGAGTATGGTTTTGGCGGTCACCCCGGCAATGGGGGCCTGAGGCCAGGCGGTGAATGGTAGTGCAAGTGCCAAAATAATGAGTGCAAGCTGCAAACCGTGTTTTCCCATATCGAGTTCCCTTTCTGGCAATTCACCCAGCGAGCCCACTGTACTGGAATATTGAACCAGGCGGTGCTGGGTCGGCGCACTATGCCTCCGCGACCATTGTACCGTTTCCTGCCCGTCTGCCTGCTGCAGTCATATCGGCTTCACGCGCGAATGCGCCATATGCGTCTGTGTTCGGAACCGGCAATGAGCGGGGCTAAGGTTGGCAGCGGAGGTGACCCGTGTGCGGCGGGTCACCTGCGCCCCTCATGGATAGGCTCAGGAAGCGAAAAATTCCTTGGCTTTGTCCATCCAGGACTTGGCGCGCGGGTTGTGCCGGTCGCCATCTGACAAGTTGAGCGTTTCCAATTCACGTAGCAATTCCTGTTGGCGCTCTGTGAGTTTAACCGGAGTCTCCACCACGACATGGCATAGCAGATCCCCCAAATTTTGGCTGCGTACCCCGCGTATGCCCTTGCCACGCAGGCGGAAGACCTTGCCGCTTTGTGTCTCCGACGGAATCTTCATTTTAGCCGCCCCATCCAGCGTGGGAATTTCGATTTCCCCGCCAAGGGCGGCCGTGGTGAAACTGATTGGCATTTCGCAATGCAGATCGTCGTGGTCGCGCTGGAATACGGCATGCGGTTTTAGATGTAGCTGCACATAAAGGTCGCCAGATGGTCCGCCGCTTTGTCCGGCTTCGCCCTCACCGGCGAGACGGATACGGTCGCCCTCGTCAACGCCTGCGGGAATCTTCACCGACAGTGTTTTGTGTTGCTTGGTGCGCCCGGCACCGGAGCAGGTGGGGCATGGTTCGGGAATTATTTTTCCTGTGCCGTGGCAGCGTGGACAAGTTTGTTGAATCGAAAAAAATCCCTGCTGCATACGTACCTGCCCATGGCCTTCGCAGGTCGGGCAGTTTTTCGGGGCGGTGCCTGGCTTTGCGCCAGATCCTTTGCACGGTTCGCACGAGACCATGCTCGGCACGCGGATTTTTGTTTCCGTGCCTTTTGCCGCGTTTTCCAGGGAAATTTCAAGGTTGTAGCGCAGGTCGGCACCACGGGAAACGCCTGAACGTCCGCCCCTGCCGCCAGAAGTCTGACCGAATATGTCGCCGAATATGTCGCCAAATGCATCCGAGAAATTTGAAAACCCCTGCCCACCCGCACCGGCAGCCGAGGGATCCACCCCTGCGTGCCCGTATCGGTCATAGGCGGCCCGCTTGTTTGCATCGGAGAGCATTTCGTAGGCCTCTTTCGCCTCCTTGAAATGATCTTCCGACTTCGGGTTGTCCGGATTCCGATCCGGGTGATGTTTCATGGCGAGCTTTCGATAGGCTTTTTTTATCGCCTCTTCATCAGCGTCCTTGTTGATGCCCAGAACTTCGTAGTAATCGCGTTTTGCCATTGGAAGGGAACCTTAAAACGCGAAGACGCAAAGCGCACAATTCGGAGAATCCCGTTTGTGTCACTTTGCGCCATCGGCGCCGTTGCGTTGATTTGTTATTTTTTTGCGTCCTTGACCTCGGTGTACTCGGCATCTACCACATTGCCGTCGTCCTTCTTGGCCTCAGCCTGTCCGCTTGCTTCTGGTGCAGCCTTTTCTTGTGCGTCGGCATACATTTTTTCACCGAGTTTTTGCGATACCTGTGCCAGAGCCTGCGACTTTGCTTCGATTGTTTCCTTGCTGTCGGACTTGAGTGCCTCCTCGGCATCCTTGAGCGCTGCTTCAATCTTTGATTTTTCATCAGCGTCAATCTTGTCACCGTAGTCGGCAAGGGATTTTTTCACCGAGTGAATGAGCGCATCAGCCTGATTGCGCACGGTCACCAATTCAATGGTTTTTTTGTCATCGTCAGCGTGCGCTTCGGCATCCTTGACCATGCGCTGGATCTCATCTTCCTTCAGGCCTGAGTTTGCCTTGATGGTGATCTTGTTTTCCTTGCCCGTGGCCTTGTCCTTGGCGGAAACGTGCAGGATGCCGTTTGCATCGATGTCGAAGGTGACCTCGATTTGCGGCATGCCGCGAGGTGAGGGCGGAATACCCTCCAGATTGAACTGGCCGAGGCTCTTGTTGCCGGATGCGACCTCGCGCTCGCCTTGCAGCACGTGAATCGTTACGGCAGACTGGTTGTCGTCCGCGGTCGAAAAAACCTGCTGGGCCTTGGTCGGGATCGTGGTGTTTTTCTGGATAAGTTTTGTCATCACGCTGCCCAGGGTTTCGATGCCCAGAGACAGCGGCGTGACGTCGAGCAGGAGCACATCCTTGACCTCACCTTGCAGCACACCGCCCTGAATGGATGCGCCTACGGCAACAGCCTCGTCCGGGTTCACATCGCGCCGTGGTTCCTTGCCGAAGAGCTCCTTGACCATTTCTTGCACTTTGGGCATGCGTGTCATGCCGCCAACGAGGATTACGTCCTCAATGTCGGTGATTTTCACGCCGGCATCCTTGATCGCCAGCTTGCAAGGCTCCATGGTGCGGGCGATCAACTCTTCGACCAGGCTCTCGAACTTTGCGCGGGTGATCTTGACCGCCAAGTGTTTGGGACCTGATTTGTCAGCAGTAATATAGGGTAGATTGACTTCGGTCTGCTGCGACGAAGAAAGCTCGATCTTTGCCTTTTCCGCAGCTTCTTTAAGGCGCTGCAGTGCGAGGACGTCGCCCCGAAGGTCGATGCCCTGTTCTTTTTTGAACTCATCGGCCAGAAAATCGATGATGCGTTGGTCAAAGTCCTCGCCGCCAAGAAAGGTGTCGCCGTTGGTTGAAAGCACTTCAAACTGGTGCTCGCCCTCGACCTCGGCAATTTCGATGATCGAAATATCAAAGGTACCACCGCCCAAGTCATAAACCGCAATCTTGCGGTCGCCCTCCTGTTTGTCCAGCCCGAAAGCCAAAGCCGCAGCGGTAGGCTCGTTGATGATGCGCTTGACTTCAAGTCCCGCAATGCGGCCCGCGTCCTTGGTTGCCTGGCGCTGACTGTCATTGAAATAGGCGGGCACGGTGATGACCGCTTCGGTTACTTCTTCGCCGAGGTAGTCCTCGGCGGTTTTTTTCATTTTGCGCAGAACCTCGGCCGAAATCTGGGGCGGGGCCATGCTCTTGCCGCGCGCACTAACCCAAGCGTCGCCGTTGTCCGCTTTGACAATCTTGTAGGGCATCAACTTGATGTCCTTTTGCACTTCTTTTTCCTCGAAACGGCGGCCGATAAGGCGTTTTACCGAGGAAAGGGTATTTTGCGGGTTGGTGACGGCCTGACGTTTAGCCGGGGCACCGCATACAATTTCACCGTCCTCCATGTAGGCAACGATTGAAGGGGTTGTGCGTGAACCTTCCGAGTTTTCGATGACCTTGGGTTTCCCGCCTTCCATGACGGCAACGCAGGAGTTTGTGGTTCCAAGATCAATTCCGATAATTTTGCCCATTACACTTTTCCTTAAATTTCGCGGTAAAAAATAACCCTATGCCCGATATTGGGTTCATTCCCTTGACTTCAATAGGGCTTTCGCAGGATTACCTAAGGTTTAATACGGTTTAATACGGATTTTTAATACGAAACTGCCTGCCTTTGCGGGCAGGACAGATTAAGCCTTTGGTTTGGCCACCGTGACCAGCGCCGGACGCAGCACGCGTTCGTGCAGCACGTAGCCTTTTTGCAGGACACCGACCACCGTATTGGCTTCGGCATCCGCGTCAATCATGCTGATAGCCTGGTGGCGGTTTGGGTCGAATTTTTCGCCGGCCGGCGCGACCTCTTTGAGATTCGCTTTTTCGAAGGCGGCATCCAGTTGTCGCAAGGTAAGCTCGACGCCGCTTCTGAGGCTGTCCAGTTGCGTGCTATCACTGGCCAGGGCGGCCTCAAGACTGTCCCGAACTGGTAAAAGGGACTCGGCAAAGGTTTCAGTGGCAAATTTATGTGCCCCTGCAACATCCGCTTGCGCGCGTTTGCGCACATTTTCAGTCTCCGCCTTGGCGCGCAGCCAGGCGTCACTCAATTCTTGAATTTTCGCTTCCGCGATCAATAGCAAGGCTTCCGGATTTGGTTTGTCTTCGGTGCCGGCAGTCGTGGCAGTTTGATCTGCAGGGGGTGGCGTTTGCTGGGTGTTTGTTGTTTGTTCTGACATTTCAGGGACTCGATGGCGAAAATGATAGTTTAGGTGGGGGCATTTGGGCGGGTTTCAAGCTGTTCCGGTGCCGCCTGTTTTTAGGCGATTGCGCCCAATGATTTAGCACGGTTTTGGGTTATCACAGATTGACTTGTGTTCATGCTCGCGTCCCATTCGTCACTGACCCAGCCCGAGAGATGTTCGATTGCGATCCTGCCCAAGGCTTCGATCCAGTCCGGGCGTTCATTCAAGCAGGCGATGGCGTGAAATGCTTTGCCGCCAGCCGTGAGGAAGTCCGCTTTTGCCTCAATGGCGATTTCTTCCAGTGTTTCCAGGCAGTCTGAGGCGAAACCGGGGCATACGACGTCAACTCGCCCAACGCCTTGCCTCGCGAATTCTGTCAGCGTTGCCGACGTGTATGGCTTGAGCCATTCGGTTTTGCCGAAGCGGGACTGGAAGCTGATTTTCCAGGAATGATCGTCAAGCCCGAGCGCCTCGGCCAGCATGCGGGCCGATTTGTGGCACTCGCAGTGATAAGGGTCGCCGCGTGACAGCGTATAGCGTGGCAGGCCGTGAAAGCTCATTAGTAATTTATCCGGGCGGCCCTCGCGGGACCAATGCTCTTTTACGGAGGCCGCTAGCGCGCCGATATAGGCCGGATGGTCGTGAAAATGCCGGACGGTCCGGACCTCGGGCACATTGCGTGTGGCGCACAGCCAGCGTGCCAGTTCATCGATTGCGGTGGCGGTGGTGCTGGCGGCGTATTGCGGATACAGCGGCAGAAAAAGGATGCGCTCGCATCCTTGCGCCTTGAGCCGGTTGAGCGCGTCGGTGATGCCTGGGTTGCCATAACGCATCGCATAGTCCACGACCAACGGGGAGGCGATTTTTTTGGCGAGGTGTTCGCCCAGCATACGGGCCTGGCGCTCGGTGTGAAAGCGTAGTGGTGAACCTTCAGCCTGCCAGATCGATGCATATTTCTTGGCTGATTTTCCCGGCCTTACGTTGAGGATGACCAGGTTGAGAATCAACCACCACAGCGCCCTGGGAATTTCAACCACCCGTGGGTCAGACAGGAATTGCTTGAGATAACGCCGCACTGCCTCGCGCGTGGGTGCATCGGGGGTGCCGAGGTTGACCAGCAGTACCGCTGTTTTCGAAGTGTTAGTGTGCTGGTAGTTCGGTTCGGGCAAAAATTGTGGCATGAGGCGCAGTTGCAATCAGTGCGACGGGTGATCGGACAGGGCGCTTGAAAGCAGTTTTGCCGTAATGTCGACGATGGGAATAACCCGTTCGTAGGCCATGCGTGTCGGCCCGATCACGCCGACTGATCCGACGATCTGGCCATCCACCTCATAGGGCGCCGTAACAATGCTGCATTCGTCCAAGGGTGAAAGGCCTGATTCGCCACCGATAAAAAGCTGCACACCCTGGGCGCGCTTACTGACATCCAGAATCTGCATCAGAAGGGTTTTTTTCTCGAATAGTTCGAACAGTTCGCGCAGGCGTCCCATG
Organism: Bordetella parapertussis; assembly: GCA_945892985.1. Lineage (GTDB taxonomy): Bacteria > Pseudomonadota > Gammaproteobacteria > Burkholderiales > SG8-39 > CAITSH01. Next base: position 28,466 of record CAMDDU010000039.1, read on the forward strand.
TTGGATGAGAGGTCATGCGAGTCGAGGAGATTTTTTTCACCGGAAATGACGTAGTTTTCGGTGCTTTCGGACAGCGCTTGGTTGCCGGCTTCCAGTGCAGCGGTCATGAGCAGAATCATGTCCTGCCGCAGTTGTTTCAACTCGTCCTGAACGCGGCGCCCAATGTCCTCAAAGGTGAGGCCGGCGTAGTTTTGGTTGAGGAAATTGGCTGCCGTTGTGAGGTCGGCCGGGCTGTAGCCCTTTTCGGTGGACAGGATGCGGTTTTGCACATCGCCTTCCGCTGTGACGATGATGAGTAAAATCCGTCGCTCGGAAAGGCTGAGGAACTCGATATGCTTGAATGCAGGGCTGCGGCGCCTTGGCGCAACCACTACGCCGGCGAAGTGTGTCAGTTGCGACAGAACCTGGGAGGCGGAACTGATCAGTCGCTGCGGCAGGTCCGGGTTGAGGTTGTCCTCAACCTGGCTGATTTCCCCGCGTTCCAGGGGCTTGGTCGTCAAAAGGGTATCTACAAAAAAGCGATAGCCGCGTGAGGTCGGTATGCGTCCGGCGGAGGTGTGGGGACTGGCGATGAAGCCCATTTCTTCCAAGTCGGCCATCACATTGCGTATTGTCGCCGGTGATAAATCCAGTCCCGAATAACGCGACAGTGCGCGCGAACCGAGAGGTTCCCCATCGGAAATGTAGCGCTCTATAAGCGTTTTGAGAAGTATCTGGGCGCGGCGATCTAGCATAAGACGCATTCTACACAAGCAGAAAAAGCAACGGTAAATATGACTTGCGGCATTTGCGCGACTACCCCTGACAGGCCGAGTCCGGTTGTGATTTAATGCCGCCTCTATGCCTGCTTTCAAAACTGTCGCCCTGATCGGTCGATATAACACCCCCGGCGTCGCCGCATCGCTGCAGAAGCTTGGTGCTTTCCTGCATGAGCGCGGGTGCGTGATCCTGATCGAAGCCGAGACGGCAAGGACCAGCGAAATAAGCAATTTTCCGCACGCTGACTTCCCGCTGATAGGGAAGAGGGCGGATCTTGCCATCGTGCTGGGTGGAGATGGCAGCATGCTGACCGCCGCGCGCGGGCTTGCGCAGTTCAAGGTGCCGCTGGTCGGGGTCAACCAAGGACGTTTGGGCTTCATGACCGACATTGCCCAAGGGGCGATGATCGAAACCATCGCCGGCCTGATGGAGGGCCGCTTCACCACCGAAGATCGGACACTGCTGAGCGCGGAGGTTGTGCGCGCCGGCAAACGGGTTTTTCAGACGCTCGCGCTCAACGATATCGTGGTCAACAAGGGCGCGATCGGCCGGTTGATCGAGTTCATGGTGCATATTGACGGCCAGTTTGTTTACGATCTACGTTCAGACGGGCTGATTGTGGCGACGCCAACCGGTTCCACCGCTTATGCCCTGTCCTCCAATGGGCCGATTCTGCAGCCCAACGTGCCTGGTATGGTGCTGGTGCCGATCTGCCCGCATACCCTCTCCAACAGGCCGATCACGGTCAGCGACACATGTGTCATTGATATAACGCTCAAGCGCGCGCTGGACGCCCGCCTGCATTTTGACGGACAGCCGCAATTCGACCTAGAGGAAAACGACCGGGTGCTGGTGGCACGCGCCGAACAGACCGTACGGTTTGTGCATCCGCCGGGTTACAGTTACTACGCCATGTTGCGAGAGAAACTGCACTGGAGTGAGAACCTTTAGGTGGCTGCTATGTTCGTAAAAGGGCGGAAAATGGGTCTGGTATCAGCTGGAAACGCCCGACTGGCAAGGCTTTTCAGCCGATTCTGTATTTCTCCTTGCATGAGCGGCGGCAGCTGACATGCTATTGCAGCTGGACATCAAGGACTTTGTCATTGTCGAGCGCCTTGAGTTGGAGTTCAGTGCGGGGTTCACCGCGTTGACAGGAGAGACCGGGGCTGGGAAGTCCATTCTGATCGATGCTTTGGCTTTGGCACTTGGCGATCGCACTGATCCCTCCGTTGTTCGGGTTGGCGCGGAACGCGCTGAAATCGTTGCCGAATTCAGCGTGGAGATTGATTCCGCCCTCGCCGATTGGCTGCGGGAGATGGCATTTGAGGGGGATGCAAACCAGGTCATACTCCGCCGCGTTATAGACCGTGGCGGCCGTTCACGTGGTTTCATCAATGGCAGTCAGGCCACGCTGGCGCAAATGCGCACCGCGGGCGAATGGTTGCTGGACATTCACGGCCAGCACGAGCACCAGTCTTTGATGAAACCCGACGCCCAGCGGGAGTTGCTAGATGGTCATGCCGGCCTGGTCGACATTGCGCGTGAGGTAGCCGCCGCCTTCCGGCATTGGCATCGCTTGGCCCAGGCACGTGCCGAATATGAAACCAACGCCGCCGCCAGGGGGGCGGAGAGGGAGCAAGTCGCCTGGCAGGTTGAGGAACTGGAGCGTCTTGCCGTCAAGCCGGGCGAGTGGGAGGCGATCCAGTCCGAGCATGGCCGGCTGTCGCACTCCGCAGGCCTGATCGAGGGCACGCGGTCGGCGCTGGACAGCCTGTCCGAGGGCGAGGGCGCCTGTCTTGGAACGCTGTCGGGCGTTGCCGCGCGAATCAAGCAGCTTGCGCAGCTTGATTCAGGTCTTGCCGAAACAGTCAGCCTGCTTGATTCGGCTCAGGCACAATTGCAAGAGGCTGTTTATGCCCTGCGTCATTACGCCGATCGCCTTGATCTGGATCCGGCGCGCTTGGCGGGCGTGAGCGAACGTCTGGAATCCATTCACGGCACTGCACGCAAGTACCGCTGTGACGCCGAGGAGTTGCCAACCAGGCTGGTGGCGCTCAAAGAGCGGCTGGCAGAGCTTGAGTTGGCCTCGGATCTTGACGCTATTCTCCAACAGGAGGCGGTGGCAATGTCGGGCTATCAGTTGCTGGCTGTGAAGTTGACGGCGGGGCGTAAAAAGGCCGGCGCCAAACTGTCCAAGGATGTGAGTGCGGCGATGCATTCGCTGGCAATGGGGGGCGGGGTGTTTGAGGTTGCATTTAATTCCCTGGCTTCCAGGGGAAGTCTTCACGGCAACGAACAGGTGGAATTTCAGGTCGCGGCAAATCCAGGGGTCGAACCGCGGCCGCTGGCCAAGGTGGCGTCGGGAGGCGAGCTTTCGCGCATCAGCCTGGCTATCCAGGTCGTGGCCAGCAAGGCTGCCGCAGTACCGAGCCTGATTTTCGACGAAGTCGATGCCGGTATTGGCGGCGCAGTCGCCGAGGTCGTCGGCCGGAAATTGAGGGAGTTGGGAGCGAGCAGGCAGGTGTTGTGTGTGACGCACTTGGCGCAGGTTGCGGCGCAGGCTGATCACCAATGGTCGGTGGCAAAGCAGGGGGAAAAGGGCGCTGTCAAAAGTGCGGTCACACCCTTGGACCGTGCTGGCCGTATCGATGAGATTGCGCGCATGCTCGGAGGGATGTCGATCACCGCTACCACGCGAAAACACGCCGCCGAGATGTTGGGCCTGTCTTGAGAGGCGGATGGCGTTTGTCGTAACGGCATTTACCGGCGGTGTCGGATTATGCGAGGCAGGCTTTTTGTTCTACCGGATGCGCTTTGGGGCTGCGCGCTGTCCGGCGGTTTGATAGAGTGCGGATATTCGAGTGAAACATTGCACACGGGAGGAAATGTATGCAGGCGCGCAATCAGAGAGAACAGGGTTCGGCGCAGGTAATCGCGCTGGTGGCGGTGGCGGCTGTGCTGGCAGGCGCTTACATTGCGCTCGATTTCTACAGCGAGGGGCAAAAGAACATCGCCATCGCTGAGTCGCGCGGTGCAAACCTGGTCAATGGTCTGACCAAGCACAAGCTGGAGGTCGGCGGCTATCCCGATGCGCTCGACAAGCTTGCGCCCAAGTACCTTTCGTCCGTGCCAAAGTGCCCGAACGGGGAGGCTTTCATGTTTCAGGTTTCCGGAACCGAATTTACGCTCACCTGCCAGAAGGTGGTTTTCAAGTTGAATCCCTATACTTACAACTCGCGTACAAGGTCCTGGGCCGGTTGATTCTTGGCGGAGTTTCAGACTTATTTGCCCAGACTGTTCCGCTACGTTAAAATAGTTTGCTTATTAGGCGCGTAGCTCAGCTGGTTAGAGCATCACCTTGACATGGTGGGGGTCGTTGGTTCGAGTCCAATCGCGCCTACCAAGCAATTTTAGTTACCAAGGTTTTTTCGCTTTGTAGCAATGTTGCTTGGGGCAGTCCGGCATTGTCCGTAATGCGGCACATATCCGGAGCAGAGGCTTAAGGGAATTTCATCTGCTTTGAATCAGCAGTACCCCAAAGGCAAGCGTTATGACGCCGCGAACTGATATTGCTTTTTTGATGAGGCATTAGCGGTCGCAGCTTCAAAGAGTGCTTGGAAAAAGTGCGGCTGGCCCGCACTTTTTTATTTCTGATTCTGGAGGATCACAACATGCCCAACATTACCCTGCCCGATGGATCCATCCGTCAGTATGACAACGCCGTGACCGTTGCCGAGGTCGCCGCTTCCATTGGCGCGGGTCTCGCCCGGGCGGCGCTTGCCGGTCGTGTGGATGGCAAGCTTGTCGACACTTCACACCGCATTGAGCGAGATATCCATCTTTCGATTGTTACCGACAAGGATGCGGACGGACTCGAGATAATCCGCCATTCAACGGCCCATCTTCTGGCCTACGCGGTCAAGTCCTTGTTCCCGGATGCGCAGGTGACGATCGGTCCGGTTATCGAGAACGGCTTTTACTACGATTTTTCCTACAAACGGCCGTTCACTCCGGACGATCTCGCTGCCATCGAGAAAAAAATGATGGAACTCGCCAAAAAGGACTTTCCGCTGACCCGAGAGGTTTTGCCGCGAGACCAGGCGGTCGAATTTTTCAAGTCCATTGGCGAGCATTACAAAGCGGAGATCATTGCGTCCATACCGGCTGCCGATGATGTGTCGCTGTATCGCGAAGGCGATTTTGTCGATCTTTGCCGCGGCCCGCACGTGCCCTCGACCGGCAAACTCAAGGCGTTCAAGCTGATGCGGCTTGCCGGCGCTTATTGGCGCGGTGACTCCAAAAACGAAATGCTGCAGAGGGTTTACGGCACGGCGTGGGCCAAGAAAGAAGACCAGGACGCCTATCTATTGATGTTGGAGGAGGCGGACAAGCGCGATCATCGAAAACTGGCAACGCAACTGGACCTTTTTCACATGCAGGAGGAGGCTCCCGGGATGGTGTTCTGGCATCCCAAGGGATGGGCTCTGTGGCAGCAGGTGGAGCAATACATGCGCCGTGTCTACCAGCGTAATGGCTACAAAGAAGTGCGCTGCCCGCAGATTCTGGACCGCAGTTTGTGGGAAAAATCAGGGCATTGGGAGAATTACAAGGAAAATATGTTCACCACCGAGTCGGAAAAGCGCGACTACGCGGTGAAACCGATGAATTGCCCTGGCCACATCCAAATTTTCAACAAAGGCCTGCGTAGCTATCGCGACTTGCCGCTGCGTTACGGTGAGTTTGGCGCCTGCCACCGCAATGAGCCCTCAGGGTCCTTGCATGGAATCATGCGTATTCGCGCATTCACACAGGACGACGGCCACATTTTTTGTACCGATGAACAGATACTCGGCGAGTGCGTTGCATTTACGGCATTGTTACAGCGCGTCTATCGGGATTTCGGCTTCAAGGAAATTATATATAAGGTAGCGACTCGGCCTGAAAAACGGGTGGGATCTGATGTTTTGTGGGACAAAGCCGAGTCGGCGGTGATCGAGTCCCTGAAGCAATCGGGCTGCGATTTCCAGATTTCCCCGGGCGAAGGCGCATTTTATGGCCCGAAAATCGAATATTCGCTGAAAGACGCGATTGGACGCGTCTGGCAATGCGGCACCATGCAGGTGGACTTCAACATGCCCGAGCGTCTTGGGGCGGAGTATGTTGCAGAGGACAATAGCCGCAGAGTTCCGGTCATGTTGCATCGCGCAATTGTTGGATCCATGGAGCGTTTCCTCGGCATTTTGATCGAAAATTTCTCCGGCGCCTTGCCATTGTGGCTGTCGCCGGTGCAAGTCGTTGTTCTTAATATCTCGGAGGGGCAGGCCGATTACGCCCGCACCGTCACCGCGCGTCTGGAGTCGGCCGGCATCCGGGTCGAGAGTGATTTGCGGAATGAGAAAATAACCTATAAAATACGGGAACATAGCTTGCAAAAGCTGCCTTACCAACTGATCGTTGGTGAAAAAGAGAAGGCAGCGCAACAGGTGGCCGTGCGGACGCGCAGCGGTGAAGACCTTGGGCAGATAGCACTTGAGGACTTTATCGAACGCCTTCAAAAAGAGGCGATTGCAGTCGGCGCGGCCTAATTATTGATCTTCAGGAGAATCAACATCGCTCAGGAAAAACCGCAGCGCTTGAATAGTGACATCAATGTTCCCGAAGTCCGGTTAGTTGGTGTTGAAGGTGAGCAGTTGGGCATTGTGCTGATCGCAGATGCATTGCGCATGGCAGAAGAAGCTGAAGTCGATCTGGTGGAAATCGCCCCTACGGCGAAACCCCCGGTCTGCAAGATGATGGACTTCGGTAAATTCAAGTATCGCGAAGCCAAAAAGGCGCACGAGACCAAGCTCAAGCAAAAGCAGATTCAGGTCAAGGAAGTCAAATTCCGACCGGGAACTGACGAAGGCGACTATCAAATCAAGCTGCGTAACCTGATCAAGTTTCTCGAAGAAGGCGACAAGGCAAAGGTGACTTTGCGTTACCGTGGGCGCGAGATGGCCCACCAAGAATTCGGACATCGTCTCATCGAGAGGGTCAAGGCAGACCTCGAGGCGTATGCCGTAGTAGAGCAGTACCCCAAGATGGAAGGGCGTCAACTCATCATGGTTTTAGGGCCGAAAAAGGTCGTGATTCCCGCCAAGAAGGGTGAAGTTGCAAGTACCAGCAAGGCCGCAGCCTGAGCGAGAGCAGGGCGCGTTTTTAAAACAAGCGTTACCGAGGTCCCGGACGGGCAGTCCGGAACAAAGTGCTCCGCAGGAGCCACCCGGTGTCGCAAAAAATGAAGGACAAGTCATGCCCAAGATGAAGACCAAGAGTGGCGCCGCCAAGCGCTTCAAGGTGCGCGCAGGCGGCAGCATCAAGCGCTCGCAGGCGTTCAAGCGCCACATCCTCACCAAAAAAACGACCAAGAACAAGCGCCAACTGCGTGGTACTGCAGAGGTGCATGAGACAAACAAGCGCTCAATACGCGCAATGTTGCCCTACGCTTAAGGAGCCGCCATGCCTAGAGTTAAACGCGGCGTAACTGCACACGCCAAGCATAAAAAAGTAATAGACGCAGCCAAGGGTTACCGCGGTCGCCGCGGTAACGTATTCCGTATCGCCAAAGAGGCGGTGATGAAGGCAGGGCAGTACGCCTATCGTGACCGCCGTACCCGCAAGCGCGTGTTCCGCGCATTGTGGATCGCGCGTATCAACGCTGCAGCGCGCGAGTGTGGCCTTTCCTACTCGGTATTCATGAATGGTCTGAAGAAGGCCATGATTGAAGTTGATCGCAAGGTGCTGGCCGACCTCGCGGTTGCCGACAAAGCCGCGTTTGCGCATATCGCCAATCAGGTCAAGGCGAATCTGGGCTAGGGCATCAGACCACTCCGGTCGTCGTGGCCGGAACAAAGAGGCGGCGCCAAAGCAGTATTTGGCGCCGTCTTTTTTGGCTGAACTCACATTCCCCAATCCATGAACAATCTCGAAGACATCGTTCGCGAAGCCGCGGATCTGTTTGCTGGCATCACCGAAGCGGCCGAGCTCGATCAAGCCAAGGCGCGCTTTCTTGGCAAGGCCGGGGTACTGACGGAGTTGCTAAAGGGGCTGGGCAAAATGCCCCAGGATGAGCGGCGGGAAGCCGGTTCCCTGATCAACGCGGCAAAAGACAAGATTGAAGCGTCGCTCGCATTGCGACGCGATTTTTTCGCCCGCAAGCAGCTCGAATCACGCCTTGCCGCCGAATCCCTTGACGTGACGCTGCCCGGGCGACGTCAGGGCGTGGGGAGTCTTCATCCGGTGGTGCGCACCTGGTTGCGTGTGGAAGAAATATTCCGCTCCATCGGCTTTGATGTCGCCGACGGTCCGGAGATCGAGACAGACTGGTACAACTTTACCGCCCTAAACAATCCGGAAAACCATCCTGCGCGCTCGATGCAGGACACGTTTTATGTGGAGGACAAGGACGCTTCGGGATTACAGTTGTTGTTACGCACCCATACCAGCCCGATTCAGGTTCGTTATGCCAGGCAGCACGTTGAGCGTTACCGCCATCTGGATCGCATACCGCCGATAAAAGTCATCGCGCCGGGACGAACCTATCGGGTGGACAGCGATGCCACGCACTCACCGATGTTCCACCAGTTCGAAGGTTTGTGGATCGCCGACAACATAAGTTTCGCCGACCTGAAGGGCGTTTATCTCGATTTCATTCGCCGTTATTTCGAGTCCGATGACATGCAGGTGCGTTTCCGTCCTTCGTATTTTCCGTTCACCGAACCTTCCGCGGAAATCGACATGATGTTCGCCTCCGGTCCGAACAAGGGCAGGTGGCTGGAGATTTCCGGATCCGGGCAGGTACATCCCAACGTGGTGCGCAACTTCGGCCTCGATCCGGAGCGCTATATCGGCTTTGCTTTTGGTTCAGGACTGGAGCGACTGACCATGCTGCGCTATGGCATCAATGACCTGCGGCTGTTTTTCGAGGGCGACTTGCGCTTCCTCGAGCAGTTTGCCTGAACACACGGCGACTACCCCATGCAGATTTCAGAAAAATGGTTGCGGACGCTGGTTGATCCGGATTTGTCGACACAAGAGCTCGTACACCTGTTGACGATGTCCGGCCTTGAGGTGGAGGAGTGCCACGCGCTTGCACCGGCGTTCTCCGGTGTCGTTGTCGGCCGGGTACTTGAAACGGGCAAGCATCCCAACGCGGATCGCCTGTCCTTGTGTCGTATCGACGCCGGTTTGGCCGATCCCCTGTCGATTGTTTGTGGCGCTCCAAACGTAGCCGTCGGAATGAAGGTGCCGGTTGCGCTCATAGGCGCCAAGCTGCCGGGTGAAACGGCCGATAAGCCGTTCGAAATAAAGCTCGCCAAAATGCGCGGGGTTGAAAGCCAGGGCATGCTTTGCTCGGCGCGGGAGCTCGGGCTTTCCCAGGATCACAGTGGGTTAATGAGCCTGCCGGAGGATGCTCCCATCGGCAAAGATTTCCGCGACTACTATGCGCTTGATGATGCGCTGATCACGATCAAGCTCACGCCGAACCGGGCCGATTGTCTGTCGGTGCTTGGTGTCGCCCGGGAAGTGTCAGCGCTGACCGGCGCGCTCCTCACGCCTCCTGAAATCAAGCCGGTGGTCCCGGTTGGTGACGCGCACTTCCCGTTCAAGATCAGTGACGGCAAAGCGTGCGGCCGCTTTTCCGGACGGGTCATCACCAATGTAAACGCCAAGGCACCGACCCCCGACTGGATGAGGCAGCGGCTTGAGCGCTCGGGGCAACGGTCCATTTCCGCCCTCGTCGATGTCACCAATTACGTGATGCTCGAACTCGGCCGGCCATTGCATGTGTATAACCTCGACAAATTGTCCGGATGCATAGACGTGCGTTTTGGCCGCAAGGGAGAGCGGCTCGCCCTGCTCAATGAGCAGACGGTGGAGCTTGATGAAACTGTGCTCTGTATCACCGATGCGTCGGGACCGATAGGCTTGGCCGGCATTATGGGTGGAGAAAGTACCAAGGCCGACCTGGAGACTGTGAATATTTTTCTCGAATCGGCCTTCTTTTTCCCCGATGCAATAGCCGGCCGTACGCGGCGTTTCAATTTCACCAGCGATGCGGCCCACCGCTTTGAGCGCGGCGTCGATTTCGAAAACAATGTATCCGGGCTCGAGCGTGCGACACGGCTTATCCTGGACATATGCGGGGGCGAGCCTGCACCGGTGCATGACCAGATCGCCACTTTGCCAGAGCGCAGCGCCGTGAGCATGCGGGTGGCGCGGGCGCAAAAAATAATTGGCGTGGCGATCGCCGCTGATGAGATGGAACAAATTTTCTCTCGACTGGGCTTCGCCTTTGAGCGCAAGCACGCGGAAGGCGAGGAAGTATTTGTTGTCATTCCGCCGGCACACCGCTTTGACATTGTCATCGAAGAGGACCTGATCGAAGAGGTGGCACGGGTATTCGGTTTCGAGCGCATACCGGCGAACCCGCCGCAGGCGGCCGCCGTCATGTGTTCGCAGTCAGAAGTTTCGCGCAGCGCGCACGACTTGCGCCGACAGCTTGCCGCCAGCGGATATCGCGAGGTCATCAACTTTAGCTTTGTCGACGCAGAATGGGAGTCGGACTTTGCGGCAAACACCGCCCCCATTCGCCTCCTCAATCCGATTGCGAGCCAGCTTGCCGTCATGCGCTCCAGTCTATTGGGAAGTCTTGTCGCGAATGTCCGTTATAACCTGAATCGCAAGCGCGATCGCGTGCGCGTGTTTGAAGTCGGGCGCGTTTTCTTCCGTGATGCGCAGGCTGTGGATGGTGAATCCAGCGTATCCGGATTACGCCAGCCGATGCGTCTGGGTGCCATCGCTTATGGCACGGCGTTTGAAGAGCAATGGGGTGTTGTCGCCCGAAAAGTGGATTATTACGACCTCAAGGGCGATGTTGAGGCCTTGCTCGGCGCACTCGCCGGCGAAGTCAGCTTTGCCGCGGTGAACCACCCTGCGCTGCATCCGGGGCGCTCAGCTCAGATATTGCGCGCAGGGAAGGTCATTGGATGGATAGGCGAACTGCATCCGGCATGGCTGGCGAAGTACGAATTGCCGTCAGCGCCGGTGGCGTTTGAACTTGATGTTGACGCCATCTCGGAAGGGCCACTGCCAGTCTATTCGGAATTGTCGCGGTTTCCCGCAGTCATCCGTGACTTGGCGGTCGTTGTCGCCGAAAACGTCAGCGCGCAGTCGTTGCTTGACGCGATGAAAAGTTGCGATCTGGAGTCGTTGCGCGATGTGCAATTGTTCGATGTCTATCAGGGAAAAGGCATTGAACCTGGACAAAAAAGCCTTGCGTTTCGGGTAGTTATGCAAGATACTTCCAAAACGCTGACGGATGAAGAGGCCGATTTTGTTATGGCCCGGCTGATGGAAATTCTTGCCTCCCGCTCTGGCGCCAAGCTTCGTAGTTAACAAGGAACGAGGGAGTTTATGTCCCTTAAGCTAAAGACGTGGAAGAAGCTATCTTCTTCCCCAGGGGAGCCATAATGACACTCACCAAGGCCGAGTTGGCGGACATGCTGTTCGAGAAAGTCGGGTTGAACAAGCGTGAGGCAAAAGACATGGTCGAAACCTTCTTCGAGGAGGTTCGCATCGCGCTCGAGGCCGGCGACAGCGTAAAGTTGTCCGGTTTCGGTAATTTTCAGTTGCGGGATAAACCGCAGCGCCCTGGTCGCAATCCTAAAACCGGCGAGGAAATTCCGATCACCGCGCGCCGAGTCGTGACTTTCCACGCCAGCCAGAAGCTCAAGGCGTTGGTGGAGGAAGCACAGGAAAATGGAAAACAGCAAATCCAGCAGCAGTAATCTGCCGCCGATTCCCGCCAAGCGCTACTTCACCATTGGCGAGGTAAGCGAGTTGTGCGGTGTAAAGCCGCACGTGCTCCGCTACTGGGAGCAGGAGTTCACACAACTCAAGCCGGTCAAGCGCCGTGGCAACCGTCGCTATTACCAGCATCATGAGGTGCTGCTTATCCGCCGTATCCGCGAGCTGCTCTATGAGCAAGGCTTTACCATCAGCGGCGCGCGCAACCGGCTGGATGACAATCTCTCGCAGCCGTCTGTGCCGGGAAACGGTTCAGCCAAGGCCGCTGCGGCGACGGCATCCGCTGCAACGGCGGTTGACTCGAAGTGGTTACGTCAGGAACTTAAATCACTAATTGATACGTTGTGAATCTAGGGTTGCGCGGAGTCCTCTGGTATAATCCGATTCTTAAGTCGGGGCGTGGCGCAGCCTGGTAGCGCACTTGCATGGGGTGCAAGGGGTCGGAGGTTCGAATCCTCTCGCCCCGACCAATAGATACAGACACTTAGGCCAATCTTCGGATTGGCCTTTTTGTTTTTATTGCGCTGATGGACAAAAAGTGCCCAACAAAGTGCCCAACAGTTTGATTGGCTAGGCGCCATCGCGTGCTGTGAAATAGGCGCGGTTTGAGCATTTGGCCGCTGGGATGGCTGACATCGAAGCTCGCTTCGAACGTAGGCGCACGCGATTCACATACATCAGTTGCGAAAGAGTGCGACGGTTATATCGATAACGCGGGCTGTCGCGTAAGGTTAAAGACTTGTGGGTTGGCTCACGAAAGGCATCGATGCGAAAAAAACGCACGGTAGAGAAATTCCTGGCCGATTTGGCTCCTGAATCCATTGCAACCTTAGGGGATTTGCTCGAAAAAACAGACCTAACGGAAGCTGTTTTAGCTACTGCAATCGAGCGGCATGGGGTGAGCGTGTGGGACAAGTTTAATCGGTTTTTTCGCGCCGATGAAGCCGGAAAAGAGCGCGCGTTGCGCCTACTCTTTCTGCGTACGGAATGGCGGAAGAATGCTCACGAGCTTTATGAACAGGATCCCCTGCAGGTCGACGAGACCGACAATCCGTATTTCCATTTCGGTTGGCCGGCGGCCAAATGCCCTAACTTTGAGGCGTTGAAGTTGGCCGTTAATCGGGGCGGCGGGCTAGAGTCCAAAAAAGATCTTACGATCCGCTTGCGTAAGTCGATTGCCGAAGAAAGGTCGAAAGGAACTAAAGCTTTCAACAAAGTTGTGGCGGCCAACGAGGGATTTTCGGTGTCGCGGTTAAAGCAGTTGACCACGAGTAAAAAGCCCGAACAAAAATCACCCAGCGGCACTGCCATTCGCTACGCACAGCTTATGAAAGCCAAGAAGACAGTCTAGCTCGAAGAAGTAAATTAGCTAGACGTTTCCCCTCGTTTCACTGGCTAGGTTGTCGAGACACCCCCTAGCCACTTCGTAATGGGTTGTGTTCAACAAACCCAAGGGGTAAAAAATGTCTCAGAAAATATTGCGGCTTCCCGCCGTTAAAGCAGAGTCAGGCTATTCGAGGAGCACCATCTACCTGCGTATCGCGCAGGGGCTGTGGACGAGGCAGGTTCGTCTGGGTGCGCGAAGCGTTGGGTGGCCCGCAGTAGAGGTCGCTGCATTAAATGCGGCCCGCATCGGCGCCAAGACCGAAGCGCAAATAAGGTCGTTGGTCCTGACGCTCGAAATGGCTCGTAAGGTCGGGGTTTAGCAGATGATTACGACCCCAACCCCCATGCCTTCCCCGATCAAATTTGCCCAGGTCGTAAGTCAACACCCGCGCACTATTAGCAAAGTTTTTGGTCTCGACCAGGCGGAGCAGCTCAAGCGCGACTGGCGGGTGTCGAGGTCAAAACGCAAGCATTCGCCTACTTGGGGGCTAAACCCCAGGAGGGCGGTGTCTCAGCGAATCGGCGCTGATGCCAAACACGCGGATGTGGACAAAGACCTGGGCGAGGCGAGGCGCTTCTTAGCGGCTTTCTCTTCGGACGCGGTTTTCACGTTCCAAACCTTTGCTGAACGTGCCGATGTGAGCCACCAGGGGGCGCTCAGTCGGGTCTTTCACGGGTCTTTTGACGAGCATGCCGAGGCTTTGAGCGTTTTGAACGATCGCGGCGCCGGCGTGTTTTTCATGGTGAACCGCGGGGACGGTCAGATACGCGCAGGTAGAAAGACCTGCCGCACGGCTGAGAACGTTACGGCCATACGGGCGCTGTTTGTCGACCTGGACGGCTCGCCTGTGGCGCCGGTTTATCAGTGGGAGCTTGCACCAACGCTTGTCGTCGAGAGCAGTCCTGGGCGGTGGCACGCCTACTGGTTGGTCTCAGGCTGCCCTCTGGACGCGTTCAGGGAGCTCCAGAAGCGGCTCGCGGAGCACTTTCATGGGGATGTGGCGGTCAACGACCTGGGGCGGGTTATGCGCGTCCCGGGTTTTGTTCACCAAAAGGGCAAGCCCTTCATCCCCCGCATTGTCTGGCAGAAACGAGGAGAACAGAAATGAATCATTTTGAGATGACGACACCGGCCGTTCCCTATGCTTATGAAAGCTTCGTGCAGGCGCTGCGTGGTGCGCCTAAGGCGCCACGGGGTGGGGCACGGACGTTCGAGGAAGACGGGACCCTTATCGAGCAGGGCGGTCGAAACAGCGCCCTCGCCAGCATGGCGGG